>NZ_CP187419.1:6069958-6704937 GCF_049819085.1 Anatilimnocola aquadivae
GCAATCCAAACGGGCTTCCCACAGCCCACACCATCGAGCCCACTTCCGCGTCATCGCTCTCGCCCCAATCAGCGGGAATCAATCCATCAGCATCAACCTTCAGCAGGGCCAAATCGGTTTCGCGATCCTGGCCAACCACGCGAGCTGTCGCTCGTCGGCCATCACTCAAATAGACCTCAATCTCCTTGGCGCCATCGATCACGTGATAGTTGGTGACGATGTGCCCTTCCTTATCGACGACAAAGCCGGAGCCCTGGCCATCGTGCGGAATGCGCCAAGTACCACCGAGCGGACCACCCGCGATCGCCACATTGCTCAAGCTGGTCTGCGCCGTGATGTGTACGACGCTCGGGCCGACTCGTTGCGACACCAACTGCGACGCTCGCGATAGTTGCGCGAGCGGTTGATCCTTCAAGGCCTCTTTAGCCAGTTCGTGCTCGGCCCGTTGTTTGCCGCGAGCAGCCGAATATTGAATCTGTTCGACCATGTGCGGGACGAGATAGGTGACTCCCAGCAGCACGCCCAAAAACGTCATCAGCCAGAGCAACTTGGCCCATGCCAGGCGAATGCGCAGTTCGTCGCGCATCGCGGGGCGAGCTTCGGTCTCTGGTGCTTCGTCGTCTTGCCAAACCGCCGCTTCCTGACGATGGGCAGCAGCGGCAGCTAGTTGCAATTGCGGCTTATCAGCCGGCGATCGCTCCGCCAGCGGTCGATCGAGCGGCGGCAGTGCCTTTAATCGTTCGACGAGCGAGGCTCGGTCGGACAACGAAAGTTCATCGGGGCTCGCGTGCAGCGCACGCCGGTCGCCCGACCGTTCAGGTTGGTTCAGCCCGTTGTCCATTGCCCCGTCTCTCGCCCGGAGAAGAAAAGTGGAGTGAGTCCCATTATAGGCGATGCCTCGGCCGACGCACTCAGAATTTTCGGCGACCTGTCGGAGAATTCACGTGGTCGCAGGGCTAGCATTCTGCTTGACGTAAGTCTGCGTGCCAAGGCAAACTTCAAGTGCCAACTTGTCCAACCAAAGCAGGCCCGATTCGAGCGCGACTCGCATATCTCTCGGCTGCGGCGCGATTTTCGGTCCAAATCGAGATGCAAAGTTGGACACCCCTCTTTTGCGGTCTGCAGAGACTTATGTCGAATCGGCACGAACAACTGGACAGTTGGAACCAAGCCCTTTGGAGCGATGCCCTTCGCGGCATACAGTTTGCGATTCCCTTGCTCTCGACTGCAAAGGCTGTCCACTGCCGCGTTGGCAAGGCGGCCGGCCAAGCTACGAACTTGCGAGGAGAACGCCATGTCTGCACCTCATTTGGATACTTTGAATAGTCTGCTGCGTGGCGAGTTAGCCGCCATCGAGACCTATCAGCAAGCACTGCAAAAACTCGACAGCGAACATGGAGCTTTGCAACTCGCCCAGATTCGCGACGAACATAGCGAGGCTGTTTCACTCCTGCGAAAACAGATTCGCGAGTTCGGCGGCGATCCCGAAACGAGTTCCGGCACCTGGGGTACCTTTGCCAAAGCCGTGGAATCCACAGCCCAACTGTTTGGTACTTCGGCCGCGCTCACGGCGCTCAAGCAGGGCGAAGAACACGGACGAAGCGATTACGAAAAGGCTGTTCACGGGCAACAACTGCCAGCCTCCATGCAGTCGCTCATCAACGGCATTTTGCTCCCCCAAACCCGCGCGCACATCTCCACGCTGGAACGCCTGCAAGCCGTTCAGCACGCGTAGAACTGGCTCCCTCACATCAACTTTGATAACCATTTTTGATAACCTTTTCGCGCGATTTTTCGAGCCACTCGTTTCGCCGCAACCCATTTCTTTTCATCGCGTTGCGGCGAACACAAACGGTTATCACCTCTCCCGCGCGATAACCGTTTGATAACCATTCTGCACTGCTGTTCATGCTGGCAATCATCTTCTCGTCCTTCGCGAGGTTCCCAGCCCCGCACAACTCTTTGTCTCTGTCTGCGCCTCTGCAAACGCTAACCATCTCACACCTCCCTGCTTCACTTCCCCACGGCGGCCCGGCAAGATATTTGCCGAAATAGTACCGCATACATTATTGACAAATGTTCCGCAAGTTGTCAAGATGTGTAGATGTTGTGTTTTCAATATTCTCGGTGTCCTTGGACTTTCGCAGGGAGAGAATGTAACCATCCCCGCTCGCATTCGTCCCATCGGGACGCTGGATGTCGCCACAGGTTCAGCGCCACTCGCTTTAGCGAGCGAAGCGCAACCCGTGGTAACAGTCAAAATAGAAAACCTCCGGCCCGCAGAGACGAAATGCGATGAGAACACGTTTCAGAGACTACAAAGTGTGGCTACGAGTCCAGCGTCAGCCAAGGCGCGCCAGGTTCAACGCGCAAGCTACTTGGGAAGCCGGCATCGGCAAAGCGAGACATGGCAGCCTCAAATGCAAGCCGAGTGATCGCGGGTGCGTCAATGACTGCAAATAGATACGACCACTCTTCGGCATGCGCCACAGGCTTTACGTAGAGCCCAGGCGGGCAATGGGCACGTTCAGCGATCCACGATTCCACGAGCGTCGCGTCGCCGTCGATCCCCCACCAGGCGTCGACACTCCAGCATTCCGACGGATCGATGCTGCGCGAAGATAAAATTTCAATTTCGTCGCTGAATGGATGAATGGGAATGTACTCCCATCCGCGCGTTTCATGGCGGTAGACATTGTTCGGCGCGAAGTCTACGCGTCGACGAAAGTCTCTCCACCGCCGCAGTCGCTTCATGGGTGACATTCTAACTTCCTGGCATCCGTCCTGACGTCGGCTGTTTGTAGCTGCTTCAGGACACTCCGAGATTCGATGCCGTGCCGTCAGCATCAACCTCGATCGTGATTGTACGGCCCTCCATGAAATTCGGATGAAAGAACTTGAACCAAGCTTCGTCGCCGTCATTCACAGCAACCCCAGTTAGCCGTGCGCCAGCTTTTAATTCGTCTTCGGAAAGACGCACTTTGGGGTAAAGTGTTCGATGAAAGTCCATATTCTCAATTAGGATGTTCCTGCAACTCTTCATTTGTTCCGGGTTATTGGCGAGGCGATAGAAAACCCTCAGCCGCATCAAACACTGCTCGATAGCAGTTTCACGATCTTCGTCTTCGCAGAAGGTATCCTGAAACAGACAGTCATGACCTTCAATCATTGCTTGAAACTCAATCACGCCGAGACGGCCTTGCTCTGCTACCGGCATTTGCACTTCGCAGCGCCCAAGCACAGCATCCATTTTCGCGATCGTTTCTGGCTCAACCCGTTCCCGCTGAGATTGTCGAGAACGGGTCCAAATGCGGCTGAGTATGTCTCGCAAAACTCTCATGCGCTAGATTGTAAAAGAAGTTAAGACGCTACACCAACAAAAAGCGATGCTGCATCACTTTCGCGTTAGCTAAAGAGTAGCTTTGCATCGTCATGCGTTGCTCAGAGTGAGCCGCCGCGAAGTGCCTTCCAAAGCAGGCCGACAACGCACGTGACGAAACAGTAATCCATGCGGTTCCTGAAATATGCCTTCCTCTCCTCATCCCTGCTTAAACATCTTCGCGGCGGCCACATAGTGCTCGGCCGCATGTTTAATTTTGGCGAAGTCTTTCTCGGTCGCAGCGCGGAGGACACGGGCGGGGACCCCGAGCACGATGCTGCCGGGCGGAATCTCGGTGTTCTCCATCACCACGGCACCCACGCCGACGATGCTGCCGCGGCCGATCTTCGCGCCGTTCATCACGACGGCGCGCATGCCGATCAGGCAATCGTCTTCCACGGTAGCTCCATGCACGATGGCTCCGTGCCCCAGCGTCACGCGTTCGCCCAGCACGCAGGGCTTCCCGGGATCGGCGTGCAGGATGCAGCCATCTTGCACGTTTGTACCGGCGCCAATCCGAATCGCTTCGGTATCGCCGCGAATCACGGCGCTAAACCACACGCTGCAGTTCTCGCTCAGCCTGACATCGCCAATCACCACCGCCCCCGCAGCAATAAACGCAGTGTCATGGACAAGTTCGGGGCGGAAGCGGGTTTGCATAGCGGGAAGGGGCTGGGGGCTAGGAACTGGGGGCTAGGGGAAGCAGGAACAATCATTCTGGGTTTCGCCTCATCCCTTCGCCAGTGCCGTCTCCATTTCGAAAATGGTAACCTGCCTATGTCTCCTCTAGTCCCTAGCCCCCAGTTCCTAGCCCCTAGCCCCTAGCCCCGCCATGCCCGAACTTCCCACCATCGCCCGTGCTGCCGAAATGATCCGCGAGGGGGAATTGCGGCCTGTCGATTTGGTGCAGATGTGTCTGGCGAACATCGACAAGCATGAGTCAGCCGTGCAGGCGTGGGTCACGGTCGATCGCGAGGGAGCGCTCAAGGAAGCGTATCGGCTGGGTGGCATGTTGGCCGAAGGAGACGAGCCGACCAGCCCGCTGTTTGGTATTCCGCTCGGGATCAAAGACATTATTGATGTCGCCGGCCTGCCGACTCGGTGTGGCTCGCCACTGCGCGGCCAATCGCCGGCCGGGAAAGATGCTCCCGTCGTCGCGGCGTTGCGAGAAGCCGGCGCAATCATGTTGGGCAAGACCGTCACGACGCAGTTCGCTGCCTTCGATCCGCCGCCGACGAAGAATCCGTGGAACGCCGCGCATACGCCCGGTGGCAGTAGCAGCGGCAGTGCCGCGGCAGTCGCAATGGAAATGTGCTTCGCCGCGCTCGGCACGCAAACGGGCGGCTCGATCACGCGGCCCGCTTCGTACTGTGGTGTCGCCGGCTTTAAGCCGCCGTGGGGCGAAGTGAGTCTCGATCACATTGAGCCTCTGAGTTTTCATCTCGATCACGTTGGGCCTATTGCGCGGCGCGTGAGCGATTTGTATCTCGTCTGGCAACAACTGGCCGCGCGAGCCAGCGGCGGCGTCGATGCCACGGTCACGCGCCCTTGGGCTGAGCACGATCTCGAGTATTGGCTCGATTGCTACAGCGTGTATCGCACACTGTTCGTCGTCGACAGTCCGCTGCTCGAACAGGCCGATTCGCTGGTGCAAGCCACGACGAATGCCGCGCTGGAACGCTTACGCACTTCGTTCGAAGTCCGCAAACTGTCGCTCCCCCAGTCGTTCGACAAGGTGCTGACCTGGCACAAGCGAATCATGGCGGTCGAGGCGGCCGAACATCATCGCGGGGAGTTCACCAAGCAGCCTGATAAATTTGCACCGTGCATCACTACGCTCATCAACGAAGGGCTGCAGGTGAGCGCTGTCGATTATTGCGAAGCATTGCGCATGCAAACGCAGGTGCGCAGCGAACTCGCCCAGCTGTTGCATTCGCAAGGTGATTTGCTGGGCTGTCTGGTGATGCCGGCCACGACCACACCCGCGCCCGACGCAGCAACGACGGGCAATCCGGCCTTCAATGCCCCGTGGAGTTTTCTCGGCTTACCCACAGTAACCATTCCTTGCGGCCTGGCGGCGAATGGCTTGCCGTGTGGTCTGCAGTTCATCGCGTTCACCAGCCCGCAGGTCTTCGCGATGGCTGGGATGAGCGAACGCATTTTGCATCAGTACGCTCGACCTCCCCTGCTGAACTAACGCGCCGGTAGAGAAACCCTCACAACCGGGCGGTTCGGATTGCCGGGAAAAATTGCTTCAAGCGTCGCAGGTGGTCCTGCCGATCTTTCAATTAACAACATGCCGGGAGGACGGACTGGCCTCGGCCAATCCGTTTCAGGATAGAGGTCATGATACGACGATGGAGCGGCGTATCATGACCTTTTTGCGTTCTTGAGCCGCACTCCCCTGCTTTGCCCCCCACTCCGCCTTGCTGACAGCAGTCCGTCAGTAGCGTGAGAACTTCTCGGCAAAAATAGTTGCACAGCGATTTCACCCCTGCTTAAAGTATTTTCTGCCTCGCGCCCCTCCATGGGGGCATTTCTCTCCGGGGTGTTCAACTACGTATGCATCTTGTTTCAAGGATCTGTCGAATGAATCTGCCGATGTGGAAAAAGCTGGTTGTCGTAACGCTGCTTATGGGTGCCGTGGGTGTTGTCTCTCAGCCAATGTCGCTGCTGGCGCAAAAGGCAGACGCGAAAGCGCCCGCCGCTGAGACGAAAAAGCAAGTCAAACGCCTGCCCGCCCATTACAAGGACATTGTGACCGTCGAACAGCGTGATAAGATTTACGAACTGCAAGGCAAGTACGATGCGCAGATCTCTGTATTGGCCGAACAGGTCAAGGCAGTGCAAAAGCAACGCGATAGCGAGATCGAAGCGCTGTTGAGTGCCGAGCAGAAGGCCAAGCTGGAAAAAGCTCGGGCCGATGCCAAGACCAAGGCTCAAGAGAAAGCCGCCGCGAAAAAGGCTGCCACCGATAAGGCTGCCGCTACCGCTGCGGTCTCAACCCCGGCCGTTGCCTCACCAGCGGTGAAGGCAGCAGCTACCACGACCACCACCACCGCGAAGCCAACGAAATAGATTCAGCATGGGAGTATTGAGCGGACAGGCCAAAGTTCGACTAGGAACGCGTTCCAGTCCGCTCGCCCGCTGGCAAGCTGAGTGGGTGGCCGCACGCCTCACCGCGTTAGGCGTGCAAGTCGAGATGATCCACATCACCACCCAAGGTGATGTGACCACGGGACCACTTGGCCAGATTGGTGGCCAGGGTCTCTTCACCAAAGAGATTCAACGAGCCTTGCTCGATAACCGCATCGACCTGGCAGTTCACAGCTTGAAAGACCTGCCGACCGATCCGGTTCCCGGCTTAAAGATTGCTGCTGTGCCCCTGCGCGAAGCCACCGCTGATGTGCTCGTGGGACGCTTCACCACACTCGACGATTTGCCGCCGGGCGCGCGCATTGGCACCGGCAGTTTGCGTCGTCGCGCGCAATTGCTGCACCAGCGGCCCGATCTGCAGTTGCTCGAAATTCGAGGCAACGTCGATACTCGCCTTCGCAAGCTAGACGCCGGCGATTACGACGCGATCGTGCTGGCCCAAGCTGGCTTATCACGACTTGGCCTTGCCGCGCGAATTGCCTACATCATTCCGCCGCAGACCATGCTGCCCGCAGTCGGCCAAGGCGCACTGGGACTCGAGACCCGCGCGGACGATGCCAAGACGATCGAACTTTTGCAGCCTTTGAATGACGAAGCTACGCACTCGGCGATCATTGCCGAGCGAACCTTGCTCAACTCCCTGCGAGCGGGGTGTCTGGCCCCTGTCGGAGCCTGGGCGCGAGTGACCGACCGCGGGCTGTTGCTGCAAGCCACGGTTCTCCATCCAGACGGCACGAAAAAGCTCGCAGCCGAAGGACTTGCACCCCCTCTACAGGCCGAGGGACTTGGGCGCGAAGTTGCTCAGCAGCTCATCGACCAAGGTGCCACCGAGCTGATCACAGCTGCCCATCAGGCGCGGTAGTTGCGTCCTGATTTCTGGCAAAAAATCTTGTCTAAAGAACAAAATGCCTGTTCACCTAGTGGATTTGTTAACTTTTGGTTTAGGAAAGTTGACAAGAACCACGCGTTTTATCGCGAAGATGCTTGACGCGGGATAGTTCGGCGAGATACGATCCTACCCAAATTACCGACATTTCCAGTTGTGCCGAATAAAACGCCTGGAAGTGTTGTTTTGGATGCGCGATTTCCCGCATTCTTTTCGCTTGGGGCCTGATCTGTCCGTTCTAGGAGCCTGTCGCGTGAGCATTCGCCTGCCTAATCGCCGTTCTCTCTCTCGTTCCTTTCAGCGCCGCCAATTTTTGAATCAACGCTTCGAGCGAACCCGCCTGCGGTCGCTGCGAATGGAGCAATTGGAAGATCGCCGCGTGATGGCGACCACGCCGATTGCGATTGCCAACCACTCGTTTGAAAACCCCGCCGTCGCGGACGATGCTACGGGCCCGATGACTGATTGGGTCTCCGCCGGTGGCGTCTTCAATCCACTCGCACCTGGCTCGCAATACGCGGTTGCTGTACCAGACGGCCAGCAAGTCGCCTTCTCGAATGGTGGTCTCAGCCAGCAAACATTGGTCGCTGCTGTCCCCGGCAAGCTCTACGAATTGCGCGTCACGCTCGGCGATCGTTCCGATCTGGTGTTCCCAGGCTACACGATTAATTTGAAGGAAGGCGCGAACATCATCGCCACTGGGACGCAAGCCAACTTTGCGCCCCCCGATGGCGGCTTTGGCGATATCGTGCTATACGGCTACAACGCCACCGGCACCGGCGCACTTTCGGTTGAGTTAGTCTCGACGGGCGTGCAGACCAACTTCGACAATGTTCGCCTGAACGTCATCGATCTCGATGCCACGACTACGATCAATGCGACCGATGGCTCCGATACAATCGCGGTGGCACGATTGGGTGCGAATACCTCGATCACCATCAATACCTTGCCTCCCGTGGTGATCCCCACTGCCTCGCTCACCAACCTGATCATCAACGGCGGCGCGGGCGACGACGTCCTCACGGTGAACAACACCGGCGGCAATCCGCTACCAACGGGCGCGCTCACTTACAACGGTGGCGGCAACTTCGACTCGCTGATTTCGACCGGCGGTAACTTTGCCACGGGTGTTTCGACGCCCATCAATACGACCGATGGTTCGATCGTCTATGCCGGCGGAACGACCGGCGCTGCGACGATCAACTACACCGGTCTGGCCCCCATCACCGACAGCAACGTCGCTGCGACCTTCACGGTAAATGGCACCGCTGCCGCCGAAACCATCACCGTAGCTCCCAACGGTGCCTTCACTCGCGTTAGCGCCCCAACCTTTGAACTGCACGATCTGCAGAACAAAACCACGATCGTGGTGGCCGGGCTGGGTGGCGCAGATACCTTTAATGTGGCCCTGACAGCCGCCAGCGCTGCCTTGACCGGACTTACGATCAATGGCAACACCGCCATCGATACGGTGAATGTGACGAACACTCCCGTCGGTGTGACGACGACGATCAACACGGGCGATGCGCTCGATGTGATCAATATCGGCAACACGGGTGTGATTGGTGCGCCGGGAAACCTGACGAACGTCGCTGGCGCTGTCGTCGTAAATGGCGACGCTGCAGGAGCAACCTTGACGGTCGATGGCAGCGGCGCTGCAGTCGTTGCCGACTATGCCATCACCAACAATACCGTGACTCGCAGTGTGCCCGCCGGCTTCGGCGGCGTCACCTATGCGACGGTTTCGACGCTGTTGCTCACCGTCGGCGCCGGTGCCAACATCATTAGTGTGAACAGCGCTTCGGTGCCGACCACGGTCAACACCAATGCGGGTGTCGATACGATCAATATCGGCAACGGCACGCTCGATAACATCGCCGCAGCGGTCACTGTGAACGGCGGCGGCGATGCGGGCGACACGCTTAACATACTCGATGCAGCCGATGCGACCGCGAATACTTACGGACTGAATTCCACAACCGTCACGCGCAACGCAACACCCACGATTACTTATGCCGGCATCACCGCAGTTGCTCTGAATGCGGGAACACTCAGCGATACGATCAACTTCACCCCCGCTGCGGTCGGCGGAATCAATTTCACCATCAATGGCGGCACACCAACTCTGCCGACGTTGCCCGGCGACGTGCTGAACATCAACGCACCCGCTGCTGGTGCTGTCACCGACAACGCAGGTGTGATCACCATCGCGGGCTTCCAACCGTTTGCCTACACCTCGATCGAAACGATTAATCTCTCGGCGAATCTCGGTCCGGTCACCGTCAACGGTACTGCGGGGGCCGATACGCTTGACCTGGAACGCTCGGCTGCCGGGACGAACAGCTATCGCTTGAATGCCGGTCCTGTCGTCAACTTCTCGACGACGACTGCGATTACCTTCAACGGCTTGGCCGGTGCCGACCTGGCCCGCGTCAATCAAACCGTCAGCGGACTTCCTGCCTTTGGCGTTGCCGCTCCTGGTGCTCACACCAACACGGCCATGACCGCCAGCGGGCGGACGCCAACCATCGTCGGCTTCAATTACGTCGGCGGCGCGGATGCAGACAGTCTGCGCTACAACTTCACCAGTGCCCAGGACGTTGCCTACTTCAGCGACGTCGTCGCGGCCGCCAATAGCGGCGTCGTGAATGTGAACGGTCAGTTCACCACGTCGTTCGAAGGTCTCGCCCCCGTGATCTTCGCTGGCGCGGGCGGCAGCCTGCTGGTCGATGCCTCGGCCAATGCTGGTTTGACGACGATGAACGTCAGTGACGACGCCGGCAACACTGCTGGTGCCGGTGGCAACCAAGTCACGGGTGACAATCTCTTCGAAACGGCCTTTTATCGCGGCTTTGCTACGGTCACGGTTCGCAGCGGCGACGGTGCCGACACCATCAACCTTACCTCGCTCGATGCAGCCAGCACCGAAACGACGATCAACCTCGATACCGACAATCTCGGCAACACCGACGCGGCCATCGACACGATCAATGTCCTGTCATTGCCCGCAACCATCACCGCCAATCTGTTCGGTGGCGCTGGTGGTGATACGTTCAATGTCGGCTCCGACAATACGACCCTCGATCTCCTGGGTCAGGTCAATGTCTCGCCAGCCGGCGATGAAGCTGCTCCGGGCGACATCCTGAACGTGAATGGCTCGGCCGACGCCGCTGCCAAGACCGTCTTGCTCACCCTGAACACGATCGAAGGGATCACCGGTTCCGCAGCAGTCCCCGATATCAACTACGGTCTTGGTGACCAGATCGAAACGATCACGGTCACCACGTCCAATACGGGCGGCGATACTTTCAATATTCAAAGTACGCGTACGGGATCGGTCTACAACGTCAACACGCTGGGTGGCACCGATACCGTTAACATCTCGAGCATTGCTCCCACGCTCACGGGCGCGGCAAACCTCAATGCGATTGACGGTCAGGTGAATGTCGACACGGGCGCGGGCGCCGGCGATGTCCTGAACATTAGCGACTTCGGCGACGTGGCCCTCGATACCTACGTACTCGATCGTGTCGGCACCATCGGTCGTTTGAACTTCGGCGATGGGGCTGCCGTCAACGATGTGACTTGGGCTGGCGCGAATCTGGAATTGTTCAATCTGCAAACCAGCAACACTGCTGGCGACACGTTGATTGTCAACGCCACCACGGCCACGGTGACGTCAACCATCGATAGCAACGGCGGCAACGATAGTTGGACCATCCTGGGTGATGATCTGTCGGCCGGCAACGTGTTCGACGCCGATGCGGGCAACGACACGCTGGTACTGAACATCGGCCAACACATTGGCCAGATTGCAGCGTTCCCCGTGACATCGCTCTCTATCGCGGGCGGCAGCAATCCAGTCGTGAACAGCGAAAATCGCGACTTGCTGCAGATCAACGATAACAACGGGGCCTTCGCACGCGATCTCAACTACGACTTTCAGAATGCAGCCAGCGGCCTGAATATCACCGCGCAAACGGCTGGCAACGGCCTCTTCGGCGGCAATGGTGGCGGCAGTCTAGCCCTGCAAACGACCACGTTGGAAACAGTCATCTTTGGCAGCACGGGCACCAACGATGCCGCGCGGGTCACGGGCACTTCTGCCAACGATCTGCTCACCGTTGGCTTGCTGAACAACACTTCGTCGGCCACGGTATTCCTCGGCGGCACGCCCTACCTCAACACCCCTCCCGAAACTGTCGCCGGCAGCTTGCCAGGCTTTGCTGGTGGCGGTACAGGCCCCGACTTGCTCATCAACGGTATGACCCCAGCCTCTGGCCTGCGCCTATTTGGCGACGGCGCCGTAGCCGGCGGTGGCGATCAAGCGATCGTGTACGCATCGAGCGAAAACCCGCTCGTCACCGGTGGCGCACTCAACATCTTCGGCTTTGGCCCAGGCGTGTTGATCCCTGGTTTCGGCGTCGGCAATGCCTACGACACCATCTCGGTGAATGGCGCTTTGGTCCCTGCACCGGTTGGCTTCACCGACGTACGCGTGCTCAACGGCGCACTGGCCGATATCCGCGTGCCGGTCTATGTCGACAATGTCAGCTTCGTGCAGGCGACGCCTCCGTCACCAGCCCAACAAGCGGCGGTAATCGTCAATGGTGGCGACGAAGCAGTCGCGCAGCCGAACGGCATCTCCGACAACATCACGGCCTTCGTGTCGCCGAATTTCAATATCCAAGTGAACGGCAACTTGCCTTCGCTCATCATTGGGCCCAACGGACCGGTCGGCGATCAGCTCAACTTGACGGGCCCTGGCGACACCAACATCTTCAGCGATAAAGCCACGCCACCAAACGTCACGGTGACCTACAGCGGCAACGTGGGACCGTTTGGCATCACCTATAGCTCGATCGAACGTCTGTCACTATTCGCAGGCAATGGCGTGGTGAACCTGATCGGTGATAACAACGATCCAGCCGTCGACCAGAACGACAACTTCGAAGTGATCGGCCGCGATATCGACGGCAACAGCGAGGGCGTCAACGAACTCACGCTCGAGATCAACGGCAGCGCCCCGATCTTCATCAACAATGTCTTCTTCCTGAACGTGTTTGGCGACGATCAGAACCCACCGCCCGGAACACCCAGCGTTGGTCCGAACGATATCGATACGCTGGAAATCACACCTTACGCCGACGACACTCCGCGAGGCTGGGGCATCGATGTTTCGTTCAACGAAGGCAACCCGGTGGGTGCCGACGGCAACCAGGCCGACTTGATCATCCTGCACACCGCCCTGTTTGGCGGGCAAGTCAGCGAAGACATCGTCATCAAGCCAGCGGGGCCCGATAACGGCGAGATCATCGTCACGAACGGCAGCTTTGGTACTCCGATTGTCGATATCGATTACGTTGCCAACACCGACATCATCGTGCTCGACGATGATGGCTTTGTGAACGATACCGACACACTCACGTTGCTCGGTACCAATCCCGATGCCTTGCAAACCAGCGGCAACGAGACCTTCCAAATCAACTCCGACGCCAGTCAATTGCTCGGCGGTCCGCTAGTAACCGTGACCGACACCGCCACGGGCGCAATCCTGTATCGCCTGCGTGGGTTCCTCGATCCAACTCCGGTCATTCCCGTGTTTGCCCCGATTGCCACCCTCAATTTTGAAGGCCTGGCTGGCAACGACACGTTCAACATCACCGGCCCCAGCACCACGAGTGCTGCCCTGTTCGGCGATGTGCAAGTGAACGTGAAGGGCGGCGCTGGAAACGATTCGTTGAACTTCAACATGAATTTGAATGCCAAGTTCAGCGGCACCGGCTTCGAATACGATGGTGGCACCGGTGCCGACATTCTGACGGTCATCGGCGGAGCAGGCTTCACGGTTCCGCTTACGAGCACCACCTATACACCCGGTGCGGCGGTGGGAGCAGGTCAGCTGACCTACGCCGACGCTGCCTTGCCACCGATGGTGATCGACTTCGTGAATCTGGAACCAGTCGTCGACCTGGTGGTCTCGCCCACTTTGATCGTGAATGCCAACAACGCGTCGAATGCCATTAATTACGGCGTGGGCAGCGTAGCCACGAACGGCTTGATCTCCGTTGACGATCACGAAACGATCGAGTTCTCCAATAAGACAACTTTGACGATCAACGCTCTCGGCGGCAGCGATACGATTAGCCTGAACAACCCCAACACACCCACAGCGTTGACGTCCATCACAGTCAACGGCGGTGATCCAACTACCAGCGATAAGGTCATTGTGGTCGGCACTACTGGTGTCGACACGGTCGCCTATACTCCCACGGCATTCAATGCGGCGACGGTCAACATCACCGGATTGCCGACGATTACCGCGAATACGGTCGAGCATGTCGTTTATGATGCGGGCGAAGTTGCCGGGCTCGACCAACTGACCGTTAACGGAACCATTGTCAACGACGTTCTCAGCTATGAGGCCAGCATTGAGTTCGGCGGCACGCTCCGATCGCTCCTCAGCCCAGATTTCGACTTCCTTCGAACTGGACGAGTTACCTTCAATGGCGGCGGTGGTTTTGATGTTGTCGATTTTGTTGGATCGGCGGGCGCGGATACGGTAACGTCGACCGCCACGGCGGTCTCGCTAACCACTCCTGCCTCTCTTGCCATCATTACGCTGGGCGCCGGAGTGGATCAACTAAACTTGTCCACTCTGAGTGGCAACGACAATATCGATCTCGACTTGAATGTCTTGAATCTTGTTAAGGTGATCGATGCCGGTACGGGCAACGACATCGTCAACCTGTTGGGTGTGCTCGATGCCGGCTTGGCGACAATCTATGCCGGCGAAGGGGATGACAGCGTCGTTGGCAGCCCGAATGCAGACTTGATCTACGGTGGTTCGGGCAACGACATTCTGATTGGTGCGGGCAGTGCCGATACCATCTACGGCGAAGACGGCAACGATCGCTTCGGCGATGTGGGGCTTGGTAACGGCGCGGCCGACGATGGTGGTAACGATCGCTGGTTCGGCGGCAACGGTTCCGACATCTTCGTCTGGGAACCAGGCGATGGCAGCGACCTAATCGAAGGTGGTGCCAACGAAAGCGACCAGTTGGTCTTCCTGGGCAATGGCGGTGCGAACATCTTCGCTCTGAATGCCGTGGGAACTCGTACCGAACTGCTGTTCGGTGGTGGTGCAATCGACATGGATATCGCGGGGGTCGAAGAGATTGACATCCGCGGTTTGGTTGGTCCCGATGCATTCACGGTGAATGACCTCTATGCGACCGATGTTCGCACGGTCACCTTGGATCTGGGGGTCGAGGCAGGCGTTCCAGACTCGGTAACGGTCAATGGTCGCAATGTCTCGGATAACGTGAACATTACCCAAACGCTGGCCAATCGTGCTTCGATCACGGGTCTGCGTTACGACGTGCGAATCGACAATCCGGTTACAGCCGACAACGACATCTTGGTCTTCAATGGCAACGAAGGTAACGACGCAATCGTTGCCAACGACAACTTGATCCCCTTCTATGCCGCTGCGAACCTGCGAATCAACGGTGGCGATGGCGACGATTTCATTAGCGGCCATGGCACACTGTCGGGCGGCTTGGGCAACGATTCTCTGTATGGCGGCGTCGCCTCGCAGGTCATCAGTGGTGGTGCCGGTGACGATACCATCTACGGTGGTGCTGGCGACGATACGCTCAACGGTGACGCTGGTGAAGATACCTTCGTCGGTGGTCTGGGGCTCGATACGATCGACGGTGGCGATGATTTCGATACCATCCTGGTACAAGGGACCAGCGCCAACGACCGCATCGATCTGCAACAGAATGCTCGCGCAGCGTTGTCCTTCCCGCTGGTATACGAAGTTTCGAACACGCTCTTGGGCTTCGATGGCATCATCGGTGGCGCAGGTACCGAAACCGATACGATCGTCACCACGGCCACTGCCACGACCGTCGAAAATGTCAGCATCGTCTCGGGCTCGGGTGGCGATACCATCCGTGTGGCTCACGACGATAGCTACTTCAACGGCCCTCTGTTCACGATGCGAATCACGGTCGATGGTGGCTCCGGCCCAACCGACGATCGCTTGAGCGTTCGCGAACTGGGACTCGGCGACACGACGATTCAACGCATCGGTGGCGTAGCCAGCAGCGGCTCGTTCAGCGTGGGGACGAATGCTCCGGTCATCTACACCAACGTCGAGTTTTCGACACTCGATCCGGTCAACACCATCACGGGTGCCACCGGAACCGACAACGCGGGCCGCTTGATTGTGCTGCCGTACGATCCACGCGAGCAAAACGGTCAATTGACCAATGCCACGTTCCTGGGCAACGGCGTCGCAGACTTGCAAGGCACGATCGATCCTGGCATCGACCCAGACGGCGCTGCGGTTCCTCCTGGCTTTGGATTGCCGGGCGACGAAGACTGGTATCGCGTGGTGGCGAACGCGACGGGTACGCTCGATTTCCAAGTCTACTTCCGTGAACTGGCCGCTTTGGCGAACGGTCGGGCGGGCTTGCCCGGCAACGGCAATCTCGATATTGCCGTGTACGACGCCGATGGCCTGGTGAGCGGTGTGCCTCTGGCCATTGCTGGCCTCGGAACCTTCGGAACCAACGATGGTGGTGCCGAACTCGATACCGCCCCGAACGCCAACGAACGCGTTCGCATTCCTGCGGTTCAGGGTCAAACCTACTACCTGCGGATTGCCGGCGCAACGCTCACAGCCGATGGCACGCCGAACGTCAGTCCGGCCGTGAACGCCTACAGCCTCAGCGTGGTGAACTCGGCGGCTCCGGTCGCTCGCGACCTGGAACTCGACGACATCATTGCCACCTCGGCTGTCTCGGCCGCTCCAACTCCGACCAGCTTCACAGCTCCGGCCGCTGGCTTGTCTGCAGTTCCTGGCTTCTACGTCGGCAAGTTTGTCTACTTCCTCGGCACACCTGGCAACCCCAGCGATCTCAACGGTCAGCGGGCTCAGGTTCTGACCTACAACGGTGCGGGTGGCTTCACCTTCGCAGCGGGCTCGTTCACCGGGGCTCCAGCCATCGGCGACTTGTTCCAAATCGAAAGCGTCGATACCGGTCGCTCGCAGTTCGATAATCACACCCGCGATAACACCCCGACGATCTTCTTCCGCCTGGATGATGCCATCCTGCTGAACGATCTGCCGGGCAATCCCGCGGGGCAAACCAATGCACCGCCGCCAGACCAGGTGATTCCGATCACCTATCAACTCAACGGTTCGTTGAACCCGAGTTTGCAGCCTGCTGGTGGCTTTACACCGGGCTTCCGCGTAGCGATCTTCGACGAAACCGATACGCACAACCCTGTGTTGCTCGGTTATGCGACTCCGGTGAATGCGACGGGTCTGTACACCTTCACGTTCACGACCGCTCTGTCGATTGGCAGCCACTTCATCACGGCCAAGGTCGAAATGATCGACCCCGCCGATACCAGCCCCGCTGCGAACGTCGTGCGCGCCACTGGCTTTGGTGCTCCGAGCCAATCGCTCGAGATCGTGGTCGATGTGACACCGCCGCCCGTCTACTTCGGTCTGCCAACCAGCACCGAAACGGGTTTCGAATTCACCGCGACCGACGGCTTGCATCCCGATAGCGATACGGGCGTCGAAGGAATGCCGCTCACGTTCACCGATGGCCTCACCAGCGATCTCACGCCGCGGTTCTACGGCACGGCCGAAGCGAACAGCATCGTCCGGCTTTACGTCGACAACACGAATCTGGCCGTTTACCCCGGCACGATCATCGGTGTGCTCGATCCGTTCGATATCTTGATTGCTCAAACCGTTGCCAATCCCGAAGACGGCACCAACCAATTGCCTGGCGGGTGGTGGGAAGCTGAATCGACCGTGTCGTTCAACGATCCGCAGTTCTTCCCCGTCGAAGATGGTTTGCGAACCATCTTCGCAACTGCAGAAGACCTGTCGGGCAACGTAGGTTCGGCAGTCATTGCCGAGATTGAAGAACTCGCGATCTTCATCGACACCGTTGGTCCGCAAGTGACCGACGTTCGCTTCAACACGGTCGACAGCACCTACAACGTCTTCGATCACAAGTACGAATCGGTCGCTGGCAACTCGATTGCCACACTCGCCGGCCTTGTGGGTGGCGGTGCTTATGTGCCGGGCGTGTACCAGAACGTGCCGCTGACTGGTGGTGCGGGCCTGAATGCCTTTGCCAATATCACCGTGGGCCCTGGTGGCAACGTGACCAATGTGGTGCTCGTCGGCGGCGGCAGCGGCTATGTCGTCGGCAATGTGCTGTCGGCTTCGAATGCGAATCTCGGTGGTGCTGGTGCTGGCTTCAGCATCAATGTCGCCACCGTCAACGCGGTGACCTTCAACTCCGGCACACTGGTACCGACGCCACTGGTGAACTCGGTCATTGTCAAGATTCAAGATCTGCCCGCTCGCGTGGCCAACTTCGTCTATCAGGCCATCAAGACTGATACGAACCTGGTCAACCCCGTGAACGGTGCCATCATCAACGGTGGCGTTGACGACCTGCCACTCGGTTTGGTGAACGTCATTGGCGACTACTCGGGCAACATGCCGATTCGCCGCATCACCTTCACAGCCGATCAAAACCCCAACACGGTTCCGCTCGATCCGTTCTCGCTCCCCGACTTTGCTCGTGGTTACATCACGATCACCTTCGGTAGCGACCCGAACGGCATCCCTGGCGATGCCGACGACACGATCCTCACGCTGCCCGATGATCGCTTTACGTTGACCTTGGACGATTCAATCCAAGATCCCGTGGGTAATCACTTGGACGGTGAATCGCAGGCCATTGAACCCCACGATCAGCCCGACTTCCCCAGTGGCGATGGTATCCCCGGTGGCGACTTTGTGGCTCGCTTCACGGTCGATACTCGTCCGGAACTTGGTAGCTGGGCCGCAGGCTCGGCGTGGATTGATATCAACGGCAACCAGATCTTCGATCAAGACAACACCGACTTCACCAACCGCGATATTGCGTTCCTGCTGGGTTACACCAGCGACGAACTGTTCGCGGGCAACTTTGCCGCGACCGGTGCCGCCGCTGCAGACGGCTTCGATAAGCTCGCCGCTTATGGGCGCGTGAACGGTCAGTGGCGTTGGCAGATCGACACCGACAACGACGGTGTGCCCAACATCGAAACGGTCGACCCCAGTGGCATCAACGGCTTCCCAGTGGCCGGTAACTTCGGTGCCAATGCCGGCGACGAAGTCGGCCTGTTCACAGGCAATACCTGGTATCTCGATACCGATCACGACTTCCAAGTGAACGATGCAGGTGGTAGCCGCGTCATCGCTTGGCCGGTTAGTGGCTACGGCTTCACCGGCGACTTCGACGGTGACGGCAACTACGACCTGGGTACCTGGACCGACGACACCTTCCAGTTGTCGCTCAGCAGTTCATCGGGCGGCCTGGTCGATGGCACCATCGATTCGACCTTCCACTTCGGCTTCCCCGGAGCTGGCGAACGCCCAGTAGCCGCCGATATGAACATGGACGGCTTCGACGACATCGGCTTGTGGACCCCCGATCGTTCGACGCAGGTCGAAGGGATCGGCTCGGAATGGTACTGGCTCATGTCGGGTGTTGTGGCGAACGACACCCCGAGTGGCGGTCCAGCCGTGCTGGGACCATCCATTCCGCAACGCATCGTCAATGATCCGTTGCCCGTGTTCCCTGGCCAGCAGTTGGTCAAGTTCACGCCTGTGCCGTTCGGCAACGATCTGTACATGCAATTCGGCGACGAGTTCTCGCTGCCGATCGTGGGCAACTTCGATCCTCCAGCGACGCTCACCTCCGTGTTGCCTGGAACCAATCGCAACAATGCTTTGGACGTAAATAACGACGGCCGCATTACGGCCTTCGATGCTCTGGAAGTCATCAACCGGTTGAACACTTCGGCTGGACCATCCACGGTGCCAACCAAGGGCTTCATCCGGGCTCCGTTCCTCGACGTCGATCAAAACCTGAAGGTCACCGCCTTCGATGCTCTGCAGGTCATCAATTACCTGAACCAGAATCCCGTCGGTACCTTGAGCGGCGGCGAAGACGTGGGCGGATCGGGTGGCGACACTTCGACGAACGACGATGCACTTCTCGCCATCCTGGAAGAGGGCGATTTGTAAGCGAATTGCTGGCTGCCAGATGGAAAACTCCAGGCCCGTTCATTCCCCGCGATGAACGGGCCTTTTTCGTTGCCTGCCGCAACCAAGCTGGCGAACCACCCGTTTGCTATACTCAAAAAGACAGGGACGAACAGCTCTTCACTGGCAAGCGGATAGACCTCGCTGATGAGTTTGCAACGCTGGCTGCAGTTTCACACCGCCGCGCTCGCGGTGCTGGGAGGATCGTTTCTCATCCTCACCGGCGATAGCAGCCCGTTTCCCTATGCCCTGGCCCTTTCTTCGCTGGTAGCTCTGTTTGTCACCGACTACAAGCATTGGGTGAAGGTTCCGCGCACGCTGGGCAACCTTGGCGCGCTCATCGCCGTCAGTTGGTCGATGCGAAACTTTTTGCGACAAGCGCGCGAAGATCAGCTGCTGACGATTTCGCACATGCTGATCTATTTGCAGGTGGTGCTGGTCTTTCAAGAAAAGTCACGCCGCGTTTATTGGCAGCTGCTGGTGCTCAGCGTGTTGCAGGTCGTCGTGGCGGCCGCGTTGTCACTGGGGCCGCAGTTTGGGTTGCTGCTCATTCTGTACATGGCGAATGCCATCGCCTGCATGTTGCTGTTGTGTTACCAGCGCGAATTGGGGCACGAATCGGAGGCGGTGCCTGCGGCCCCCAAGTCGCCCACGTCGCTGCATCGTTTGCTGGACCCGCCCAGGTTGCTCATCAGTTCTCGGCAGCATCAGCTTGAGCATTGGGTCCAGGGATCGTGGCTGATGCGCAGCGTGTTGATGATCACCCTGGCCAGTATTCTCTTTACGCTGATTTTCTTTTTCTCCGCACCGCGCATGAGCGAGGCGATGTGGCAAACCTCGCGCGGTCGCGGCGGCGTTAGCGGTTTCAGCGGCGAAGTGGAGTTGCGCACTCGCGGGCAGGTCTCGTTAAGCGAACAGCCCGTGATGCGCGTCAGCTTTTCTCGCGAAGACAATCGCGAGCCGGTGGCGCTCGTTTCGGAACCTTATTTTCACGGCCAAGTGCTGACGAACTACGGGCAAGACGCCAACGGCCATCGCTGGACGACGGAATACTCCATCGGACCGCGGCGTTCGCGCGGCGGTTCGTCTCGAGTCGATAATGTCAACCTCAGCGAAGTGGTCCGGCAAGAAGTGGTGCTGGAAGCCAGCAACTCGCCAGTCCTATTTGCCGTTATGCCCGTGCAGTTTCTGCCCGATACGCCCGGCAGCGTGCGTGAGTATCGGCAGTCGCCTCGTTTGGTCCGGATGCCGCAGGAAGATCAAATCTTAGCCACGCGCGAATTCCGCTATTCGATTGGTACGACCGCAATTCGCAACAGCCGCCAGTTAAGGGCGACCCCTCACTATCATCCGGCTGCCGCCTCGGGCCAGGATCTGTTTCTGGAAAGTGAAAGTGCCTTTGAGCGGGACCGCGTGCGACTGAGCGACTTCATTCCCGAGCGATTTCCCGGACTGAAGAAAATCTCCGACGACGTGATTCTCGAGGCCAACCTGCAGAACGCTTCGGCTCTCGAACGGGCCCTGGCATTGCAAAACCTGCTGCTTGGTAGTGGGCAATATGTTTACTCGCTCGACTTGAATGATCCTCAGCACACCGAAGGCGATCGCTTGGGGCTCGATCCCATCGAGGACTTTGTCGTTCACCGTAAGAGAGGGCATTGCGAGTATTTCGCTAGTGCCCTGGTGATGATGCTCCGCAGCCAGAATATTCCCGCGCGAATGGTGATTGGCTATAAGGGTGGCGATTGGAATGCCCTGGGCGAGTACTACCTCGTGCGGCAAAAGCATGCCCACGCTTGGGTCGAAGTGCTCCTCCCACCGAACGATATTCCGCCCGATCAAATCGCTGGCAAACTGAACGGCGGCGGCGCTTGGTATCGGCTCGATCCCACTCCGGGGTCCGCCGATCAAACCGAGGGAGAAGCTCGGTCGCAAACATTCAATCCCATTTCGGATGCCTTCGACTATGCCGACTACGTCTGGGGCGATTATGTCCTGGGGCTCAACGCTGGTCGACAGGAATCGGTGATCGATCCGATCACCGCTCGCTCGCGGGATTTCTTCCCGCAGAACTTCAATCCGCAGCGGTTGACCAAATGGGCGAAGGGTTTTCTCGGCGGCCCGTCGGCTGCCGAGCAACCGTCCGGTGAACCCGGGCAAACACCTTGGCTGCGGTTTATGTTGCTCAGCCTGCTCGTTGTCGCTTCGCCGGCTGTCCTGGCAGGTGTATTGTTGCTGCTGCGATTCGTCAGCGGTCGCTGGTGGCATCGTCAACCAGGCAGAAACACCGCAGCGAATCGATTCACCGCCATTGAACAATTGCTGGCGCGACGCGGCATCAAGGTCCAGCCTCAAGCGACAGCGGCAGAGTTGCTGGCACTAGCCGCGGAAAAACTTAGCGACGAAGCCAAATCAACCGGCGACGGTCGCGCCGTTGTTGGCATGTTGCAATCCGTGTTCGACGGCTATCATCGCGTACGCTTTGGCGGCCCCGATTCGGCCGCGGAGCACAACTTGCAACTTGCTCTGGCGAATCTGCAGCAGGCCCTATCGCAACGGCCGAACGTAGTACGAAAGAATGGATGAACTCATGTCGACGGATAGCGATCTCCCCGCCAAGCCCGAAGTCCTCCTGTTCACCGACGGTGCCTGCAGCGGCAACCCAGGTCCTGGTGGCTGGGCCTTCATTTTGAAGCATCCGGCCACAAAGACCGTAAAGGAGGTCTTCGGTGCCGAGCGAGAGACCACCAACAACCGCATGGAGTTGATGGCCGTCATTCAAGGCCTGAACACGCTAAAGCGTCCGGTGTACGTCGAGATCTTCACCGACAGCGAATACGTGCGCAAAGGAATGCAGGAGTGGATGGCAGGCTGGAAGAAAAACGGCTGGAAGCGCAAAGAAAAAGGGAAGCTCGCACCTCTAAAAAACGATGACCTTTGGAAGCAGCTTGACGAACAGATGGCCAAGCACCAGCTCAAGCTCACGCGAGTTGCCGGCCACAGCGGCCATCCCGAAAACGACCGCTGCGACGAGTTGGCCGTCGAAGCCTACCGCAGCGGAGCGTATTCGTAGTTAATATTGTGATCGCTACTTATTGGCCTTTATTTTCGGCTTCACTTCCTTGAGCACGAAGCCGACTTTTCGCAGCGCCGACGTCAATAGGCGCAACTTCGGAAAGTCATTCTTCAATTGCTTGGCTTGTTCCGCAGCCAGATTGGCGAGAGGTGTATCGGCCAGCGCCTCGCGAATGTCGACCAGCAAGCTTGCTACACCGCTGTAGTCCCGCTTCTCCGCCAACTTTGCCGACTCATTCAGGAACGATTTGGGATTGGCGGCGATCTTCGCAAGCTCCTCTTTCCGCTTCTTCGCAGCGACGGCAACTCGCCGCTGTTCGGCCTCGTTGCTCAAGACTTCCGCAGCGGCGCGAAGCTCGCGAAGCGATCGCGTGCCGGGTGTAGTTGGCCAAGCGGGCAGGTTTTGCTGGACATGGTACTGACCTAGCAATTCACGTCGAACATTCGAACTGGCATCGTTCATAAGCTTTGCCAGCCAGGCGTCTTTGATCTCTGGCGGTTGCTGCTGAACCCAGGCCAGATAGTTGCTATCGGACGTGCTATTGTCGGGCAACGGCTCGCTGTTGACGGCAGCGGCCCGCAGCAAGTACTCGTCCAAGCCATACACTCGAGCGAGTGCATGTTGAGCGGATGTCAACTGACCCAGGCCTGCCGGAACGGGACCTTCGATGAATTCGTCGGGATCGATGTAGTCGTCGGCGCTCGCTGCCAAGTGAGCCAAATACCAGGGGCGCAGGTCACCGGCAAGAATTTCGTCTCGCAACGGCACCAACTCGTCAATCTTATCTCGGGGGTAAAGATCCTGGGCGAACGACCCGCCGTCACTGGAAGGGCTGATCTCCAAGATCAATCCCGGCCCATTCTTATCTTCTAGTAGCCCGATACCCTCCCCGTTTAGATAGGCATCGACCGCTTTGAGGTTGGGCAGGCCGTCGGCAAAACGAATCATCACTTTCCGAACACCGAAATTGGCGTAGTGAAAATGAATGTCGTACCCGCGCTGGAGCATCTCTTTGGCGTTGCCGCGAAAGTCGCCGTAGTGGTATTCGTTCTCGAAAGAATGCGGTTTGATATCCGCTCGACTCGATTGCTTCTCCATGAACTTCATATTCTCGGGAGAAACCGGTCCATCAATGGCCCGAAACGCCACATACTGATACTCACTCATGAGCTAATCCTTTGCTGTTCGGTGCGATTTCTCGTATTCCAAAAAACTAACTGCGAGTATCCCGTCGACGGTTTGGTTTGACGTGTATTTGGCTTCAGACCCAGCCACGCATTTGCGGGATGCTATTTGCTTTCCAGCAACGTCAGCGTCATCGCGCGCAGGTGCATCACTTCCTTGCCGGGGATTTCGGTTGCACGCAGAGTAAGCGGGCCGGTCCCTGCTTCCAGATGCATAGTGCCAAGCTTGAGCGGGCGGAACTCTTTCATTTTGGATTCTGCGGGCGGGCGTGGAATCGTGTCTTGATTGGTGTAGAGCGGCGGGTCCCAACCTGGGGTGATCGGGCCGCTCAATTTGTCCTTGAGAAAGCTGAGTTCGACGGTGGCCCCGGCGGAATCCAGCGGGCAAGTGTAAAGCAGTTCGACCGCGTATTTGCCGGAGGTGTGCACTTCAATTTCCCAGACCAGCGAATCCTCCTTGCTGGTCCAGTTCACGAAGTACGAACTGTTCGGTGCATTCGAACTACGTTTCACGCTGCCCAGTGGTTCGCCATCGCGAGCCGGGAGCCAGGTACGCGGAAATTCTCGATAACCAACGGGAATGGGCCGGGGATCGACCGATTTCTTCTTGCCGGCATTGGCTTGCCCGCCAGGCCCCGCAACACCCACGTCCTTTCGCCAAGCGGTCACGGCGGAGACCAGTTTGGTCGCGAGCGCAGTTTCGCCTTCAGTGATGGCTTTCGTCTGGGAAGGGTCTGCGACCATGTCGAACAGCTGACCTTGAATATCGAGCCGATGCGTTTGCGTCCGCACACTCACATTTCGGTTCCAACTCGAAAAGATCATCCGCTCGGGCAATTCGGCTTTTTGCTTCAGCAGCAAGGGTGAGAGATCACGACCATCAAGGGGTTTATCGCCAACGCGCGGAATGCCGGCTAGCGAGGTGAGCGTCGGCAGCAAATCAATCGCACCGGCAATCTCCTTCACGGTGTGATCCTGGGGCAACTTTGCCGGCCAGCGAACAAAACACGTCGAGCGAACGCCTCCTTCGTCGGTCGTCCCTTTGCGTCCCTTCATCTCGCCGTTCCAGCGCCAACTATTGGGGCCGTTGTCGCTGAAGTACACAACGATGGTGTTCTCCGTCAGCTTCAGTTCGTCGAGCTTTTTCAGCACACGGCCGACATTGGCATCCTGATTCTCGAGCATCGCGAGCGCACAACGGGTTTCGTCGAGGACTTCCTGCCTGAGCTGTGTTCCGCGCTGCATGATGGGCTTGTCTTTGAATCGCTGCCAATCGCTGTCGGGCACTGCCCAGGGTGAATGCGGCGTTGTGAACGGGACGTAGCAGAGAAACGGCTTGGCTTTGTTCCGTTCGATAAACTCAATCGCGCGATTCGTGCAAAGATCAACGATGTAACCCTTCTCCCGCACAGGTTGGCCGTTGTGTTCGAGCGGCGGATCGAAGTACTCGCCCCAATGCCCCGAGGTATAGCCGTAGTATTCATCAAAACCGCGGGCCATCGGGTGATAGGGCCACTGGCTGCCGTTGTGCCACTTACCGAATGCACCCGTCGCGTAGCCTGCTTTTTGAAAGGCCTCAGCGATCGTTCGCTCGTCGAGGTTCATTCGCTCCTGGCCCGTGGAAACACCATACACGCCGGTGCGCGGATGATATCTGCCGGTGAGAAACTCGGCTCGCGTCGGCGCACAAACGGGACAGACAAAGAAGCGATCGAGCGTGACACCGCCCGCAGCGAGCGAGTCGATGTTCGGCGTCGAAACCTGCTTATTGCCGTTACGGCTGTAGTCGCCCCAGCCCGCATCGTCGGCGAGAAAAATGACGACGTTCGGGCGATCCTTTTCCGCCGCACAGGCGAAATCAGGGCTCGTTAGTAACAACAGGAA
Organism: Anatilimnocola aquadivae; assembly: GCF_049819085.1. Taxonomy (GTDB): domain Bacteria; phylum Planctomycetota; class Planctomycetia; order Pirellulales; family Pirellulaceae; genus Anatilimnocola. Next base: position 6,095,660 of record NZ_CP187419.1, read on the forward strand.
GATGACCGACCAACAGAGACTAAGGATTCGCATGAGAGGTTTCCGCCTTGTTTTCCTACCTGAGCCGGAAGCGTCAGCGCCCGGAGAGTATTTTCTCGCATTCCCCAGATACGTACTCTCCGGGCGCTGACGCTTCCGGCTCATGAGATGCGATGTTACTAGCCGGGCAGCTGGGGGCGGACTACATTCTCAAGCGACTCCCTGCACCAAGGCAATGCCTCGTTCCACTTCTGGCACAGCTTTTTATGAATGCGGTTTTTATGAACAGGTCTCTTCTGAACATCCGCCGTGCGGCGATTATCGCCTTTGCACTCACCTGCTTCTTCGCCAGCAGTGTTAGCGCCCAACATAAGACGGATAACTCCTATCCACTATTTTCGTATCTCACCAGCAAAGAGACACCCGGCAAGATGATTTGCTACACGCCGGCGGAACTCGATCCGCGGAGCGAAGCCAATCAAGGCAAGTTACTGACAAGTTCGATCCGGGCCGATCTCACGGCGCTGCGTCCGGCCTTCGATGGTCTGGTGCTCTATGGTTACCACGAGCAGTGCACGCCGCGCATTGTGGCTGTGGCGCGCGAGCTCAAGTATCGCGGGCTACTCTTGGCAATCTGGAACCCAAAGTCGATGGCGGAAGTGGATGGCGTCGCGGCGCTCGCCAAGCAGTACGACGGCGTCTTCAATATGGGGGTGCTAGTCGGCAACGAAGGCATCACCTTCAAGCGGTACGAACTGGAAGACCTCGCCATTGCCGAAGCTCGCCTGCGTAAGTCGCTGCCGCAGAATGTTCCCGTCAGCACCAGCGAACCGCTGCACGGCTATCAGATCGACACGATTCTCAAGTTCGGCGACTTCCTCTGCCCGAACATCCATCCGGTCTTCGATCGTAAGGACCTGCCCGCCGATAGGGCCGCTGCCTGGACGCGCGAAGAAGCGGCGAAGATCGCCAAGAAGACCGGCAAGCCTGTGATTGTGAAAGAGACCGGCTTTCCGCACGCGGGTGGCCCGCTCTATTCGCCCACTTCTCAAAGCGAGTTCTGGCATCACTACACCCAGGCCAGTCTTGTGGCGGAGGCCGGTGAAAGCTGGGCTTGCCACAGCGTCGGCTTCGAAGCCTTCGATCTTCCCTGGAAAGCCATCGAATCGAAACTCGAAATTGAAAAGTCCTGGGGGCTGATGAGCCCCGACCGCAAGCCCCACGCCGCGTTTCGTGTGTGGAAGGAATGGAAGAACTAGAAACTTCCCTCGCTGCCGCGCTGGCAGCTCGTCGCAAACGTCTCGCGATCGCAGTGTAAACTGGATTCATGCTGCAGACACCGATTTACATGGACAATCACGCGACCACGCGGGTCGACCCGCGCGTGGTGGATGCGATGCTGCCGTTCTTTACGAGGGTGTATGGCAATGCGGGAAGCACCAGCCATAGCTTTGGCTGGGAGGCGAAGTCGGCACTCGATGATGCCCGCGGTCGCATTGCCGCAGCGATCGGTGCCGGTGAGCGCGAGATTGTCTTCACGAGCGGAGCAACCGAAAGCAACAATCTGGCGATTCGAGGTGTTGCCGAACGAGTTCGACGGCGGGGCAATCACATCGTCAGTGTGATTACCGAGCACAAGGCGGTCCTCGATCCGCTGAAGAAATTGGCCCGCAAGGGTTTCGAAGTGTCGCTGCTGCCCGTCGAGCAAGTGGGCAGTCCCACGGCGGGAAGATTGAATCTCGATACACTCCAAACTGCCTTGCGGGACGATACTTGCCTGGTGAGTGTGATGCTCGCCAACAACGAAATCGGCGTCCTGCAGCCCATTGCAGCCATCGGGTCGATTTGCCGCGAGCGAGGCATTCCGCTGCACTGCGATGCCACGCAGGCTGTCGGCAAGATTCCGGTGAATGTCGACTCACTGAATATCGACCTGATGTCATTCACGGCTCACAAGCTGTACGGACCCAAGGGAATTGGTGCCTTGTACGTTCGCCGGGGGACGCGACTCGAAGCGCAGATCGACGGCGGTGGTCAGGAGCATGGCCTACGCAGCGGCACCTTGCCTGTCGCGAGCATCATTGGCTTTGCCGCGGCGCTCGATCTGTGCCTGGCCGAGATGCCAACCGAAGCCACCCGACTTTACGAATTACGAGAACGACTCTACTCGCAATTACGTCAGGCTTTGCCCGACTTGGTGCTGAATGGCCCCGTTTGGTCAGCCGATGAGAACCTTAGGCTTCCCGGCAATCTCAATGGTGCCTTTCCCTTCGTGCAAGGCGAAGCGCTGATGATGAGCATGCGCGACGTGGCCGTTTCCAGCGGTAGTGCCTGCACTTCGGCCAATCCCGAGCCCAGCCACGTGCTGCGGGCGATTGGTCAGACGGAAGATCTCACGCTGGCAAGTCTCCGTTTCGGTCTCGGCCGCTTCAACACCACCGCCGAAGTCGACTTCGCCGCGCAATTAGTCATCGACAACGTCCGTCGCCTGCGGGCGCTCAGCAGCATGGCTTAGACCACAAAGCCATCATTTCATCTGAACGAACTGACCTTCTCGAAAATCAATCGTGCTTCCCAGCAGCTCCGGCGCGGAACGACGATCAATGACGATCGGGATTCCGCCAGAGGAGCCGATCCAGTCGCGGCCATCGGCAAGCGGAAAATCAAAGGCGACTGCAACCTGGCCACCTATTGCGCGAGCCGGCTCAATTCGCACGGCTACGTCGCCGCCAAATCTCCCCTGACTGTGCAGCAATGTGATCTGTTCCGCGGCGGCAGGGGTGAGTTGCACGACCGTGCCAAAGTTCTCGGCGAAGGCATTCGAACCTTCCTGCCCCGCCGCGAGCCCGCTAGCCACTGGTGACGCGTAGTGTGCCAAGATCGAGATGGGGAAGGTGGTACGACACGTCATGCATTCGACTCGTTCGCCCTCCACTTGCCGACCAAAAGGAATGAAGCATATCAAGCGTGCGCGCCAGGTTCGCAGCACCACAAACCCTCGCTCTGCGCAGCAACTGGTGCAGTAGAAGTTGCCTTGAAGTTCAGCGACCTCGTATGTGATATGCCCCCACATGCCGAATCATTCATCACGAAGAACTGTTACCTGAAACCAGAACGAACTGGAATTTGCACTACTGGTGATTCTTTGTCAAACGGCAGATCGCAGTTTGTTTGGGACCCAGCCGAACTTGTCTCGTCGGTGACCAGAAGTCCTCTTCGCTCCACGGCGAAAATAATCGACAATATTTTATCACTTACTATTGACGATGTGCTGCGCACCTGCCAGGATTTTACAGGTGTGTAGTTATTAGCAGTTATTGCCGACATCGTTCGCGCGTGTGGTCCGGAGGGGGGCGAAATGGTTACTACCGAGACAGGCAGAGAGTTCTGCGTCGCTGGTGAACGCGCGCAGGGAGCAAGCGCAGCCAGGGTGAACAGCAAGCCCCAATGGTTATCAAACGGTTATCGCGCAGACGGGCCGATAACCGGTTGTCGTCGCCGCAACTCGCGGCAGCATAGCGAGTTGCAAGAAAATGATGAGCTCGAAAATTCGCGCGAAAAAGTTATCAAAAGTGGTTATCAAAGTCGCTGCGAGGACTGCCAGGCGAGAACAAGGCACGTGTCCAAAAACCTCCGGCGAGTTGGAACGCCGAAGGCAGGTTTTGCCGCGAATGGCGACGATGCGCAGCGCACGAGGCGACCAGTTATTGGACAAAAGGGAGCAGATTTTGCTCGCCATCGGGCGGGCAATCTCCCAGGCCGCGAACGCATCCGGTTCCAGCGGCAATCCAATGGTCGGCAGTTGGTCGCGAAGAGCAACCGATTACTTCTTGTTTCGGCCGATGCGCCCGAGGACGGTTTCGAGCGTCTGGCGGAGGACGAGACCGCTCTTGCGCAGCAGCTGCACTTCTTTGGGCCAGAGTTCAATCTGGTGGCGAGCAACGACGCCCTTGCGACCCACGACGGTCGGCACGCTGAGGGCCACATCGCGAATGTCGTAGCAGCCGTCTTGAACCGAGCTGACGGGGAGAATGCGCTGCTGGTCGAGGACGATCGAGTGAATCACATCGCGAATGGCGATGCCGACCGCGAAGCCGGCACCAGTCTTCTTCTTGATCACCTCGGCGCCGGAGCCCTTGGTGCGAGTGAACAGTTCGTCGGCCAGCTTGGCGTTCCAGCCGGGGAACTTTTCGAGAGGCAAGTTGGCAATGCAGGCGCTCGACCAGATTGGCACCATGCTGTCGCCATGTTCGCCCAGGATCAGAGCTTGTACCTGCGTCGGGGCGGCCTTCACTTGCTGGGCAATCAAGCTGCGAAAGCGAATGGTGTCGAGCTGTGTGCCGAGACCAATCACTTGGTTCAATGGCAAGCCCAGGCGATCGGCAGCCACGTAGGTGAGAATGTCGACGGGGTTCGAGACGACCAGGACGATGGCGTCCTTTTTTACACCCGCCTTGATCACATCGTTGAGAATCCCGACGAACAGGTCGGTATTGCGATTGATCAGGTCGAGGCGGCTTTCATCGGGCTTGCGACGCAGACCAGCCGTGATGCAGATGATGTCCGAACTAGGAATGTGCTCGTAGCCACCCGAGGTGATCACTTGGTCCGCGACGCTTGGCGCGCCATGGAGCATATCGAGCGCCTGTCCGCTGGCCAGTTCGGCGTTGACGTCGAGCAAGGCAATCTCGCTCACGATGCCGCCGCATTGCAGCGCAAAGCCCGCACTCGAGCCGACCAGACCGCCACCGCCGATGATGGAAACTTTCATGATTGCAGATTTCAAATGGAGGATTGCAGATTGAATGCAGAAGTCAGGAGCCGGGGATCGGGAATCAGGAGGTCGAAAGGCGGAGGTCAGAGTTCAGAATGAAATGCATTTGCAATTTCCCTAGCCCCCAGTTCCTAGCCCCTAGCCCCCTCTTATCCCTTTGCCAGGGCTTCCATCACGCGCTGGGTGATCATCTTGATGAGGGCTTCTTGATCGATGCCGGCGGGAGCAGCAGCGACTTCCTTCTTCACCGCGGACACCATGGGGCCCATGGCGGGCGGAGCTTCGAAGGCTTTGCGTTCGACGCCCGATTGCTTCCAGCTATCGCGGAAGATGTCGTTGGCGCAGATATCGCAGTTCTTGTATTCGGGCGTGTTGCGAGGATCGGCCCAGCCCCACTTTTGCTTCAGGTCGAGGAGTTCGCGTTCCTTCGTCTCGTCGAAGTAGTTCACGCGGCCCAGGCTCTTGGCGAGCATCAGCATGCGGCAATAGGCGTCGAGGATTTCGGTCCACCAGTAAGCCTGTTCGACATCGACGCCGTAGCTGACGGTGCCGTGGTTCGCCAGGATGATGACATTCGTCTTGCTGACGAACGGCAGCACGGTGTCGGCAAAGGCCTGACCGCCGGGAGTTTCGTAAGTGGTGATCGGAACATCGCCGAGGAAGACTTCCACTTCCGGCAATACGCACTGCGGGATGGGTTCGCGAGCGATCGCGAACGCCGTGGCATGCGGCGGATGGCAGTGAACGACGCTCTTGACGTCGGGGCGTTGCTTGTAGATTTCGAGGTGCAGCAGAGCTTCGCTGGAGCGTTTCTTGATGCCCGACAGTTGCTTGCCGGTCATATCGACGAGCGAGATATCTTCGGGCTTGAGAAAGCCCTTGCTGTGCATGGTCGGCGTGCAGAGAACTTCGTTCTCGCCCACGCGGACGGTGATGTTGCCATCGTTGGCGGCCGCGAAGCCCTTGTTGTAAAGCCGGCGACCGATCTCGCAGATGTCTTGCTTGATTTTGTGATGGTTGATCATGACAGGAGTCCTTATCGGTTCAGAATGGTGTGCGGTTTGTTAGCGGAGAAGGTTTTGATCGATGTCGACCTGGTCAAGGATCGCGGAAATGTAAACGTCGATGGGTTTGTAGTTGGGGCGGAAAGGCTGAGCCGCTTCAGCCCCCTCGCTGATGGCGACCAAGCTGCCGATGCCGGAGCCCAAATCGTCCCAAGCGACAATTTCGTCAGCTTGCGGAGCAACGCCATCGCGCAGTTCGGCGAGCGACAGCGGCACGATGAGCCGCAGGCGAGCGCCGAGCATCGTGGGATGCTGGGTGTTCATCGAAACGGTACCAATCACTTTGGCGATGCGCATGGTCAGCTCCTCGCCTTGGTCGTGGCCCGTTCCCAGGCAATTTTTCGTTGGCGCAGTTCGTCCTTGACGGCCGGCGTGATAACCGCGCGGTCGGCAACGATCACCTTGCTGATTCCTTCGAGTCGGTCCTTCAGTGTGCGCAGCGTGATGAGCTTTTCATCGAGGTGCAGTTCGTTGCGCTGCAATTCGTGGCGGTGGGGTTCGTTACTGGTGAACTTGGCCGGCGCAGGGGTCGACGAACTGGCCATGAGGATGCGCAGGCGGCGCACCACTTCGGCAACAATTCGATCGATCTCAGCGGGGGTAAGGTTCATCAACTGCTTATTTTCGGGAGTCGAGGTTCAACTGTCTTGGATGCCGATGATCGACCAGCGCAGCGGGGTCGATTCATCCTTCGTGAGCTCGCGGATATATTTGCCGTCGCTGGTGATCATCACCACTTCGCCGCGACCTGCGCCGACGACATCGGCGGCAATCACAGGGTCGGCATCAGGCGTACGGCCATCGGCCATCAAAGGCTGCACGACGAGCAGTTTCTGCCCTTTGAACGACGCATGTCGCGCCGTTGCGATCGCGGTACCAATGACGAGGCCAAGTTGCATTTGCTGGGTTCTTCTTTCCCGTGAACGACTAGTTTTCCGTGAGCGACTAGGACTTGGGGCGACCGAGGATGCACAAGTCTTCGATCAAGGAGCAGCGGCGTTCGCGGGTGAAGGTGAGCGGAGTCGTGACACCTTCGCCGGTGGGACCAGCGATGCTGAACGACAGATAGCCTTCGCCACCCAGGCCCAGGGCAGCCATGCACGGGCCATTCTTCACGAACAGTGTCGTGTCGAGAATGCGGCCCATGCGGGTCATATTCTTCACATTCTGGCTGTGAATGATGCTGGTGTGACGGAAGCCATGTTCGTAATGCTTCGCCTTCATGATCGCTTCGTCGACGTCTTTCACGAGGACGAACGGAACAAACGGCATCATCTGTTCGACGGGGACGAACGGGTTGCTCTCGTCGGTTTCGCCAAAGAGCAGATCGGTCTTTTCACCGATGCTCTTGCCAATCGCACGAGCGAGCACCTTCGCATCTTGACCGAGAAAGTCACGGCAAGGACCGTCGTGCTTGTGTTCGCCTTCGCCAACTTTGACGATGGCCTTCTTAGTGAACTCGTCGACTTCCTTGGCGTTCAGGCGAGCGGCACCAGCTCGCTCCATAGCAGCCATCATTTTGTCGAAGACGGAGGCAACGACGAAGACTTCCTTTTCGGCAATACAGAGCAGGTTGTTGTCGTAGGCAGCGCCTTGGATGATGCAGCGGGCGGCGTTGTCGAGGTCAGCAGTCTCGTCGACCACGACCGGTGGATTGCCTGGGCCAGCAACCACGGCTCGTTTGCCCGAGCGAAGTGCCGCGCGACCGACAGCGGGGCCGCCGGTGACGCAGATCATGTTGATGTTGCGATGGCTGAAGAGTTGATTGGCCGTTTCGAGCGTGGGCTCGGTGATGACGCAAATCAAGTTGTCGATGCCGAGGTCTTTGTAGATCGCTTCGTTGAAGCGACGCACGCCTTCGGCGGCCACCTTCTTGCCACTGGGGTGTGGATTCACCACCACGGAGTTGCCCGATGCGATCATGCTGACCGCGTTGCCGGTGATCGTCGGCAGCGAGTGCGTGACCGGCGTGATCGCACCAATGACACCAAAGGGAGCATGCTCAATCACGGCCAGCCCATGATCGCCGCTGAAGACTTCGCTGCGCATAAACTCCACACCGGGAGTCTTCTGACCGAGCGTCTTCAGTTTTTCGATTTTGTGATCGAGACGGCCGACCTTGGTCTCGTTCATTTCCATCGTGCCGAGTTCAACGCACTGATCGATCGAAATGCGACGGATGTGGCCGATGACTCGCTTGCGGTCTTCCAGGCTCCGTTCGCTCAGTTGTTCGAATGCATCGCGGGCAGCGCCAACGGCTTCGTTGACGTCGGTGAAAATTCCGTGACGACCGGCGTAGCGGGGGCCGGCGACGTGAGCGGTGCGGGCCACTTCGGAAAGGACCTGGGCGACGACGCTGCGAATGAGATCTTCGTTGATTTGCATATGACTTTATTCGATTGGTTAATGGAGTGCGTGACTACTGAACGGATGGCTACTCTCGTGAGTACACGGTCCCTTCGTCCACTTGCACTTTGTCGACAATGCCTACGACGACGGCGTCGATGGGCAGTGCCTTGGTTTCGGGCGTCAAGCGAGCACTCGAGCCTTGGGTGAGGATCACATAGTCGCCAATGCCAGCGCCGAGGGTATCGACGGCAACGAAGGTACGACCGGTGGTCGTCAGCGACTGACGTTCCTTCGGCTCGATGCGGTAGGGTTCTACGATGAGCAGCTTGAAGCCGATCATCGTCGCGACCTTCTGCGTCGAAACTAAACTGCCGGTGACTTTGGCGACGAACATGAGGGTTACCCTTCGAGACGATTTTCGAGCACGTGTTTAGTCTGACGGGCCACGATCAGTTCTTCGTTCGTGGGAATGACCCAAATCTGCGTCTTGCTACCGGGCGTGCTCAGGCAGCGTTCGGCGGCACCCTTGGTGCCGTTCAAATTGCTATCGAGTTCGATACCGAGACCTTGCAGGTCGGCACAAACACCCGCGCGAATGTTCGCCCCGTTCTCACCGATTCCTCCGGTGAAGACGATGGCGTCGGCACCACCCAATTCGATCAACATGCCACCCAAATGCCGGCGAATTTCGGCGACGAAGACATCCAAAGCCAGTTTCGCCCGGCTGTTGCCTTGCGACGCGGCTTCTTCCAAATCTCGCACGTCACCACTGATGCCGGAGAGTCCGAGCAGGCCACTCTTCTCGGCCAAAGTATCAAGCACTTCGTGCAAGCTCATTCCTTCGGCCTGCATGATCAGCGGAATGGCAAACGGGTCGAAGTCACCGACGCGATTGTTGTGAGGCAATCCCGTTTGGGGACTCATGCCCATTGTCGTTGCCACGCTCTGTTGACCACGAATCGCGCACAGGCTGTTCGAACCACCGAGGTGGCACGAAATGATGCGCAGGTCGTAGCGTTCCAACAGCTGACTGGTTCGCTGAGCGATGTAACGATGGCTTGCTCCGTGAAAGCCCCAGCGTTTGATGTGCAACCGATTGGCCCACTCGTAAGGCACCGGATAATGCCGCAGCCGATCGTCGATCGTGGCATGAAAGCCCGTTTCGAACGCAGCGACCAAAGGCATATTCGGCAACTTCTCCGCCAACAATCGCATAGCGCGGATGTAGGGCGGATTGTGCGCGGGAGCAACCAGGTTCATCTCTTCCATCGCAGCGAGCACGTCGGGCGTTACTCGTTGCACTCCACTGACTCGGCCTCCATGCACGGCCTTGAAGCCGATGGCCGCCACTTCCGTTTCACTCTGCAGGCAACCCTGCTGAAGATCGGTGAGTTGAGCGAGGCATTGCCGCACTGCAACTGCGTGGTCGGGAACCGGAGTCTTCAATTCCTGTCGGCGTCCTTGAATCTCGACAAAGCAGGGGCTTTCCGCCGAGCCAATACGCTCGACACCACCGCGCGCGAGTTGTCGTTCGTCGGCCATATCAAATAGCCGATACTTAAAACTCGTCGAGCCGAGATTGGCAACCAGTACTTTCATCGCTGCAGTTCTCCTGAACATCCTTGCACTACTGCCGCATCGATTCGCTACGAGCGAGTCGACTACACGAACGCTTCGACCAGACCTTCGGCCGGACGAGGAATCACGTGGCTGCCCACGAGCTCGCCAACTTGCGAAGCGGCTTGAGCGCCCGCTTCGACTGCAGCGCGCACGCTACCAACGTCGCCCGTGACGATGGTCGTCACATAAGCGCCGCCGATACCGATTCGCTTGACGATCTGCACGTTGGCGGCCTTCGCCATGGCGTCGGTCGCTTCGACCAGGCCAATCAGGCCCTTCGTTTCGATCAATCCAATTGCCGTATTCATGAACCTATCCTGCTTATCGTTTTGAGGTTTACTATCTAAAGGGATCGTGAGTTTCGCAGTCATTGCTTACGAAACACGCTTGATGCTGGGTGGCAGAACAATCCCGAGATCTTCGTGGGGACGGGGAATGACGTGTACGCTGACGACTTCGCCAATGCGACCAGCAGCAGCAGCGCCGGCATCGGTGGCGCTCTTCACAGCGGCAACGTCACCGGTGACGAATGCCGAAACCAGGCCGCTACCGACCTTGTCCCAGCCAACCAACTGCACGTTGGCAGCCTTGAGCATCGCGTCGGTGGCTTCGACCAGGGCGATGAAGCCCTTCGTCTCAATCATGCCGATCGCTTCTGAATTCTTAGCCATTGCAATCTCCGAAATAAAAGACAAACCGTTTCAATCAACTAAAGAGGCAAATCACCGGAGTGATTTTTTTTTGAACTAGTGCTTGCACTTGCAGTCATGTGCCTGCTTGAGCAATTCGACTTTCGTCGCCGCGTCGAGGAAGCAAGCATTTCCTTCGTCGGTGTCGATATGCACCTCGAGCTTGCTGGTGGCGTCTGCTCGCACCAGCAAATCTTCGAACACAACCGTGCACTGCGGCGACTCGATCCGCAGATTCATGAAGTCGCCATTCTTGACGCCGTAACGGTCGGCGTCCTTGTTGCTCATGTGAACGTGGCGTGCCGCGCGAATCACGCCTTCCTTCATTTCAACGACGCCCTTGGGGCCGACGAGCACGCAACCAGGGGTTCCCTTGATGTTGCCGCTATGGCGAACCGGAGCATCGATGCCGAGCGAGATGCTGTCGGTGAAGGCGAGTTCCACCTGGCTGTACGGTCGAGTGGGGCCGAGGACGCGAACATTCGGCAACATGCGCTTGCGCGGGCCGACAATCATCACGGTCTCGGCGGCGGCAAAAAAGCCGTCCTGGTAGAGATCTTTCTCGGGTGTCAGCTTCGCGCCGGGGCCAAACAGCGTTTCGACATCGGCGTCGCTCAAGTGGCAATGGCGGGCCGAGATGCTGACCAGCAGTTCAGCAGGCTTGTCACTGGTCGAAGGAGCAGGCGCGGCGGTTTGGCCGCTGGCTGTGGTGCCAAGCACCAGCTGACGAACGATCTGTTCGACGACCGCGCGGTCGAGCGTAGGAGAGGAACTCATGGCGAACGATCTCAAGTTGATGGCGAAGTGGTTTGGTGAGAGGCGGACTGCTCCGGACTGGTCGTATCGCCCGACTCAGCCGCGAGACGCAATTGCACGCCTGCCTGGTTCAAAGTGGATTGCCAGCCTGCCGACAGGTCGTGGTCGCTAACGAGAATGTCGATTTCGTCGAGCGGACACATCAGCGCGAGGCTGGTGTGGCCGAACTTCGTGCTGTCAGCCACGACGATGACTTCTTCTGCGGCGGCCATCATGGCCCGCTCGGTTTCAACCAGCAGCAGGTTGCTGTTGTAACAGCCACGCTCGTTGATGCCGGCCACACTCACCACCGCGCGGCGAGCATGCAGCGAAGCGAGCATTTGATTGGCGTAGGGGCCGAGCGACACGCCGGTGCGGGAGTGGACATAGCCACCCACAAACACCAAATCGGCCTGATCGCTGGATGTGAACAAATTGGCTACCGGCAAGGAGTTGGTGACGACTTGCAGCGGCCGCCCCACCAGCAACTGAGCCAGTTCGTAGGTGGTGCTGCCGCCGTCGAGGATCACGGTGTCGTTGTCCTCAATCAGGCGGGCTGCCGCGGCGGCAATTCGCCGCTTCTTGTCCCAGTTCGAAGACTGCCGCTGATCGAAATGGGCCAGCTTGGGACTGGGACCTGTGTAAAAGACGCCCCCATGAGTCCGGCGCGCAACGCCGGATTCTTCCAGAAAGTCTAGGTCGCGGCGGACCGTGGATTCCGAGACCTGCAGCTGAGAAGCCAGTTCAGGCAACGAAGCGAACCCGCGTTGTCGGATCAACTCCGACAAACGGCCCCGCCGTTCGTCTGCTAGCAACTGCTTGATCAAATGCCGCATTCCTTTCAACTGATGCCTCTATTCTGCCTACGGATGTGGCAGAAATCAAGCATCTCAGTGAAAGATTTGTTTCTTTAGTGCGCAAATTCTGCCGCAGCGCACTGGTGGATGGGTAGAAAGGGCAAGCTATTATGCGCAACAGATTTGAAAATGCGAGAGTCTCGTAAAATAAGAAGGCTGTAGCGGGGAGGTCCAGAACTGCCGCCATGGAGTTAGCGAGAGAATTTCGCCAGATTTGCTACAGTTCTGCCAAGGAGGGAATCACCGCTGCCAGGAGACTCGCCGGGCGGCGATAGAGATGCGGCCGGCAGCCAGAGCGGAAAGAACCGCTGGATAAGCTTCGCATTCGGTCGCAAAGACCCGTGACTGCAGGGTTTCCGCCGTGTCACCATCGTGCACGGCAACGGGCCACTGGCCGATGATGGGCCCGTGGTCGTATTGATTGTCAACAAAATGGACCGTGCAGCCCGTGATCTTGGCTCCGTAATCGAGCACCGACTGATGGACCTTCAATCCGTACATTCCTTGCCCGCAGAAGGCCGGAATGAGCGACGGGTGAATGTTGATCACGCGGTTTTCGAAGTCGGCAGGAATTGGCACATGCTTCAGAAAGCCGGCCATCACTACGTACTGCACCCCGGCGGCGCGGCAGGGCTCAAACATTGCCTGTTCGTAATCGGCCGCCGAGATGCCCTTTTTCTTCTCGATTACCAGCGACTGAATGCCGGCATCGGCGGCGAACTGCAGTCCCTTGGCCAATGGACTGCTGGAGATGACCAGGCGAATATCAATCGGCAACGACTCGCGCTGCTGCCGTTCGATCAGGTTGCGCAGCGTGGTGCCGCCGCCGGAGATGAGCACGGCGATCGGCAGCGGCGATGTGGATGCAGCAGGCACGGCAGGGCTCTACTTCTTTTTGACCCACAGCTGAAGCTTGCCGGCGCCGAGTTCTGAAGCGGCTTCGGTCGCGCCCGGAACGGCGGCGAACGTGAGTCCGTCGCAGAGAGTTTCACCAGCGATGAAGGCCTGATGCTCCTTGATCGCAGCGGTCACCTCAGCGTCGTCAGCGACAACACCGATGACAATGCGGTCGGTGTAATCGAGTTGCAACTCTTTTCGCTGGTCTTGAATCGCTCGCACCAGATCGTTGGCGTAACCTTCGCGCACTAGTTCGGGCGTGATCTCCGTCGAAAGCACAACGACCACTCCGCGACCTTGAGCAGCGGCCCAGCCGGGCTTGGCTTGCAAGCGAACTTGCAGGTCCTCACCGTCGAGCTTGATCGTTTCGCTGCCGACTTGCAAATCGACGGTACCGTTAGCAGTCATTTGGGCGAGCAATTCGCCGCCGTTAGCCGCACCCAAAACTTTTTTGCATTCGGGAAGCAGCTTGCCGATGCGAGGGCCGAGCCGCTTGAAGTTAGGCTGGATCTGGTACGTGATGTACTTGTTCGCATCTTCGGCGTACTCGATCTGCTTCACATTCAGTTCGTCACGCAGCAACGCGTCGTGCTGCTGCAGCCAGGCTTGATGGGTTGATTCCGACAGAATCACTTCCACCTTGGCGAGTGGCTGGCGAACCTTCAGTTTGTTGTCCATTCGCGCGCTGCGGCCGAGCGAAGCGATCTCACGCAGCAGTTGCATGCGAGCGGAGAGCGTTTCATCAATGGCTGTTGCATCGGATTCGGGATAGTCGCACAGATGTACCGATTCAAGCGGCCGATCACCAAACACGCCAGCCAAGTTTCGCCACAGCGTTTCTGCCAGGAACGGTGTAAACGGCGCGATCACCTTGGCGCTCGTGACCAGACATTCGTAGAGCGTCCAGTAAGCGTCCAGCTTCTCTTGCGACTCTTTATCACTCGACCAAAACCGATCGCGGCTGCGGCGAACGTACCAATTCGACAGGCCATCGACGAAGGCGTTGATCTGCTTGCACGCTTCGAAGTTGTCGTAGGCGTCCATCTTCGTTACGACAGCCGCCAGCATGCGATTCAGTTCGCTGAGGATCCAGCGATCGAGTTCACCGCGCTCCTTGGCCGGACGATATCCCTTACCCGTCGCAAAATCAGCGGGATTCAGCTGCAACCCTGTCGTTGGAGTTCCGGCTTTAGCCGGTCCGCCAGGATCAAAGCCATCGATGTTCGAGTAGATGACAAAAAAGCTGTAGCAGTTCCACAGCCGCAGCAGGAACTCAGGGATGCTGTCCTTGATCGCGCGTTCCGCATAACGGATCGTTGTCCATGGTGGCTGATTAGCGAAGAAGTACCAGCGCAAGGCATCGGCGCCGTACTTGTCGAAGATCTCGCGAGGCTCGCGGTAGTTCCGCTTACTCTTCGACATCTTCGTGCCGTCTTCACCCATCATCAGGCCGAGGACGATGCAATTCTTAAATGGATGCGGGTACGGGAAGTTCTGAGTTTTGAGTTTTGAGTTTTGAGACGAAGAATCGTCGTTGCCAAACAGCAACGTGCTGATCGCCAACTGGCTGTAGAACCAGCCACGCGTTTGATCGATGGCTTCGCTGATGAAGTCGGCGGGGAATTGTTCCGCGAACTTCTCTGCGCCTTGATGTGGATAGCCCCACTGCGCGAACGGCATGGCTCCGCTGTCGTACCAACAGTCGATGACTTCGCTGACGCGGCGCATGTGCGCGCCAGCGGCAAATGGCGAGTCGTAGGTGATTTCGTCGATGTAAGGTTTATGAACCTTCAGATCGTCGGGCAGCTTGGGGTTCGCCGCTTTGGCCTTGTCCCAGACATCGGTCCCTTTGACGCCCGGCTTCTTCAGCAGTTCTTCGTAGCTGCCGACCGCTTCCATCTGACCGGTTTGCTGGCAAACCCAGATCGGCAGCGGAGTTCCCCAGTAGCGTTCGCGCGAGAGAGCCCAGTCGACATTCGACTCGAGGAAGTTGCCAAAGCGGCCATCCTTGATGTGCTCGGGCAGCCAGTTGATCTGCTGGTTATTCGCCAGCATTTCGTCTTTGAACTGCGTCGTCTTCACGAACCAACTACGACGCGGATACTGAATCAGCGGATCCTGGTCAGCTCGCCAGCAGAAGGGATAGTCATGGATGTACTGCTCTTGGTGATAGAGCAGACCACGAGCTTTTAAGTCACGCTGGATATCCTTGTCGCAATCCTTCACCCAACGACCGCGACAATAATCTGGCCCTTCGTGGGTGAATTTTCCGTCGGGCCCCACGCAACAGATTAGTTCGGGCCCTTCCTCGGGACTCGAATACCTAGATTGCTCTTCAGCCAAAAGTGCGTAGTCGACCTCGCCGAATGCTGGAGCGATATGGACGACGCCGGTACCGCTATCGATCGTTACAAAGTCGGCTGGCAGTATTACCCATTCTCGCTTTTGAAAGCCTTCGAGAATCTTCAGACCAATCTCACCTTCAAGCTTTGTTTCTGAGTAGAAACAATCAAAGGGTGGCAGATATCTGCGTCGAAGTAGTTCACTTCCCTTGCAAGTGCGCTCCACCGTCAGTTCCCGCTTGATCTTCCCAGCAAGCGTTTCCACGAGTGCGGCAGCCATGATCAGCCGCTGGCCGGTTTGGCTATCCACGACCGTCGCATAGTCCAAGTCCGGATGCACGGCCGCAAACTGATTGCTCGGCAGCGTCCAAGGCGTCGTCGTCCAAACTAGCAGCGACGTATCCGTCTTTTTTCCAGCATCGTCGAGCAGCGGAAACAAGACATACACGCTCGGGTCGGCCACTTCGCGATAGCCTTGGCCGACTTCACCCGCCGACAGCGCCGTCCCACCTTGGGCCCACCACCAAACGATCTTGTGACCTTGGTACAGCAAGCCTCGGTCGTAGAGGTTCTTCAGCGACCACCACACGCTCTCGACGAACGATTGGTGGTAGGTGACGTAGGCCTCTTTCAGGTTGACCCAAAAGCCGAGTCGTTCGGTGAGTCGTTCCCACTCCTGCATGTACCGCCAGACGCTCTCCTGGCAGCGGTGGATGAAGGGCTCGACGCCGTAGTTCTCGATCTCTTCCTTCGAGTGGATGCCCAACTCTTTGCAGACTTCCACTTCAACCGGTAGACCGTGCGTGTCCCAGCCTGCCTTGCGTTCGCAAAAGTAGCCCCGCATGGTGCGATAGCGGGGAAACAGGTCTTTGATGGCTCGCGTCAGGCAGTGCCCCGGGTGAGGCATGCCGTTGGCGGTCGGTGGACCTTCGAAGAAGACGAACTTCTTGCTGCCGCGGCGGCGCTCAAGCGACTTTTCATAAATCGCCTGTTCTTTCCAGAACGCGAGCACTTCCTCTTCCATGCGGGGAAACGGCGCGCTGGCCGGCACAGGCTGAAACATGGTCGTCGCGAAGCTCCGGTAGCTGAATCCTATTTGAAGAGCGGGCCGCATTTGGCTCGGCAGGAGCCTCGTCCCGCGCGAGCCCAAACCCGCCTAATCAGTCTGCTAAAGCGAAAGCAGACTATTCCTCGTCGTCCAAATCCAAATCTTCATCGTCTTCATCTTCGTCCTTGGCTTTACCCTTCCCCTTACCCTTGGCTTTGCCCTTTCCCTTCGGCTTTTCTTCTTCCGCAGGGGCAGCGTCGGGGTCTTCGGGCAGCACGGGTTCTTCCGGCTCTTCGTCTTCGTCGACAAAGTCGCCGCCGATGGGCAGTTCGACATCGTCTTCGACGAGATCTTCGTCCGAGACTTCTTCCAGGTCAGCCAGATCGTACTCGTCTTCGAGTTCTTCTTCGAAATCGTCGTCGAATTCGTCGTCGAAGTCCTCTTCGTCAAAATCGTCGATCTCGCCAGCTTCTTCTTCGTCGGCCATCACAATGGTCCCCGGCAAATCGAGCACATCGGGCGTCCAAGGAGAGACACCTTCCAGCGGCAAGGGTTCAGCAGCGACCGAGTCCCCCTCGGGAGGATCGCAAACCAGGGTGTCGCCGGAGGTGAGATCGTCGATCGCGGCAAAATGAGGAGCCGCGATACGGCTGGCAGTGTGGTCGATGCGCATAGGGGTTGCGGAAAGGGACTGGAAAATGAGGGGAGGCGAGATCGTCCACGATGCGCCAAACTACCCTAGTTATCCGAGCCATGGGCGTTTGTCAACGACCGGCTGCTGGCAGCTGACAGGCCATAAGCGTCAAAGAGCCAGCAGCCCTCTCGCCCGTTGAACGTACTTGTCCAATCGGGAACGCCTTATTTGGACACCAGTTTGCAGTAAAACCCGAGAGATGCGCAAGGTGCTGTCCAGATAGGCAACGCCTGTTTGGCCCCCCCCCCTTTTGCGGTTGCAGCAATTCGCACCACTGAAGGCCGTGCAGTGTGAAAGGCAAATAGCCACCTTAGCGGGGGTATAGGCTTCATCAAATCTTCGCCGTATCTTCACAGGCAGCCTCTCTGCTTGCGTCAAACTCATTTTCGGCTTGAAGGCTAACGGCCTGCGTGGATCACTCATGAGCAAACATCTGCAGCGCGATATCGACGGTCTCATCAACGAGCTCTTGACCATTTCGTCGATGGTGGAAGAGATGATCGACCGGGCGACTCAGGCCCTGAGCGAACGCCGGTTCGACTTGGCCGACCAGGTCATCAGCTCGGACGAGTTTGTCGACTCGCACGAAGTACACCTGGAAGAAGAGTGCCTGAAGATGCTGGCGCTGCATCAACCCGTGGCGATCGATTTGCGGCGAATCGCGACCGTCCTCAAGATCAATGCCGACCTCGAGCGGATTGCCGACTTGGCCGTGAGCATCGCCAATCGAGCCCGGGCCATCAGCGAGTTCCCCGCGTTTGTCGTGCCCGATCGTCTGCCAAAGATGGTGGTGCTGGCGACGCAAATGGTGCGTGGAGCGATGGATTCGTTCGTGAATCTGGATGCCACCGCGGCTCGGCGAATTCTCGCCATGGATCACCAGGTCGATCAGTTCAACACCGAGATCATCGAAGAGTTACAAACCCGCATGCAGAAGCAGCCCGACATGGTCGCGGCCTCGCTGCATTGTTTTTCGGGCGTCCGCCACTTGGAACGCATCGCCGACCACGCCACCAACATTGCCGAAGACGTGATCTATCTCGTCGAAGGCGACATTGTCCGGCACCGGCACACCAAGCTGACCGATTCGCCTTCCTGACCGCCCTAAGGCATGCACCTGTATGGCCAAGACGAAGATTCTGGTAATTGAAGACGACCGTTCTCTCAGCGAAGTGCTGACGTACAACTTGAAGCAAGCCGGCTACGAAGTGCTGACGGCTTCCGACGGTCAAGACGGCCTGTTGCAAGCTCAGGTGAAATCGCCCGATATCATCCTGCTCGACTTGATGCTCCCCATCGTCGACGGCCTGGATGTATGCCGCCGCCTGCGAGCCGACGCGGCCACGCGCGAAACGCTCATCGTTATGCTCACGGCCAAGGCGGAAGAATCCGACGAACTGATTGGCTTCTCGCTTGGTGCTGACGATTACGTCACCAAACCGTTTAGCGTCAAGGTGCTACTGGAGCGAATCAAAGCGTTGCGCCGTCGGCGGATGGGCGAAGGCGTGACCGACGAAATCACCAAGCGACAGGGCGTGACCGTGAATCGCCGCCGGCATCAGGCTTCGATTGAAGATCAGCCTTTGCCTCTGACCCGCAGCGAGTTCCGCCTGCTCGATACGCTCATTCGCCAGCCAGGACGCGTGTTCGATCGCACAGAACTGATCGATGCCGCTCTCGGCGAAGACACGATGGTGATGGAACGAACCATCGATGTGCACATTCGCGCCTTGCGACGCAAACTGGGCAACTACGCCGACGTCATCGAAACCGTCCGCGGCGTCGGCTATCGCTTCCGCGATCACAACCCGGCCAACACCGTCAGCGAAGACGAAGTGGAATAGCTCCACCGAACGCTTCAGGCGCGAATTCGCCAAACTGAACTAGCGACTGCTGCCTGGGAGCACGTTAGAATAGGGCCACGCGCCTGCCCGTCTGCCAGCTAGAGTTCCCACCCCCAAGGTCGGGCCGCGACGAACAGGCTACTTCACTCTCGCCGCGCGAGTTCCCTCCCATGAAGTTGTGCGCTCGAATCTTCCTGCTCAGTTGCTGCGCGCTTAGTCTCGCCTCTCCTAGCCGGGCTCAAGAGTTGCCCGCTGCTGCTTCGCCGTGCGTGGCCAGCGTTGAACCGTACTTCCTGAACGAGTTGTGGGCGAAGGTTGGTGCCCAATCGTGCTTGAATTGCCATAAGGCCGGCGGCGATGCCGAGGACAGCAAGTTCATTCTGCGAGATCCAGCCCGCAGCCAAGGGGCCGAGCGCGATGCGGCTCTTAAAGAGAATTGCGCGACATTCACGCGCATCGCGCGGCAAAAGGAAGGAGATGAGTTTCGCATTCTGCTGAAAGTGACCGGCGGCCTCGATCATGGCGGCGAAGTGGTGCTGAAGAGTGACTCAGCCGGCTATCGCATCGTGACCGAGTTTGTCCGCCGCGTGAATGCACCGGCATCCTCCACTCCTCCGCCTGCTAACAGCGCCGATGACGCCAATCGTCGGCCATTCTTCGAGGGCGTGGCGATGCTCGACAATCGCCGCCTACTTCGCCGCGCCACGCTTTCTCTGGCTGGTCGATTGCCGACGCCAGCGGAACTCGCGGCCGTCCAAGAGCAAGGCTTGCAGGCAATTCCTGGCCTGCTCGACGAAGTCATGAAGGAAGAGGCCTTCTACACGCGACTGCGTGAAGGCTTTAACGACATCTTTCTCACGGTGGGTTACATCGACGGCGCGGAATCGGCTTTAGCTTACGACCATTTCAGCACCACTCGCCTCTGGACGCAAAAGCACGATCTGACGCACGTCGGCGATGCCAAGATGCAGCAGCAGGCCCGCTACAAGTTGAACGATGATTACCACGCCGCCTTGCGCGGCGAACCCATGAAGCTGGTCGAGCATATCGTCCGCAACGACCGGCCTTTCACTGAAATTGTGACCGCCGACTACATCATGGTGTCCCCCTATACGGCGAGGGGCTATGGCATCTACGACGAGTTGAAAGACAAGTTCAAAAACCCTGATGACCCGTTCGAGTACGTCCCCGTCACACTCAAGGCGCTCAAGGGACGCCATCGAGATCAGGATCAGGAATCGGCAACCGGCAACTATCCGCACGCCGGCATGCTCAGCGTGTTTCAGTATCTGCGGCGTTATCCAACGACCGAAACGAACCGGAATCGCCTCCGTGCTCGCATGTACTATCAACACTTCCTGGGCATCGACGCTCTCGAGCTCGCCGCGCGCGTTTCCGATGCTGCGGCAGTGACGGCCAAGTTCGAGATTCCCACGATGCAGGCCTCGGAGTGCGTCGTCTGTCACAAGACCATCGATCCGGTCGCGGGGCTCTTTCAGGATTACTACAAATTCGAAGGCGTGTACGGTCGTCGCAAAGAAGGCTGGTACAAGGACATGTTCCCGGCAGGCTTCGAAGGCGAAGAGATGCCCGCCGAAGAACGCTGGCGCTCGCTGCAATGGCTGGGAGAACGAACGGCCAAAGACCCGCGGTTCGCGGTCGCGATGGTTGAGCACGTCTACTACATCCTCACGGGGCGCAAGGTGTTGCTGCCTCCGAAGGATCTCGATCATCTGCAGTACGCCGCCAAGCATCGTGCCTATGCCGAACAACGGAAGCAAATCGAAGCCATCGCTCATCAGTTTGCCGACGACAAGTTCAATCTGAAAACTGCGTTCAAGTTGTGGATCGTTTCCGATCTCTATCGCGCCGATGGGATCGCCACGGCAGCGAAAGACCCCGATCGACTGGCGGAACTCGATGACATTGGCCTGGTGCGTCTGCTGGGTCCAGAGCAAGTGGAGCGAAAGGTCGCCGCTGTCTTTGGCGAGCGGTGGGGCAAGCTTCGCGATCAGCTGAGCATCCTCTACGGCGGCATCGATTCGGAGGAAGTGACCGAGCGCCCCGCCGACCCCAGTGGTGCGATGGGGGCCATCCAGCGGATGATGGCCAATGAAGTGGCCGCCCGTCACACCATCCGCGACTTCGCCAAAGAGCCTGGCGAGCGAGCACTCTTTCCGCTCGTCGAACCGACCACCTTGCCTGGTGCATCGCCCGAAGCAGATGTTGCCATTCGGCAAACGATTTTGCAACTGCACGAGCGATTACTCGGGCAATACGACTCGGCCGACTCGCCCGACGTGGAGCGAACCTATCAGCTGTTCGCAGGCATTGTGAGCGATGCCAAAGGTAAGAAGGGGCTCGACAATCGCGAAATCTATCATGCCCGCAACAAAGTGCCGGATGCACCGAACGATCCTCATTACACCATCAGGGCCTGGCGCGGCGTTGTGACGTACCTGCTGCGCCGCCAGGAATTCCTTTACGAGTAACACCATGCGACGTGACTTTCTCAAGCTGTGCGGACTCGCTGGGCTCGGTTTGGCGATCCCGAATCTCGACCCGCGCGAGACGCAGGCAGCACCTGCGACCGACGAGCCTTATGCGGGGCCGTTCTACGTGGTGCTCAACGCTTCGGGCGGTTGGGACACCACGTACCTGATGGATCCCAAAGGGACTGGCGGCATCAATCGTCTGTACGAAGAAGGTGACATCCTCACGCACGGTGCGCACAAGTACGCGCCGATCGCCAAGCACATTCAAGCCGGATTGAGCAACGAGGATTTTTACCAGGAGTTCGGCGATCAACTGCTAACGCTTAACGGGCTCGACTACTCCGTCAACAATCACAGCCCCGGTGCTCGCTACATGGCGACGGGCAAGCTCGATAGCCTGGCGTATCCCACCTTTGCCGCGCTCGTCGCCGCTTGTCAGGGGCCCGCTTGTCCACTGTCGTACCTGACGTTTGGCAATTACTCGGCGACAGGCAACCTGGTGGCTATGTCGCGCGTGCCCTACCTTCCTTCTCTGCAACGACTGGCGTTGGCCGACTCGGTTGAAGGCAATGAACGCTCGCCGTATCACGATACGTTCGCGTTGGATCGCATCGAGCAAGCCTTGCAGGAGCAACACGCCAGCCAGGCGAACCAGGCTCGATTACCGCGAGTGGAACGAGCCGACAACATGCTGTATGCCGCGCAGGTGAACTCGAAGGCATTGCAACGAGTAACGCCGCATATCCCCAAGAGCATTCCGAAGGAGCGGCTCTCACAGCAGGCCGAAATTGCCCTCGCCTCATTCAAGGCCGGCGTATGCGTCTCGGCGAATCTGACGATTGGCCAGTTCGACAGCCATGCCAACAACGACCCCGACCAAATGAAACTGATTCCCGAGTTTCTCGCCGGCATCGCCTACCTGATTCGCCGCGCCGAAGAGCTGAAGATTCGCGAGCAACTGGTGGTGATCGTGCAAAGCGAAATGGGCCGCACGCCAACCTACAACAAGGGGAACGGCAAGGACCATTGGTCGATTGGCTCGATCATGTTCCTCGGCCGCGGCATCAAGGGGAACCGCGTGGTTGGTGCCACCGACGAAAAGCAATTTCAAGTGCCGATCGACCCGACCTCACTGGCCCTCGATGCTGAGAAGGGAGTGCGCGTGCGGCCCGAGCACATTCATCTCGCCCTGCGCGAGTTCGCCGGCATTGCCGAGCATCCCTTCAGCAAGAAGTTTCCGCTCGGCGTTGTTGAGAAAGAACGCCTCAGCGGACTATGGGGATAATCGGCTCAGCGGATTAAAAAATCCCTTCGCCGAAGCCGCCATTCTTGGGCTTCGGTTTGTCTTGCTCGCGTTTCTCTTTTGCCAATCCCGAGTGTGGTGTCTGTGGACCGCTGGGGGGCGAAGGTGCCGGCAGTATGTGCGGCGGGCGAACTTCGCTTTCCGTCCCTTGATGAATCTGCGTGCCTGGCGGCAGTTGAGGCTGGCGACGTTCTTCGCCGTGTGACGGTGGGGCGATGTCGGCGGGATCGACGTCGTCATCGTAATCGTCGTCGTACTTCGAGACGTAGCCAGGCTGCTTGGCCCGATCGAGTTCGGCGCGGTACTCGGTGATGACTCGATTCTGAATCATCTCGCGACAGCTGGAGTTGATCGGGTGAGCGATGTCGGCATAAAGCTTGGTGCGCCCTTCCTGATCGCGCACGGTGCGATCATCCTTCAGGCGACTTCCGCATTGATTGCAATGAGCAGCCTTCAGGTGATTCTTGCAGCCACACTGCGGGCAATGACTGGTGAGCTTGCGACTCGGCATGGCCACGAAGGGGCCGCTAGAGCCTTCAATAATTTTGAGATCGCGCACGACGAAGCAGTTGTCGAACGTGATCGAACAAAAGCCTTGCAAGCGATCGTCAGAGTCTTCCATGAGCTTGACGCGTACTTCGGTAATTTCCATCGCCGCTATCCCCTCCCGTGGTGCAGTGGGCCATCAGTCTGATTTGCAACTTCAAAAGGTGCCTACAGCCGCCTGACCTGCTCTCCGTACTTTATCAATTCGCTACCAACTTTGCTTGTTTCGATTTGCCTTCATCCATTGCGAGACTGGCCGTTTGCGCCACCATCACCGCTCCCTGGTTTAGCGCTCGCAACCTGACTGCCGCTCGCCGAGCATGCGCGGCCGTCCAGTACAGGCCGAAATAACTCGAGCCGCTACCACTCATTTGATGTCCCACGCAGCCCGACCTGGCAAACGCTCCGCGTACTTTGCCGATCCATGGAGAGATAGCCTCCGCCGGAGCTTGCAGGCCATTGTGCATCCCTCGCGCCGCGGCCGACAAATCGCCACGACTCAGAGCCGCGCAAACAGTTGCGGTCGCGTGACGATTCGGCTCGGGCGTGCAGCCGCGAAACACAGCGGGCGTGCTCAAGCCGACCGGTGGACGAACCATCACAAACCAGCAGCGTGGTACGCGAATCGCTTCGATCCGCTCGCCCCGGCCACGGCAGACAGCAGCTCCCTGGGTAAGAAAAAAAGGAACGTCACTTCCTAGCTGAGCGGCCAAGGCGTGCAGTTGTTTCACGGGCCAGTGAAGTTGCCATGCTTGATTCGCGGCCAACAAGGTTGCCGCTGCATCAGCAGACGCTCCACCCAAACCGGCTTGCGCGGGGATCCGTTTCTTCAACGTGACGATGGCCCCCGCTGTCACGCCGGCGGTCGTCTGCAATAGGTGCAGAGCTTTCCATACCAGGTTGTCTTGCACCTTCGGCAGCTCGCTCCACGCGTGAGCACCAGCCGGCGAGCTTGTCTGTTCGTAGCTACGTCTGGCAGCCAACAAGCCGCAGGCCCAACTGCACTGCACAGACAGTTGGCCATCGGTCGTGGGTTCAATCGTCAGCGTGTCGCACACATCGACAGCCAGCATGAGCGTTTCCAACTCATGAAAGCCATCCGCTCGGCGAGCCAGGACTTCGAGCGATAGATTGACCTTGGCCGGCGCGTACACCGTCAGCTGTTGGTCTGTGCGAAGTGAATACATCCCTGCTGTTGCCTACGAAAAAGTAGCCTGCTGATAAGCCTCGATTCCAAGCGCGGAACAGACCGTGCTTGTCAGAGGTGCAGACGACTAGCGTCGAAGCAAAACCCAGGTGCGGCATCAAGAGAAAGTCGAATGAGTAACTCGATTGTACCGGGCTGCCCGCGTGGGTCAACCAACAGCGTCACTTGCGCCCATCAAGCTACTCTCCACCTCCCATCACCATATTGCCAAGGCCGCCCAGCACCGAGCCTTCGTCCTTGCTCCCTCTGCTACCCGCATTTGCCAGCACGCGACCCGCCAGGCGCGAGAATGGCAGCGACTGCAACCAGATCTTGCCGGGTCCGGTCAGCGTCGCGAGAAAAAGTCCTTCGCCGCCGAAGAGCGTATTCTTCATGCCGCCGACAAAGCCAATGTCGTAATTGACACTCGGCATCAGCGCGACAATGCAGCCCGTATCGACCTTGATGGTCTCACCCGGCGCCAGGTCTTTCTCGTACAACGTGCCGCCGGCATGCACCATCGCGATGCCGTCGCCGATCAACTTTTGCATGATGAAGCCTTCGCCGCCGAACAGACCAACCATCACCTTCTTTTGAAAGGCAATGCTGATCTGAATGCCGCGAGCACCGCACAGGAACGAATCCTTCTGACAGATGAGTTCGCCGCCGAGCCGATCGAGATGCAGCGGCAAGATCTTGCCCGGATACGGAGCGGCGAAGGCGATCGTCTCACGCCGATTCGACGCGGCAGTAAACGTCGTCATGAAGAGCGACTCGCCCGTCATCATTCGTTTGCCCGCCGAAACCATCTTGCCCCAAAATCCCTGATTCGATTGGCTGGGGTCACCGAAGACTGTTTCCATCTTGATGCCCGACGACATGTACATCATGCCGCCCGATTCCGCGATCACCATTTCGTTCGGGTCGAGCGTGATCTCGCAGAACTGCATCTCGTTGCCAAAGATCTCGTACTCAATCTCGTCCGACTTACGACCCCCGCGATTTGCCGTGTAGGGCGAACCGCCAAAGCCACCGGCCACCGGCACCGCGTCGAACACCTCCAAGCCTTCGGGCGCAAGCGTTGGTACCGAGAACACATTCCCGCACGAACGACAACGAACTTGCCGCCCCGCGAGTTCCGGCGAGTAAGGGTACTGTTTGCCACAAGACGTGCAGGCAATGTTCGACATGGTTGATGCTCGGGTGAAGGAATTTACAACGGCAATTCGTTGCCAGCAGCCAATTCTTGCCTACTTCACAAGCTCGCGTCCCTTGAGCCAACGGAGGCAAGCTTCTGACCAGTCACCGGTGCCGGGAATCGATTTGCCCAAGCCCACGCCGTGGCGGCCTTTTTCGTACACGTGCAGTTCGCCAGGGACCTTGTTCGCCAGCATGGCACTGTAAAACACGATGCTGTTCTGCGGCGGTACGCCGGTGTCTTCGTAGGTGTGCCACAAGAAGCACGGTGGTGTTTGCGGCGTCACTTGCTTTTCGTTCGAGAGGCTGCTGACGAGATCAGCGGGGGCATCGGCACCGAGCAGATTCTTTTGCGATCCTTTGTGCGTGAAAGGCTGATCGAAGGCAATCACCGCATAGCACAACACGCCGAAATCGGGCCGGCAACTAACGCGGGCGATTGGATCTTCTGATTTGTCGTCGCCGTTATCGAAGTGCGTGACAGCGGTCGAAGCGAGATGCCCGCCTGCCGAGAAACCCAGCACGCCGATCTTGTTGGGTTCGATGCCGAGGTCCTTCGCGCGGCTGCGGGCGGTGCGAATCGCCCGCTGCACATCTTGCAGCGGAGCAGGATGGCCGTAGCCTTTGCCGCGATGTCGATAGTCGCAGATCAGGGCCGTGATGCCATTGCTGTTGAGCCATTCGCCGATCTGCTTGCCTTCGTGATCCATGGCGAGGCCGCCATAGCCACCGCCTGGGCACACGACGATTGCCGTACTGCAGTTTTTCTCTTTCTCAGGCGACCAAATGATGAGCTTGGGCTTGTCTTTGTCTTCGGTGCCATTCGCGCCGGGCGCGCCATTGGGCCAGAGCAATTCGGTAGTGGGTTCAGCGTTCGCGAGCGAAACCAGGCAGAGCAGGGCGAGTGAAAGTGCGGCGGAAAATCGTAGCGGCAACAGCATGAGCAAAAACTCCGGAGAGGGAAATCGATTCGTCGGCTATCGTAGCCCTTGGCGCGCGATATCTCAATCAGCGAAGCTGGGGCGAAATCCATCGACGCCTCTCCGCTTCCAACAATTAAAAGTACATCTCTATGAGCACCGACTATTCACGCTTGCATCAACTGGCTGGCGACCTGTTCACACTCCCCAAGTCGCCTGCCGAATGGGATCAGTTTCGCTTGACCGACGAGCAAGTCGATTTTTTTCATGAGGAAGGTTATCTCGCCGGCGTGCGCATCCTCAGTGCCGAGCAGATCGACAAGCTGCGAGGCGAATTGGCCGAGTTCTTTCAGCCGCAGCATACCGGGCGCGAGCTGTGGTACGAGTATCACACGAATGAATCGGCCAGCGCGGACACGGTGCTGTTTCATGCCCTGGGAGCCTGGCGCTTGCGCCCCGCATTTCACGATATCCTGTGGCATCCCGCGTTCACGGTCCCGGCCAGCCAATTGCTCGATGGGGCCGTCCGTTTCTGGCACGATCAACTCTTCTGCAAGCCGGCCAAGCACGGCGGCGTCGTCGCCTGGCATCAGGATTATTCGTATTGGACGCGCACCACGCCGATGGCACACCTCACCTGCTGGATCGGTCTCGACGACAGTCAGCGAGACAACGGCTGCCTGCACTATGTTCCCAAGAGTCACCGCTGGACGTTGTTGCCGATCACGGGCCTGGCGGGAAACATGGAGGCGATTCGCGAAGTCCTTTCGCCCGAGCAATGGGAGCAATTCCAACATCCGGTGGCAATCGAACTGAAGGCGGGCGAGGCTTCGTTTCATCATCCGCTGCTTGTACACGGCAGCTTTGAGAACCGGACCGAACGTCCCCGACGGGCGACGGTGATTAACGTCTTTCGCGACGGCGTGCAAAGCCAGAGCAACGAACCGCTGCTCGCGGGCGTTCCCGTCGTCGCGCCCGGACAGAACATGAGCGGGCAGTTCTTCCCGCTGCTGCACGACCCGGCAGTGCTGTAGGTGTGATTTCATTTCAGCCTCCATGGGTTGCCCCCGCGGAATCGACGTAAGTTTGCGATCGCACCGATTCGCCGGGAAAACTTTGTTCACAAACCGGCCCGGTTGGTGAACGCGACTTGCAGTATCTCTCGGGCGCGGCGCGCCTGAGTGTTCACCAACCCCGGGGGTTTGTGAACACCCACCCTTTCGACCTATTTCGACTTACGTCGACGCCACCGCCACGCCCCAGCTGTTTGTCCAGCGTGTCGGGGCAATCTCTTTCGTGAAACAAGGCGACGAATCTCAGTATCTGTCGGTAGTAAATCTTGATAACTTTTTGAGCAGTTTTTTCGCGATAACCATTTGTTCTAACAGCCCTCGGTTGCTCTACTTACGCAAATCGAAGCGAATGACATGACGAAAACTTGATAACCGTTTGATAACCACTTTCGCTTCGCCTGCGAAATACGTTACTGGCTGGTACTGATGTGCGCATGAAACTGAATCTGCTCTTCTCGTGATTCTTTGTCAACCAGAAAAGTGGGCCTACAACGAGGGGAGCTTTAGCTCGACCATCACGGGGCAGTGATCGGATCCCAACGGCCGGCCGATGCGGCGGCTGACCACGCCAATCGTTGGCGACACCAGCACGTGGTCGATGGGAATTGCCATACCGGGAATGCCCTTATTCCAACTGGCCTGCACGCCGAACCCCTGACGGCTATCGCTCAACTTGCCCACCCGCAGCAAGTCTTGAAAGTAGGGAGAGTAACTGGTGACGTTGAGGTCTCCGGCCAAGATCACCGGGCCGCTGGCTTCGGCGGTGAATTGGGCCAGCCCAGCCAACTGCTGATTGCGAACCTGGGCGACGTACCGATTGACGGGCGGTGGGGGATGCGTGCCGATGAGCGTGACCAGTTGGCTAGTGTGAGTGAACTGCGCCACGATCGAGGGAAAATCGGTCTGGCCAAAGTACTGAACCTGCACATCGTCCCAGCGCCGTCGGCTGAGCAGAGCGATCCCGAAGTTGTTTTCCCGCGGCACGATCTTTTGGTGAGGATATTCGTCCCGAAGTGTCGCGAACTCCTTCGCCCAGCGAGCGTTGACCTCGTAGAGCAAAACCACGTCCGCGGTTTCTGCCCGCAGCATCGCCAGCACTTCGGCGGAACGGTTGTTGGAACCGAGGACGTTGTAAGAAACCAGCCGCCACGATTCGCTCGCGGCGGTCGGCTGTTCCGCCGGCCAGTAGATGGGAAGCACGAAGGCAAAGTTGACGGCCGCACCAACGCCGGCAATGACCGCGAACCAGCGAGACCTGGCGATCAACAAGGCCACGCCAGCCAACAACAACAGCCAGGCGTATTGCAGGCGAAAATGGCAAAGGAGTTCGCAGTGCCACGAGTAGCGAGCGAAAAAGCCAACAACGGCAAACAGCAGCACAAACAGTGTCGGCGTGCGAACTGCCAAAAACAACATCCGGCCGAAGAACTGCCGCGGAGTTCGTTCGGCACCATTAGACGTTGGTTGAGCCACTCAGTTCCTCGCGATCAGTTCGCGCGCGGCGTGCTAGTCACCCGCGCCGAGGTCGGTATCGTAGGCCTCGAAGATGAGGTCGTTCTCGCGGGACTCATGATCGCGGAGGGCGGTGTCGAAGTGCAAGTACTCGCGGCCGAGCCAGAGGGCCAGGGTCGTGAGTTGTTCGCTTTGCAACAGGCTTTCGGCCCGCTCCACGATGCCGGTCAGGTCCATATAGAGCTTGCGATGCTCGTTGCGGAGCTGTTCGGCAGCAAAGCTGAGCCGCGGGGCGACATCGACCGGATCGTCGAAATAGCCGTACGCTTCTTCCAGGGCAAAATGGAGGGCCAGCTGATCGCGCAGCTGCGAGAGTCGCTGGACAAAGTGACGGCAACCAGCGGGGGCAATGGGTCGCTGACAGCGATGCTGCATTTCTTGCAATCGCTGCCAAAGCTCGGTGTTGACCTCTTTGATTTCCTGCAGAAAGGCCGCGTTCACCGTGACGGTGCGGGTTAGCAATACGCTGCTCATGGCAACCTCCTTCTCGCAGCGGCTCGAGCGAACTCGCGGCGACTATGGGAGCCAGAAATCGGGGTTTGCCCAGACAGGAAAAGACTTCAATGGCAAGCCGAGAACCCGGCCCAACCTTCAAAAGCCTTGCGAGCAGCGGCCCTGCCCAGAGAAGTTGGGAGCCTGGCCACGATCGCAAAGCCGGACAACGCATGTTTGTTGGCCACAGCTAGTTGCCCCTTCGATTCGCCTGACTCGAAGACGCGTTTTCGAAGCGCTGCAGCCGGTCTTGGTGGTGATTCCAAAAGTTGAACCACCATCTAAAAACTTATTCCTGCTGGCAGTCCGAGTCAAACTTTTTCTCCCGCACATTCTTGGCCAATTACTGCCACTTTGCGTAGAGCGAGCCGCACCCGCAGCTTATAAAGGCAACGTGCCCCTCGGGGCATGCGAGGGATTGCGGGCACCTCATTTTTTTTAATCTTATCGCTCGCGCGTGTGGCTCTCTGCAGAGCCGAAGGAGTTTTCATGAATCCTGTGCGAAAGAGCCTGTGGCCGTGGGCCGCGGCAATCATGTGCCTGTTGTGGTTGGTTGCGGCCGGCTGTGGCAGCAAGCAGCTGGAAGATCTCGCCGCGCAAGCGAAACAGGGCCTCGACCAAGCCAAGCAAACCGCTGGCGACGCCACCAAAAAGGCCGAAGAAGCCGTCAAGCAACTGCCGAGCGCGGTGACTGCAGTAACGGCCGGCGAGATCAAGCTGGTGCTCGATGCTCCCGTGAATTCGACGACATGTTCGGCTCGCTTTACGCCGCCGACCGCTGGCCGTGCGGGGCTATTGCAAATTGGCACCTCCGTCGCGACGGGGCCGCAGAGTTTTCCGGCAGTCTATCTGCACGCCCCGACCGACGCGGCCGATTTGCCCGCGTTGGTCGGCAAGACGCTGTATGGTCAGTTGTTCGTGGCCAAAAGTGAGTCGCAGGGGCACTATCAATCGGCAGCCGACAAGCCGCTGGCCGTGCAAGTGGTGAAGGTGGAGAACAATGTGGTGACGTGTCAGTTGCAGAGTGCCGAGGTGAAGAGCCTCGATCTAGGCCAGGCCATTCCGGTCTCGGGCACCTTGGTCGGCGCGATTCGTCCGTAGTTCTTTTTCTTCACCACACTCGGGAGACCCACTCATGCAAATCTTACGCGCAACTGCCTGCGCACTGTTCGTCATTTCACTTGCAACCTCGTCGCTGCTCGCGAATCCGTCGACCAAAGAACCAGAATCGCTGTTGCGAATTCGCCCTGCCGATCCGCTGCCGGGCGACGCGGTGAAGCCCGACTACGAGGCGATCAATCAGCGCTATCAAAAAGCCAAAGCGGCCAACGACGAGCTGTGGCAAAAGCATCAACAAAAGAAGCTCGTCCTGGGTGATGCTCGCAAGTTCGCACCGGTGTACCTGCTGCAGGCTCAGTTGGGGCGAGAAGCAACCATGCTGAAGTTGCGGGCCGAAGCATCGGGTTGGGATCTGGCCACGCGTGTGCAGGAACTGGATCTGCGGCTGACGGCGATGGTCAAAGAGATGATTCAGCTGCCGAACTTTCCGTTTGCTCCCTTGCAAGAGCAGGTCAAACGAGAAAGTGCCGCCGGCGTGAAGCGACTGCCGGCAATCGAAGGGCTCATTAAGCGGAAGCAATATGTGCAGGCCGAAGGCGAACTGTTTGAAATTGTCGACGCCATCTCGAAGAATGCGATCTGGTTTCCCACTGCGGACTTTTCGTTGTACTACACGCCTTTTCGTCCGCCGCTGGAGACAGCCACGCAAGCGAGACGCGAGGCTTCTCTCGCGGAACTCAAGCCCATCATCGATCAGGGGCCCGATTTCGCCAAGCTGCAGGAAGAATTGACTGCCGCTGCGGCGAGCATGGGCACCAGCGGACAAGCCGCGTTCGACAGCCAAATGCTGAGTGGTCCCGAATGGTTAGCCGCCTGGCACGATCGCTGGCCAAAGCTACAAGCAGCTTCGCAACGAGCCGTGATGGCTCAGATTGCCTGCGAGCATATTGACACTCAGGCCCCACCGCAAAGCCCCACGCTGCTGACGAAACGACATGAGTTTGCCGTGAAGCTGCCGCAGGCCTTGGCTGCCCTGATTGCCGCCGATGCCCAGCGAACGAGTGGACCAGAAGCGGCCTCGTTGTATCAGCGATATGTGGCTGTCGCCGCGAATCTGGCCGCCAGTGGACCGCGAGCCGAAGTTCAGGCCGCGCTCGAACCGGCGCTGCAAAGCCTGGCAACCAAGGGCGGGCTCGATGCCGAACTGACCGCGTATCGCAGTGCCACGGCACCTTTACTTGCCTGGCAACGATTCATGGCGCGGTCGCGGGCGAAGATGCTTGGCCAGGCAGCCACAAGCGCGCAGGACTGGGCCCAACAACGGCTGTCGACGAGAAGCCAGCCCTTCACGCTCATTCCAGAACCTCAAGGAACGATCGCTCAAGTGAAAGTGATTAACACAGCCGATCAGGTGCTGCCCGGAGTGTTTGCCAAAGAACCGAGCGGCACGGTGATTCTAAGTGACCTGGTGCCGGTGAATGCCGCGAAGTCACGCTGGGTGGCCCGCTTCAAGAATCGCGTGCTGGGGTTGGTGGCCGCACCGCCGGCAGAGTCCTGGCAAGCAGAGACCAGCAGGCTGGAACTGGCGTTGCTGGCGACGCCGCAAGCTGGGCCGTTGTCGCTGGATGCGGCAGCGGCACTCGCGGGGGCCAGGCTGGGCGTTTGTGAAACGGTGGGCGGAGCGATTGACCAGCTAACGCTCGAACCGCTACTAACGCGCTTCATCACCCTGCCGAACGAAGCTGCTTCGCTGTTGCCGCTCGGACCATTGGAGCCAGATCCGGTGAACAACGACTCGCATGGCGATTCACTAAGTGTTCGCTGCGACATGCTCAAGCCGACCTGGTATCAACACGAGTGCTTCGTGCTGGTCCCCTAGTGCGTGAACCGTTCAGCGCTTGAATTATCCCTCGCCGTTCGTAGGAGCGGCGATGGGTTGCTCGGCTGCTTCCTTAACGTCGAGCACGGCTAACAGATTCGCTTCGATCGTGTGGCAGTAGCGTTCGAGCGGCAGATCGTTTTCGTCGAAGCCGAAGGGGTCTTCGATTTCGACACCAATTTCTTCGATGCCAAAAAAGATATACGAGACCAGAAACGTGCCCCCGACTGTCCACCATTCCAGTTCGCTCACCAGGGCAAACGGAAGCGTGAAACAGTACAGATACAGGGCCCGCCGCAGATGCACGACGTAGGCGTAGGGAACCGGCGTGCGATGGATTCGCTCGCAAGCGCCCACATAGTCGATTAGCAAGTTGAGATTGCCGTCGATGGTGCCGAGCAGGAAATCGCTGATCGCCCGCTGATCTCGAGCGGCAACCAGAGCGAGCGAAATCTGCGCCGTTACGGCCGAGGGCAAGTGCTGGGCGGCGAGTACCTCGTCCACTCGGTGCTTGGGCAACTGACTGCTGCTGGGAGACAACCCGCGCGTACCACGTAGTGCCGACATGGCTGCGTAAGGAAAGGCGGCGGTCCACAGAATGACTTGCTGCCGAACTTCGGGTGCAGCTCGCAGCATGGAGTTCGCTTGCCGTGCCAGATTGCGGCACTCGTTGACCATGCCGCCCCACAGCTTACGGCCTTCCCAAAACTTGTCGTAAGAAGAGTTGGTGCGAAACACCAGCAGCAAGCCCAAAGCCGTGCCCAACAGGGTATGCACCATGACCGGCACACCCAGTGAGATTTGATGGTTTTGCAGCAGGTACACGTGGGCGATGGTTACCACCAGGGACCAGACGACGCAGGTTGCCACTCGCCCCATAATCTCCGGCAAGAGTGAACCGCGAATATCCAGCAGGTGGGAACGCCAATTGTGCGGATCGTAGTCAATCATGGAGTTCTTGCGGCGGCCGTGGAGATCGTCACTAACATTGCAATTTCGTTATTCATTGCCAATGTACGGCTCGTTTCGTCGGCTGCCAATGCCAGACTGGCGGAACCGTCGTGCCTAACGCAGGAACA
Source organism: Anatilimnocola aquadivae (assembly GCF_049819085.1). GTDB lineage: Bacteria > Planctomycetota > Planctomycetia > Pirellulales > Pirellulaceae > Anatilimnocola. The sequence goes on from NZ_CP187419.1 coordinate 6,129,353, forward strand.
GAAACTCACTGCTGTTAAGCAGCGCCCAGGCGAGTTGCACCAAGCCATGTTGAGCAACCAGTTGGTTCGCTGCGGCCGCTTCCTCTGCTGTGGGCAGCCGGCCCAGAGTGGTGCGATAGATTTCGTTGATCGCCTGCTGTTGATTCCCCTGCGAGCCAAGGAAAAAGCGGTTGGCCAGTTCCTGCGCTTGCCGCTGAACGAAGGAATCGTTCATCAAACCCAGAGCCTGCAGCGGAGTGACCGTCTCTTGGCGTTTTGGTGTCGCTAGCGAGGGAGCCGGGCAATCGAGTGTCGACAGCAGCGGGTCACGACCGGTCACCACTGCCGCGCGATAGATGGTGCGCCGTAACAGCTCGGGGCGATCTTGTTCCAGCAAATGATAGAAGTGCGTATTGAACACCGTCACCTTAAAAGGCTTGAAGCTGGGCCCGCCTTGTTGCCGATTCAGCTGTCCGCTGACGGCCAGCATCGAATCGCGCACGACTTCGGCTTCCAGACGGCGCGTGGTGAATCGCCACAGCAGGCGATTGTCGGCATCGGTTTGCTGGGCTCGCTGAGCAGCAGCATCCGCGGGCACCTGGCTGGCCTGTCGATAGACCCTCGCGGTCATCAGCTGGCGATGCAACCGTTTGATACTACCTTCCCTTTGCAGTTCGCCGGCGAGATAGTCGAGCAGCTCTGAGTGCGAAGGCCGGCCGCCGCTGAAACCGAAATCGCTGGCATTTTCCACGAGTCCCCGACCAAAGTGGTACTGCCAAACTCGATTGGCCATTACACGCCAAGGCAGCGGATTCTGCGCGTGCGAAATCCACTCGGCCAATTTCAAGCGGCGTTCTGCTTCTGGCAGGTCGGCACGTAACTTCCATTCTCCTGTCACCGCCCGAACGCCACTCAGCACCCCAGGTGCGACAGTGGGACCAGGCTTGGTCAGGTCGCCACGCAGCAGCAGAATGGTCGGCTCGGGCTGACGACGAATGCCTGCATACAACTTCGGTTGCTGCTTGCCAGCAAGCTTGGCTTCGAGTGTTGCGATTGTCTGCTGCGTGGTCGTTTGCTCCGCGCGAATCCGTTCGACACTCCGATCGGCTGGCGGCGGCACAGAGTCGACAAAGATTCCCTGGGGGGCTTCATCGAAGTGCCATAGGGCGATGGTATCGGCATCGACCGCGAACGGAGCCGTGGGCAACTCGTCGATCTTTCGCAGGCCACGACTCAAGCGCACTTCATCGACGAGACCGGCGCAGCCAATCTTTTGCTCGGCAATCGCCGCGAACTGCAGCGGGCCCGTTTTACCGCCCCGCTTGGGACGCGTGAGGCCGGCAATATGGACTTGCTTGCCATCGACGAACAGCGTGACTTTGCCTTCGTCGATGGTCGCAGCGACGTAGTGCCAGGCATCGTCGCAAATGTTGACGCCCGACTTGATTTCCGCCGGTTTGCAACCCGGCAGGTACAAGCTGAGTTCGCCACTTCCCGCGTAGGTATAAAGCTCCCAGTGATCGGCCGAATCCTTGGGATTGCAAGCGACCAGAATGTTGAAGCCGTTGCGGTTACTCAGCTTGGTCCAGCATTCCACCGTGAGTGGCGGCGCATCGTAGGCGGGCGAGTGGGGAACAGCCACTTGAGCAACTTGCGGCGAAAACGTCTGGCCAAAGCGGCCAGCAACCAAAGGCTGATCGGCACCTCGTTCCAGCCGAGCATCGCTGGGCAACTGCTTGCTCAACTCCACGAGCCTGGCTTTCGCACCCGCGAGTTCGTCTGTCAGCGGTTTCAGTTCCTGGTTCCAAGCCGTTTGCTCAGTCGCCGTGAGCCAAGGACGGGTGCCGTGATCGATGCCATCGAGGGCAGCCTTGAGCTGGTAATAATCGGTTTGGGGAATCGGGTCGAACTTGTGATCGTGACAACGGGCACAGTTGACCGTCAGCCCTAAAAATGTCTGAGAGACGGCCGCGACTAACTCTTCCTGCTGCTCCTCGCGAGCGCGGCGCTTCTCGGTTGGACTGGCACCAACATTTTGAATTTCGTCCCAGGGTCCCGCGACCAGGAAGCCAGTCGCGGCCATCGTCTCGCGCGTCACGTGTGGCAACGCATCGCCGGCCAATTGCTCGGTGACGAACTGAGCATAGGGCTTGTCTTCGTTCAAACTGCGAATGACGTAGTCGCGATATGGCCACGCGTGGTCGCGATACTTGTCGTGCTCGAAGCCATCGCTCTCACCGTAACGAACGACGTCCAACCAATGCCGTCCCCAGCGCTCGCCGTAGTGAGGCGAAGCGAGCAGGCGGTCGATCAATCGGTCTACCGCATCGGGAGCGTCGTCGTGCAGGAAGGCATCGATTTCAGCGGCAGTTGGAGGCAGGCCAATCAGATCGAGAAATGCCCTGCGCACGAAGGTCGTGCGATCTGCTGGCGGCGCGAAGTTCAAGCCCGCTGATTGCAGCCTGGCATGGACAAAGGCATCAATGACGGATTCACCAGCGGACAGATGCTCGGCAGGGAGATTTTGAGGCTGAAGTCGCTGCAGCGACCACCAATCGTAGCCAGCACGGCGGTCGGTCGTGTAATCGAACTGGCTGAGTTTCTTTCCTTCTGGCCACGCCGCACCTTGCGAAATCCACTCTTTCACGACGGCAACTTCTGCGGCGTTCAATCGCCGGCCATCATGCTCGGGTGGCATCGAGCCATCGGCGATCCGTTCCAGCAGCAGACTTTCGGCCGGTTTGCCGGGAACGATCACCGCGCCGCTATCGCCACCCTGAAGAGCCGTCTTGGCCAGACTCAAATCGAGCCCCGCTTTGGGATCCGAACTGTTGTGGCAAGTAACGCAGTGCCGGGCCAGCAGCGCGAGCGGATCGTGCTTGACTGGTTCAGCGGCCAAGCCAGATCGAACAAAGACCAAAAGCACAACGAAGACGCTTATCGACGGTGGCCAAGAGAATCGCTTCGTTCGTGACATCGGCGAGCTTTCAACGGACGAATTGGTCGACGTAGTCCTCGCCTAAGCCTGTTTCGGCAAAATGCCGGCGGCACATTTCCAGCTTGGTATGTACGTCGTCGTGCCCGCAAGGCAGACCATCTTCCGTGTAGTAAATGAGCGCTCCACAAACATGAAAGAGCGTGATCATTTCTTCGGTGTCGTCGTCGACGACCAGCGTGTGAACTTCGCCCGGCGGCTCGAAGACATACATTCCTTCGCGAGCAACCCACTCGTGCTCCAAATATCGCCAGGAGCCCTTCAGCACAAAACCGTGCACAGGCGCTGGATGACGATGCCTGCTGAGCACACCGCTACGACGCACTCGCAGCAGGTTGACCCACTCGCCATTGACCGTATTGAGCAGCAACGGCCGAAACCAGACGCCCTTCGCTTGTGGCACCCACAGCCGTTCGTCCTCGGGAATGGCGGTGATCACCAGATCGGCAATCATTCGGCTCGCGGTCATTGCGGCAGCGTTCATGGGGCAATTCCAGCCAGGAGGTGAAACGAACAGCGAAGCGATTTACTCGGTTTGTTGCTCGACATCGCCCCAGTCGCGCAGGCGGCGTTGCAATGTACGGACCGAGATGCCCAGCGCTTCGGCTGTGCGAGTTCGATTGCCATCGTGACGTCGCAGGGTTTCGAGAATGGCTGATCGCTCTAGCGTGCGCAAGTCGCCGCTGGCCGCTGTTTCTTCCTCGCAGATTTCGCTGGGCAAATCGGCCAGGCTGAGTTCCGCCGAGGAAGTCATCACGCACATTCGTTCAAGGCAGTTGCGCAGCTGGCGGACATTCCCGGGCCAGGGCAAGCTTTCGAGTCGTTGCATCAACTCGGCGCTGACGCCGCGCACCTCCAGCGCCGGATTCGCGGCGAACTGCTGCAGGAAGTGGTTCACTAGCGGGGCAATGTCTTCTCGTCGTTGGCGAAGTGGCGGCAGGTCGATGGCGATCACATTCAAGCGGTAGTACAGATCTTCGCGAAACTCGCCGGCACGCACCAGCTTGGCCAGCGGCCGGCTCGTCGCGGCCACCAGGCGCACGTCGACTTTGACATCCTGCTCGCTGCCGAGTGGCGAGACCAGGCCATCCTCAACAACGCGCAGCAGCTTCGGCTGCATATGCAGCGGAAAGTCACCGATTTCGTCGATGAACAGAGTCCCCAAGTTTGCCTGCTCAAAGCGGCCCACGCGCGGCTGCACGGCGCTGGTGAACGCACCCTTCGAGTGACCGAACAGTTCACTCTCGACGAGCGTCTCGGGAACCGCAGCCATGTTGATGACGACCAGCGGACCACTGGCCCGGGGACTTGAGGCGTGAATGGCGCGCGCTACCAGTTCCTTTCCGGTACCCGATTCGCCCATGATGAGCACGGTGCTGTTGCTGGCCGCGGCACGGAGGATGTTTTGGCGGATGGCAGTAACTGCCGCCGACTTGCCAACGATGGCGGCCAGGCTGGGCGAGTCATTGGCGTTCAAAGGGATGGGCCGGCGACGTTGTAGCAACCGCAGTACTTGCTCCAACAGCGCTTCGGGATCTACTGGCTTGAGCAGAAAATCGTCAGCACCCAGCTTGATGGCATCGACGGCCGTTTGAATGGTACCGAAGGCCGTCACTAACAGAAACGGTGTTTGCGGGTAACGAGATTTCCAGCGACGCAGCAAGTCGATCCCCGATTCGCGTCGCAAGCACAAGTCGCTAATGACCAGGTCTGCACCACGGTCAACGGTCAGTTCGAGGGCCTCGGCCGGCGAGCGGGCGGCAATGACCTGGTAACGCTCGAGGCGCAACACGCGGGCCAGAGCTTCGCGTTCGCTGTCGTCATCTTCCACAATCAAGATGCGGGGTAGTGTGTCAGGCATGTTGTTTCTCCGTCTTAGATGTTCGGTGGAGAGAGTTGCGCCAGCGACGAAATTGCATTCGCCGAACTAGCCACAAACTTCAGGCGAAACAAGGCACCGGTCGGCTGATTGCTTTCGCAGACGATCGAACCGCCACCTTCTTCGACAAAGCGGCGCACGATCGCCAGCCCCAATCCGGTCCCTAATTCCTTCGTCGAATAGAATGGTTCGAAGATTCGCTCTCGTTGAGAAACCGGTACGCCGGGGCCATCATCAACGACCATCAGCTCTACTTTCTCGCCCAGGTGCTTAACCTGAATTTGAATGGTGCCGCCGGTTTCCATCGCTTCTCGGGCGTTGTTGATCAAGTTCAGCAGAATCTGTCGAAATCGATCGCGGTCCATGACCACAATCGCAGGCTGCTCGGGAAAAGTCGCCTTCACCAGGATTTCGGCTCGTTCGAGTAAGGGCCGCAAGAATGTCAGCGTGGCTTGCACTTCGCCGCGGACATCCAAATTCTCGTTGCGTGGATTATCGGGGCGAGCATATCCGAGCAGAATCCGCAGCAAACCTTCGACGCGCTCGATCTCGTAATTCGTTTCGCGAATGATCTCGGAATGTTCGTGGCTCGTGGGATCGTTAGGCTCCAGCTGTGGAGCACGTCGCGAAAGGACGTGCAGATTCAATCGCATGGCATTCAGCGGATTGCGTATTTCGTGCACGATGCCCGCCATCAACTGGCCAAGTTCAGCAAACCGTCGAGTGCGCGTCAACTTGATCGACTCGTGCAACACCACCAGCCGTCGGCTGATGTAAAAGAGCGAGAAACCCGAGACGGCGACGATCAGACCAATCAGCGAGAGCAGATAGGCCCAGACGCGCTTCGTAGGGCCCTGTCGATCGACCAAAACCTTCTCAACCCAGTCCTTGCTGAGGGCACTGTGATAGGTACCGATCAGTTTGTTGTTGAGAAAAATAGGCGAGCTGACATCGTAGCCCACTCTGCCGTCGCTCAAGACTGGCGAGCGAGTTTCCACGACATCGTCGCCGGCGACAGAAACAATCCGTTCGTACCAGGCATTCTCGCGCTGCTGGCCATCCTTCTTGGGATTGCTGTGCGCAATGATTCGACCATTCGTATCGATGACGGCAGCGTATAACCGAGAGGGGTCGATGGTGACAGACCGTTCCCAGTGCTTCCGCAGGAAGTTATCGTCCCCCAGTTCGGCCAGCGACTCTTTGTTGTGCTGGTGAAGCTCATCCTGCACGATGCCGGCGGTACGCAAGGCATGCGTACGCAAGCGATTCATTTCGGAAATGAGGAGCGTCGTGCGAACCTGGTTCAAGTCGTGATAGACGCCCCAGATGGCCACCGCGAGCACAAAGCAAAGGGTGGCACCCACCCCGACATAAGCTGCGACCATCCAGCGAAACACACGCTGGTCGTGTTCTCGCTGCAAGAAGGATACAGGCGGTAACAAGAGACCTTTGGATCCAGGCATTCACAAACCAGCTAGAGCAAGGGGAGGGTGGTAGTGGCGGAAGGCAGGCCGCGACGAATCAAGCCGCAATCAATTACGAATCCAGCAAGGTCAAACGCCCGCTGCTATCACCCAGCGTGGCAATGCCGGCATCCATGCGATCGAGCATCGACAGGAACAAATTATTCAAAGGAATTTCGCGATCGGTCATCAAGTGCTGCCCGGCTTTGATGGTACCCCCTGCTCGTCCCGCCAGCACCACGGGAAGGTCATCGTGGCGGTGCCGATTGCCATCGCTCAATCCGCTGCCGTACATGATCATGCAGTTGTCGAGCAGCGAGCCACTTCCTTCCTTGATGCCCTTCAGGTTCTTCACGAAGCGGCCAAATTCATCTGCCAGGAAACGGTCGATCTTTTTGATTTGATCGATCTTCTCGTCGTCGTTGCGATGATGGGAGAGTTCGTGATGGCCGCTATTCACACCGACGGACCGGTAACTGCGGTTGCTCCCTTCGTTGGCCAACATGAAGGTGGCCACGCGCGTCGAGTCGGTCTGAAAGGCAATGGCGAGCAGGTCGTACATCAAGCGAATGTGTTCGCGCAGGTCGCTGGGCGCGCTTTCGGGAGTGGCGAACTCTGGCACTTCCTTGGCGGCCACTTGTTCGGCCCGCTGAATTCGCTGTTCGATTTCACGCACGCTGGTGAAGTATTCGTCGATCTTGTGCTGATCGGTCTGGCCCAAATCCTTGCGCAGCGACGAGGCCTGCTCACGCACCAGATCCAGCACGCTGCGACGAACCTTGTTGCGTTTGGCTTGATCAGCTGTTTGCTCTTTCGTACCGAAGAGTCGCTCGAACGCGGCGCGCGGGTTGATCTCCTTCGCCATCGGAGTCGACTCGGTCTTCCATGAAATGTTGTTGCTATAGCTGCAGGCGTAACCGCTATCGCAGCCGCCAGCGTCGCGGCCTCGTTCGATGCCGATCTCGAGCGACGGCAGCCTGGTGTACTCGCCGGCCTTCATGGCAGCCACTTGATCGACCGACATACCGACTTTGATATTGGCACCCGAAGTCTTTACCGGATGCGCTCCGGTTAAGAACGAAGCGGCCGAACGCGCATGGTCGCCAGGGCCATCCCCCTTGGCTCGGCCATTGTCTTGGGCGAGACCCGAGATGATTGTGATATCGCTTTGCACATCCTTGAGCGACTGCAGCGTCTCGGGAAGTTCGTAGTCCTTGCCAGCTTTTTCTGGCTTCCAGGCCGGCATGATCGCGCCGTTCGGGAAAAACACGAAGCCCATGCGCACGGGTGCTTTGACCGTGGCTTTGCCGGCAGCAAAGCCAGTGCCCGGAAGCATTGCTTCGAGCAGCGGCAGGCCCATGGTGCAGCCCAAACCCTTGAGCAGGGTGCGACGATCCAGCAGGCCAGAAGTCATGATCTTGTCACTCATGGTTTTCCTCCGTCGCCGCGGCGTTTGCGAAACGGATCGCTCAGCACGATCTCGGTCACCACGGTTGAAATGCGAAATTGATCCTGCTCGGCCGCCTTCACGATTTCTTCAGTCGCACAGCGATCGTAAGGCGCAAGCCCGCGACCCAATGCGTACACCATCATCTTTTCGGTAAAGCAGCGGGCAAACTCCTGCTTTCGCTGCACCAGCACACTGAGCAGTTCGGTTGGTCCGTTGAAACGATCTCCGCCGGGCAATACGCCGGAAGGATCGATCGCATCCTTACCATCCCGCTCACGCCAGCGACCGACACCATCGAAATTCTCCAACCCGAAGCCTAGGGCGTCCATGGTCTTGTGACAAGAAGCGCACACGGCATTCTGACGATGCAATTCTAGCTGCTGGCGCAGCGATAAATCGGGTTTTGCCTTTTGGGTGGCGTCGAGCTGTGGCACATCCGGCGGTGGGTCCGGCGGCGGAGCCCCCAGAATGTTCTCTAAAATCCACTTTCCTCGCTTCACCGGCGAAGTTCGCTCGGGGTTTGAAGTGAGCGTGAGTACACTTCCCTGTGACAAGACACCTCGTCGAGGCAACCCCGTCAAACTGACGCGGCGAAACTCGTCGCCGGACACTTTTTCGATGCCATAGTGCTTGGCCAACCGTTCGTTGACGAACGTGAAGTCCCCGCGTAAGAAATCGACGATGCTGCGATCTTCTTTCACGATCGTCGAGAAGAACATCTCGGTTTCGCGGCGCATGTCGGCCTTTAATCGCTCGTCGAAGCCGGTAAAGACTTTCGGATCGGGCGACGTGCCATCGAGCATCCGCAGGTTCAACCATTGCAGGGCAAAGTTCTGCGTCAGCGCTTCGGCCCGCGGGTCTTGCAACATTCGCTTCACTTGCGCACGCAGCACCGCTTCCTGGCTCAGTTGTCCTTTGGTTGCCAGGATGAACAACTCGTCGTCGGGCATGCTGCTCCACAGAAAATACGAAAGCCGTGTGGCCAATTCGTACTGACTGAGATCGTGAGCCTGCGTGAAGTCGTTGGGCTTCACATCGCGCTCGATCCGGAAGAGGAAGTGAGGCGAAACCAGGACCGCTTGCAATGCGACCTGCATGCCCACTTCAAACCGTTCACCTTCGCTCACCGCTTGTTCGACAAGCGAGATGTACGGCCGAACTTCCGGTTCCAGCACTTTGCGGCGAAAGGCCCGTTGCATCAGTGGCCGCAGGTTCGCGAGCGCCGCTTGATTCACCGTCGTCGATTCGCCTGGAATACTCACCAGCAGCCGGCGATGTGATTCGGGATAGTCTTGCAGCGAAACCTTCAGCGGACCGCGCACTTCGAGCGCCGTGACATAGAGGTTGCGATCGCGCCGCTTGGGATCTTCGGCCTTCTCGTCGTAAAAGTCATTCAGAAAGTGAGCCGATAGCTCGATCTTGCCTTTGGGCAAGTTGACTTTGAGTTCGTAGTTTTTTTGATTGTCACGCGGGGCAACGACATCGAACACCTTGAGCACCTTGCCATCGCGGCGTAGCTCCAACTCGGCTGGATCGCGATTGATGTTTTGCGCGCCAGCCACCGCCCGCACCATGTACTCGCCCGCTTTGGGAATCTCGAAGGTTCCCTTGACGCCACCGCGCGACAAGATTCCCCAGCCATCGCGACCATTCTTCCATTCGCCCTCGACGGCTTGCAGTTTGCTGTCAATCCGCTGCTTCTTCACGAGCGAATCGGGATCGGCAACGATGGCGGCCGTGGAGATTTTCTCGGCGGCAGACAGGTATTTTTCCAGCAGCAACGTGGGCAGGGAAAGCACATCTCCCTGATTATCAAAGCCGCTGCCAACATCGTCGGAAGGAAAATCGTCGGCAGGCTTAAACGTGACACCCGCCAGGTCGCGAACTGTGTTGTTGTATTCCGCGCGATTGAGTCGGCGGATGGTCACTCGCCCCGGATCGGGCGCGGCATCACAGTCGAGGCGATAGATGGTCTTCTCGATCCAGGTGACGACAAACTTCCGCTGGTCGTCGCTAGGCTGCGGACGATCATCGGGGGGCATCGCCGACGACTGCAGCATTTCCAGGATGTGCTGCCAGGTCTTGGCGTCGGCTTCGACTGCAGTGGGATCTTTGTAGCGGTCGAGTTGCAGGCCACCTTCGGGCTTCTTGGTGCTGTGGCATTCCAGACAATACTGTTTGACGAACGGGACGATTTTTTTCACGTACTCATCGTTGAGTGCCGCTGTCGATGGAGCAGTCGTCGATTGAATAGTCTTACCCGCTGCAGGCTGAGCCCACGCGCGAGAACATAAGCCCACCAGCACCAAACTGGCAATCAGTTGGCCAGCGACCACGCGTGAAGTTAAGAGGTGCAGCAAATGCATCGTTCCAGACCAGAGAAAGATCAGGTGGGGTGAGTCCCTTCAGCGACCTCTCATTCTAGCAGAAAGCACCAACAATTCTCGCGAAATCGCCTCGTTTTGCCTGCGGGACCGCGCATGAGTGTCGCACGGCCGCCGGTTTCGACTAATCTGCTTAGAAGAGACACTTTCGCCTAAGATTCAAGGCTGCCGATTTCGCCATTTCCGTCTCTCTTTTCCCCGAGTCACTTTAGCTGTCATGCGTTGGCCACTTCGGCTCCAAATTTTGACGCCGATGGCCATCATCCTGCTGATCACAGTGGGGAGTGTCAGCGTGTTGAACGCCTGGCTGGCAGCTGCACGCGTGCGAGCCGATGTCGAAGCCCAATTGCGAGACGTCGCTCGCACTTTGGAAGCGGGAAACTTTCCGCTGGAATCGAATGTCCTAAGACAGACGAGCGGTCTATCCGGAGCCGAGCTATTGGTAGTGAGCGAAACGGGCGAGGTTCTCGCCAGCAGCTTGGCCGTCGAAGTTCCCACGCCCCAACTAACGCCGGCTACCGACTGGCGAGAGTTGCAGCTGCAAAACACCGTTTCATTCGCGGGCGACTCTTATTTTCAGACGGGTGTGAAGCTCGACCGTCGGCCCGTGGGAGGCGGGATTGTCGACCTGCACATTTTCTACCCTGAGTTGGCCTGGCAGCAGGCAACACGCCAAGCGGCCATCGGTCCACTTCTGATTGGCGTCGTCGCGCTTTCAGTTGTCAGTCTTGCCGCATGGCTGGTTGCCGCTTCAGTGACTCATCCAGTTCGTCAGTTGCAAACGCAGGTCCAGGCGATCGCCCAGGGGAACTATCAATCGCTGCCACTACCCGAACGGAATGACGAAGTTCGTGATCTGGCAGCAGCGGTAAATCAACTGGCCGAGCGCTTGTCGCAATACGAGGAGGAGGTGCGTGGCAACGAACGCTTACGCACCTTGGCTCAATTGGGAAGTGGGATTGCCCATCAGGTTCGCAATGCGGCAACCGGCTGCCGCATCGCCATCGATCTGCACCAGCGTGAATGTCCGCTGGGGCGGGACGAACAACATTCAGAACGGCTGCAAATCGCCAAACGACAACTCACTCTCATTGAAACTCACGTGCAGCGACTACTGTCGCTGGGCAAACCGAGCGAACCAGTCCACGAGCGAATTGAATTGGCTGCGTTGCTCGAAGATACGCTCGATCTGGTTCGTCCGACCGCTTTGCACCTCGGGGCTGAACTGCAAGTAGCCAGCGAATGGCCGAACGCGGCGACCGAAGGCGATGGCGAGTCGCTCCAGCAAATGATCGTGAATGTGCTGATCAATGCCATTCAAGCGACCACCGCTGGTGGCGCGGCTCACCTGTCGCGTCCCGCGCGTGTCACCTTGGAAGCTACGCTCATTGGCTCTACGCTTACAATTGCAATTGGCGACAACGGCCCGGGGCTGCCAGACCACGTGGCCGAGAAACTTTTCGTACCCTTCCAATCCGACAAACCCGGCGGTACCGGCCTGGGCCTGAGCGTGGCCCGCCATACGGCTCGGCTGCACGGCGGCGATGTCCGCTGGGAACGGATTGGCGATCTGACGTGGTTCTATCTGGAGTTACCAAACTGGCATGGCTGGAATTCTGATCGTTGATGATGAACAGGCTATCAACTGGGGCCTGGCCGAACTCGCGAGGCAGTTGGGACACGAGCCTCACACGGCTGCTTCGGCCGAACAGGCGATTGCTCTCGCCGCGAAAATCAAAGCGGCGGTGATTCTGCTCGACGTTCGCTTGCCGGGCATGGACGGCCTCACCGCGATGTCCAAACTGCGCGAGTTGCTACCCGAAGCAAAGATGATTGTCATGACGGCTCACGGCGACCTTAGCACCGCCGTCGAAGCAGTCCGCGAAGGGGCCTTCGAATACATTGTGAAGCCGTTCGACACGACGCAGATCGAACGCTTGATCCAACGCGCCCTGACGCAAGTGGCGACCGCGCCCGCGGACTATAGCCCGCCAATCAGCAAGGGAGGCAGCTTGCTGATTGGCAAGACGCCCGGCATGCAGGAGATTTTCAAGCGAATCGCCCTGGTATCAGCCAGCGATGCCTGCGTGTTTATCTCGGGCGAAAGTGGCACGGGCAAGGAACTGGTTGCCCGGGCCATTCACCAATACAGCAATCGTGCGAACGCGCCGTTCGTGGCCGTGAATGTCGCAGCGCTCAGTCCTTCACTGGCGGAGAGTGAACTGTTCGGTCACGTTCGCGGCTCGTTCACGGGTGCCGATCAAAACCGCGCGGGTTTGCTCGCCGATGCTGATGGCGGCACCCTGTTTCTCGACGAAGTGGCCGACATTCCCCTGCCCGTGCAAGTGAAACTGCTTCGCGCGCTGGAACATGGCGAGGTGATGCCCGTCGGCTCGGGACGCACCACGCGCACCAATTTTCGGTTGATCTCGGCCACGCATCAGGATCTTCTTTCCAAAGTACGAGAGGGCACCTTTCGCCACGATTTGTATTTTCGCCTGTGTACGTTCCAGATTCACTTGCCACCGCTGCGCGAGCGGAAAGATGACCTGAAGCTGCTCGTGAATCACTTTTTGCATCAACTGGCTCCAAATAAGTCTCCCAGTAGTTTCACGACTGCGGCGTTGGACGAAGCCGAACGGCGACCGTGGAATGGCAATGTGCGGGAACTGCGAAACGCGGTCGAACATGCCCTGATTGTCGCGCGCGAAGGACCGATTTTGCCCGAGCACTGGCCCCCGGCCATGCAGCCCATTCAAGCCCCTGATCCTCAGAGCGAACCACTCGAACAACGACTGAAGAAGTTGATTCGGCAATGGGCAGAAGGCAAACTGCAATCGCCGGCGGATGTCAAAACGCTCTACGACGAACTACTGCAACAGGTGGAACCGCCCCTGCTCGAAGCAGCGCTCGAGCGGAGCAAAGGGGAATGCCTTGCCGCATCTCGCTGGCTGGGGATGCACCGGACGACGTTGCGAAAAAAACTCGATCAGTATGGCCTGCAGGGTGACGAGTAAGCGGGAATAAACAGCAGGCGAGCTGGCTCATGCTGTTGCCGCTCGTGTGGCAGGAGCAAGTTCGTTCATGGCCGATTCCCCGCAACCCAAACCTTCCAGCTTGGTCCTTGCTCGTCGTTTCACCTTGCGGTGGATTGGACGGGGGTGTGCCGCGTTTTTGCTCGTGTACTTCGGCTTTCTCACGCTCGGCTGCGTGCCAGTCAATCGTGATTACCAGGTTCCGCCCGACAGCGACTCCGTCACGATCCTCATTCGCAGCAACGAGATTCATGCCGATCTGGTCCTGCCGGTTTTCAACGACCGAACGGGCCGCAACTGGCACTCGCTGTTTCCGCCGGCAGACTTTCAGCGGGACGTCAGTCGCGATGAGTATGTCGCCATTGGCTGGGGAAACCGGGCCTTCTTCGTCGATACGCCCACGTGGGAGGAGTTCAAATTCTCGACCGCCGCCAAGGGCCTCTTCACGCCCAGCGAGTCGGTTCTGCATGTCGAGTATGTGCCGCTCGCTTACACCGACGGTTACCACCCCGTTCGCATTACCCACGCCCAGTATCAAACGCTGTGCGAGCACGTCGATCGAACCATCGGCAAGCTCGACGCCGCAGGTCACGCGGTGACCGCGACTCCCAAGACGCACGGCAGTAGCGATCGCTTTTACTACTCCACCGGCACCTATCACCTCTTCAGCACTTGCAACCAATGGGTTGGCCGCGGGTTAAAGCGGGCCGGCGTGCCGACAGGCCTGTGGACCCCGCTGCAGCAACAAGTGCTGCTTCGGTTGCCGGAGAAGAGTGGGAGAGAGGGAGACGGGGAGAGTGGGAGCAGGAAACACGATTAGCCGCCCAATCGTTCTTCAATGTGCTCCGTAAGCAATTGCCAAGCTCGGCGTTCTTGTTCGCCGGCTGTCTTTTGAACGAGCGGTGTGAGCCGTGTGATCTCGGCGCTGATCTCTTCATCGGGCAAGATGCCGATGCGGGTGGCGAGGATTGCTGCTTCCACAACTGCATGCTTCGCGCGATTGAAGCCAAACCAGTCGCGCACACGACCACTCTCGACTACTTCGCATTGAAAGGTCGCCCGCGGCGGCGCAACTTCGGCAGCGTTCACTCGCAGGGCAAACCAGCGGCAACAATCAGCCAGCGCGTAACCCGGCGGAGAAGCAATCGGCACCACTGGAGGCATCGCCTCGATCTTGCCGATGGCGCCGCGAGCCAGCAGTTCGACATCGTCTGTCAGATGAAATACGGCGACGCCCGTGCGCTGCATGTTGGCAAAAGTTTGCGAGGTGCAGAACGGTCGCAGCGTAAAGGTTCGCAAGTCGCGCTCGACGAGTGGCCCCATCGGCGCTAGATGGGGCGAACCATCGGCAGCGGCGGTGATGACCAGTCCTTCGACAATCAGCCGATCGGGCGGAGTTGTATCCATTGATCGGCTCTCAAAAGGTGACCGGGCGACTGGGCAGAACGTACTCAGGCTCGACCGGCGGATGCTCGTCGAGCACGTCAGGCACAGCCGTTGGCTCGATACCAGCGGCCCGCAGAAAGTTCGCCAGCACCAAGTAGCCGCCTTCCGTGAGGATTGACTCTGGGTGGAATTGAACACCCAATAGCGGCCATTGCCGATGAGCAACGGCCATGATCGTGCCGTCGCTCGTCGTGGCTGTTACTTTTAACTCGCTAGGCACTGTTTGCGGATCGATCACCAGCGAGTGATACCGGCCTACCGTCAGCGGAGAAGGCAAGCCCGTAAACAGACCGCTCTGATCGTGCTCAATCTGGCTGGCTCGGCCATGCATGGGCTGATTCGCCAGGACGATCTTCCCGCCGAGCGCTTCACCAATCGCCTGATGCCCCAAGCAAACACCAAGAATCGGGATCTCGCCCCCGAGTTCGCGGACCACTTCGAGCGAACAGCCAGCCTGCGTTGGTGTGCAAGGTCCGGGCGAGATCACAATCGCCTGTGGCTGCCATTCACGGATCAAAGCGATGTCTACATGGTCGTTGCGCACCACTTGGGTTGTTGCACCCAGGCGGCGAAGGTATCTCGCCAGGTTGTGCACAAAGCTATCATAATTATCAATCAGCAAGATCATCGTTAGTCCACAATCGCCCGGAGCATTCCCGCAGCCTTGGTCCAGGTTTCTTCGTACTCATGTTCGGGCGATGATTGCGCCACAATGCCGCCGCCCACGGGAAACTGCCACCAGCCTTTGCCAGCCGTGATGGTTCGAATCAAGATGTTCAAATCGAGCGAGCCATCGAAGCCAAGATAGCCGATGCTGCCGCAGTAGGGACCGCGGGCCGTTGGTTCTAGTTCGCTGATGACTTCCATTGCCCGCACTTTAGGAGCGCCGGTGATCGAACCGCCAGGAAAGGCCGCGCGGACAAGATCGAGCGGCGAGTTGCCGTCCGCGAGATCTCCCTGGACAACCGACACCAGATGCTGCACGTATCGATAGCTCTCGATGCCGCATAACTGCGTGACCCGAACAGAATCCGGCTCGCAGACTCGCGACAGATCGTTCCGCAGCAGATCGACGATCATCACATTCTCGGCGCGATCCTTTTCGCTCCCTTGCAGTTCGTCGCCAGCAAACAGATCGGCTTCCGCGCGAGAGGTTCGCGGTCTAGTCCCTTTGATCGGACGAGCCTCAACTCGGCCCCGAACCACCTGCACAAACCGTTCGGGCGATGCGCTGGCGATTTGAAATTCGCCCAGATCAAAGTAGGCGGCGAAGGTCGCTGGGTTTCGTTCTCGCAGGCGCAGATACAGCGAGAGCGAATCACTGGCAACGGGAAATAGCAACCGCTGGGCGAGATTCACCTGAAAGACATCGCCCGCGTAGATGTAGTCGATGGCCCGCTGAGCAGCGGCCAGATATTGCTCGCGCGAAAAATTGCTAACCAGCCCCTTCGGTCCTGGAACGGGATAGCAGGGGGCCAGTTGTTCGCGCGAGAGGGACTTCGTGGGCAGAGGGGCTACAGCCTTCCCGGGTGCAGCCAACAGCTGCTGAAACTGCTCCAATCGCCGACGTGCACGATGGCCACGCTGGGGCTCGTCCCATTCCGGAAAGCCATGCGAGATCAGCCAGGCTCGCTGCTGCAGATGGTCATAGGCCAGCACAATGTCGTACAGACCAACTGCGGCCGCAGGTATTTGAAACTCGTCGTACTTAGGCAGTGGTACGCGCTCCAAGCTGCGGCCGAGGTCATAGCTGAGGAGGCCCGCTACCCCGCCCTGAAACGGCGGCAAGCCTTCAACCGTTTTGGCCTGCCACGGCAGCAATTCCAGGTCGATGAGTGCGTCGTAGCCATTGGCCGGGAACTGCAGAAAGTCGAAAGGATCCGCGGCGATAAACGAGTAGCGGCCGAGCTTTTCATTCTGCAGCGCGCTATCGAGAAACAGCACGTGCGGCAACGCGGCGAGGCGACGAAACGCTTCGGCGGGCAAAGGTGGGCGTTCGAGTTCAACCACTAGCGGCGCTCTCGTCTGCTCGGACTCGCTCACGGCGCATCTCCCGGGCGAGCCGCTTTCACATTCGTCTTGCGCAGGCGATGACTCTCTTCTTCCACGGTCAGGTAGCCCCAAGCGAGTGCTTCGTCCTGGCGATATTGTTTGCTCAGTTGGAGTGCAATCGCCGCCTTGCACATTTCGTAGCCCAGATAAAACGCGTGACCGGGATCCAGTTGCGCGGGAGCGTGATGATCAGCCGCGCCACCGAATCCTGGATGAAGCAGTCGCTCGAAGAGGAGAAACGGATCTGCATCAGCCAGATGCAGCCCGGCACTCACGACGTGTACTTCGCCCCGCTCGGCGAAGATGCGGTAGTTGTTGTCTTTAATGGCGCTGGCCAATTGATCGAGCGTCTGCTCTTCCGTTTCGCTGAGCTTGGGATCTCTTAAGGTGACCAGGCGCGGCTCGAGTCGCTTGGGCGGCACGCGCTGGATAACGGCATGGCGGACGAGCCGTCGCGCAAGATCGCATTCCCGTACGCTCGTTCGCGACCAGTTAATGACCTGCGTCGTCAGAACGCTGCGAATCCCCACTTCCTGACAAAAGCCCAGCAGCAGGGTATTGATGCCCGCCGAGTCGCAGTCGGTCAGTTCGGTGAGATTGCCAATGCCCATCATCATTTCGACATCGGGATACCGCCGGCGCACTTCCAGGTAACGCCCTAAACTGGCCGCAAAGCCAAAGCCGATCGGTTCCAGCACGGCATCTATCCGCAGCGGAACCTTCGCTTGAGCTAGCTGCTCGATCGTCTCTTCGAGTCCGCCCAGCGTGGGAAAATCATCGGGAATGACAATCACCTCGCAGCCCCAATCGCACGCGGCGTCGCGGTTGCTGCTGTTCACCGACAGCACCAACTCAGCACCCGCTTTCACCGCGGGAGCGACCTCGCGCGGATCCAGGCTGTCGATCGAGACTCGCAGGCCTTCATCACGCAGAGCCTTGACGCAATCTGCCACACCCAGCCACGGCCCGCCAGGATCGCAGCCAACGTCAATCAAGTCCGCACCATCGGCGGCGAGTTTCTGAGCTTGGGCAATGATGGCGGCCAGTGACTGCCGGGGTGCGTGATTGATCTCGGCAATGATCTGAATATCGTAAGCGCCGTACTCAGCAGGCCGCTGGTTCTTGCCGCCAAGATACTCCGGAAGTTGCTGCAGATCGCGCGGGCCGATTTGCACCGGCACGTTGATGATGGAAGTCAGCGGAGCCAGATCGCCGTGGCAATAGCCGGGCAAGATCACGCGCGTGGCAACCGGCGGCACCTGAATATGCTTGGCGATCCAAGCGGGTGACATCAGGGCCGCAACCGTGATGGGTAGCACGTCGATCGAGTACGCAAAGCCTCGCTCGGCGGCAATCTTGGCCACGACAGCGCGCAGGGCAAATTCAGCCAACCGCCCGGTGACAAAGTGCAAATGTTCGCCGGGCATACAAACCTGAAGCAAGGAGACAAACGTCGACTGGTGAGCTGAAAAATGAAGGCCAATTGGGAAGGATTCAGCATAGCATCGCAGTGACACCTTTGCCGCTGGAATCACACGGCTCGATCAGGCCGAGCCAAACCGAAAGCCGCCGTTCACGGCAATGACCTGGCCGGTGATAAAGTCCGCTGCCGGCGTTGCCAAAAAGCGAACGGCCGCCGCGACATCCGTGGGCGTTCCCCACCGTTCACGCAGTGACTCTCGCCTTGCCCGATCTTGCCAGTAATCCGAAGTCTTCTCGCCCCAGGCGGTGCGAATCCATCCGAGTGCCAGGCAGTTAACTCGCACCTGCGGAGCCAGCGATTGTGCCAGGCTGCGCGTGAATGCCATCACAGCCCCTTTGATCGCTCCGAACATTTCGCCACTATCGCCGGCCATGCCCCGTTCGGCTTGGTCCCAGCCGATGTTGATGATTCCGCCCGATCCCCGCTCGCGCATCTGCTGGCCGAGAACACGCGAAAGCGTCATGCAGGCGACGACATCGACTTGCCACAGCTGTTCCAGCTTTTGCTCGAACGTCCACTTGGCCGCATCGCCCGTTAGCACATCAGCCCCGGCGTTATTTACGAGCAGATCGACCTTGCCTTGCCACTGCCAGGCTTCGCTGGCCAAGCGTTGGACAGCGGAAAGATCCGCCACGTTCGCTCGAATGGCCAGCGAGTTTCTGCCTAGTTCGCGAATCTCCGCTACGACTTGCTGAAGTGCTTGTTCGTTGTGAAATCCATGCACGATCACATCGGCACCGGCGCGGGCCAGGGACAATGCAATCTCGCGCCCGATGCCGCCGCTCGATCCTGTGACGAGCGCCGTTTGACCGGCTAGTTCCAAGTTACCCGCAGCGTTTTGTTTCAACGGGACAGCCTTTTCTCAGCAATCAGGGAAGTTCGAAACAGGCCGCTTCCTGCCCATTCCGCACGAGCAGCAGTTTGCCCGACAGGCACAGGTTATTCCAAGTCTTCCCTTCGATCGCCTGAAACTTGCCGCGAACCTCCGCTTTTTCCGGATTCGCCGCCACTAGCACCAGCTCGCCATCCTCGCTGAGCACGATCAGTTGCTGCCCCACTCCCAATACCTGTCCGTGACCGTAACGGCCGCTGCGCCAGCGCGATTTGCCCGTCGCGATCTCCACGCATTCCAGCACACCGTCACTCAGGCCGTAGGCATGTTCGCCGATGATCGTCACGTTGGTGAACTTGGTCTTCAGCACCCGGCGACTGGCCCACACGGTCTCGGCACTCAACTTGTCTCCATCGGCGTTGATCTTGAGCAGGCTGGAACCCTGTCCATATCCTTTGCTGATGAACAACCGGTCGCCGTCCAGCGGAAAGGCCTGCGAGACGTTCGCGTCACCCGAACTGTTGCCCTGCCAGTCGTGCCGCCACAGTTCCTTGCCGGTCTGTGGATCGTAGCCCGCAAGGGTCACTTCGTTCACCGCCACAATCTGATCGACGCCTGCAACTTTGGCAAACACGGGCGAAGCATAGCTAATCTGATCGTCGCCCGCTTCCCAGACAACTTCTCCAGTCACGCGGTCGTAGGCAATCAGCGAGTGCAGATTCTTTCCCTCGCCGCCCGCAGGAAAGACCACTAGATTGTTGACGATCAGGGCCGAGCCGCTGCGCCCCCACTGCACCTTTCTCTCGGCCTGGCTTTGCGTCAGACCGTAGCGTTTCAGCAGGTCATCTTCCCACAGCAGCTTGCCCGTCGCTCCGTCAAGGCAGCGAACCAGTCCCGTCGCTCCTTGGGCGTAGACTCGGCCTTCATGGATGGTGGGAGTGGATCGAGGCCCCAGGCCGCCCAACGGATTGTCGTGCCTGCCAGGCGCGGCATGATGCCACACCAGT
Organism: Anatilimnocola aquadivae; assembly: GCF_049819085.1. Taxonomy (GTDB): domain Bacteria; phylum Planctomycetota; class Planctomycetia; order Pirellulales; family Pirellulaceae; genus Anatilimnocola. The sequence continues at coordinate 6,149,358 of NZ_CP187419.1, forward strand.
TCGCCATCAGCAACTCGATAGCAGGTGATCCACTCGTCGGGACCGCGCTGCTCCATCGTCACCGCGTAGCCATTCCGCACCGCGAAGCCCGCCCAGCCTGGGCCGACGTTGTGCTTCCACACTTCACGCGGCGGATTCTCTTTCCAGTCGCTGGCCAGCTGAGTATCCGGCACCCAGTTGCTGCGGGTTGGTCCCAAAAACTGAGCAAAGTCGGCAGTCGTTTCGGTAGTCAGATCGATCCCCGGACCGCCAGTTTCCGTCGCCGGTGCGGTTGAATCCGCGACGCTGGCGGTGGGCAGGCTCGCCGGTGCTTGGTCGAGCGAGTTCTCTTCAATCGGGTACCAACGGGGAACGAAGCTCGGCTTCATGTAGCCATCGACCCCTTCGAACCGCAGGCAGGCCATCGCAATGATTGCAAACACAACCGGAGCGATGGAGACCGCGCGGCGACTGCCGAGCGAATAGTGACTGAACCAACTGAACCAGGTCCAGGCCGTGCAGAACGCAATGAAGGCGAGGAGCCAGCTTGCCATGTTCGCAGCCGCGCCATCAAAGACCCGAATCACGGTCTGGATCTCATCGACATAGATCTGCAGCAGCGGAATGAGCGCCAGGCAGATTGCCACGGTCACAATCGTGAAGAGCAGCGAAGTCGACATCGCTCGCTCCGTGCGTCGAGGCCGTACCCCAGTTGTCGTCGTGGATGTGGATTGAGGAGAAGTCGCCATGCAAAAAGTCCTAGCCTTCGAATCTCGTCGACCGCGTGCCCGTGAGGCACCCTATATCTGCTGAGCGCGAAACGTGGGCGGCAGTTACAACCGCATTGCCAGCAGAGAAATCACCACCGGCCTCGCGGCAACCTCATGCTACCGAAATGGCGCCCTATCGCGTAGCCGCAACGTCTTGCTCTCGGGATTATTGCAAGTCAGCGATTTCTGCCCAGGGAATCGACGTAACTTTTTGCCTGGCAGCTCCCGATTCAACCAACTTGTTCAACTATCGACGGGATAAACCAACGGGGGGTCTGCTCGGGCATCTTCCCTAAGACCATTAGCTGCCGGGTGTTGTGGCGAGTTCGTCCTGTCAGATTTAGAGCCTACTCGTTGATAAACCCGGCCCTTATCTGAACACCACCCGTTTAGGTGTATCGTGGACTTGCGTCGATTGAGGGACAAGCATTTTGAGCCTGCTACGTATTTCCCGCAACCGCACAACAGCGGCATGCTGAATTTGCTGCGATGCTCTCACTATCGCGGAGGAGAGGCGACCGTCGTCGAACTTGCTCGAATCCAATTGCAATACTTTTGATATGGACGGTTTTACATTAAGTGTCCACTTCACTAAACGTGAATAATTGCCGAGAGAGGTGAGCGCTGACTGCATAATAGCCAAAAATAGAGGACTGAATTGACTTACACAAATATTATCTTGCAGTTGTGATCTTTACTCACCTGTCAGGAGAAAAAGAACATGGCCAATCATTGGTACAAACCTCAGATTCCTCGCAAAGGATGGCAATGTGTAGACGTGATTGATATTCGTGATGGAGGCGACGTCGCTGTAGATGAAGCTTCCTATGCAACGTGTGAGATGTGTGGGAAAGAGCAGGTTCGCTTCGTACACTGCCTCAAACATGATCAATACGACGGGCGATTGGAAGTCGGCTGTGTTTGCGCAGAGCATTTGACTAACGACTACGCAAATCCTAAGGCGCGAGAATCAAAACTTAGGAACAAGGCAATCAGGAAATCAAAGTGGCTCAAACGCAAGTGGAGGATTTCCAAGAAGGGAAATCCTTACCTAAACACTGATGGCCACAATCTAGGTATCTATCCGAATAAATTCCGACCAGGAATGTGGCAGTTCCACGTTGATGGTGAGTTCAGCAAGGAGTCATTTGCGACAATGGAGGCCGCTAAATTAGCTCTGTTCGAGGCATTCTGGGAACACCTTCATGATTAGCCGGAAATCGAAACGCAACCTGCTTGAATTCGCTTGACCGTGCCCGGCAGAACGAATAGCTTATTACCCATGCGTAGCGATTGATGGCTGAGGGAACCGCCTTAGCTGCCGCTCGTGGCCGCATCCCGCCCCTATCGCCCGCCCTCAGGAGGCTCCCCCATGCCTCGACCGTGTGTCTCACACAGCTTGTTCGTTGCTGCGAGCATCTTGCTCGGCGGTCTCTTGGCAGCAAGCCACGCCAGTGCCGAAGAAGCGAAACAGCCCAGCCTGCACGAGCGCATCGATGCCTTGATTCAACAAGGTTCCGTGGGACCAAGTGCCGCGCTCTGCAGTGATGCCGACTTTGTCCGTCGGCTGTGGCTCGATCTGGCTGGCATGATTCCGCCCGCCGATGAAGTGCGGGCCTTTCTGGCCGATACAGCAGCCGACAAACGAGAAAAACTGATCGACCGGCTGCTCGCCAGCCCGCAGTTCAATCGCCATATGACCCTGCTGCTCGATGCGGTCATCAACGAGCGCCGCGCCGACAAAGGAGTGACGACCCCCGACTGGCAAGCCTTCTTGTATAAGTCCCTCACCGAGAACAAGCCACTCGATCAACTGCTGCGCGAAGTGATTCTGTCGGACGGTGCCGACGCTAACCTGCGCCCGGCAGCCAAGTTCATGCTCGACCGCGATTGCGAACCGAATGTCGTCACGCGCGATATCGGCCGTCTCGTCTTCGGCATGGATCTCCAATGTGCCCAATGCCACGATCATCCGCTGGTCGACGACTATCTGCAGGCCGATTATTACGGTCTGTATGCCTTCGTCCTGCGTAGTTCGGTCTTCGCCGATCCCAAGAACAAAGCGACGCGCCAAATCGCGGAAACCGCCGACGGCGAAGCAAACTTCAAATCGGTCTTCACCGGCCATAGCGGCGACAAAGTGCAGCCTCGGCTGCCGAAGGGGCTCAGTATCTTCGAACCGGTCGTCAAGAAGGGTGAAGAGTACGTCGTCAAACCAAGCAAAGAGACGCGGGCCGTGCCCAAGTTCAGCCGGCGAAAACAACTGGCGGAAACCTTCGAGGACAGCATTCCTTTCCGCCGCAATCTGGCCAATCGTTTATGGGCCCAGGTCATGGGGCGAGGCCTAGTCCATCCGGTCGATAATCATCACCCGGCCAATCCGCCCGCTCATCCGCAGGTGCTGACGATGTTGGCGGATGAAGTTCCCCAGCTGAAGTACGATCTGCGCAGCATCCTCCGAGAACTGCTCCTCACGAACACTTACCAGCGAAGCTGCGAAATCGAGCCACCAAGCAACAGCGACCCCGCTGCCTTTGATCAACTATTAACGCAGTTCACTGCCGTTCGCACCGAACTCACTACCGCTAAGGATCAACAGCAGGCGGCCTGGAAAGAGCGAACGACCGAGTTGGAAGCAGTCCGCAAGCAACTAGCGGAAGCTGCCAAGACGCTCGATCCACTTAAGGCCGCAGTCACCGCAGCCCAGGCCGAAATTGTGAAATCTCAAACGGAAATCACGGCCGCGACAACCGATGCGGAAAAGAAGAAAGCACAAGCGGCCGCTGTCAGCACCGCTGCCACCAAAGCCAAAGAAGCTGCGGACCTGCTGAAAGACGACAAGGTGCTCATCGACGCTGCCGCCAAGCTGGCCGAGCGTGCCAAGGCCCTGGAAACCGCTGAAGCGGCTGGAGCCAAGAAAGTTGCCGACCTGACTGCGGCTCTAGCGCCGTTGGAAGCCAAAGAAACAGAAGCTCAGGCTGCACTCGACAAAGAGACCGCTGCGCTTCCTGCGCCCGCGAAGATTCTGGAACTAGAAACAGCCGAGCGAACCGCCAACGCGGCCTTTAACGATGCGCAGTACGCCCTGGCCGATCTCGACGCCCGCGAGTCGCTCACGAAGCGGCTCAAGCAGCATGCCGAGTTGCAACAGACTGATGTTGCCGCCGCTGCGCGACTTTGGAACCAACTCGTCGAAGACTTGGCCAATCGAGGCCAGATTGCACTACTGAAACCACTCTCCGCCGAACAGTTTGCCCTAAGCACCATGCAAGCCGCGGGACTCATTTCAATACAGCAGCAGGCGGCCGAAGTGGCCATGACCAAGTCGGCTCCTGAAGAATGGAAAAAAGCCAGCGACGCCGACAAGCCCGCCGTGATGAAGAAACTGAGCGAGCCCAAGGTCTTTGAAAATGTCCGTGGGCAGCTCAACGAGTTCGTCCGCTTGTACGGCGGCCTGCCGGGGCAAGATTTTCAAGCCACGGTCAACCAAGCTTTGTTCTTTGGCAATGGCAGCGTGCTCGAGACCTGGCTCAAACCGACGCCCGGCAATCTGCTCGCTCGCATGAAAGACAAGACTGAACCCGCTGAAGTCGCCGACGAGTTGTACTTTGCTGTCCTCAATCGTGGTGCCACCGCCGACGAAATCACCGCCGTCGCCGACTTCCTGAAAGATCGCACCGACCGCGACATCGCCCTCAGTGAACTCACCTGGGCCTTACTCGCCAGCAGCGAATTCCGATTCAATCACTAAGGGAAATGCAGAACGAAGTATGCAGATTGCGGAATGAAAAGAGCCCGACTTCTGACCGCGAATTCTCTGCTCTCCTCCTGTCTCAAAATTCAGAACACTTAACTCAAAACTATTTACCCCGAGGCCCGCTATGCGATGCAACTATGCTTGCGGCACGATGGATCATGCTGTTTCTCGCCGGGGCTTTTTACAGTCCGCAGCGCTAGCGACGGGAGTCGCCGCCGGCAGTTGGGGCGGCGGTTTTGTTCAGCCTGCGATTGCGGAGCAACTAACCACGTCGCAAAAGCGGGTACTGAATATCTTTCTGCATGGCGGCGTGAGCCAATTGGAAACGTGGGACCCGAAGCCGAACACCGATACGGGCGGTCCGTTTCGCACCATTCCGACGTCCGTTCCTGGCATGCACATTTGCGAACTGCTGCCGCACACGGCCCAGGTGATGAATCACCTAGCCATCATTCGCGGCATCAACACCCGCAATGGCGATCACGGCAAGGGACAGGTCGAAATGTCGACCGGTCGTGATCGCATTCCTGGCACCGACTATCCACACTTTGGTGCCGTCACGGCCAAGGTGCTCACTCCCGAACAGTTCCCGCTGCCTGGCCACGTGCTGATTCATGGTGGCGGCAATGGCAACAGCCAATCGGCCTATCTGGGGCCGAAGTACGCGAGCGTGTCGTTGTCGGACGGCAAAGCCCCGCAATATTCTGAACGATTGGCCAGCGTGAGCGAAGCTGCTGAGGCTCGTCGCAATCAATTTCGCCAATCGGCCAGCGATCGCTTCGCCGGTCGTCGTCGCACGGCCGATACCGACGCCTACACTTCGTCTTACGAACAAGCGCGGCAATTGATGCAGCGGCGTGATGTCTTCGATGTGACGAAGGAATCCGCTGCCGACCAGGAGCGCTACGGCAAGCACGAGTTCGGCCAGCACATGCTGCTTGCCCGCCGACTGCTGGAACAGGGTGTGCCGTTCGTCCAGGTGAATCACTCGAACTACGACACACACTTTGAGAATTTTGATTTTCACATCGAGCAGTTGGGCGAGTTCGACAAACCGTTCGCGACACTCGTCGGCGACCTGGCCGACCGCGGTCTACTGAAAGACACGTTAATCGTCGTGATGAGCGAATTCGGGCGCACCCCCAAGATCAATCGCAACTATGGTCGCGATCACTGGGGCACGGCGTGGAGCGTGTGTGTCGGCGGCGCGGGCATTCAACCCGGCGCGATCATCGGCAAGACCAACGACAATGGCACGGCGGTCACCGATCGCGAAGTCGACCACGGCCATTTGTTCCACACGTACCTGAAAGCGGTGGGGGTCGACTCCAAGCTGGAGTTCAACATCGGCGGCCGGAAGTTCCCGATTGCCGATCCCGCCAAGGGCCCCATTTCGGAGTTGCTCGCATGACCCAAGCCGAAGCCAAACCCGAAGAGAAAAAGCCTGACGAACCAAAGCCCGCTGAGAAGAAGCCGGAAGAGACCAAGCTGGTCGATGTCGATCCGGCCAAGACGCACGAAGCGGCCAAGTGGAAGCACAATCGACCACTGACTGCGTGTCGCTTCGACCCCACGGGCAAGTTCGCCTTTACCGGCGCGGAAGACAACACCATTCAGCGCTGGGATCTGGCCACGGGGACCATGATTCCGCTGGCCGGCGGTCACGATAGTTGGGTTCGCGCGATCGGCTTCTCGCCCGATGGCCAACAAGTCTATACCGGTGGTTACGATGGCCGCCTCATCTGGTGGCCTGCGACTGCGGAGAAACCAGAGCCCATTCGCAAAATCGACAATGCTCACGCCGGTTGGATTCGCGCGCTGGCCGTGAGTCCCGATGGCAAGACCATTGCCACCTGCGGTAACGACAAACTCATCAAGCTGTGGGATGCTGCCGACGGCAAGCTCCTTGGCGAGTTCGCCGGGCACGAAACGCACGTCTACAACATTGCTTTTCATCCATCCCTGCCGATGCTCGTTTCGTGCGACTTGAAGGGAAACCTCAAGCAGTGGGATCTAGTCGAGAAGAAACATGTGCGCGACTTCGCCGCGGCGACTGCCCTGCACAAGTACGACACGACCTTCCGCGCCGATATCGGTGGCGCCCGCAGTATTGCCTTTTCGACGGACGGCAAGTTGCTAGCGCTCGGTGGCATCACGAACGTCACGAATGCATTTGCGGGAATCGGCAATCCGGCTCTGGTCGTGTTCGATTTTGAGTCGGCTGCGGTCACCACTACCCACGTCGCCAAAGAGCCACTTAACGGCACCGCATGGGGTGTTCGTTATCACCCAAATGGATACTGGATTGGCCTCTCAGGTGGAGGGGGCGGAGGTTTTCTCTACTTTTGGAAGCCCGATGCTGTCAACGAGTTTTTTAAACTGAAATTGCCAGATAACGGTAGAGATCTCGACCTGCATGCCGATCAGAAAAAGGTAGCTGTCGCGCATTTTGATCAACACCTGAGACTGTTTGGTTTGTATACTAAGACTGCTTGAACAGGCCATCTCTCCGCGGGGCTCTTTCCTCCCACCTAGCCCCGCTTCCTGTTCGCCAAGTAAGCACCTCTCTCCCTCCGCTTGCTTGCTCGCCGGTGACTGCACGAAACCAGTGACCACACGATACAGGTCTTCACGGAATCTTGGTTTGCCCATCTCCCGGTCTGGTCCTTCAATGGATACCTGACTGTCGCAAACTAACTTGCTAATATCGAATCTGAGCTTGCTGGGGCGAAAGGGAGAATGAGCGAACATGAAGTCGCGAGGATTTACGCTTATCGAACTGCTCGTGGTGGTCGCTGTGATCGGCCTGTTGGTGGCGCTGTTGCTGCCCGCGGTGCAGGCTTCGCGAGAGTCTGCTCGGCGTCTCAGCTGTGGTAACAACCTGAAGCAGCTGGCCCTGGCCATGCACACCTATGCCGATACCTTCCACCAATTGCCCGAAGGCTTGCGGCAAGAAGGTGCTCCCTACCGAGGCTGTACCTTCTATACCAAGCTGCTCCCTTACATCGAACAGCAGCCTCTCTACGATGCCTGGGACTTCACCAACCTGCAGGCCAATACCACCAGCGGTCGCACGGCCACTCGCATCGCCCTGCTGATCTGCCCGTCTGACGTGTTTGAACAAGATGTGTTTGAAGTTCCCGCCGACGCAGCTTCTGGGGTGAATTACGCCGGCCGCTATGCGGGAACGAGCTACGCCGGCAACTCGGGCGATGCCAGTTACTTGGCCGCTGATGGCCCCACCAAGCCGACGGGCGTGCTGTTTCTCACCGGGCCCGCGAGCACGCCGCTGCCGAATCAACAGGCCGTCAGTTGGCGCGAGATCTCGGATGGTTATAGCAACACCATCATGCTTGGCGAGAAGTTCCACACCGATCACAACTTCGATAGCACCCCCGGCAACACGCGCGGCAACTTGCACCTGCACCAATGGTCGATGTGGGCCTGGTCGGGTGGTTATAAGGGTGCCGGGCATGTAATGGGGAGCGCTGCGGTTCCATTAAACGAACGGGTTACTTTGCCACTGCTAAAAGGTACGCTGCCGCAAGATCGCCGCATCGCGGCTTGGGGCAGCGGGCACCCGCGGGGCGTGAACTTTGTCCTGTGTGATGGCTCGGTTCGCTTCCTCCGCCAAGAGATCACGCAAGCCACGCTCGCCGCCCTCAGCACCCGCGAAGGTAGCGAAGCGATTCTCGAAGATTTTTAGTCGCTGGCCAAAGAGCTAGGTTGAGTCAATGTGTCGGATTGTCTTGCCGCTGTGCCTGCTGATTCTCCCCCTCGTGGGCTGTGGCGGCGTTCGTTACCAGACCACTGAGCTGCAGGGGAAAGTGGTGAAGGACGGTCAGCCTTTGCCCGGCGTGTGCGTCCAGTTTCATCCCGATCCCGAGGCCGATACCAAAGGTCCGTCGGCCATTGGCGAAACCGACCAGGACGGCTCCTTTACCCTCCGCTATGCCCTGCCCGGCGAGACCACCAACCAGCCCGGGGTGGTCATTGGCGCGCACAAGGTGACCTTGGCCGATACTCAGCAGCCGCCGATCCGCCAGGGCAGCCCCCCGCCCCACAGCCGGATTCCGCTCATCTATCAGGGCGTTCATAGCACGCCTCTACGCCTGGAAGTGAACTCCGGCATGCCCGCCGTCGAGATCGAGGTTAAGTAAGGCCCGAATCAAAGCTGAAAACAGGCCTTGAACCCGTGCTGCCCCGCTGGTGTCTCTAGCATTCATCTTGCGGAGCAAGATGACTTCGGTGGGCATGATCTTGCGGAGCAAGATGACCACGGTAAGGGTGTTCTCGCTCGGTCCCCGCCTGTTGCCCGGGCCCCCGCGCGAGTACCATCAATGATTCGTTTTTGCTTGTGCGTCGGCGGTTTCTGGTTCCTCCGTAAGTACCTCCGCCGGGGTGCATGAGCCAAGGCCTTGTGCAATCACCACCGCGAAATGACCATTCGCCGCGCTCCCACGTACGACCAGCTCGAAAACCTCTTGGCCGACCGCGTCCTGATTCTCGACGGCGCGATGGGCTCGATGATTCAGCGGTACAAGCTGACGGAAGAGCAGGTCCGCGGCGATCGTTTTGCCACGCACACGAAAGATCTCGTCCGCTTTTCGGACATCCTCTGCCTGACCCACCCAGAGAAGATCACCTCCATCCATCGGCAGTACCTCGAAGCCGGGGCCGATATCGTCGAAACCAACTCGTTCGGTGCCAGTGTCGTCGGCATGGAAGAGTTCGATCTCCCCAGCAATCTGGTGCAGGAAATCAACTTCGCCGCGGTGAAGTGCGCGCGGCAAGCTGTCGACGAATGGAATCAAAAAACGCCGCACAAGCCGCGCTTCGTCGCTGGTTCAATCGGCCCGACCACCAAGCAAATGACGATCTCGACGAACGTCGACGATCCAGCGTATCGCAATGTCGAGTTCGACCAGCTGGTCGATTCGTACTACGGCCAGATCGAGGCGCTGATTGATGCCGGGGCCGACTTGTTGCTGCCAGAAACAGTCATCGACACTCTGAATCTCAAGAGCTGTCTGTTTGCGATTGAAAAATGCTTTGCGGCCAAGGGAATTCGCCTGCCGGTGATTGTCTCGGGCACGTTTAGCGCTGCGGGCGTCACCTTCGTCTCATCGCAAAATGTCGAAGCTTTCTGGAACAGCGTGTCGCACGTGCCGCTGCTCGCGGTGGGCATGAACTGCGCTCTCGGCCCAGAAACCATGCGGCCGCATATCGAAGAAATGGCCAAGGTCGCGGGAACGAGGATCAGCTGCTATCCGAACGCGGGCTTGCCGAACGAGATGGGGCAGTACGATCTCGATCCGCCACAAATGGCAGCCCTCACTGGCGAGTTCGTCGAGAATGGCTGGATCAACATTCTCGGCGGTTGCTGCGGCACCACTCCCGCGCACATTGGCGCGATGGCCGAACGCGTGCGCAAGATGAAGCCGCACCAGGTGCCGCACAAAGAGAATTGGCTGCGGCTCGCGGGCAAAGAAGCATTCACGCAGCGGCCCGAAAGCAACTTCACGATGATCGGTGAGCGGACCAACGTCACCGGCAGTAAGGCCTTCGCGCGCTTGATTCGCGATGGCAAGTTCGAAGAGGCCGTAGATGTTGCTCGCCAGCAAGTGACCGGCGGCGCCACGATCATCGATATCAACATGGACGACGCGCTGCTCGACGGCGAGGCAGCCATGACGCGTTTTCTGCGCTTGATCGACGGCGACGAAGAAGTCTCGCGCGTGCCGATCATGGTCGACAGCAGCAAGTGGTCGATTCTCGAAGCGGGCCTCAAGTGCCTGCAAGGCAAGGGAATCGTCAACTCGATCAGCTTGAAGGAAGGCGAGGAAGAGTTTTTGCATCGGGCGCAGTTGGTGCGTAACTATGGCGCGGCCTGCGTGGTGATGGCCTTCGATGAAGTCGGCCAGGCCGTCGAAATCGAAGACAAAGTTCGCATCTGCAAGCGAGCCTATGACCTGCTAACCACGAAAATTGGCTTCCCGCCGGAAGACATCATTTTCGATCCCAACATCCTCACCGTCGCGACGGGGATGGACGAGCACAACAACTACGCGATCAATTTCATCGAGGCGACGCGGCTCATCAAGCAAGCGTGCCCCGGCGTGAAGATCAGCGGCGGTGTGAGCAACGTCAGCTTTTCGTTCCGTGGCAACGACATTGTCCGCGAAGCGATCCATAGCGCGTTCTTGTATCACGCCATTCGCGCTGGCCTGGACATGGGCATTGTGAACGCGGGTCAGTTGGCCGTTTACGAAGAAGTGCCGAAGGAATTGCTCACCCGCGTAGAAGACGTGCTGCTCAATCGTCGCCCGGATGCCACCGAGCGGCTGATTCAGTATGCCGAGACCGTGAAGGGCAAAGGCAAAGCGGCCGCGACCGAAGACCTCAGCTGGCGAGAAGCAAAAGTTCAGGAACGCCTGAAGCATGCGCTGGTGAAAGGGATCGACAAGTATATCGACGAGGATGTCGAAGAAGCTCGTCACCAGTACGATCGCTGCCTGCGGATCATCGAAGGTCCGCTCATGGACGGCATGCAGGTCGTCGGCGATCTGTTCGGCGCTGGCAAAATGTTCTTGCCGCAAGTGGTGAAGAGCGCCCGTGTGATGAAAAAAGCGGTCGGCTATTTATTGCCCTTCATGGAAGAGGAAAAGAAAGCCTCGGGCGCTGAGCAACAAAATTTCCGCGGCAAGTTTTTGATTGCGACCGTGAAAGGCGACGTGCACGACATCGGCAAGAACATCGTCGGCGTGGTGCTGGGCTGCAACAACTACGAAGTGATCGACCTGGGCGTGATGGTCTCGGCCGAGAAGATTCTCGATACGGCCGTCAATCAAGAGTGCGACATCATCGGCTTATCTGGACTGATTACGCCCAGCCTCGACGAAATGGCTCACGTCGCCCGCGAAATGCAACGCCGCGGCATTCGCAAGCCGCTGCTGATTGGCGGAGCCACGACCAGTGCCAAGCACACGGCCGTGAAGATCGCGCCGCAATGTGCCGAGCCCGTCGTACACGTGCTCGATGCTTCCAGGTGCGTGGGTGTCGTCGACCGCTTGCTCAATCCGGAACTACGCCCGTCGATGGAGCAAGAGAACAAAGAGTTGCAACAACAGCTGGTCAAGTCGTACCAGCAGCGGCAGGTGAATCTGGCTCCGCTGGCCGAAGCTCGCGCGAAGAAGTTCCCCACCGATTGGTCGTCGGTGCAGATCGACAAGCCGGCGTTCTTGGGTCGCAAAACACTGCGGGATATCCCGCTCGAGAAGATCGTTCCCTACATCGACTGGTCGCCCTTCTTCATGACCTGGGAGTTGAAGGGGAAGTTCCCCAAGATCTTCAGCGATCCGACGGTCGGCGGCGAGGCGAAGAAAGTCTACGACGATGCGCAGGCCCTGCTGACCAAGATCATCCAGGAGAAGCGACTCACCGCGCATGCCGTGTACGGCTTCTGGCCCGCTGCCAGCGACGGCGACGATATCGTGCTGTTCACGGACGAATCGCGCACGCAGGAACTGACTCGCTTTCACACGCTCCGTCAGCAATGGGCCCGTCAGGGGCAAGACTATTTCCGAGCCCTCAGCGATTACGTCGCGCCGCTGAATAGCGGTCGGCAAGATTACCTGGGCGCGTTTGCGGTCACGACCGGTCTAGGCTGCGATGAGTTGTCGCTGGAGTTTGTGAAGCAGTACGACGACTACAACTCGATCATGGCCAAGGCCTTGGCCGATCGTCTCGCCGAAGCGCTCGCCGAAATGTTGCACGAGCAAGTGCGGCACGACTGGGGCTACGAGGTCGCGGGGACGAACACGAAAGAGCAGTTGATCGAGGAAGTCTATCGCGGGATTCGTCCGGCTGCCGGCTATCCTTCGCAGCCCGACCATACGGAAAAGCGCATTTTGTTCGATCTGCTGGCAGCCGAAGAGAATACAGGGCTGCAGCTGACGGAATCGTTCGCGATGTGGCCGGCAGCGAGCGTGAGCGGGTTGTATTTCGCGCATCCCGAGGCAAGATATTTCGCCCTCGATAGAATTACAAAAGAGCAAGTTGAGGATTACGCCCGGCGGAAGAAGATTCCCCTGGCCGAAGCTGAACGCTGGCTCGCGCCCAATTTGGGCTATGATGCGTAACGGAAGTTGATCCCACCAGCGCCCGACGCACGAACAGCGGCGGGCGTTCTCCTTTTATCACCGATGGCTCATGAACTTTTTTGCTATCCTGTCCGCTCCCACGGTCGATTGGCTGCCCCTCGGCCTGATCAACATTTTTGGACAAACGGTCGAAGGCTCGGACCTGGCCATTGTCGCCTTGCTGGTCCTGCTGGAAGGCGTGCTGTCGATCGATAATGCGCTGGTGCTCGGATTGCTCGCCAAGCGCCTGCCGGTGCATCAACGCGCGCGGGCGCTCAGCTATGGCCTCATCGGCGCGTTCGTGTTTCGCGTGATTGCCATTTGCACCGCCAGCCTGCTGCTGCAATTGCCGTTTGTGAAGTTCATCGGCGGCGCGTACCTCGTCTATATCGCCGTGAAACATCTCTTTTTCGAATCCAAAGAAGAAGGGCACGACGAAATCAAGCTGGACGAACATGGCCACCCGATCATCGTCGACGAAGAGACGCAGTTGCCCGTGAGCGGGGCCCGCGAAGAACAAGAGATCGAAGAACGCTCGCCATTGCCGATCAAGCCTGTCGGCAAGTCGATGGTGGGCGCTGCCTTCTGGCCCACGGTGCTCGTCATCGAACTGACCGACGTGGCCTTCGCCGTCGATTCGATCCTCGCCGCCATGGCCTTGGCCGGCAGCCGGACAGAAAAACTGTGGGTGGTAATCACGGGCGGCATTATCGGCGTGGTGCTGATGCGTTTTGCCGCGGCGATCTTCATTCGCTTGCTGGAAAAGTTTCCGCGGTTCGAAATGTCGGCCTACTTGCTAGTGATCGTGATTGGCCTGAAGTTGCTCGGCGACTGGACGTTCAATAGCGATTGGAGCTTCCACAATCACTTTGCCGAAGGGATGCTGGGAAGCGCCAAACCGACATTCGTGCAGATCGAAGAGCGCCGTCGCGAAGCGGTACACGACTACGAAGAGTGGCTCGGCGAAAACTGGCCGCTGAAGATCGTGCCGGAACATATCAGACTTGAGCGACAGATTGCGGCCGCCAAGGAGGCCGAAGAGCGAGACGAAGAGAAGATCGCCGCGCTCGAAAAGCGGCTGGATCATCACAACACGCATCACATTCCGCACTTGCTCGACTTCCACGACCTGCGGCGTCCCGAGTGCATGAGCTTTTGGATCATCATGGTCCTCTGCTTCTGCTACGGATTTATCCCCGGCAAAAAGCACGGCCATAGCGAAGCCAAGCCGGCGTAAGGTCGCAACGCGATTCCGCCCCTGGAACAGGCCGGGGGCACTACGCGACGAAGTGGTGAGTCGAGGACACAGACGATGCTCGATGTCGATCGACTCTCCTCCGAAATAACATCTGCCATCTATGAGCATGACCGGGAGCTAGTCACTCAGCTTATTGCTCAAGACCCGACGCTTGTAAAACGCAATAAAGGGGGCACATTCCTGCACGACGCGGTTGGAGCGCAGTCTGCTGACCTTACCCAGTTGTTGCTTGATCTTGGATCGGACATTAACGCTGGGTGCGGTAGCGACAAGGATGAGACGCCGATTATGCATGCCATCATGAATGACTTGCCTGACATTCTGCAAATGCTTTTGCAAAATGGTGCTGATCCCAAGTGTGCGAATCCCAAACTTACGATCGGTGCGATCGTTGGTCCTAAGCGACGCTCGTTGGAGATGGTCAAAATTCTGGAGTCGTTTGGCTGCGACTTGCATCAGGTCTTCCAGAATGAGCAGACCAATCGGCCCATGAACGCACTTAGCTGCGCGATCGACTGGGGCAAGAAAAATGTCGAGGCCTATCTACGCTCGAAAGGTGCCAGACTGCCCGACGAGTCTCTTGCGAACGATGAAGTCCTGGAGGCGACTCTCGTTGATGACCTGGAAACCGAAGTCGTGGCGTATTTTCGCCAGCATTTTGGTCCGCCCGAAGAACTGTCGCTGATCGAGATCGTCCCCTCGGGAATTCCCATCGGGATTCGCTGCATCCCCGCTGCTGCCGACCGAAAGCACATCACCCTGTTTACCGTCGGTATGTGCAATCACCTGATGACCGTCCCCGCTGGCATGGAGCAGTATGCGCGCGCAGAAATCTACATTCAGTTGCCAGAGAACTGGCAGGTTCGCGAGTTGGGTGATCCCGAGTGGAGTTGGCCGCAGCATTGGCTGCGCTCGCTGGCTCAGTACCCTGCGGATAACGACACTTGGCTGGGTGGCGCGGTGGCTCTGGTCGCCAATGGCGATCCGCCGGAACCCTTGGCACCAAACACCAAGCTGACGACGCTGCTGCTGATGGCGGAAAGGGTGCTTGTCGGCCCGGCGGGCGAGGTCGTGCAGCTGTACCGAATGTCGCCCCTGTACACCGAAGAGCGTGACCTGGAGATTGCGGCAGGCCTGCCGGCACTGCTGAACGCGTTCGATCGTGAGAACATCTCGTTCATCGTCGACGTGCAGCGCAAAAATGTCGCCACTTGACCACGTCTTCGGCTGCGACAATGTCGTTAACATTTCTCGATAAATAGATCGCTATCTTATTGACAATGAATCGTCACCTGGCGCTAATGGCGGGGTGTTCTTCGATCGTGGAGTGAACGAGGAGAGTGCAGGCCGGAGGTGCGCAGATAGTAAGTGGCCGCCATCGTTGAACGATGGTTGGCTGGGACGAGCTGCGCAGCGATCGGGCGGGCCGTTGGCCCTTGGGGGGTTCGCTTGCTTGTCCTCCCAGACCTGCGGTTTGGGCTGGTAGCAAGCGCACCGTTGGTGCTGCCGGATAGGCAGTGTCATCGAATTCGGCAGGCAATTTTAGGGACGATGAACTTCCCTAGAGGAGTTGAGGGCGGGCGTGACTGGCGGAAGTAGACACCCCCTCGAAAGAAGACTGTTCAGAGGTGTTTAGATGGTTATCAAACGGTTATCAAGAAATCGCGAAATAGTCGCCCATAACCTACCGAAAGTGATTGTGGTGAATCGGCTTAAGTGCAGTTTTCAAAATGAAAAAAGTTCGCCAAAAAGTTATCAAAACGAACGGTTCGCCAGAGCGGTGGTGATAACCGATTTGTGGCAGCCGCCAGGCTGATTAAGGGAAGTGAGGCAGCCACTAGAAAGGGGCTGGTCAGGGGGCGGTAAGATGCGAATTCAACTAGCGAGGTACCATCAGCGCTGGCGAGGTTGCCGTTCCGCCGGGATAGAAAGCCCAGTAGGTTTGGCCGTCGAGCTCGTTTTGTTTGAGCCAGGTGCGGCGTTCAGGCGGCAACGAGCCCAGCAGCAAGTGCAGGTCGCGCAGGACAGGGTCGCTTGCCCCGTAATACGAATGTCCCCACGGGCCGCCATCGATGGCCGAGACATCGATCGTGTGCATACCCGCCACCAGGACGAGCCCACGGCTGGTGTCCCCGGCGCGGGCATTGCGATGGAAGAACCGCGAGGCACTCAGGGCGACATCGTTCGACGAGGCGTACAGGGTGACCTGCTTGGCGGTGCGTTGAATCGAAGGGGCAATATTGTCGCGGAAGTCATCGGCGTCGATATCGGGGGCGGCGAGCACCACCTGGTTGAACAGGCGGGCCTGATCGCGCATCTGCAGATCGATTTCGCGGAGAGCCGTCGTGAGGGCCCGATTGCCCATGCTATGTGCAACCAGGTTCACAGCCTTGGCATCGGTCTGTTCGACAATGTCGAGCAGGAACTGCTTCAAGTGAGGCGTGGCCCAGCCCACGCTGGCTTCGTCCTTGCCGTAGGTAAGCAGGAAGTACTTGTCGGCCGGCCAGCTAAAGAACACGGGTGCGCCGCGCAGTTCGAGGTCTTTGGCCATCTGAGCCGTGCGGCGAGCGGCATCTTCGAACGAGACATTGAAGCCGTGCACGAAGACGAGCAGTTCGCGATCGGGCGAGTTCGCCACCTGAGCTCGCAACTGTTCGTAGAAGGCATCGTCTTTCAGGCGGATCGTCTTGCGCAGCACGATGTGCTTGTCGGGATCTTCCTGCACTTCGAGCCGAATGATCGACGGGCCCTCGAGTTCGCCCGGCTTGTGACTTTTCGGGATCGTCACCTCGCAGATGCCCCGTTCGACACGGCCGCGGTCACTGCGGTCGGCAGAGTACTTGGGCTCTTCGAGAGCAGCCTTCTCGGCCACGGCGATCGTTTCGCGCACGCCATGCCACACGGCCAACGTGCTGAGGATGAACAGGACCACCGTACCGATCAACCAGGTCAGCTGACGGGTCGTAACAACGACGCCCAAGCCGAAAATGGTGAGCAGCAGCAGGATCAGCGGCGGCGTGAAGCGAATCAAGCGAGCAATCAGGCTGTCTTGATTCACGAGCACTGGCAAGCGATCGGTGCCGTAGAAGACACGGATCACATCGAATTTTTCGTCCGGGTTGACTGCGGGCTGGGCGATGGGCTGCGGCGCTGGAGCTTGCTCGGCGGCAACTTCGGCGGCGGCCGTGACAGGATCGGTTTCGGCCAGCGGGGCAGGTGCGGGAGCGGTTGGCGCGGGAACGAAGAGGGGAGCTTCGGCGACGGGTGCAGCTGCAGACGGTGTTTCGGGGGCCGCTTCCGGAGCTGTGTTTTCCGTAGGAGCAGCTTCGGGAGTCGCTGTTGCGGGCGGTGCTTCGGGCGCTGCTGGTGGATCCGATTTCGTTCCCGGCGAAAGGAAACGAGGAGCAGGGTCGCCTGTTGCAGCGTCCGGTGCAGCGCCCGCGGGGGCCGGCGGTTGAAACGGTGCAAAGCCTGGCTGGTTGAAGTCAGCAGGGGGCGCTGAGCCACCGCTGGGTTCGAAAGTGGGCTGCGGCGCGGCAAGCGATGGTGCTGGACTCGGAGCCGGCGCTGCGGAATGAGCGGGGGTGGTTTCAGGGACGAGGCTGCTGCGGAATGCCGACGAGCTGGGCTTGGGCAAGCCGCTGAGTGAACTTTTGGGAGGAGCAGAACGGGCCGTGCCAGGCTTAGGGATTGCTGAGGAGACGCGCGGCAACTTGCCGTAGGTCTTGGGTGCCGGGGCAGCAGGTGGTGGAGGAGGCGGTGCTGGTGCCACGGGCGCTGGAGCTGGCGAGGAAACCTCTGGCTCCGAACTCCCTTCGTCGGGCGCGTGCGGCAACAGGCTGTCGGATGCAGCGGGCGGTGGTGTCGAAGGGAAGATGGTCGGGGGCTGGGGGGCCGGCGCGGTGGGCTCGGCAGGAATGTGAGGAAGTGTTGTTGTGGGAGCTGGAACAGTGGGCGCGGGCACACCACCCAGCGGCGCGGGTGCGGTTTGCGTTTGGTTCCACTGCGGCAAGGGTCGTTCTTCCGCGAGTGGCAACGAGAACGCACGCAGCGGATTGCCCGCAGGTGTTGATTCAGGGACAGCAGGCGCGACCGGTGCAGCGGGTGCAACAGGCGCTGGGGCATCTGGCGTTGAAGAGCGAAGCGGGTTGGGATCGCCCAGCGAGGGTCCTCCGGCAGTGTCTGCTGCGGGGGGAACGACTGCGGGGAACGTGGACGCTGGTGGTGGTTCGCTGCTGCCAGGATTGGTCGGCGGAACCGGGCTGAACGGCTGAAGGACCGAGCCAGGCTCGGGCGCAGGTTGAAACTGCGGCGCGGGACTGCCGGCAGTCGTTTGATCGGCAGCGCCGGGTAACAGCGGTGGTGCACTGGTAGCAGGAGCAGATGGAAATGGCGAAAGAGGAGCCGGGCTGGGTGAACCCGCGGGTGGCCAAAGCGGCAGATTGTCGGCCGCGGTGGTTGCCGGTGGTGCGCTGGTCGCGGGACGTCGCGCGATGTAATCGGCTGGAGGATCGGCTGCTGGTTGCAACGGCACCATGGAGGACTGCAGGAGCGGCGAACGAGCAGGCGCGTGCGCAGATTGGCTCGCGTCTTCGGAGCTGCAGCCCACGAAGGCCCCGCAGCCAGAGACCAAGCCTATGAATAGGAGTGCGCAAAAACGGTATCGCGTCATGCGGCTGCCTCGCTTCCTTGCTAGCAGTTCGCGGTCGGCAGTCGCTGTTTGTGCAGAGGCTGCCGTGTGTCGAGAAGATCGTATAACGGGCAGTCGACACAGGGCCCGTGAGGACTTGAGAGAAGTTCGCAGAGAGCGCGAAATCGGTGGGAGATGGCGGCGATTTATGCAGCGATACTTATGCCGCGCGACCTAGTGGCGGTGCTAGCCGCGATCGTCGCTTGGAGAGCCAGCCTTCGCCCAGGACGGTGAGGGCGATGCGATCTTCCAAGTTCGGGCGGAAGACAGTGAGCAACATCAGCGGCATGAACCAGGCAATGTAAGTGCCGCCACCGTAACCGTGCCAGAATTGCACTGCCAGCATCATGGCCGCAGAACAGCTGAGGAGTGTGCCGAGGTTTTTCTGAGCGGGCCAAATCGCGAAGCTGGCACTTAAACAGATCGAGAGGGCAATGCAAGGCAAACGATAGATCGGATCCCAACCAAAGGAACGCTCCCACACGCCGCGGAGTTGACCGGCATCCATGTTGGGCAGGAAGAGCCCGAACATCTGCCGAATTTTTGACCAGAACGAAATCATGTCTTCGGAGACAAAGGCCAGCGAAATGGCGGTGACGGCAATGGCACCGATCAGACCGAGCAGGAATCGCAGCACGCCTCGTTGCCAATAGAAACTGATCCACAGGGGGAGCAAGAAGAGCGGATAGTAGACCACGCCGACGGAGAGCCCAATGAAGATGCCGGCCAGCGCGGGTCGGCGATAAAACACCACGGCCCAGAGCATGAGCGCGGAGGGGAGGACGTGATCGATGTGGCCGGTCATCTGCGCCGTGTAAGGGAGCATCAAGTACAAGGCGGCGGCACCGATGCCGAGTTTGACGTTGTCGAAGTGCCACAGACCAACAATGACCAGTGCGATTACTACGGAGAGGTGCGAGATGATGGCCATCGTTCGCGCGGCGGGCGCGAGTGCAACGCGGGGGTCATCGTGGGCCAGGCGACCAAAAGGCAAGGTAGGAATCGAAGGGAGCGTAAGCAACATGTAGTAGCCCGGACCGACGCGATAGTACGCTTCGACCGGCTTGTGATTGGCGCTTGTATCCTCAGCATTGATGATGGCTTGCGCACCTTGCGAGCCGTTCAAGTCTTCGCTGCTCACTTCGGAGGTGAGCAAGTTGGCCAACAAAAAGAACAGGAGGGCACAACCGATGAAGAGCAGGCCGCCGTTCGACAGATTGGGCTCCAGGAGTGGTCGGCGGACCATCGTGGGGTCGCACAGCAAACGGACCAGCAACAGCAGCGAAACACCGAGCAGCCAGAGATAGCCGAAGTGCATTACGCTGCGAGCTTTCTCGGGCGAGAGATTCGGCAAGCGGGCCAGCAGTTGATCGAGTTCCGCTACGGCCGCTTTGTCTGTCACCACTGCCGGGTTCACAGCGGGTGGTACCGGATCAGCGGCGACTGGCGGAGTAACTTCAGGCTTGGGTTCGCCTTCGCTGGGTACAACTTCTGAATCGGTGGTGGCCTGAATCAGGTGATAGGCCTTGCGCGTGGCCAGTTCGCGTTTGAGTTGATTTTCGGGAGAGAGCGGTAGGGAGTCGGTTTCGTCATAGACAAAGAAGCGGTCGGGCGAGACTTGCGTGGTCTCGTTCGCAGGGGGTTTTTCCGGCGACTCAGCTGGTGCGCTGGATTTATCAAGTTCGCTCGGCGCAGGCGGAGTTTGATTGGGCTGGGGTTGCTCTGGTGGGGGCGAGTTGTCTGGTCCTACATCCATTGCTGGAGGAGCATCACCGGCAGGAACAACCGCAGCCGCTTGTGGCAGCCGAGAG
Source organism: Anatilimnocola aquadivae (assembly GCF_049819085.1). Lineage (GTDB taxonomy): Bacteria > Planctomycetota > Planctomycetia > Pirellulales > Pirellulaceae > Anatilimnocola. The sequence continues at coordinate 6,169,764 of NZ_CP187419.1, forward strand.
AGTTGCTCGCCGTAGTAAACCATCAGCAGGCCAGGGGCGAGGAGAATGATCAGACAGAGATCCAGATTTCGCACGCTCCAAAAGCGATTGAATTTGAAGTACAAGCCAATGATCAACAGCGACGATAGGTAAGCCCACGTCGTTGGCTCGACTTTCTGGTATTGAAAAAGGATCTCGCTCATTCCCGCTGATCAAATTCCTGTTGATCTTCTAACGCCGCAACCCTGCAGCGTGATCGAAGCAAGTGGTGTCTCTCAACGTAAGTTTGTTCAACCGCGAACCGATGCCGCCTGCATCCGCTCTGACGTATTGATGCGGTTGACTTTGCCTCGCTGATCGCATCTCAACGACACACAGCAAACCGACGAGCCGTACCAACAACTTTCAACGAACCGGCCCAGGAAACCTAACCGGTTGACGGGAAACCGGCAGAGAGGGAAGTTGCCTTAGCGGAGAGCGGATCTGAGTGACTCCGACCCGCCGAACCCTGTGAAGAGTTCGTGAAGGAGGCGTCGCTACAAATCGGCGCATGACCGCTAAAGTAATTGTCTAGCGTACGTATTTCGGGCATCATTGCAAGGTCTATCGGCCCCCCGCGATGGCTGCGACGAACTCCTAGTACGTCATGTAAGCCGTTGACGCGATTGATCTTGCGAAATGTAACCGGCATGTTTCCGTCAGCGGCCCTATTTTGCTTTTGGAGAGCCTCGGTGGCTGAAACTGTATTTTCCCGACTCTGTCAGCTGCTCGATGCAAAGCAGCTGAGCTATGAGGTTCTGCACCACGCGCCGGTCTTCACTAGCGAAGAAGCGGCTGCTATTCGCGGCACCACGCTGGCCAGTGGAGCGAAGGCTCTGATCTGCAAGGTCGACGAACAGTTCGTCCTGATCGTGCTGCCGGCCGATCGCAAACTCGGCAGCAAGCTGGCCCGCAAAGCGATCGGTGGCAAGTCGCTCCGCTTTGCGACCAAAGAAGAAGTGCTCGAAAAAACGGGGCTCACCCCAGGCTCGATTCCGCCGTTTGGCAGCTTGTTCGGCCTGCCCACCTGGTGCGATGAACTGCTGGCTCAACAGCCGCAACTCAACTTCAACGCGGGCGATCACGCCATCTCGCTGAAGCTGAGCTACGAAACTTACCTGCAGGCCGAACAGCCCGCCTCGCTTCGCTGGCCGAATAGATGTGCACTTCATCAAGCCGAGGCTGATTGCATTGGCGCAGCAATTTGCTAGCATTCCGTTGTTGAAATTAGAGGAACTCTTTCTCAGCCCTGTGAGTTCTGCGTGCAAGTGAATTGATCCTGCCCATTCTCGAGCCAGTTCAGCAAAGGAGTGCGATTATGCTAGTGCTCAGTCGTAAAGTTGGCGAACGATTGCTCATCGGTGACAACATCGCGATCACCGTCGTTCGCATCCAAGGCGGTGGCGTTCGTATCGGAGTCGAAGCCCCGTCGCATCTCGCCGTGGTGCGCGAAGAACTGAAAGAGAAGTTCGAGCAACAACGCCTCAGCGAACAATCGGCATCGCCACCTGCGAGTACGTAGTGGGCGTCGCGCAGCGGTGTCACTTGCTACTCGTTGCGTCCAACTCCACTTCCTCACGTAGCATTTCTTGAATCTCGAACAAGACAGCCCAGTCGTCGGTTGCCAGCAACCTGTGCTGGAGCGCCTTGATCGTCTCTGGCTTAGTGCTTGCCCAGAGACGAACCCGTGCGCGCATCTCGCTCGTGTACCAGTCGGCATCGGGAACCATCTGCGCGGCGGAAGAGCCAAAGGTGACATACTCTTTCACGACGAATCCCCAACGCCGATCGATGGGATCGATTGCAAACGTATGTGAACAGGGCTGGCCAAGATCGCTGGCAATCAAACCGCGCAACCCTTCGACGATGTTCGTACGCTGCGTAAACAGCGGAATGCCGAGCAAGCGGTACTGATGCTCCCGATGTTCGTGGCCACACGCACCGCATTCAACGAGCCCCAAGGTCGAATCGAAGGCCGAAAACCAAAACAGTACAATCCCCAGCAAGGCAGTTGCCGGCGCAAGAATGTGTGGATCGCCGGAAGCACGCAACTTCACGAACAGCCAGGCGCAGAGCATGGTCACAAAGATGCCCATCGCGGCAACCACGGCTGAATTGATGGCCACGAACATTAGCAGGCCCATCGCTGTCATCGCGACAAACAGGTGACGCATCGAGAATTGCCAGCGATTTGCATCAAGCGGAGTCATCGTCATTTACTGGCCGGGTATTTTCGATTGGCGGGCCATGTACTCCCGCTGTAGATCTTCCAACGAGCGTTCGTAACGCAACTCAGTTTCAATCCTTGAAACCACTTCCCAGAGATGTTGTTTCGCGTGTTCGGCACACAACTCCTCGAATAGAACCGGTTTCGAGTGCCGCCAATTCCGAATCCGCTGTCGCGAATCGTCGGTGTACCACTCTGGCGTGCTGACATACCTGCCGTGCTGACAATAGCCTTCTCGAGCCGTCATCTCTGATACGAACAGCCCCCATAGTCGACTGTTCTGTGTTGAGGCCAACTCATGCACGCAGGGTCGACCCAGATCGCTGTCAACCAAACTAAGAAAAACCTCCCGGTACTCGGTTCGATGCGCGAAGACTGGTAGGCCCAAAAGTCGCACGCGGTACTCCTCATGCTCTCGCTGACAGTTCAAGCAGCGGACTTCGGTGGAACTGTAGTCACACGCACTGAACCAAAGGACAACAATCCCCAGCAAGGCTGTTGCCGGCGCGAGAATGTGTGGATCGCCGGAAGCTCGCAACTTCACGAACAGCCACGCGCAGAGCATGGTCACAAAGATGCCCATCGCGGCCACCACGGCTGAATTGATGGCCACGAACATCAGCAGGCCCATCGCCGTCATCGCCACAAACAGGTGACGCATCGAGAATTGCCAAGAGCCCGTTCGTCTGCTCACGATGGTTGCCCTCGGTCAAAGTAGTACTTGGCTTTGGCACAGTAGTCTTGAAACTGCTGGTCCGAGGCGAAGGCATGCCGCGGAATGACATAAGCGGTCAGCGCGGTGCTGTAGACGTAGAGTCCTTTCGCGTCGCTGCCGACTTTCTCGATCCCTTCCCAGCGAAAGGCCGACTGGCAAAGCGTGGAAGTGAAGATCAGAAACTCCGGGTTAATGGTAATTCGCCGCAGACCGAGGAGTCCCAAATTCTTCCCTTTCTCATAGGCCTGCTTTACTGCCGTGCGCGAGCCCGATCGCTGCGCTGCGACTACCATACCGCCGATGAGCGCGAAGGCGAAGGCAAATCCAACCACACCGCAGGCGATCATCTTGGTGAAGTCGTCTGGCCGGCCCTGGTTCATTACCGACATCAGGCCGACCAACATCACGCAAATAGCAACGCTGGTAATGACCGCCATCAACACGCGGCCCCAAGCATGGGCGCCCGTCGTCTTCAGGTGGTAGTCGTGATAGTCGAGTAAGTCCTCGAAGATTTGCTCGAACTCGACGGACATTCCCTCTTCTTCGCCGACCAGCTGCGCGACCAGAACCTGCTCGCGCGGTGCTTCAACGGCGTTGGGAGACGAATAAGGATTGAGGTTGCTCATAGCCGCTCATGGTAAGGAGCAACGCGGGGAAATTCACCTCAAATTTTGCGCAGACAGGTACCGAGTTATTTGGCCGGCCGTTGATTGCCGCCGCCCACAGAAACGCCTATCGTGAGGCGCAATCGCAGCGAGGACTTTTGCGCGAGCGCAAAAAAAGAGGCAGGCTGCCGAAAGATGAATGCGACAGACTGCCAAATGAACGATTGCAAAATATGATCTGGGAGCAAATTCTATGTCGCACCGTGATTCGTCGCAAGGCAGTCCTAGTCTCTGGAAGGTTACGATTTGCGTGACTTTCGCCTGTGTTTCTTTCGCATACCGAACCATTGCTGCGCAAGAATCGCCACCGAAAGCTACGGCCACGAAACAATCAGCCGCGACCGCTTCTGCAACCACCAAAGGTGAGGCTTGGGCCAAGCAGAATCTCGACGACCTGCTTGCTGTTTACCAGCACTTTCACAAGACGCCAGAACTCTCTTTCCAAGAGAAAGAGACAGCTGCCACGCTGGCCAAGCACCTGCGCGAAACAGGAGCCGAGGTCACCGAGAACGTCGGCGGCTTTGGTATTGTCGGCGTGTTGAAGAACGGCACCGGCAAAACCGTGATGGTTCGGACCGATCTGGACGCCCTGCCCGTGAAAGAGATGACGGGGCTGGCCTACGCCTCGCAAGTAATGGTGAAGAACGACACCCGCAACGAAGTGGGCGTGATGCATGCCTGCGGCCACGATATTCACATTACCAATCTCATTGCCGTGGCTCGTTACTTTGCGGCGAACAAAGACGATTGGAAGGGGACGCTCGTCCTGCTCGGCCAACCGGCCGAAGAGCGCGGTTCGGGCGCTCGCAAGATGCTCGAAGACAAGCTATTCGAACGCTTCCCAAAGCCCGACTATGCACTGGCTCTTCACTGCGACTCGACGCTCGCAACCGGCAAGATCGGCATCCGCGGCGGCTACATTCTGGCGAACGTCGATAGCGTCGATATCACCGTGCGTGGTCGCGGCGGTCATGGTGCCATGCCTCACACGACGGTTGATCCCATCGTACAAGCGGCCGAGTTGATCGTCGCCCTGCAAACGATCGTCAGCCGCGAGATTAAGCCCACCGAACCGGCAGTGATCACGGTTGGTTCGATTCACGGCGGCACCAAGCACAACATCATCGGCGATACCTGTCACCTGCAGCTCACCGTACGCAGCTATACCGACAAGGTTCGTGCTCAATTGAAAGAAGCGATCGAACGTAAAGCCAAGGGAGTGGCCATTGCCTCGAATGCACCGGAACCGGTGATTGCGTTTTCGGATGGCACTCCGGCCACCTTCAACCATGAAGCATTGGCTGCTCGCATTGGTCAGCTATTTCGCAAACAACTCGGCGAAGAGAATATTGTGCCCGGCGAGCCCTCGATGGGTGGTGAGGATTTCAGCGAATACGGCCGCGCGGGCGTGCCGATTTTGATGTATCGCTTGGGAGCCGTGAACGGCAAACGCCTCGCCCGCTTCAAGGAACTGGGACAAGAGCCCCCTTCACTCCACTCGCCACTGTTCTATCCTGATGCAGACGAAGCCATCGTCACCGGTGTCAGCACCATGACCGCTGCCGTGTCGGATTTGTTTGCCAAGTAACTTGTAGGCCGGTCACAAGCGGTACTCCGCGATGTTCCGGCTTACCACCCACACCAAAGTCCTCATGCAATTCCGTCTGCTCGATTTCATTTTGCTCGGCATGCTGCTGGTGGTAGTTACCGGTGGCATGTTCTATGGACGCCAGCAAGCAATCGCGGTCTACGGCGATCAGTCAGCCCAAATGGAATGGGACCATTGGCGCGAGGAGGCTAAGGATTTGGCCAAGGGAATTGGTCCCGTCACTCGACGAGTTCCCAAAAGTGCTGAACCACCGGCTCTAAAGCTGATGCGCGACTATTTTGCTGTTTGTCTGGCCCTGGCACTGCTGCTGAGTGGCGTGCTGTTCATGACCATGCTGGCGTTCATTCGCGGGGCATTCAGCACCGGCAAGTTTGTCGATCGTTCACCGCCCGAACCGAAAAAAGCCTCTGCTGGGTGAGCAACCAGTCTCCTGCAAAACGCCCCGCCCTGCGGCGGGGGTTCATCGGTTTTTGCGCTAGACTTTGCTTTCGAACGCCGCAGGCGAGTTAATGTGCAAAAGCCGTTAAACTCCCGGGACAGGCTCGGGGGCGGGAAGAACTACCCCCTTGTCATTCCCGCCACGACCAACCTTCTTCCAAAACGCCCTTGCAATCTCTTCTCCCGCTGGTAAACTCACTGGCTTATCGTTTTTGGGTTTGGGTGACGTAAGGACCAGTTCCGGTCACATGCCAAGAGGCCAAAGGGGCCAAAAAACGGCACTGAAGGATAGTTCGTTGCACCCAGGCTGAGCAGGCACTGCCGCTCGGCCGCGTGGAGGAATGACGGCGGAATATGACAGTTACGAAAGAACGTAAAACAGAGTTGATTTCTGAGTATCGCCGGAGTGAAACAGACTCTGGTTCGCCCGAGGTGCAAATTGCGGTGCTGACAGCCCGCATCAATAACCTAACCGAGCACATGCGCACACACGACAAAGACTACCACAGCCGCCGTGGGCTGCTGGCGCTCGTCAGCCGTCGCCGCACGTTGCTCGACTACCTGCGTCGCGAGAATGCGGCCGGCTACACCGAAATTATCGGTAAGCTCGGTATTCGTAAGTAGTTGGGTGGTGAATTGGTTGCCACGAACCCGTTCGTGGTCAGCAGTTGGATCTGAGTAGTTGAATAATCGTCGAGAAAATTGGTTTTCTCTACCGTTTACGTTCTGAAGTACGGCGCTCAGCGGGCCTGTTGGCACTGGGCGTGAATGATGTCAGCCCTGATTGGCAGGGCTTGATCGGCCAGGTAGCTGGTCTGTCAATGGATTTGGTCTTCCACGCGTCGAGTAGCTAGCCATCCTCAGTCTCGGTGGAGCTGATGGTTAGTTGGATGTTCGCGCGCTCTCGCATCTGTCTAGCAGAGTGGGCGGTTAGTCTTGCTTCGTCAGTCGCAACATAACTCTTCTGCAAGTCCCCGTTTTGTGGTCTCAGGTTCGCGCAGTTCGCAACCGTTTGTGTTGTCCTTTTTTCAGTCTGACTTTTCAGTTGAAGCGGGCAGCGGTCGCAGCCGGAACATAGGAAAAGAAAGTATCAGGTAGCAGCAGTGAAGCATCGCGTCGAAAAGAAAATCGGCAGTCATACTCTTTCGTTCGAAACAGGTTTTCTCGCCAAGCAGGCAGCGGGAGCTGTTCTCGCCCAATATGCCGACACCGTCGTTCTGAACGCGGTTGTGGGTGGTGCCGGCCGACCTGGCCAGGACTTCTTCCCCCTCACTTGCGATTATCGCGAGCGGGTTGCTGCTGCGGGCAAGTTCCCCGGCGGCTTCATCAAGCGGGAAGGTCGCCCGACCACGAAAGAAATTCTGACCTCGCGCCTCTGCGATCGCCCGATTCGCCCGCTGTTCCCCAAGGGATACCGCGAAGAAGTGCAATGCCAGGCGATGGTCATGTCGAGCGACGCCCAGAACGACGCCGACGTCCTCGCGATGAATGGTATCGCTTGTGCCCTGTTCATTTCGAACCTGCCGTTCCGCGGGCCCATCGCCTCGGTACGCGTGGGCCGCGTGAATGGCACGTTCATTCCGTTCCCGAGCCAAGATGACCTGGAAGAGAGCGATCTCGACCTGATCGTGTCGGGCAGCGAAACCTCGGTCGCCATGATCGAAGGCTTTGCTCGCGAAATGAGCGAAAACGACATGTACGACGCGATCCTCTTCGCGCACGGCGTGATTATCGAAATCTGCCAGATGCAGCGCGAGTTCGCCGACAAGGTTGGCGTCAAGCGTCCCGATTACGTCGCTCCTCCGGATGACGGCCTGATGGACCGCATCAAGAGCGGCTACTACGACGCTTATCGTTCGGCCAAGCAAACCTCGGGCAAGCAAGCCCGTGCTGAAGCTGTGAAGGCAGTCAAGGCTCAAGCTCTGGCTGCCATCATTCCGGACCCCAAGGCCGACGGCGCTTACAAGCCCGAACGCTTCTCGTCGGTGTGGCACGAATTCGAAGAGATCGTCGTGCGCGACCTGATTCTCTCCGGCAATCGTCCCGATGGCCGCGACAACAAGTCGCTGCGTAACATCGAATGCGAAGTCGATGTGTTGCCCCGCGTACACGGCTCGGCCGTCTTCCAACGTGGTGAGACGCAAGCCCTCGTGACCATCACGCTCGGCACCTCGCGTGACGAGCAACGGGTCGACGGCCTGTTCGAAGAGTACTCGAAGAAGTTCATGCTCGATTACAACTTCCCGTCGTTCTCGGTCGGTGAATGCCGTCCGATTCGCGGTCCGGGTCGTCGCGAAATCGGTCACGGTGCGTTGGCCGAGCGGAGCGTCGCTCCCGTTCTGCCTTCGCCCGAAGAATTCCCCTACACCATTCGCGTCATCAGCGACATTCTGGAATCGAACGGCAGCTCGTCGATGGCCAGCGTGTGCGGAGCGACGCTCGGCCTGATGGCCGCGGGTGTGCCAATCAGCAATCCAGTCGCCGGTATCTCGGTCGGTCTGGTTCAACAATCGGAAACCGAATGGTGCTTGCTCACCGACATCATCGGTGACGAAGATCACTTCGGCGATATGGACTTCAAGATTGCCGGTACCCAGAACGGCATCACTGGCATTCAGCTCGACCTGAAGATCGAAGGCATCAGCAAAGAAATCATCAAGGCGACGTTCGAGCAATCGCGCGAAGCCCGGATTCAAATCCTCCGCAAGATGCTCTCGTGCATCTCGCGTCCGAAAGAAGACATCTCCCTCTACGCTCCGCGCTTGCTCCGCACGACCATTGACCCCGAGAAGATCGGCGCTCTCATTGGTCCTGGCGGCAAGATGATCCGTGGCATTCAAGAAGCCACAGGTTGCGTGATCGAAGTGGACGACAGCGGCATCGTGACCATCGCGAGCAGCAATCGCGAATGGGCCGAAGCCGCTTTAGCTCAAGTCGAAGCCGTCACGGCCACCGTGCAGATCGGCAAGATCTACAACGGCAAGGTCAGCAGCATCAAGGATTTCGGTGCCTTCGTCGAAATTCTGCCGGGCCGCGATGGCCTGGTCCACATCAGCGAACTTGCTGGTGGTTTCGTCAGCTCGGTCGGCGATATCTGCCGCGTCGGCGACGAAATGAAGGTGCTCGTGATCGACGTCGATGACCATGACCGCGTCAAGCTCAGCCGTCGTCGTGCCCTGGAAGAACTCGGCTTGCCCGATGAACTGGTGCCGAAGGATGGCGGGCCGCAAGGCGAAGGTGGCGAACCACGCCCACCTCGTCCGCCACGCGATGATCGCGGCGGCGACCGTGGTGGTGACCGCGGCGGAGATCGTCCTCGTCATGACCGGGGCGGTGACCGTGGTGGTCGCGGCGGCCGAGGTGGTGGCGGAGGCGGCGGTCGTGACCGTCGCTAGTCGAAACCAGCCTGAATAGTCCATAATCAAAACCCGCGAGAATCACTTCTCGCGGGTTTTGTGTTTCCTGACTCCTGACTTCCGAACTCTGTCCTTCTGACCCCAGGGCCAGCCGATGGCTGAAGAAACTCCGCTGCCGGCCTCCTATGAAGAACTGCGAGCACAGTTCATCGAACTGGCCGAACTGGCCGGCTCGCTCGCGCACGAGATCAAAAATCCCCTCTCCGTGATTCGCATGAACATGGAGCTATTGGCCGAAGACTTCGCCGATCCCGCGACCCCCAAAGAGCGCCGGGCACTCGCCAAAATCGAGATGGTTACGCGGCAATGCACGCGGCTCGAGAATCTGCTCAACGACTTCCTCCGCTTCTCCAGGCTGCGGCATCTCGAACTGCGGCTCGGCAGCCTGAATGAACAAATCGAACGAGTGCTCGACCTGTTTGAGCCGCAAGCCGCCGAAAACGGCGTCGAAGTGATTCGCTATCTCGATGCCGATCTGCCCAGCGTCAAGCTCGATCCCGAGACCGTTCAGGCAGCGCTCGTGAACCTCGTCAAGAACGCACTCGAAGCAATGCCCACCGGCGGACAGTTCGTCGCGCGCACACGGCTCACACGCACCGGCGTGGCACTCGATTTGATCGACACCGGCTGCGGCATGGACGAACGCACCGCCATGCGCATGTTCGAAGCGTTCTACACCACCAAGTCCGGCGGCTCCGGTCTAGGCCTGCCTACCGCCCGCAAGATCATCGAAGCCCACGGCGGCCGCATCGACGTCCATAGCCAGGTCGGCCGCGGCACACAATTCACACTCGAATTCCCCACGCCACTGCGACTCGCTGATTAGCAAAGCCGTTCATGACTTTGGCCTTAGTTGGACAAGTAAATTGAAACGGAAGTTACGATGCTGGGCTCATTCCGTTCACCGCACCGCTGAGGGAGCACGCCGATGCCAACGCTGATTACTGAACCCACTCGTATAGAAGCCGCAGGTACTCCGCCGAAGAAGATCGAAGAGTTCATCGGCCGGGTGAACTCGAAAACCGAGGCCCTGAGCATCGCTCGCATGACAAGCCCCAGTGGCTGGAGCGAACCGGGGCAAACGCCACAGTTCGACGAGTACACGGTGGTGCTGCGAGGGACCTTGCGAGTGGAGACAAAGGGGCTGACCTTTGAAGTGGCTGCGGGGCAGGCGATTATCTGCCACGCGGGCGAGTGGATTCGCTACAGTACGCCGGGAGCAGACGGGGCGGAGTACATCGCCGTTTGTTTGCCTGCCTTCTCCCCCAGCACGGTGCATCGCGATGACGTGGGCCAGTAACGCGACTCCCGCATTTCCCAATCCAAAAAACAGTCCCGTGTTACTTGACAAACGCGCAGAAAAAACATCATATGTACCAATCAAGTGATTATCATGTACTTCCGAGTAGCCGCTCAGCAATTGACGCAAATGGCACGACGCTCAAGTGAGGGGTGTTCACAAACCCAGGGGCCGGCATGAGCAAAAACGTCGTATTTCCCGAGAATGGCGCGGCTCGGTGTCTTCCGAGGGGGCCGGTTTGTGAACAAAGTTTTCTCGAGCTAGGTGAGTTGGCGTGACTTAAGTTAGTCGAGAATCAGTAGGGTGAGTTCGGGCGGGCAATTGAACCGCAGGAGGTGTTCGCCGCTAATGCCGCGGCCGACGTGCATGAGCGTGGGGCCTTCGCGAAAGAGGCCCGCGGCGTAGCGGGTGCCAAAGCGACTGGGAGAGATTAGCGGACCGATCCAGGGGAGGCGAATTTGCCCGCCGTGATTGTGTCCGGCCAGCATCAGGTCGAACTCTTGCTGCTGGGCCCAAGCAAACAGGTCGGGCGTATGGGCGAGCAGCAGGCGAAACTCGGGCTCTGGATAGCTGGGCTCTGGAGACTTTGCACTCTTCAGAGGCACCGACGGCGCTGGTCCGTGCCAGGGAAGTTCGTTACCCGCGATCAGCACCGGCACATCGCGAATCGACAGTTGCTGAGAGCGGCCAGCAATATCAACGAAGCCACAGCGCCGCAGTTCTTCCCGCAGCAAGGTTGCCTCGGGCAGGAGGAAATCGTGATTGCCCAGGATGAAGAACTTTCCCAGCGGTGCCTGAAGCGAACCGAAGAGAGGTTGGATCCACGGAAGGCACCTGGTTCGTTCGGCAATATCGCCGGTGAGCAAAATCAGATCGGGCTGAAGTTCGTTGGTCAGGCGGATGACCTCGGCGTAGAACTCCCAGCCAACTTTGCCGGTGAGGTGAATGTCGGTGAGATGAGCGATGCGCAGGCCCTTCAGCGCGGGCGGCAAGTTGCGGAGTTTCAAATGCTTGGTTTGCACCTGCAGATGAAAAATCTGGTTGCCGGGCAGCGATGCACAAAATCGCGGAAACAGGCCCTGCACGGGAATGCTAGGCAGTTGCTCGCGCAGGTTGAGTTCGCGCGTCTCGGTGGCGATGAGTTCGGCCGGTGTGGTGTAGCGGAGCTTCGGTATCAGCCAGATGGGAATGATCTGCAGGCAAGCGACGATGCAGCACCAGAAATAGACGGCGCTCAACATGGTCAGGGTGCTGAGGTTCGACCAGGTGTCGATGTCGAGGATCGGCCGATAGTAGAAGTTCGGCGATTGCCAGGCGACGACGAGGGGAATCGAGATCGCCGCGAGAAACAGCAGTCGTTCGAGCGTTTGCCGCAAGCGATACGGCCAAGCTTCGCCGTGCAAGCGATTGAACAGCCAGAGAGTCGCGGCGAAATGGCCGAGGGCTGCGAAGGGGATCAGCAAGCAGAAGAGGGCGAGTTCCATGCGGACTTCGCTAGGCCTGACTGCCGGGCTCGTTGGACCAATCGATGATGGTTTCGACGGTATCGAGCAGTTGCTTGAGAATGAAAGGCTTGATCAAGATGCCGCGATTGTGCAGACCGGCCTGGCGAGCTTTGACGAGGGTATGTCCGGCGTCCCAGCCAAACTCGCTCATCAAAATGAGAGGTACGGGATGAATCATGCGTTTGAGTCGCATCATCAGCTCGTAGCCGGTCATATCGGGGAGCTTGATGCCGGTGAGCACCACGTCGTACCGCGAATCTCGCAGGCTGTGCTGGTAGAGCGATTCGGCCTCGTCGCCACGCTGGGCGGTCTCGACGACGCAGCCATATTTCTCCAGCAAACAGTGGGCGCTGGTGCGCACAGCCGGCTCGCTATCGACGACCAACACGCGGCGGCCGCGCAGCTTCGGCCGATCATCGGCGGGAACTGCACTCGCCGGAATCGCTTCGGCCGGAGCCATTTTGCGGCCCACTTGCTGAATCACCGCTTTGATTTCACGGGCCCGAACAACGATATCGTTCAAGCGATCGGCGACGGTTTGCTCGGCACCGCTGTACTGCTGCGCAATCATCGTGGCGTCGTTGAGAATCGCATCGATGGGCAGAGCCACTTCGCGGTGAATGAGTTCGACGCTCTCTTGCGCGGCGTTCGCACGCTGGGCAGCGAGCAGGTCGAGCGTGTTGAGCGACATGGCGACGTCGCGACAGAAGATTTCGAGAAACTGCAGGTCGCTATCGGTGAAGGCTCGGGGCTGCGGACTCTCGACATTGAACGTGCCGATCACCGAGCCGTGCATCTTCAGCGGAACGGTCAGCGAGCTCTTGGCACCTTGAATGCCTTGCAAGTAGAGCGGGTCGTTGGCGGTGTCTTCGCACAGGTAGCTTTTGCCGGTGGCCGCGACAAACCCAGTGACACCGTTCTTCTCTTTACTGACATGCAGCACGCGCTGCGCGGCGTCTGGGTCCATGCCCACTTCGAGCAGCGGCACGAGTTGCTTGGTCTTTTGATCGACCACGCGAATCTCGACGACGTCGAACTTCAGCAGGTCCTTGATGCAATGCAAGATGTTCGACTTGAGCAGTTCGACGCGCTCTTCGACGGACATCTCGAAGATCTCGTCGGGCTTCATGTCTGCCAATTGACGACCGGCATCTTGAATGGCGGTCAGCTTGTGCCGCTGCTGCGTTTCGACCGTGACATCGCGAACCGTGACGACCAGATTCTTGGTCTTCTCCTCTGGGGCGACGATCGGGGCGGCATGCAGGTGGAAGTAGCGATTGTCGGTGGTCTTCAGCAGCGAGTTGACCGGGTGATTGGTGCGGAACGCTGCCCGCAGGGGTGCTGCTTCCGTGCCGACGATTTCGGGATTGCCAAGAGAGGCGAAGAAATGCTCGCCGACGATGTTGCCGCGATTCGTCCAATGCCTCAGGCGTTCGTTCGCCCAGAGGATGATGCATTCGCTATCGAGCAGGGCCATCGCATCGGGAGTTCCCTCCAGGATGCGATCGTTTTCGAGCAGGCGGCCGAGTCGCAGGGCTTCGATGAAGCGGGGGGCCGAAACGTAGATGCCGTCGAAGTGTTCGCGATTGATCCGCGCCAAAGCACGAACGGGGTTGTGGACTTCGACGATATCGCACGACGTACTGATAGACTCGGGCAAATCGTCCGAATCACCAGCTACATGAAGAACCTTTGGCTTGCCGCTCACGCCCCCGCTCCTGCACGCCGCGACCCACAACACCGTTGGATTATAGGTCGTGGATGCATTGCGTTCAACGCAAGATTATCAGTGCGAGTCGCTTGCGGCCAGCCGCCGAGTGGTTTTCCACCGTGTCGATGGCGCGAAATACGACTCTCCCACAGCAAAGCGAGCGACAAATCACGAGGCCTCAGCGTCGAGGGTGTCTTCGCTGTGCAGGTCGATGCGCGAGGTGCGACGACGGGAACTTTCGCTGCCCAGATGCGGACGCGGTGGACCCGAGGTGCCGAAATCGATCCCCTCGCCGAAGTAGAACTTGCGGGCATCGGGGTTGGCGAGCACTTCGGCGGGAGTGCCGTGGCACAAGATGCGACCTTGATGAACCACGTACGAGCGGTCAGTAATTTGCAGGGTCTCGCGCACCTGGTGGTCGGTAATGAGGATCGAGATGCCGCGGGCTTTCAGTTCGCGAATGATGACCTGAATGCTTTGGATCGTCACGGGATCGATACCGGTGAACGGTTCGTCCAGCAGAATGATCTCCGGCTCACTGATCAGGCAGCGGGCGATTTCCAGACGTCGTCGTTCACCACCGGAGAGCCGGGCGGCGTTGCTTTTGCGGATGTGCGTGATCTTGAACTGCTCCAGCAGTTCGTCGGTGCGGGCCTTGCGCGCGCGACGCTCCATCCCCAGCATTTCCATCACGGCCAGCAGGTTCTGTTCGACGCTCAGCTTGCGAAAGACGCTCGACTCTTGGGCCAGGTAACCCATGCCGCCATCTTTGGCGCGGCGATACATGGGCCACTTGGTGACATCGACGCCGTTAAGAATTACCTGCCCGGCATCGGGATCGACCATTCCGCACGTCATGCGAAAGCTGGTGGTTTTGCCAGCACCGTTGCCGCCGAGCAGACCAACGACCTCTGCGGTATCGACTTCAAAGCTGACGCCATCGACGACGCGGCGGCGGCCGTAGACCTTCACGAGTCCATGCGATTCCAGAATTGGCATCGAGCGTTCTCCATAACGCGTGGTGTAAGTAGCCGGCGCGGCTGTGCTTGCCGCCGAGCTACCGAATCCTGCCCATTCGCTGAAAATTGGGCCAAAACATCGGCCGGTTCCAACTGTGCGGCCAGTAGATCACGAGCGCTTTGCCAATCAGCAAATCGCGAGTCAGGTAGTCGTTGGGATCCCAGTAGCGACCGTCGGAACTGCTGGGGCTATTGTCGCCCATCGGGAAAAACTGGTCTTCGCCGAGCGAGAACTCGACCCGGCGACGATTCATTGGATCGAACAGCCCGCTGCTTGGCCAGACTTCGGGCGTGGCGAAAATCTGCTGAAGTGATCGCTGTTCGCCAGCCGGGGAGGGGGGAAGGGCCAGATAGTCGGCACCTTGGTAACCGCCGTCGATGGCGATGTAGTACTTGTCTCGGAAGATTCGCAGTTGCGAGATCTTGGCTTTCAGGCCGCTGGTTCCCACACCGGCAGGTGCCAGATCGAGTGGGTCTTCTGGAGTCCATTGCGGAGCGACAACTTTGTCAGAATGGTAGGTGGTTGCTTGATCAAATTTGACAGGCCGATTGTTGACGAACAGCATCACTTCGTGGTCGCAGTTCGTCAAACGCAAGCGATAGACGCCGGCTCCCTTGACGGCTGTCGTAGCCGTGGGATTGGCAACTTCCTGGTTCTTTTCGTCGACAAACGGCAGTGCCATGCCCGCGGCATTGATCCGGCTGAGAGTGGCTTTGCCATCTTGAACATTGATGGTGCAGCGCTGGTGAACACCGGCTCTTACGAGATCCAGCGAAATGGTTCCCTGGGAGTCGCTGATATCGGCGAGGCACTCGACGGCCAGATCGTCGACCCAATGATTGCCGAGGAACTCTTCGCTGCAGGGAATGCCAGGTCCAACCAGGCTGGGGTTGTACAGCAGTTCGCGACCATCGGGCGACTTCAATCGGTCTGGTACTTCTTCCAGATCGACATGGGCATTGACGGTGGGCCGGTAGTACCTTGGCTCGGGAGCCCAGTTGCCGGATTCTGTATCGATGTAGACCGAAGTGTTGTAAGCGTAGAGATCGGTGATGAGTTGGCCACGACGCTGCGGAACATCGTCCGGCAGGCGATTGTCGACCGTGATCGACTGCCAATCGGAATAGTGGGGCACCAGGTGCCGATATCGCAGCCAGGCAGTTTGGGTCGCAGGCGAGCAGGTAAACGACTTGCCGCCGTCTTCGCTTTTCCACACGCCGGGCGAACTATCGCTTTCGGACAGTTCCTTCCAACGCGACGGCCAACCAATTTTTTGCAGCGCCTGCGGAATGTGATCCGAGTCGTCCACAATTTGCAGCATGGCCGTCAACTTGTGGGGCGGCTTGCGAGCAATGCCTTCGGCTTCTGGGGCTTCCTCTGCGCTTCGCGTAAAGATGTTTCCACCGGCGATTCGCAGGGTCTCACCAGGCAGACCAACGAGCCGCTTGATGTAGTTTTGCGAGGCGTCTTCCGGAAACTTGAAGACAATGACATCCCAGCGTTTGGGTTCGGCAACCTCGAAAGCAAACTTGCTGACGATGATGCGATCGCCGCTGAAGGAACCCTCATTGGCATCGGCCAGAGGGTCGAATGTGTGAGTAAATCGGCAAACGGGGCAGGTGCCGGAAATGACATGGTTACCGGACAGATATCCCGCGCGATCGACCTCGTCGCTGGCTGTTGTCTGGTACCGATAGTTGCACTGCGGGCATTCAACGTCCTTGTGCCGGCCTTGCAGGGTGGGCGCCATGGAACCGGTGGGAATCACGAAGGCTTCGGCAACATATCCCTTAAAGAGAAGTGCCAAAATGACTGCCATGGCGAGGGATTCGATGGTCTCGCGCCAGCCGCCATCGTGAGACTTTGACTTCTCCCCCCCGCTCTTTTTGCTAGCAATTTCCTTGCCGGAACTGGCATTTGGAGCGTCCAATGCTGACTTTTTGGCCATTGCTGCAACCGATAGACGATCAAAGTGAGAGGCGGTGCCGACGGAATTTATTCGTCAGCTGGGTCCAAATATAGCGAAAACAACGAATCTCGGGAACTTGAACTGGGCAGAGTGGTGGCAGCGGCTCGGGCTGAGCCGACTGCGTGGTTGAGCCCAATTGTAACTCCAGACGGCAGGCTGTTTTGCGCCCCGCCCGTCCGGAGGGCTCGACCAATCGCGTCGCTGACACGCTGTTGTCATATGCGAGCGACTTTAGTGCACAAACGAATTTGCGGTGCCGATATTAGAAATAGAATTGCGCGAAATGTTCAGACACCTCGCTCGCCGATTCACCGCACACGGAGCTGCGGCTCTTCCTTCGAGATGGTACTGCCCCATCATCTCGATGACCGGAGCCGTAGCTCTTTTTCTATTTCTTGAGCTAACGGCCCCCTACATCGTAGGTCCGAAGCGTTCGTCGGTGCCGTTGCCGGGGACTTGGAAGTCGGGGGGTGAGAGGGCGGTGGGGCCTTGGTCGGCGACGTCCGCGGCTTCCCAACAGAAGTCGTCGTCGCCGAGTTTGCCATAGACGTCGTCATCGACACCGTCGTGCGTGATGGTGGCGAGGCCGGTGCGAAGGTTCGATGTGCCCCAGATGTTGAGCAGCGCGAGGAGGGCGGCGTCGTTATCGGTGCCGCTCGAATACGTGGCCGCGCTGAACGGTCCCACACTGGCGACCGAGGTCCACGTGCTGTGTTCGTTGGCGACGCTGCCCGTGATGAGCAGGTCGTTGCCGAACTCACCGCTCATGTTGTCTTCGCCGGTGCCGCCGATCAGCACATCGTTGCCGCTGCCGCCGTTGAGAATGTCGTTGCCAGCTTCGCCCACCAGCAAGTCGTTGCCGAGATAGCCGGCCAGCTGATCGTTCCCCGCACCGCCGTAGACGCGATCGTCGCCGAAGCCGCCGTCGGCGATGTCATCGCCGAAGCCGCCGTGCAGATAGTCGTTGCTGTCGAAGCCCCCGAGCCGATCGTTGCCGCCGCCGCCATAAATCACGTCGTTGCCGGTGCCGCCACTGAGCGTGTCGTTGCCGCCGATGGGCGAATCCTGCGGCGGAACCACATCGGTCGATGCCGGTGCGTTATCGCCCCACAGCACGTTGTCGCCGTTGCCGCCATTCACACTGTCGTTGTCGAGACCGCCGACCAGCCAGTCGTTGTTGGTCGCACCATAGAGCAGATCGTTGCCACCTTCGCCATAGAACTCCGCCGAGACCGTGAGGTTCGCTTGCGTGACGTAGTCGGCACCGTCACCGGCGTAGACGATTGTCTTGTTGCTCACGTTGTAGTCGCCGAACGTGCTGTTGATCCGCAGACGCACGCGGTGAGGCTGTGCCACCGTATTGTTGCGGCTGAACTGAATCAAGTCGTTCGCAGCGGTCGTGCGAGCGAACAAGTCGCCGACTTGCACGTTGGTCAGCTTGCCTTGGTCGACGAGATTCAGGTCTTCGATTTCGCTCCAAGCGACCGGTTGGCCCGCGCTATTGAGCACGCCGGACGAACCGGCGGCAACCACGACGGGCGCGGTGTTGGGGATCGAAGTGATATCGAGATTGAGTGTGTCGCCGATGATGTCGCCGACCGGAGCGGGGAGTGGATTCGTGGGAATGCCGCCGTTGATCGTGATCGCGGTGGTCGTGCTCGGACGAATCAGCTGCGTGGTTGGTGCCACCACGAGACCGACGTTCATCGCGCCGGTGCCGACGAGCCCCGCCGGTGTTTCGCCGAACGTATCGAGGCCCGCATCGCCAAACAGCGAGACGCTCGTCACACCGCTGGCCAAGCCACTTGGCAGCGGCGAGGTGCCACCGATTTGATCGGAGGTGAACACGCGGAACTGATCGTTGCCGCCGTTACCGCGCAGAATGACCGCATCGAGATCGTGCGGAGTCGTCGTTGGCGTCAACTGCGAGTTGATGTTGTCCGCGTCGCTGGTGCCGGTGTAATCGAGGTTGTCGATGTTGCGGAAGGTGACACCGCTCGCGTTGAGACCGGTGAGGACGTAATCCGGATCAGTGCCGTTGAGTGCGTTCAGCGCCACGGTGTCACCCGTGAGGTCGCCACTGTCGTTGATCTCGAGGCGATCGACGGCGAACGTCATGTCGCCGCCGCTGCCGTCGACCACGACCGGACCGGCGATGAAGTCGACCGTCGGAGCCGCATCGAACAGCTGGAACAAGTCGCCGCCAAGACCGCCACGCAGTGTCACCACGCCCGTGTTACCGCTGGTGCTCTGCACTCGCAGCGTATCGACCGCGCCGTCATCGGCGAACAGGCCTTGGCCGTGCAAGTTGATCGCCGGATCGTTTGTCTGACCGCTACCCAAGCTGACAAGATTCAGCGAGTCGGCACCGGCGAGAGCGTTCACATTCAGCGATGTAAAATTGTCGCCGCTGAAGTCGAACGGCGTGTAGCCAACCCCCATGCTGACGCGCGTATCAGCAAGATTCGCGGCGATGCTCAGCGCATCCGCCACATCGCTGCCGAGCACGGTGAGCGCGCCCGGAGTCGCACCCGCGCCCGTGCGCTGCACGAGTTCGACGTTCGCGAAGTAAGTTTGCAGATCGACGGCGTTGCTGCTGCTCAGCACTTCACCCGTGTTGCTCGGCGTGCTGCCGCTGTTCGTGCCGAAGGCATACGTCTGCGACGCGCTCGGACCGGTGAGCGCGAAGATAAGCGTGTCGTTGTTACCGCCGCCATCGAAGAAGAACTCGGCCTGGCCAGCGAGATTCGTGTTGTCGCCCGCTCCCGGCGCGAGACCGCTGAAGTTCACGAGCCCACCGAGGTCGTTGATCGTCAGGAAGTCGCGATCGTTACTGCCAAGGTACGTGAACGAGAGAATCGTCGCGAAATCTCCCTGAAACACGATGCCCACGTCGTTGTCGTCGGGCGCGATCGCATCGCCGGTCCGCGACAGCACGAAGTCGGTTCCGCTGCGCGAGAGCGTGAGATGATCGTCGACGCCGGTATTCCCGAACGGCGTGTTGTTCGCATCGAGAGCCAGGTGATACGGAGCATTCGCATTCACATCTTCGATGCTCGTGTACACCACTTGCCGCAGCGGCACGCCGAACGTCCAGGTCCCCGCGCCGATGCCGCCAAGCGTTAGCAGCGGATTCACCGCCGTCGCGATATCGAGATTGAGCGTATCACCCGGCGACGTTCCCACCGGCAGATTCCCATTGATGAAGAACTCCGTCGTGCTCTGCGGTGCCAAGTTAAACGTATCGTGGTCGTCATTGCCATTCAGATACGTGCCACCACCAACGCCCGCCAGCGGTGTCGTAATCACCGCGGCATTGGCAATGGTGAGCACACCACCAGTCGTCGCATCGGTACCTGCCGGCAGTTCCGCATCACCGACATCCACACCAATCGTTACTTGCAGCGCCGCGCTCACGTTGCCGTTGATGATCGCATCGTCACCCGCATTCAAGAACACATTCGCCGTCGTCGAGCCCACCGTCACGCCGCCGTTGATCGTCAGATCATCATCGAGCGCCGGGGCATCGTTGTCGTCGGTAGCCGTGAAGGTGACGTTGCCCGCTGAGATGCTGTTGGCAGCGATCGTCAGGGGACTGCTGTTGACGACGGTCGTGGCGCCGCCGTCGTTGCGAGCACCAAAGCCGAGCGTGCGAAGATCGCTGACCGTGAGCAATCCGCCCACGCTATTCAGCACGTTGATCTCGCCGCTCGTCGTGTTGAAGAGCTGAATCGCACTGACCGACGTCTCGAGCGTATTCCCCGCACCGATGCCCGTCGCCGCCTGCAAGAACACATTCGGGCCCGTCACATTATTATCATCGTCCCCATCAATGATCGCGCCGCCCGCCACGATCCCACCACCTGCCGCCGTGCTCACATTCGCGATCGTCGCATCTCCCACCGTCGTCAGCGTGTTCGCACCCAACGCCAGCAGCGAATCATTCGACCCGACCCCATCTCCGGTCCCCACATAACTCGACACCGTCTCACTCGCCAACAACTGCAGCGTTGCTCCCAACGCCACATTCACCGGCCCAGCAGTATCCAGAATCGCTCCCGTCCCCACGCCATTATTCACCGCCAACACACCCGCATTCACCGACGTCGTTCCGGTGTACGTGTTAGTGCCCGTAAGAGTCAGTGTGCCGGCACCTTGCTTCAGGAGGCTGTTGTCTGATTGACGGAAGCTGGGGTTCACTTCGCGAACGAGGATCGTCATCCGTTTGAGGAGGCTGTACGAACTCAAGTTATTGACGAACGTCCAGTCGTAGCTCGAAGTGGCTCCAGCGGGATTTGTGCCAATTCCCAAGCCTGGGTTCGCATTGCGCCACTGATTGTAGGCAATCAGGGTTTCACCAACGGTTCCCGGGCCCGCACCATCGAGGTCGAAGTTATGGATCTGGAACGAGCCGTGGCCATCGCTCGTGTTGAAACCACCATCGCCGAAATCAAACCCGGCGTTTCCGGCAATGGAACTGGCATTGGGGACATTGAAGGAATTGGTACCGTTGTAGTTGCTGGGCCAGATCTCGATATTGCCAGTCGCTAGGCCCGTACCGTTCGTTACGCCCGAGTTCGCCGAAGCAAAAACATTCATGTTGCTAACAAACTGCTGGAAGGCCCATTTTGTCGGAGCAGCTGGCACGCCGATCTGATTGATGTTCGACGTGAAGGCATCCATCGAGACGTAGACGAATTCGCGAGTGGGAGCGTTCGCACCACCTTCCAGTTCTAAGTAGTAGGCGATGCGGTCGAAGGCACCGATCGACGTCGTGTTATTGAGGGTGTAGGGGAAGTTGGCGGCCCCATTGACGCTGCTCGGCAAATTGTTGTGCTCGAGCGCTAGCGAGTAGCCACTCGCTTCAGGCACATCGGCAAAGACGTTGGAGACGCCTGCGGCGAGCGGAGTGCCGACGGTCATTCCCAATCCGGAAATATCACCATTGATGACAATATCACCCGCCCCATCGGCACTTAGGCGGGAAGATTCCAGGTTGATGTCTGCGTCGATGGTGAGTGAGTCGGCAATCGAGGCCAGTCGAACTTCACCGAGGTTAACGGCTCGGGCCGTGAGACTGCTGGAAGTGGCGATGGAATTGTTGCCACTCACATTCACTAACGCACCAAGTTGCGTGGGAGCACCGATGCCATCGAGCGTGATTGCTTCGTTGGCTACTACAACGCCGCCTGCGAGAGCGAGCGTAGCTCCCGACTTCACTTCGGTACCTGCTGCACCAGAGCCAAGCGTTGCCGCGGGACCGCTGAGCAGCAGAGTGCCGCTGTTCACGGTCGTCGTGCCGCTGTAAGTGTTCGCACCGCTGAGGGTAACAGTACCCTGACCATTGAGCACAAGATTGTTGGTACCCGTCGTGGTGAGCGAAGGAGTGACAACGCGAAGCAACGCAGCATTGGCCGGACTGGTATTCGTAGGTCCTTGCAGCCGACCCGTCAGAGCGGAACCACTGGTATTCTCGCGATGGACGTAGACCAGCGTGTAAGTACCAGGATTGAGGAACTTGGTAGCCGGCACTGTGTTGCCGTTGCCGACACTTTGAAGGAGGTCGGCTGCTTGAATGCCGGGCGTGCCGTCGGCATCGAGCCAGACGGCCGCGGCGTCATCGTTGCCGGTGGCCGCGACGGTGTAAGTGCCTGCAGTGTTGACCGTCAGCGTCGAGAAAAACAGCGTGACGTAGTTATCCGCCAGCGTGACGCCAAAGAGAGTGCTGAAAATTGCATCGGAGCCAAACGTCAGTGCACCGGGCACAGAGACGGTGGCCGCGGCAGCGGGTGCGTACGTCCCCTGGACCATTGCATCGACATTGGCGGCAGTCGAAATAGAGGGGAGCGTGGCGACGTTATAAACGCGGGCGGTGAATGGCGTCAGCGTGTAATCTGCATCGCCAATACTGCCAGCAACGGTCACATTTCCGGCTCCCACGAAAGTCAGATTGCCGGGAGACTCTTTGCCAAACGAGCCCGCGAGCGTGAGTGTCGAACCGGAGACGCTGTGGCCGATGGTGGTGTCACCAGTGATACCGACGCTACCGGGCAAGGTGACGTTACCCGTTGCCGTAACCGCGCCAAAACCAGTGCCGGCCCCAACCGCCAAAATCGGTTCGGCTGCAGCGGTGAAGTTACCATCGAAGACCAGAGCTGCACCCGAGTTGATGGTTGTGCCTTGCGAGATGCCACCAAGGCTGTTGGCGTCTTGAACTCGTAGCGTACCTGCCGAGACAGTCGTATAGCCCGTGAAGTTGTTGCCACTGGACAGCACCAGCGTGCCCGTGTCGGTCTTCGCCAGGTTACCTGTGCCGTTGACGATGTTCGCTGCACCACCAATGGTAAGTGTGTTGCCAGCTGTGACGGCAATCGTAGAATTTGAAGCACCGTTAAGCTGAACGCCACGATTGGAGTTAAGGGCAAACGAAGCACGGGCCTGTAAGGTTCCGCCATTCAAGATCAGATGGTTCGTGAGTGCTCCGGGAGCGGTGCCGAGGTGATTGTCGGCAGCAATGCTGATAGTGCCAGCGTTGATCGTCGTGCTACCTGTGTAGTTGCTAGTAGCATTTAACGTGAGCGCGCCGGAGCCCAACTTGATCAGGCCGTTCGAGTTTGCAGAAGCAGTGATTGTGCCTGTACCTGCAGGAAGTGTGGTGGCACCTCCACCGTCAATCGTCACGGTGCCATTGGTGACATCGAGCCCGCCAGTGAGCGTTAATGAGGCAGTATTCGAGACGATCGTCGCTGCCGCGCTAAGCAAAACTTTATCGGTGATGACGCTCGTTGCCTCGCTTCGCAAAGCACCGCCCGCACCTGGACCCGAGCCGGCGATCGTAATCGTCTCACCAGCACCGATGGTGGTTGTGCCTTCGATGCGGAGTTGCGCCCCATTCAGCACAAGCGTATCGCCGGATGTTGCACCTAGACCATTCGCGACATTGGTGATCAGCACACCGCCGCTAACAGTGGTTGTGCCGGAATAGTTGTTGGCGTTATTCGTGACTCGCAAGAACCCGCTGCCGCTGGTGTTCGGTTCTTCGACAATTGCCGTTTCAACATTCGTCTTGATCAAGTCGCCCGCGCCGGTGATTTGCCCATTCATCTGCAGCAGAGCACCGCGAACCGCAGCGGTACCGCCATACGAGCGCACGGTCAGCGATTGGGCCGCGTTGATTGTGGTGAGTCCGCTATGCACGATCGTCGAGTTGCCGGGAACCACTTCGATCACGCCCGAAGACGTGACCGTAATTGGATTGGCGATCGTGTAGCTGTTCAACTTGCTATCGAGTGTGAGCGTACCACCGGCGATTTCAATCAGCGGAGCGTTATCCAGCGGCGACGTAGCACCACCAGCACCCGAGCCCATGTTCACCAAGCGACCATTCGTAAGACGCAGGGTTGTTCCGCTTAGGTCGTTCGCGGCGGCGCTGGTGTTATCCAGAATGACTTGGCCACTGCCTTGATTGTTGAACGTGAGGCCGGTGTTGGCCCCATCCGAAACAATTCCCAAGCCGACAAATTGGTTGGCACTGAAATTGACCGTCGCGCCGTTGGCTTGCAGATTCGTGGCGGCGAAATTGACGCGGCGACCCGAAGCAGCGGTCACGGCGAAGTTCGTGGAACCAGCGGCCCCAATGTTGAGCGAAGGGAGCGAAAGCCCAGGGACATTGCCGGTGACATCGATGCCGCCTCCAGCGGCAGTCACTGTCACGCTATTGGGTTGAGCGATCGGTGCCGATTGAAAGAAGACCGAGGTGGGAGTCGTGACAAAAGCGTTGGCTGTGTCTGGACCGGAGTAGACCATGCGGGCCAAGCCACCGCCGCCAGCGCTACCTTCGGCGAAGTAGTAAGTCACCGTGTGCAAGCCAGTGGACAAATTGATCGGGATGCTCGTGCGATCTTGCTGACCGTGGCCACCATCGTTGCTCACAACCAGAACACCATTGATGTACAGCCGGGAACCATCGTCCGATCGTGTGCGGAAGGTGTAGTTGCCGGGCGAGGTGACCTGCATCAAACCGACCCAACGGCTCCCTTCGTTGGATGGCGGGGTGCGATTGATCTGTGTATCGACTGCGGTGACGCCACCGGCACCGTCGTAGTCAATGGCCACGGTATTGCCGCCGAGAGCGCCCGTGCGCGTCGTGCGGACCAGACCAGCGTCGAGCGCATTCGTGCGAGTGTAGCGAGCTTGTCCACCATTGATGACGAGCGATGACGTGCCGAAGGGAGTCGTAGGCGCGGCGACAGTGCCACCGATGAGCCCTTCGATCACACCGCCGTTGATAGTCGTAACACCGCTGTAGGTGTTGTTGCCTTGCAAATTGAGCGTGCCGGCAGTGTTCTTCTCGATCCCGCCTTGTCCGGAAACGATGCCGGTGAACGAGCCCTGTTCGACGATCAGGTTGGCGTTGGCCACATTATGGAAGCGCGTGATGATGGCATCATTGGCATCGCCGGTCAGATTCTGAATGCTGACATTGGGCTCGGCGTTGATAGGATCTTGCACCAGACGCAGAGTGACGTCACCGCCACCGCCCGCGGCCAGATTGGCCGTAGCGTAGTTGCCACCATTCACAATGATGGTGCCGTTGTAGTTGGGATATGCGGCGAACGCGGCACTGAAAGACGCGAAGGCATCGACGCCCACCGTGGCCGTTTGCGTACCTGCTGCTTCGAGATCGCCATCGACGACACCGGCCACGAATTCGTCATTGATGTAGAGGTTCTGAGGTGCTCCTGTGAGAGCAACCAGCACCACGTCGTTGCCGTCGCCGCCGTTGTACGAGAACTGCAGGCTCTGGCCATCGATCACAAAGATCTGGTTATTCGCCACGTTCGAGAAGAGGCCGGTGTGATCGCCGGGGCCACCATCGTTGTCAATCAGCTTGAAGACCTGACCGAGTGTGGGTAGGAAAGTTCCAGCAAGGTCAACGATGTTTAAAATCGAAGCGGCACCAAGCGTGACGCTGCCGCCGCCAATCACGCGGACCTGATCGTAGCCCACACCAGGACCACCGGCGTGGCTATCGAGTTCGATGACGAGCGTGCCATTCTCAGTGTAGTTGCCATTGACGGTGGTCAGGCCAGGACTGTTGCCCGGGTTGTGAGTACCGCCGACATCGATCGTCAGTGGACCAGTGGAGCCAGTTCCGCCGAGCGTGCCCGCTGAGATCGTCGTCAGCCCGGTGAAGCCATTCGTGCCGTCGATGTTCAGCGTGCCGGCAGTCGTCTTGGTGATTGCCGCGCCATTGTTGATTTGCAGTACGTTCTTCAGTGTGCCTGTTTGCAGCGAGAGTGTATTGATTGGATTCGCAGCGCCGATGCTTTTACCCGCCAGATCGAGCGTGCCGCCGTTGAGCGTGATCGTCGAAGTAGTCGGTCCCGTAATTGCTCCTTCGACGATGTCTACATTGGAGGTGACAGTACCGCCGGTGATCGTCAGGTTGGCCACGGCCGCTGCTGCGGCTGCGTTCGAGTTGATGCCCAGGTTGAACGTGCCCGCTGGGTTGACCGTGAGGGCACCACCACTGACGTTAATATTGGCTGTGGGACCATTGGTGGCCGCGCCAGACTTGTTGGCGGCCAGCAGCGAACCTGTGGTGAAGCTGCCGTTGCTCAGATTGAGCGTGCCCGAGACGGCGCCCGCACCAGCACCGCCGGAGTGGCCCGCGATGGTCGTTGTCCCGCTTACTGAGAACGCGCCACCGTTGATATTCAGCACGCCCGAGTTTGGACTGACATTGATGCCCGTGCTCGATTTGAGGCCCAAATTCAACGTCGCCGCGGCGAACGTGCCGGCATCAAACGAGATCACACCGCTGGCAATGCCAGTGGCGTTGGCGTTGCTATTGCCGACAGTGACGGTCGCTGCATTCACCGTAACGACGTGACCGCGAACGTCCAGCGTGCCTGTGAATACTGCTGCGGTACCGGTGCCGTTATGGCTGCCCAACGTCATATTCGCTGCGCCGGAACCAGCCTTGTTGGAAATACTCAAAGTGCCGGGACTGGCGGCGGCTTGTGACAGGAATTTCGCGGTGCCACCGATTTTTCCCAGACCGACATTGAACGAGTCAGCTCGAATGACATTTGTGCCGGTGCCGAAGACCAAATTGGCATCGCCGTTGCCATTGTTGCCGCCCGAGTGGCCGACCTGAAAAGCCGTCGCGATGATCGTGTTGGCTGTGTTCGATAGATTTGCAGTGCCCCGTCCAGTCGTTGTAGTCCCCACGCCGACATTGAAGTTGCCGGTCAGATTTGCACTGAAGCTACCAAGTCCCGTCGCGTCAAATACGGACGCGCTGAAATAGCCAGCGTTGGTCGCTGCCTGATTCACGCTGATATTGACATCAGCCCCTGTGACCGCCATGCCGCCGAGACCACTGACGGTCAGATTCGAATTTCGGATCCCCGAGCCGCTGCCGGCGTCATATCCGAGCGCCATGCCGCCACCGACCGACAACAACTTGCCGCTGCCGACCGTGATCTGATTGGGCGTCGCCGTGTTTGTACGGACGACCAACTGGCCGCCGAAGGTTGCGTTGGCCGAATTCAAATTGAGCGTCCCGACAGTCGTCGAGCCATTGGTGGCCCCAAAGGCTACACCACCGGCCAAAGTCTGATCGACGGCAAAGGTCAAGGTGCCATTATCGACGGTCGTCGTGCCGCTATACGAATTCGCACCGCCCAGCGTGAGTGTGCCGGTGCCGCTCTTCGTCAGCCCGCCCGTGCCGGACATCGTGCCGTTGAACGCGGTCGAGGTGTTGAGCGCACCTACAGTCAGCGTGTTCGCACCCAGGTTGATGATGCCCGCGCCGGACAGCGCGCCTAGCGAGCGAGCCGAATCCAACAGGGGATCGTTGGCCACATCATTGATCAAAGCGCTATCGGCAGCGCCCGGTACGCCGTCGTCGCCAGGCGAGGCATCGCCAATATCCCAGTTGGCTTGATTGGCCCAGTCGGTACTCGCCGTTCCCAGCCAGGTGAACGAAGCCAGCAATTGGCGACCTTCCAATGGCTCGAAAAACGATCGTCGTCGCTGTTTGGCTGGGGCCGCCGAGCGTGCTTTGCGACCAAGAAAACGAGACCACAACGACCGAGTTGAGCGGTTGAGCATGGGAGAGGTCTAGATGGGGAGAGGAATGGTCTGATGAGACTGAGCCGTTGATCTCAGACTCGGTGGGACCTGCGACTGGGCAACTATGCCGAATGCGCAGGGTGTACCCGTTGGTCCGAGTATAACGACGCCAACTCAAATTCCTAGCTAATGGCAGGGGTATTCACCGGGATGTGCCGATTCGGTGAAAAGTGCCCTGCAAGGCTGCGACGTTTCGTCGCCCTGGCGTCAAGCAGATGGAACGAATGTCAAACAGGCTGAACAAACTGGCCGGTCTGGCGGACACTCAAGACAAACAACGGCCTTTCTCAGAACGGCCTTTCTCAGAACGGCCTTTCTCAGAACGGCCTTTCTCAGAACGGCCTTTCTCAGCCCGTCGCTGCTGCTAGAATATTTGCAGCCAAGCGAGCCCGGTGGGCTACGTTTGCCAAGCACCGCTGTACCCACCTCGCAAACCGGTTAGCCCGGTTGCGTGTCTCAGCAGTGAATAGCCTGGATGGATGGCCGAGTGGTTTAAGGCAGCAGTCTTGAAAACTGCCGTACTCGTAAGGGTACCGGGGGTTCGAATCCCTCTCCATCCGCTTCTCTTCTAGCCCAATCGTCCATAAACCCCTCTAGTTTTTGGACAGGCACCGATTTCCCAATCGCAGCGGAAGCTGCTGCCGGCAGAAGACTTGCGTCTAGACACGCAATTTTTGCCTCGCTTCTATTTGTCCAATAACCTGGCCAGTTTTTGGATTCGTCCCACTCTTCGCAGCCGGCAATGCGGGCGATTTCGCTACGAAGTGCGACGCAGATACATCGCGCATGTGGGCCCCACCTCGCCTTGGGTTTCGCTCCACCAATTTGCCGAAGATCGCTACGACATTATCTACAAGTGGTGATTTGTTGTCAATATCTTACCTTGTTGTTGCCATGGACTTTGTCGCGCAATTCCGCTGGTCTGTCCGGCACCCGGTTCGCCAATGCGCGTCCTACTTCGGCTTCATGGGCACAATCTTCTTGCACAGGTCGAGCAGTGTTTCCAGACTGAGCGGCTTGATGCAATAGTGGTTGAAGCCGGCCTCTTGTTGCCGTTGACAAAAGATGGCCATCCGGCCCACGCTGAGCTCTTATCCCAGGGTTCCTACCCAAAATTGGTCATGGCTAAGTGCTTAAACTTTGACAATGCGTGGGCAATTCACTTGCGGATTCGGGAAGTTCGGCAGACGATGCAACCTGAACTTCTTCTCGGCGCTCGCTTCTTTTGAGCTCTCGCCCCGAATACTTTAAATGGGGAGCCGAGCATGTCATCAGCCACTTCAGGCATTCATGCACACACGGGTTTGGTACGTATGGATGAGCTCGAAGCACCAGCCACCTGGGACGGCGGCGGCGGCGATTCGTTAGTGCTCAAGTTCGACAGCAAATCGCTGACCCCCGGACAGTTGGAGCAACTGGCTCTTTTTCGAGTCACCGGTCGCTCGGTGCTAATGCGATTCCCAGGCTGCGACGAACGAACGGCAATCATTGTGGGCTTTGGTGCCAAGGACAATGCGTTTTACCTGACCTGGGTCTAAACACTCGCAGAATCCGTGGTAGCGACGGGACGCAGTTTGATCCACCATTTTTTCGAAGATCATTCCGCAATTACCGACAAATGGTGATTGGTTGTCAACAAACTTGCCTACAATCACCACTTTCTTGCCAATGACATGTCTTGCAATTGGCCTCAATCGTGAAGCGGATTCTGCACTGGCTGCTTAGCGCGATTCTTTGTCAATCGCTGCGAGCGTTACAATCGCGTTCTTCGGCAGGCGGGCGTAAGCTAAACTTGAGGAATCGTTTCTCTCGTTGGGTGCCCGCGCATGTGCCGTCCTTTTATTCTCAGCTTGATTGCCCTGCTGCTGTCGGCATTCCTTTCGCCTGCCTGCGCACAGGATTGGCTGCAGTTCCGCGGCCCCAGCGGCAACGGGCACGCGACCGGCAAGAACCTGCCCGAACGCTGGGGCGGTTTCGAGCCGCCCATCTGGCAAACTAACATTCCCGGCAATGGCTGGTCGTCGCCCATCGTCATCGGCGATCGCATCTGGCTGACCAGTGCCGAGCAGACCGCTCTCAGTGCAAAAAAACGCGAGGCCAAACTCGCCGAGAATCCGATTCTGACTCCCGATTTTCAGACGCACGCCGCCGTCACTTTGCTGGCGATTGAAGTGGATCTGGCAACCGGCAAGATCCTCCGCAACATCGAACTGTTTACCATCGACGATCCCACGCCCATCCATGCGCAGAACTCGTATGCCTCGCCAACACCAGTCAGCGATGGCGAGCGTCTCTATTGCCACTTTGGTTCGCTGGGGACCGTGTGTCTCGATTTGAAGAGTGGCCAGGTACTGTGGAAGCAAGTGATCTCGGTCGACGACATCACCGGCCCCGGTGGCTCGCCGGTCCTCTACAAAAACTTGCTCATCGTCGCCTGCGACGGCACCGATCAGCAATTCGTCATCGCCCTCGATAAGCTCACCGGCAAACAGGTCTGGCGAACATCGCGCCCCGAGATTGCCTCCACCGATAAAAAGTTGAAGCGGTCCTTCAGTACGCCGCTGCTCATCACCCACGCTGGCCGCGAGCAACTCATCAGCGTCGGAGCGCAGTGGGTTTGTGCCTACGAACCAGCAACCGGCGCGGAGATCTGGCGTTGCAGCTTTGGTACGGGTTTTCATGCGGCGGTTCCTCGCCCTGTCTATCAAGACGGCATCGTTTATGTCTGCTCGGGTTTCATGAAGCCCGAACTATGGGCAATCAAGGTCGATGGCACGGGGGATGTCAGCAGCACGCATGTGGAGTGGACTGTCGATTCGCAAGTTCCGGAGCTTTCCTCGCCGCTCGTGGCCGGTGGCGAACTCTACTATGTCTCTTCCAAAGGTATCGCCGTTTGCATTGATGCCAAAACGGGTGACGAGCTTTGGAAGCATCGCCTGGGGGGCAACTTCGCCGCCAGCCCGATCCTCGCCGACGGCAAGCTCTACTTCGTCAGCCAGGAAGGCGTCACCTACGTCCTTCAGCCCGGCCGCAAGTTCGTAGAACTCGCCACCAACAGTCTGTTCGGCCAGGTGCAAGCCTCGCCCGCCATCGCCGGCGACGCGCTCCTCATCCGCACGCAGTCGCAGCTCTTCTGCATCCGTAAAGCGGCCGACTAGACCGCGGCAACTGCCGGTCCTTCTTTAACCATCTCCGCCCTTAACCGCTGCGAAGCGTCGCTGCTTGACCCATCAACACGCACCAATAGCTGATAACTTTTTGCGCACTTTTTTTCGATAACCGAATTTTCCTAACCATCAGTTCTCCAATGACTTGCTCCGTGACAACCCCATCATTCTGACGAACGTCTGAAAACCATTCGATAACCAGTTTTCGTGAACTGTTCACTGCCTCGTTAGCCTGCTCGTGATTCCAACAACGGAAATTTGCCTTCCATTAATCTTTATTCTCTCGCCGCGGTGCGGTCGACACGCTGACGGGTCACATCAAGCGGGCTTGCCCGCCCTTAACCGCTACGACGTACCCCCACCTCTTCCATCAACAACCACCAATATCTGATAACTTTTTGCGCACTTATTTTTGATAATTCAATTTACCTAACCATCCATTTCCCAACGACTTGCTCTGCCACAACCCCATCATTCTGACGAACGTCTGAAAACCATTTGATAACCACTTTTCGCGACCTGCTCACTGCATCGCCGGCCTGTTCATAATTCCCGTAGCGGCAAATAAGCCTCCGATATTTAACAAAAACAAAGCAAGTGAAAAATCACCGCAAAACAACTTGGCAACTATCAATTACATATTGTCGGTGAAACTTCGTCAATACGATTTCGCTCGAAGTGTGCAGGGGGGGCTTGCCTTGGTAGCCGAAGCCAACGGCCCGCTGCATCGGCCTATTGATTCCGTGGATCGACGAGGGCCATCAGGACCGAAAAGAAGAGGTAGAAAGCCGGCAGCAGAAGGACGCCGGTCAGGATGCAAAGTGTCCCGATGAGCTTACCCGAAATGCCGTTGACGTAGGTCGTCTTCGACAGGGGAATGCCCCGTTTCGAGAAGCCGGTGATTCCGATCACCACAAACAGGATCGCACAGACCAGCAGGATGATGAGCAGCGGCATGCATTCACTGGGCGAAAAGTGATGACTGATGGGCAGGACGGGTGATTCTAGCCCTCGTAGGAATGGGTGGGAAGTCGCTCCCTGGCAAGACGGCAACCGGGGCTCTCCTCATGCCAATGATGACGGGGAACCCGTAACCGGCGCGTAAAAAGATTGACATGCGCAGGCGAACGTCGATAGATTAGAGTGTGGAACAGAGGTCGGGGGAGAACACCGCAGGCTTGGCAACCACAAAGTCATTCGATCAGGTCAGTGGACCGGACGGCTGGTTGCAGCAGTGGCGGAACTTGTCGAGCTTATCTATTTCGACAACTAAGTATCCCCGACCCCGCAATGTATTTCGCAGCTAGATTTTGGCCGTCGACCATTTGTTGGCGGGCAAGCGGGTCAGACACAGGGCGTTCGCTCTACTCGGAGAGGACTTGCCGATGGCAAGAAGTGCTGGAGTTTGGGGCATCGACATTGGTCGCTGTGCCCTTAAAGCGTTGCGTTGCCGGTTGGACGGCGACGTCGTCGTTGCCGATGGCTTCGACTATATCGAATATCCCAAGCTGCTTACCCAGGCCGATGCCGACGCGGTGCAGTTGGTCAAAGAAGCCTTGCAGCAATTCCTGTCGCGCAACAACTTGCGCGGCGACAAGGTGGCGATTGGCGTCGCCGGCGAATCGGGCTTGGCGCGTTACTTCAAGCCACCGCCGGTCGATGTGAAGAAAATCGCCGACATCGTCAAGTACGAAGCCCGGCAACAGATCCCGTTCGCGCTCGAAGACGTGATCTGGGATTATCAGCGGATGCCCGGTGGTCAGGAAGTCGATGGCTTCGCGCTCGAGTCCGAAGTCGGCCTATTCGCCATGAAGCGCGAGCAAGTGGCCAAGGCGCTCAAGCCCTTCCAAGAAGCTGAGATTGAAGTCGACATCATTCAGCTCGCGCCGATTGCGATCTACAACTGGTTCGCGCACGACATGGCCCCGGCCGCTAAGAGCGACGCTCCGTACGATTCAGAGAATCCACCTCCGTCGTCGGTTGTCCTTTCGATCGGTACCGAAACGACCGACCTGGTCGTCACCAATGGCTATCGCTTGTGGCAGCGCAACATTCCGCTCGGTGGCAATCACTTCACCAAGCAACTCTCGAAAGACTTGAAGCTGACGTTTGCCAAGGCCGAGCACCTAAAGCGAAACCCGCGGCAGGCAGAAGACCCGAAGGCGATCTTTCAGGCCATGCGGCCGGTCTTCGGCGACATGGTGACGGAAGTTCAGCGCTCGATTGGCTTCTTCCACAGCCTGGATCGTAAAGCCAAGATCACGAACATCGTGATGCTCGGCAACACGGTCAAACTGCCTGGCTTGTCGCAGTACATGGGCAAGCACCTGGGTTACGAGCTGACCGAAATCGACGCTTTCCGCCGTTTGACCGGTGCGTCGGTCGTGACTTCGCCCTCGTTCAAAGACAACTTGCTCGCGTTCGGCGGTGCCTACGGTCTGTGCGTGCAGGCTCTCGAAAAGAGCAAGCTCAAGACCAACCTGCTGCCGCGCGAACTGCTGCTGCAGCGGATCATCAAGGCCAAAAAGCCTTGGGCCGTCGCGGGCGTCGCAGCCATCGTGCTTGCCTGTGCGCTCAACTTTATCTTCCACTACATGACGTGGGAAAAAGTACACGATGAGCACTTAGGCGCGAACAACACCAAGTGGTCGGCCGCGGTTAGTACGGCTTCCGGCATCAACCAGGTCAGTGCTCAGTACCAATCAGAGTTCGAGGCCCGCAAAACCAAGCTCGCCCAACTGAGCGGCATCAGCGATGAAGTGGTCGGTGCAGCTGACCGCCGCGTGATGTGGCTGGAAGTGATGAAGTCGATTAACGAGTCACTGCCGGAAATGTCTCCCAGGGGCAAGATTCCCGTTGGACAAATTCCGGATCACAGACAGTTGCCGTTCGTGCAGCGGCGCGATCTCAAGATTGAGTATCTCGAGACACAGTATTTTCCCGACTTGGCGGTCTGGTTTACCGAAACCGTCAAGCGGCGTTACATCGAACAAAACGATTTGCACCTGAAGGCCCCCACCGACCCGGCAGCGATTGCCGCGGCGGCCGCTGGTCAACCTGCGCCCCCGCCGGTAGCCGCAGCACCAGCAAACTTTGGCGTCGATGGTGGTGGCGGTATGGAAGGGATGGGCGGCTCGATGATGTCTGGCACTTCTAGTGCCACCGATATCTCATCGATTCAAATCGAAACTCCCAAGGGTCCAGGCTGGGTTGTGGAGATCAAGGGTTACCACTTCTACAACGACCCCACGAAGCCCGCCGAAGGCGGTTCTGCTCACGTGCGCAAGACGTTGCTGAAGTCGATCGAAAACGGCGTCGTCGATCTGCCCCGGGGTCCGGGCGGCGCGACCGACCGGTTCACGTTCAAGGAACTGGGCATTGGCTATGCAATCTTGGCACTCGATATTCCCATCAATCGCCAATTCCGGCTCGAGAATCCCAACTACGCGGGTACCGGCATCAACGGTGGCGGGGCCAGCGGATTTGAAGGAACAGGGCCAGGTGGTCTCGGCGTCGCTGGTGCTGTTGAAGATCCGAACAATCCTCAATTCTTTGTTGTGCCCAAGTGCGAATTTGTCGTGCAGTTCTGCTGGCAAGAAAAGCCACTCAACAAGCGATACGAAGAGCGGACG
Organism: Anatilimnocola aquadivae; assembly: GCF_049819085.1. GTDB lineage: Bacteria > Planctomycetota > Planctomycetia > Pirellulales > Pirellulaceae > Anatilimnocola. The sequence continues at coordinate 6,204,298 of NZ_CP187419.1, forward strand.
GCCAAGCTGAAGGCCGCCGCTGATGCTGCGTTGAACGGCACAGCACCTCCGGGCACAGCCGTGCCGGGTGCAGTTGTTCCAGGGACCGTTCCTGCCCCAGCCGTGCCAAGTCCAGTGCCCACAGCACCTGTTCCGGCCAATCCGCCAATGAATCCGGCGGTTCCTGCTGATCCGCAGAATCCAGGCGTCGTTAATCCAGGTGTCAATCCTGGCGTTGCTCCCGCACCGATGAATCCAGGTGTTGCACCTGCAGCACCCGGTGCACCGGTCGTCCCCGTACCGAATCCCGCAGTTCCAGCTCCTGCGAGTCCGATGGTTCCACCAGCTGGCCCGGCCGCGGCACCGATGCCCGTGCCGGCACCTCCGCCCGCGTGAGTGTGCGGGCCAGTGCGTTGGTTTGAGATTCGTGGGGCCGTTGAGATTTTGAGGGAGAGTGAATCATGGATCAAGCGAAAGAACTTTGGGGCAAAATTCAGCCTCACGTATTTTGGATCATGTGCACTGGCATTTTGGTCCTCAGCTTGGCGAGCTGGTACATGTCGACCGGCACGCTCGAAGAGCAACGCCAAGCAAACCAGGCCAAGATCGATGGTGTGTACAGTGGCTTGAACACGCTGCAAACGAAAGCCGCCAAGCATCCGAATCAGGCATCGAACGCCGAAGTGGATGCACAGACGATCAAGTTCGCCCAGGAAGTTGCGAATGGCTGGGATCAGCAATACCGGAAGCAAGAGTCGGTGCTCGTTTGGCCCGCGACGTTCGACCAGGACTTTCAAGATGCGGTGAAGCCACTGCGGCCGATCGAACAATTGGAAGTGGCTACCCAGCCCCATCTGACGATTCGCGACGCGCTCCGCCGCCGGTATCGCGACTTCATCGAAGACGAATTGCCCAAGCTGGCCACGACCATCGGTTCGACGTGGAACGCCAAGCGCGAGGGCACGTTGGGCGAAGGCATGGGACAGCCCCAGCCAGCCATGATGATGCGGCCCGATGGCACTCCAGGCACTGCCGTGGTTGACAAGTCGCTGGTGCTGTGGGATCCGGCCAATCAACAAGAAATTCTGACCACGCACTTTGCCTTGGCTGCCAAAGCTGACGAACCAAGCACGCTTGACGTGCTGTATGCCCAGGAAGACTTGTGGGTGCTGCAGAACTTGATGGAGATCATCAAGCGGGCCAACGACAAAGCCACCGCTCGTTACGATGCCGCCGTGAAGCAGATCGAATTCGTCCGCATTGGCAAATCTGCCCTGGGTAACGCTGGCCAGGTGATGATCGTTGGCGCGGGTGCCATGCCGGGTGCTGGCGCACCGGGCGCTGGTGGCTTCAGCGAAGGGATGGGCAACATGCCGGGCGCGATGCCCGCCGGTGAAGGAATGCCAGGAGGGGAGGCCACCGCTGCCACGGGCCCCGTTTCGCCCACGACCAATCCCCTATTCAATCAACTCGATCCGGCCAACTGGCGTTATGTCGATTCCAACAATGTGCCGCTGGCTGGCTTCCAATTGCGTGAAGCTTTGAAGGCCACGGCGGCCAGCGATCAGGCCAATTCGCTGCTGGCGGTTGCTAAGCGGATGCCGGTTCGGATTCGGCTGGAGATCGATCAGCGCCGCATGAACAGCATTCTGACTGAGTTTGGCAACGCTCAGTTACCAGTCGAAATTCGTCAGGTCCGCATCAATCGCGACCCCGCAGCGCCCGGCTCTGTCGAGACCTTTTTTGCGGCCGGCACGGGTGGCCCTGGTGGTGGTGGCGGCATGATGCCGGGCGGCAACTTTGGCGGTGGCATGAGTAGCGGCATGGGCGGATTCCGCGGTGAAGGTGGCTATGGTGGTCCAGGGGGGCTCAGTGGCCTCACCCGCGACGCGACCCTTGACAATAACCTGATCAAAATCGAGTTGTACGGCATCGTTTACTTGTACAACCCTGTGAATCGCGCCATCCTGGGCCTGGATATTGCCGGTGCCCCTACGGCGATGACGACTCCTTCAGTTACCACTACCGGCGGCTAGTAGAAAATTGCGTTTGCAACTCCCCCGCGGGCGTAGGAAGATTGATTCGGCAAGACCAAAACTGCGACTGGGCTAAGTCAGCAGTCAGAAGTATGGAGCAAGTGAGATGAAGGCACCCAAGATCAGTTTAGACTCGGCCAAGATACAGCAGATGCTGCTATTGCACGTCGAAAAGATCGTGCTGGGCATCGTCTTGCTGGCAGTGATTTGGTTTGTCTATCAAGGCGCGTCATTGACAAGCCTGGACAATGCCAAAACGCCAGACGACCTGATTCAAAAGAGCAATTCGGTAACGACGCAGATCAACGACCCAGGTCACACGCCTCTGATTGTCGAAGAGATCAAGCCGATCGTAACTAAGCCGATTACGACACTGGTCAAGCAAGGTCAGGAAGCCAACGACCCGGTCGGCTATCGCCTGCGCAATGCCTGGAAGACTCCCGACTACCCGAAGGCGATCGCTCGCAACGATCCACGCATTTTCGCGCCGGAACATCTCAAAGTGGTAGCGCTGCATGGGCCAATCGCTCTGCTGTCTCAAACCGGCGTGAATGGTATTCCGGAAGTCGATCCGATCATCGGTTCGTCGGGTGGCATCCCAGGCATGGAAGGCCCTGGCGGCCCCGGTGGTCCTGCGCCCGCGGTTCGCCAGCCCACCCGTCCCGGTCGTGCACCCGGCGGTCCAGGACCCGGTCCTGGCCCCAGCGGAGAAGGCCGTCAGCCGCGTAACAAACGTGGTGGTGGCGCGGCCATGCTAGAGCAAGAGATGATGGGAATGCAGGAAGGAATGCCAGCGGGGTTTGGCCCCGGTGGTGAAGGCATGGGCATGCCCGGCGTCCGCACTTTACCTCCCGAAGCTCAGGTTGGCTTTCATCCCAGTGGCGAAGTGAGCCGCCGGGAAGCGGCCGCTGTGGTGGTGATGGCTGCAGTGCCGCTGCAGAAGCAACTCGAAGAATACGAAGCAGCCTTCAAGGAGGCTCTCGACTATGACCCGATGCGCGATCTGCCTCGTTACATCCTCTATACGGTTGAGCGGGCGGATGTCACCGATAATCCGGCTCAAGACCCAGCCACTGCCCGCTGGGAAGAGCTGAGATTCGGCAAGGCCATCACCGACATGAACACTTGGGCTCCTTCGCCGGCCGAAGTCGTCGATCCCAACTCGTTGGGCGACCCGATGCGGATGACGCATCGCGTGCCTCCCTTCATGCAGCGGGAGATTTACGAAGCACTGCTTCATCCGGATATTCCCAAGGCTCAGATTCCCGCAGCGGGAATGGGGCCCGGTATGGAAGGCCCCGGCGGCGTCGATGGCAACGGGATGCCGATTCCCCGTGCGATCACCGAAGATGATCTCACCGGCGGCGGTACAGGTCTGCCGGGTGCAGGAGCGGGGATGATGGGCGAAGGACGTATGCCTTACGGCAACCCTGGCATGATGCAGCCCGGCATGATGCAGCCCGGCATGATGCAACCGGGAATGATGCAGCCTGGTGGTTTCGGCGAGGGAATGCCCGGTGGCGGTTCGCCCGGCATGGTCTTGGCCAAGTACAAACTGCTGCGATTCACCGATACAACCGTGCAACCACTTCGTAAGTACCGCTACCGCGTGAAGCTGTTGGTCGAAGATCCCAACAATCCTTGGGCCGAGATTGCCCCTCCCGCTTGGGAGCCCACCCGGTCGCAGCCTTTCCATAAGCCGCCGGTCCAGTCGCTTAATCCTAACGTCTTCACTCGCGTGAAGTCGGTTGAAGGTGGCCGACGTGCCTACGTGCGAGAATCAGAGTACAGCGAACCGAGCGAGATCGTCGAACTGCCAGAAGTCGTCCACTACTTCGCCGGCAAGGCGATTCCTGCGGCGGGTGCACCGGTGAAGAAAGACACTCCGCCGGTGACGACCACTCAGCCCGCAGCGACGATCCTCACGGTGGACTTCGACAAAGAGAAGGCCGTGGATGTGGCCGCCGAGAAGGACGTCTTCCGCGGCACGCTGCTGAACTTCGAGAAGGAAGTGGATGTCGTGCATCCTTCGAAGCTGAGCATCCATCCGATTGGCAAATACACATTTCGCACGGGCTCCATCGTGGTCGACTTCACCGGCGGGAGCGAGATCCCCGTCGTGGACAAGCGGTCCGAAAAGATTCAGGAGCCCAGCGAAATCCTGGTATTCGATGGATCCGGCAATTTGAAGATGCTCGACGAAACCGACGACATCGAAGGGTTCCGTCGCTATCTGCCACCTGCGCCGGAAGCGCCGCCGACCAATACCCCGGGGGGCTTCTCGCCCGACGGAGCGCCGGTTCCGGGCGATGGCTTATTGGATGGACCAGGACCAAGGCAACCGAGAAATCGCCGCGGTGCCGGTGCCCAGCCCTAACCGGGCAAGTTACTTTGCCTGATAGACAATTGGATCGGCTTGGCCATTCTCGGCAAAGCCTTTCTGACGCAGCAAACACGAATCGCACTCGCCGCACGCGTCTCCCTGCGGCGAGGGATCGTAGCAACTGCGCGTCAAACTGTAATCGACTCCCAGTGACAAGCCGCGAGCAATGATCTCGCCTTTGGTCAGATGCAGCAAGGGAGCGTGAATCTTCATTCGCTCCGTTCCTTCCACGCCCGCTTTCGTCGCCAGATTCGCGAGCGTTTGGAACGCCGCGATATACTCCGGTCGACAATCGGGGTAGCCGCTATAGTCGAGTGCATTCACGCCGATGAAGATATCGGTCGCTTGCAGAGTCTCGGCATAGGCCAGCGCGAATGAGAGAAAAATCGTGTTCCGCGCGGGAACATAGGTGACTGGTATCCCCTCGCCGATGTCGCTCACGTGCGCCGACTTCGGCACCGCCAGATCGCTAGTGAGGGCGCTGCCGGCGAACTGTCGCAGGTCGATATCGACGACCGCAGTCTGGCGCACCTTCAGCGATTCCGCGATCACGCGGGCGGCATCCAATTCAATCGCGTGCCGCTGACCATATCGAAAGCTGAGGCACGCCGGCTCAAAGCCTTGCTCAATGGCAATTGCCAGCACAGTCGCGGAATCGAGCCCACCGCTGAGGAGTACAACGCATGGTCGCTTGGTTACAGACATTGCCGATCTTCCTGAAATTCTTGTTCCCTGGCCATCATCAATCGTCGCAGAACATCTGCCGGACGCAATCGGCGTAGTGATCTAAAATGACCGGCCGCCGCAGGGTGAATTTTGGTGTCAGTTCTTCGCGCTCGGCTGAGAATGGCTCGGTCAAAAGCCGGACATGGCGGATCTGCTCATGGTCGGCACAATCCACCAATTTTGCCGCCAAATGAACCAACATTCTCTCATGCGCTGCCGGAGTGTTGAATTGCGAGAGATCTTCGTTGCGATCTCCGCCGAACCAGGTTGCTTGACGCGGAACAATGAGTGCGCCAAGTGCGTTTTGGCCCTCGCCGACGACGATGATCTGTTCAATGATTGGATCGTGGGCGAACCGTTCTTCGAGTTGGGCCGGCCACACCTTCTTGCCAGTCGACAGAGCAATGAATTCCTTCTTTCTCCCTAGCAGAAGCAAATAGCCATCGTCATCCAGACGGGCCAGATCGCCAGTATGCAGCCAACCGTTGTCTAGCACTTCGCGGGTCGACGCTTCATCTTGCCAATAGCCGGCCATCACTTGCGGGCCGCGTATGAACAGTTCGCCGTCCGCGGCAATCTTCGCCTCGCTGGCAATCACCCGGCCAACCGAATTCTCGCGACTGGCCACTGGTGACGACAGCGAAACCACAGGCGACGCCTCCGTAAGGCCGTAGCCTTCCCACACGGGAGTTTGCTGGGCGGCAAAGTAGGCGTGCAAGTCACTTGTCAGGCTTGCTCCGCCGCAAATAAAGCCTCGCACCTGGCCGCCGAGTAGTTTGCGAATGGCAAAAGGATCGTCTGGCCCAAACTTGGCGGTCGCTCCCTGCTGCAATCGCAACAGCAGCAGCGGCACTACCACCAGCAACGTCGGCTGCACGTGTTGCGCATCGGCAACGAGCGATTCGCGATTACGGCCGATTCCCAATCGCGTGTTTCCCGCCAGCGAAACATACAGGTCACTCATGCGTCCGTACGCATGGCTGAACGGCAACGTATTCAGGCGACATTCGTTGGGCTGCAAGCCAAAACGGTCTACAATCGCCAGCGCGTTCGCCGCGAGATTTCCCTGGGTGAGCATCACCCCCTTGGGCTCGCCGCTGGTGCCTGACGTGTAGACGATGCTCGCCAGAGTGTTCGGTGTGACGGTTGCCAACGTGCGTTGCCAGTGAGCTTGCCCCGTCGCAACGCTCGCCTGGCCGATCATCGCCGACCACTCGCTAACGGAAACAATCCTGAGCGGCGACGCGTCGGACGGGAGATGAGCCGCGAGCTTCTGGTGCAGTTCTGCACTACCCACGATCAGCAGACGGCTACTACTGTGTCGCAGTTGCCAGGCAAGTTGTGGTCCGCTGAGCGATGTATGCAGCGGCACCAGCACCGCCCCGAGCATGCCTACCGCGAAGTCGGCGACGACCCACTCCAGGCTATTCGTGGCCGCGATCGCCACTCGATCACCGGCTTCAATTCCCGCCTTCGTCAAAGCGGCCGCGCCTTGGCAGGCCAGTTCGATGACTCGTCGCCAAGGCATTTCGCAGAAGTTGCCCTGCTCGGAGGCGACAAGCAGCCCACCTCTTTGTGCCTTCTCGCCCGCGACTCGCGCGAGCAATTCCGCCACCGTACCAACGCCAGACGTCATTCGTTTGCCAACAATCCAAGGAAAATAGGGCCGCCCGGACTTGAACCGGGAACCAACAAATTATGAGTTTGCTGCTCTAACCGATTGAGCTACAGCCCCGTAAGTGAGTTGCCATTCTAAGCAACGGCGGTCATTCCGAAAACCGCGTCTGGATCCGCGCATGTCATAAATGCCCAGTGATTTGCAAGTTGGCCAGCGAAATCCCTGCCGGATTGCAAATGCTTGCCTCGCATTTCCCACTCCTCTACAACAGTGGTGACACCCGCCGAATATCCGCACGCTTCGCCAAGTATCGCCTACCTCTCACCGCTTGGAGATCGCCATGAAACGGCTTCTGCTCGTCCTTGCTGCTCTGCTAGTTGCGCCGACTTTGGTTCTCGCCGATTGGCCAGCCTGGCGCGGCCCCACCGGTCAAGGCTTCAGCAACGACAAAGACATTCCGCTCACTTGGAGCGAAACTGAGAACGTCAAATGGAAGATCGAGCTCGCGCATCAAGGGAATTCGACCCCCGTAGTCTGGCGCGACAAGATCTTTCTCACGCAGGCCGATAAAGACGGCAAGACTCGCAGCTTGCTCTGCTTCGATCGTGCCAAGGGAGAAAAGCTGTGGCAAAAGGATGTTGCTTATCAAGAGAAGGAACTCAACTGGAACCCCAATTGGTACTGCAACGCGTCGCCCATGACCGACGGCGAGCGAGTCGTCGTCAGTTTGGGTTCCGCCGGCGTCTATTGCTACGACTTCGCCGGCAACGAGATTTGGAAGCGGACCGACCTCGGCACCTGGGAACATAAGTTCGGCAACTCATCGTCCCCAGTCATCTATCAGGACCTGGTTTTTCAGTGGTGCGGACCGAATGAAAAGGGGCGCAACTTCCTGCTCGCGATGAACAAAAAGACCGGCGAAACAGTCTGGGAAGTCGATGAGAAGAATGGTTCGTGGGGAACGCCAGTAATCGCCCAGGTCGACGGCCAAGATCAACTCCTCCTTTCGACCGTGCCTCACCTCAAGGGGATTGAACCCCAATCGGGCAAGGAACTCTGGTTCTGCGAAGGGCTCGATAAGTACGTCTATACTTCACCGCTGTCGGCCAATGGCTTTGCCGTTGCGATGTCTGGCTACACGGGAGCAGCCTTCGGTGTCAAGCTTGGCGGTTCGGGCGATATCACGGCTGATCGCCTTTGGCGTCATCCGGTCAATGTGCAACGCGTCGGCTCGGGCATGCTGATTGACGATCACGTTTACATTGTCGAAGAGAACACGGTTCCCCACTGTTACCACATCAAGACCGGCGAAGAAGTCTGGCAGGCCGGCAAGCGGATCGGGGGAACCACCTGGGGCTCGATGGTCCATGCCGATGGCAAGCTCTATGTCATGCTGCGAAATAGCTCGACCGTGGTGCTCGCTGCCAGCCCCAAGTTCGAAGTGCTGGCTACCAACACGCTCGGCAAGGAAGATACCAATTCCTCACCGGCCATCTCGAACGGCGAGATCTTTCTCCGCACCTTCAAGCACCTCTACTGCATCGCCAAACCGAAGTAGTCTTTCGTGGGATACCCATTTCCACGAAGAGTTATGCCAACACATCCTGGACCACGTGCCCATGCACGTCGGTCAAGCGGCGGTTCGCACCATTGTGACGAACCGTTAGCTGCTCGTGATCGATGCCGAGCAGGTGAAGCACGGTCGCGTGAAAGTCATAATTCGTGGTGATCTTGTCGATCGCCTTCCAGGACCATTCATCGGTCGAGCCAACAGCCACGCCCGGTTTGACGCCAGCACCGGCCATCCAGCCCACAGAGGCACCGCCATTGTGATCGCGGCCGTCACTCCCCTGCGAGAATGGCATGCGGCCGAACTCCGTGTTCCACAGAAGCAGGGTATCTTCGAACAAGCCTCGCGCTTTCAAGTCGGCGAGCAAGGCTGCCGTGGGACCATCGGTGGCGGCGGCCATCGGTGGCAGTTCTTTGATGATGCTGCCGTGGTTATCCCAGTTGCCGGTGGGGCCATTCGCGCCACTCCACACCTGCACCATGCGCACGCCGCGCTCGATCATCCGTCGCGCGATCAAGCAGCGTTTGCCAAAATCAGCGGAAGCGGGATTGTCGAGTCCGTAGGCCTTGTGCGTCTCGGCCGACTCCTGGCTGAGATCAAACACCTCGGGCGCACTCAATTGCAACTTGGCAGCCAACTCGTACGAGCGAATGCGCGCTTCCAGCCTGGGATCTTGATCGCTCGCGGTCAGATGTTCGCGGTTAAGATCGGCGAGCAAGATCAAGCCGTCGCGTTCCGCCTCGGGAGTAATGAACCTGGCACTCGGCGGAGCATGTAGCCCGTGCAATGGTTCCGCCGCGCTGGCGTTGATGACGGTCCCCTGGTGCGTGACCGAGAGAAAGCCACTCGCAAAGTTGCCTCGCTGGTTGTAAGGCAAGCCCCGCGCATCGGGAAGCACGACGAAGGTCGGCAGATTGTCGGTCAGGCTGCCGAGACCATAACTGACCCACGATCCAAACGAGGGAAAGCCCGGCAGCAAGAAGCCGGTGTTCATCAAATAGCTCGCTGGCCCGTGTACATTGGTGCGCGAAGTCATCGCGAGCAGCACCGCGATTTCGTCCACGTGTTTTGCGGTCTGCGGCAGTTGCTCGCTTACCCAGCGACCACACTGGCCGTGTTGCTGAAACTTGAAGGGCGAGCCTAATACATTCCCGGGAGCGCTCGTCGCTGCTTCGACACGCAAATCGTTGCCGGGATCAAATTTTTGCCCATGCAGCTTTTGCAATTGAGGCTTGTAGTCGAACAGGTCCATCTGGCTCGCGCCGCCGTTCATGAACAGCTGAATCACGCGTTTGGCTTTGGCCCGATGATGCAGCCCACCGTTCAGTTCCGGACTCGGAGCAGCAGCGAGCAGCCTCTCGTGCCCGAGCAATTGGCAGAGCGCGAGGGAGCCCAGGCCGCAGCCGATGTTTGATAATAGATCGCGTCGAGTATTCATTGGACTTCAGCTCACTCGATAAACACAAACTCATTGGCGTTGAATAGCAGTCGGCAGAAATTGGCCAGACCATAGATGTCGACATAGCTGGTGAACTTCCGCAACTCTTGCTCGGATGGTCTGCGAGCCAGTGTCAATTGCAGGGCGAGCGTGACCCGAGCGACAGAGGTCGGCGCGTCCCGCTCGAGCCTCGCGGCAAAATGTTCTGCTTGCCGTAGCATGAAGGCATCGTTCCAGAGGGCGAGCGATTGCTGCACCGTCACGCTATTAGCGCGTGTGGGCATGATCTGGTCGCCGGCGGGGCAATCGAGAGCTTCCATGAAGGGATCGGGAAGCGTACGAAACAGAAAGCGATAGATGCTGCGGCGGCTCCCGCTCGCACGATCCAAATCGACCAGGCTGTAGTCGATGATCGGCGTCACATGGCGGCCGGGTTTGAGATCGAACTGCCGATCGCTGGGGCCACCCATCCGAGCATCCAAACGCTGCGAGGCGGTCAACACCGCGTCACGAATGCATTCCGCATCGAGCCGCGACCGTTGCATTCGCCACAGCCATTGATTGTCGGCATCTCGCGAGGCAGCGTGGTCGTTGCGAGCAATCAGATGCTCGCCCACGAGCATCTGCGCGGCCTGCGACGACTGTTGATAAGTGCCGCTGGTCAGCAGTAGCCGATGAAGCTTCTTCAGCGATTGATCGGAATCGCGAAACTCGACTGCGAGCCAATCGAGCAACTCAGGATGTGTAGGGAGAGCACCCATCCGGCCAAAGTCATTCGGCGTGTTCACAATGCCGCGACCAAAGTGATAGTGCCAAACGCGATTCACTAGCGATCGCCAAGTGAGCGGATTCTCGCGTTCCGTAAGCCAAGTCGCCAATGCAGCGCGCCGAGCACTTTCGTGAGCTGAGACGGGCAATTCGAACTTCGGCGAAAGTGGCAAGCAGCGGAGCGCGCCGGGCTGTATCTCTTCTCGAGGCTGAGTGATTTCGCCGCGATGCAGCAGATGAATGGGGCGCGGGCCCGCTGGAGGCTTCAAGTTGCCATCCGGCGCGAAGTCGCTGGCCGCCGCATAGATCAGGCTGGGCTTGGGCAATCGTTCCAGCGCTTTTGCAACTTGTTCGCGCTGTTGATGCAAGGCAATCGTCAATCGTTGTGCCACGCTGCGTTTAGCCGGATCGATCGCCATGATGGCTGTAATCTCAGCAGGGAGCGGGTTAATTCGCAGCGGATTCTTTGCGTCGGTGAGCGAAATACGAGGCCGCCCAATCAAGTGTCCGCCGCCGTGCAGTTGCTTCAGCATCACCGTCAGCGTTTGATCGGGTGCAAGTTTCAGCGGTTCTTTGAACTCAAAAACTGCTTCGTGCGACTTGCCCACTTGGGGATAGATGCCCCAGGCAGTCGTTGGATTGCCATCAATGGCCCGAGCCACTCCCCAACCCTCTTGATCGAAATCGGCCACGGCCCGTGCAATGGGCTGGGCCACCTTGCTATCGCCGATGAAGACTTCAATCTCCGAAAGGTGCAAGTTGCCATTGTCTTGCCTGCCGGGTCCCTGGTGCGGCAACGAGGCATCGATCAGCACTTCCACACGCACCGCGGTCACTTCGCGCAAGGGCGAAGAACTGGTGAACGTGTAGGTGTCTTTCTCGGGGCGACTGCCGGCAGCGAGGAACGAGCTGTCATCTTGTTTGGTCAGCACGGAACCGTCGGATGTAAGCACGGTCGCTGCCGAAAGCACCTGCCAGGCGACTGGCTTCTCACCTTGTTCGCGTTCCCACTGGGCGACCGCCTGTTGCCCTGCCGCACCGAGCAGTTCCACGCGAGTTGCATCGTCGAGCTTGCTGAGTTGCTTCTCTCGTGCCAACAGGGCAACCCGCTGCTGTGCAATCGCCGGATCCGGATCCCAAGTCCGATTCGCCCGCTCGACACCGGAGAACACGGCCTGCAGCGCGTAATAGTCAGCCTGCGGAATGGGATCGAACTTGTGATCGTGACAACGAGCGCACTGCACCGTGAGGCTTGAAACATTGTTGAGGACAGTCGCGAGCATATCGTCGCGGTCCAGGTAGCGGGCAATTTGCCGGTCGAGTGTATCTTCGCGAATATCGCGTAGCGAACTCTCATCCCACGGCCCTGCGGCGAGAAATCCGAGCGCTACCGTCGCCTGTGGATCCTGCGGATAGAGTGCATCGCCGGCCACCTGCTCGCGCACGAACTGCCCGTAGGGTTTGTCGCGATTGAGCGCGGTGATCAAGTAGTCGCGATAGGGCCAGGCATGCTCGCGAATGCGATCTTGATCGTTGCCGTGTGTCTCGGCAAAGTGAGCCATATCGAGCCAATGCCGAGCCCAGCGCTCGCCGTACTGCGGCGAAGCAAGTAGTTCGTCGACCAGTCTTTCGTAGGCATCTGGTGCCGGATCGTCGATGAATGAATCAATAGCTGCCGGTGAAGGTGGCAAGCCAATCAGGTCGAAGTAGAGCCGGCGAATGAGCACGCGGCGATCGGCCGGTGGCGCTGGATTCAGTGATTGCTCGGCGAGTTTCGCGAGGACGAAGCGATCGACCGGATGATCGGCGGCCGCAACAGCGGGAACGGGCACGTGGCGCAAAGGCTGCAGCGACCACCAGGCGAGCTTGTCTTCGACTTTGACCGAAGCCGCCGCCGGCCATTCGGCCCCTTGATCGATCCAGGCTCGCAAAATTCCAATCTGCTCCGGCGTAAGCTTTTTGCCTTTCGAGGGCATTTGCATGCCGTCGACCAAGCCGGCAACGAACTGAATGAGCGGACTATCGGCGCTTTTACTGGGAACAATGTTGGGGGCGAAGTTCGCTCCCTTGGTGAGCGCCACTTCGCGCGAGTCGAGTCGATAGTCTCCTTCTTGCAGCAGCGGTCCGTGGCACTTCAAGCACGCCGCCGCCAAGATCGGCTGCACGTCTTTGACGAAGTCGATCTTGCGAGTTGCCGCCGGTGGCAACTCTTCGGCATTTACCGATGCGCACGCAGCAACGAGAGCCAACAGGCAACAGCAGAGCATTCGGATTGCGATCAGAAAGCGTGAAAGCAACAAAGATCCCCTTCCCAGGACATTGCAGCGGCGGACCGCCGGAGGCTACAGCGGACTTGCATTTTAGCCCTGGCACATCTGCGCCGCGCTGCGGAAATGCCGAAAATTTCAAGCTGGTAATGCGATTATCCCAACTGCTTGCCATTCGTGGCGCCCAGCGGACTTGATAGAATCTGCCACTACCTTCATTGGCCCGAGGAGTTTCGTCGCGTGCATCTGTTTTTCGTCGCCCAAGCTACCCTGCCGGCAGCCAACACCGCGACACCATCCCTGCCCGGCTTTCTCGGCACCCGTGGATCGTTGATGCTCGATGTGGTCTTCCTGGCCATGTTTCTCGTCGTCCCCGTGCTGCTGACGAGTGTGTACCTGGTGAAGTATCGCCAGCTTTATAAGTTGCACAAGCAGATCCAACTCGTGCTGGGCACGGTACTGTTGCTCGCCGTTGGTGCCTTCGAGATCGACATGCGTTTCTTCACCGACTGGGAAGCGCTCGCCGCGCCATCTCCTTTTTTTGATGCAGCCAACAAGTGGACTTGTCCGGTCGGCCTGAGCCTCATCATTCACTTGTCGTTTGCCATCCCGACGCTCGTGCTGTGGATCGTGGTGATCGTTCGCGCGCTACGAAACTTCCCGTGCCCACCGCTTCCCGGCCCGCATTCGGCCTGGCATCGTCGCTGGGGAATGATCGCGACTGCGGGCATGATCCTCACCGCTGTGACGGGTTGGATCTTTTACTACCTGGCCTTCGTTGCCACCAGGTAGACCGCGGGTTCAATCTTGCCGGCGATCTTTGCGACCGGATGAAGCAGCCACTGCCGCGACAATCACGATCAAGCCAACAACAAGCAGCAGGGCAATCGCCCCAACGGCAAAGAGTCCAAATGACATAACAGGCGTCGCTTGCATGATGGTTCGTTAGTAAAATGCGGACCCGTGGAAGTGATCCTGCGGTAGCTTGAACGCGTAACGGTCTACAGTCTAACACCCCTGATTCGCTCACTTGTATGAAATATTGGCTGCTGAAGACCGAACCGGAATCGTTCTCCATTCAGGATCTGGCGAACTCGCCGAACAAAACCACGTTCTGGAGCGGCGTGCGAAACTACCAAGCCCGCAACTATATGCGGGACGAGATGAAGGTCGGCGATCGCGTCTTGTTCTATCACAGCAATGCCAACCCGCCCGCGATCGCGGGCACCGCGAAGATCGTCAAGGAAGGCTACGGCGATCACACGGCGCTCGACAAGGACGATCATCACCACGACCCCAAAAGCACCGCCGACAAACCCATCTGGTACATGGTCGATATTCAACTCGATCGCATCTTTGCTCAGCCCCTGGGGCTAGATCATCTGCGCACGGTGAAGTCGCTCGCCAAGATGGAACTGCTGCGCAAAGGCTCGCGACTCTCCGTCCAGCCTGTGACGGCCGATGAATTCAAAGAAGTGCTGAAGCAAGCGGGCGTGAAGTAAGCATTGGCCACCGAGCCGGTGATTGGTTCACTACGGGATCCTGCGCTCCTCACTCCGTTTGATCAATCGCAAGTTGAGGGGAAAGCCATCTCTGGGTTCGTCGTAGACGGGCAAAGGCATTACTCTAACTTTGCTCCAACTCTTCCGACGTATTCGCCGTTCCAGGCGAGCACTGATGACAAGTCCGCCGTAGTGCGTCTTAAAGATTTCGGTATTCGGAATATTGCTCCGCAAGATGTGCCATTTGCTCATCGGGTCGTAAATGACCTCTCCGCACGCATCGCACTTGCGGCAGTAGGACTTCAGACCCCCACGCATCCAAACCAGCTGCTTGGCAAAAATCGTTTGTCGTCCGGGCACGACGGAATTATCGGGCAACAGCAGTTTTCCAAAGATAATTGCCTGATCAATCTCGGGCGAGAACGCTTCTCGAAATGCGTCGTTGATGTGTTCGATCCCTAGTCGCCTTGTAAAGCTATAGGGTTGCTTTGGTCCGTGCGCTGCAACCATCAACTTTGAGATTCGCGACTTCTTCGATGAGTGGCCGCAGTCTTGACGTTGCTGCAACTGTCTCTGAAGCCAATTTGGTTCCTCGCGCCACGGCACGTCAGTCATCGGCCAAACAAGATAGAACTCGCTCGTCGACGTCTTCGGCATCGCTCACCCCATCAGATCCAACTCGCCACCGGCCGCGCCCGTCGGATCTTTCGCCACGTGCGGAACCAAGTTCGCAGTCTCAGGATCAACGTTCTGTTGGGGATTCACTTCCCACAGCCTGCGGCCATCGGCGTCGCGATCGCTGGCTCCCGTATCTTCCTGCGTCTCGCCAATGCCGGCTGCTTTTTCTGTCATCTCAACGCCGCTATCGGCACGACTCTTGTCAGCCGACGCCGTTTGCGTTTTCTCGGTGTCGCTCGTTCGTTGTGTGGCCGAACTAGCGGCGAAACTACCGACGGATCCTAGTGAACCAATGCTCATTTCGGCCCCTCCCTGCTTATGGGTGTAGCAGAAAACCTAAGCTTTCAGCGAATCGCAAACAAGACGAACCTGAGGCGCTCCCATGAACTCTACTTCGCAAAACCAGGCGGAAGTACCGGACGCCAACCCACCCCACGCAGCTCCGTTTTGGTCGGTCTGGCGGACCGACGACAACGGCAATGTCTTCCTCGTCCGCGAGCACCTGCCCAAAGCCGAAGCCCAACGAGTCGCCGACGAGTTCGAAAGCCACGGCCACAAGCAGCTGTATTGGCTCCAGGAGGAAAAATAGCCTTGCGGCCATTTGGAGGTTTAGTGAGGTTGGTGGGACTTTGCGGGTGCGATACATTATGGCGATATCCAGAATGTTCCTCTTCTGTTGAGAGTTTCGCCGCATGCCGCGCCCTGCAATCGCCCGCCCCGCAAACACTCGAATGTCCGTTCGGAAACTCTCGTTCGAAACGCTCGATGCTCGCCAGATGATGGCTGCCGATGTCGTGCTCGATTGGAACGAGCATGCCTTGCAAGCCTTCCGGACCGCTAGCACGCCGCCGCCGGTTGCCTCGCGTGCCCTGGCCATTCTGCATGTGGCCGTCTACGACGCGGTGAACTCCCTTGAGAAGACCCACAGACCTTACGCCGTGCAGCTGACCGCGCCGCCAACAGCCTCGCGCGAAGCAGCGGTCGCCGCTGCTGCCCACGAAGTGCTCGTCGCGTTGTTCCCCGCTCAAGCGGCTACGTTCAATGCTCACCTGGTCACCTCACTCGCTGCTGTGCCCGACGGGGCCAACGAGACCGCTGGTGTCTCGCTCGGCACCAATGTCGCCCAGCAAATTCTCGCTCTGCGTTCCACCGATGGAGCCTCCGTCGCCGCGACCGTGCCGTACACCCCGGGCACCGATCCCGGCGACTGGAATCCTACGCCCGCCGCCAATGCCCCTGCTCTCTTTCCTGGTTGGGGTGCCGTAACTCCGTTCTCACTCACCACCGGCAACCAATTCACCCCCAACGGCATCCCCGAACTCACCTCCGCTCAATACGCAGCCGACTTCGAGCAGGTGAAAGCCATCGGCTCGGTAAATAGTGCGACGCGCACTCCCGACCAAACCGACATCGCTCTCTTCTGGGCCGATGGTGCAGGAACCTCAACACCGCCGGGCCATATCAACTCACTCGCAGCCATCGTGGCGACTTCTCAGAGTAATACGCTCGCCGAAAATGCTCGCCTGTTCGCCACGCTCAACGTCGCCCTCGCCGATGCCGCCATTCAATGTTGGAACGTGAAGTTCGCCGACAACTTCTGGCGACCCATCACGGGCATTCGAGCGGCCGATACCGATGGCAACGCCGCAACCACTGCTGACCCCACCTGGACGCCGCTCATCGCGACCCCACCCTTCCCCAGTTACACCTCGGGGCACTCGACATTCTCGGGCGCGGGCGCTGCAGTCTTGAAAGCCTTCTTCGGCACCGACAACATCGCCTTCACACTCCCCTCCGAAAATCCGCTCGTCGCCGATCGTTCCTTCACCAGCTTTTCACAAGCCGCCGGCGAGGCCGCCGTCAGCAGACTCTATGGCGGCATTCACTGGCGGTTCGACAACGAAGACGGCCTGACCGCGGGCAAGAGCATCGGCGAATGGGTCAGCCGACGATTCTTCACGGCCATTCCTCTGCCTGGCGAAGTAACGCTCGTCGATGGCACGCTCTCCGTCACTGGCACCGAGAAAGCAGACGTCATCCTCCTGCAGAAGATTGGCAACTCGCTCTACGTTTGGATGACCGGTCGCCAGGCTGGCAAGTTCAACGCCAGCAGCGTGCAGACCGTCACGGTCGACGCTCGCGGCGGTAACGACTACGTCTCGCTGGCCTTGCTCGCAATTCCGTCGACCATCGATGGCGGGGCGGGTAGCGATATCCTCATCGGCGGTTCGCGCCGCGATGTGATCAGCGGTGGCACCGGTGCCGACTTCTTGTACGGCATGGCTGGCAACGACCATCTCGATGGCAACGCCGGCGACGATTGGCTCTTCGGCGGACCCGGCACCGATACTTTCGGCGCGAATCTGGGCAAAGATCGCCGCTACCAGTAACCGCCTGGTTGGCAGCGCGAGGCTGAGCTAACTATCGCTAAATCACTTTCGCACAGCGGTGTCTGGCAAGTGTTTGTTCACAAACGGAACCCCTGCCAATACTCGAAATCACTGTATTTCCCGAGGACTTCGCCAATTCTGTCCTCGCTGACCGGCCGGTTTGTGAACGCCCCTCGCTTGGGTGGCGGCCAACTTGCGCCGATTCCCGACCCGCAATCGCTCACGATCTGCGCAAACGATCACACCGAACAACGATCTGAATTCCACCAAGTTTCCAAAGACGTTTTCCCGAATCATCGCTGTAATGCCCAGGATTTATTCCATTGACTGACCGTCGATCTGATAACCAGTTTTGATAACTTTTTGCGTCACTTTTTCGCGATAACAAATCATCCGAACT
Source organism: Anatilimnocola aquadivae (assembly GCF_049819085.1). Classification (GTDB taxonomy): domain Bacteria; phylum Planctomycetota; class Planctomycetia; order Pirellulales; family Pirellulaceae; genus Anatilimnocola. Next base: position 6,222,053 of record NZ_CP187419.1, read on the forward strand.
GCAACTCGCCACTCACCTTAGGCAACAAAAATCAGGAATTCTGGACAACAAGTGATAACCGTTTGATAACCACTTTTTCAGCGACTCGCCCCCTCTATTTCGGTACTGCTTGGTTAACCGCGCCGCTTGCCGTCGCTGAACTGCCAGTTCGATAGTTCTGCAGTTCACCCGCGCAAGCGCGTGGGATAACCCATACGGAAACCCGTTGAGCGATACGACTACTACCTGCGCAACACTGACCTTCGTACGAAGCGTTTGCCTCGTCCGTGGACGCATCTGAAATCTGCTCGATGCGTGATTCTTTGTCAAATGACAAAATCAATTCAAGCGATCGCTCCACGCGGTACCTACGGCGGATCGGGTTGTGGCGGGCCCGCTTCACCCCAACCGTCCTCCCAGGCTTTCAACCCTTCCCAAATTTTGGGTCGAAGTTTGCGATCGGCCTGCTCTACGGGCCAGAAGACGATCGCGGCCTGCTCTTCGGCAAGCCGATAGCGTCGCCAGCCGCACAGTGGCGTTCCAGAAATGTAGCCAATCTGCCACACCTCACCGCCGGGGATCACCACCGAGCAATACGCAGCGAGATACACCAACGGCACGATTGTGCAGAGCACGATCACAAATATCGGCGAGCGCTTTACCATGGGTCACTCGGGCGGTGGGTCTGCGTATTTTTTTCGCTGGCGTATTTCTGCTGCTGCTTCAATCGATTCGTGGCGCCAATGAATTAGCCATTTGTCGATGCATTTGCAGTCAGAATACCAAAGACATGGATTGACGAGATGGTCAGACCAATCACCCCATTGCTGCTCCTGGCAAGAAGGGCAAAACCAGTGAAGCTTCCTACTGCCGCCTCCCCAATCAATCACCTCGCCCTCAATAACACCGACCTGTGATTCAACGCAGCGTGTAGATACAGGAAATCGAACACTTTGGATTCCTAGGCGTCGCACCAGCGAGACCTCGTCCAGGCCTATTCCTAGCTCCTCGCCGGAACGGTACGCCACGAAATGACGGACCAATTTACAAATCATTAGCTAGCCCGCCAGACAAATGACACGATCGCCGTGAGAATCGAACCAGAGCGACGTCTGCGAGTCCGTGCGCAGCGAGTAGATTAATCTCGGCTATATCACGACAGGCCAGATCTGCGTCGGATAACTGGCACAAGAGTTTGTAATCCATACGACATCCTCCGAGGAGGATCGCAGGTTAACACTCTCGGGCGCGTCTCGCAAATAAGAATGCAGGTGGTCGCCGGTAGGGCGCGCACCTGCGCGAGAAGACTGATGCCACGGGCGGCAACAGGCGTGGGCCCATGCCCACGCGGCGGCCTGCGGAGAAGAAGACTATTTCGGCAGCAGGGCCATGACGGCGGCGCTGGGGCGGGCGATGACGTGGCCGGCGATGAGCTTGCCGAGGGCACCGACCTTTGCCGTGCCGGCTTCGACGGCGGCCTTCACGGCGGCGACGTCACCCTTGACGATGACGGTGATATAACCGCCGCCGAGCTTTTCTTTGCCCAGCACTTCGACATTGGCGGCCTTGCAGGCGCTGTCGATGGCTTCGAACACGGCGGTGAAGCCTTGCGTTTCGATGAATCCGAGGGCAAAGGAAGGAGAGTCAGCCACAGTTCGCTCCTGGGCGGTGATCGTGCCCAATGCTTCGTAGTTAGGATTTTTGACGGTAGGTTGTTGCAGCAATGGGCTCGATTCGATCGGGCTCATCAAGGCCTTCCAGGCTTCGCTATCGGGGTTGTTCAGCACCGTACCAACGGGCTTCCCCTTCATTCGCTCGGCCTGTTCCTTGCCGGCGGCAATGGCCGCGGCGACGGACGAAACGTCACCCTGCACCTTGAACACCATGCCCAGCCAATCATTCGATTCGGCTTGGACCAGCCGGATACCGGCGGCCTTTTCCATGGCATCGAGCGCAGCCATCGCCGGCGTAAAACCGGTGACTTCCAAAATGCCGAGTGCTTCGCTGGCCATAAGCTTGGGGGAGAGGGTGGTGGGATCGTTCCTCGCTGCCAAACAGCAACGCTGCCCTAGTATAGCTTGCGCATTTTACCAGCGTAGTGGTCCAGGCCGGTCCATCGCGCGAAAAGTCGGTAATCCTGGCCGACTTTGCGGGCTCGCCCGCATCTTCCGCCCGTACGCTTTCCGCCCTCTGTCCTAATGCCCCCGCGCCCCTCTGTGCCGTACTTCTGGTCCTTCCGCCCCCGCCCCTGCGGCGGGGGTTTAACGGCTTTTGCACTACCAAATCTCGTTGAAACTCATCTGCGGACCGCTTACCATCCCGGCATGGTCCTTGAGCCACTCTACACGCCGGAAAATGTCCACTTTGCCTTCCAATTAAATTGGTCCCTTTCCCTATTTTGGAAAGTTATTCCACCGGCCGTGGAATCCTGGCTCGCAAGCCTTCGAGTTGCAACCGAGCAAGACGGAACTCGTATTTTGGAACTCTCCTGGCCAACTCCCCAGTGTTCCCAATTCCTGGTGAGTACTTTGCCAGAAACTCTGCCGCAAGCAATTCCGTGGTCCGTCAAAGGACGGTTACAGCATCTGATTCGCGAGCAGCACCCGGCATCCTTTCAACGCAACTTCGATCTGCGCAGCCTCGGCTCGCCAACGCGCGAGAAATCAGAAGCTTATGTAGCTTCTCAACTGCAGCATCACGCGGCCGCTGATTCCACTTTGCGCGCGAAGTTCGCCGATCTTTAATTCAGCGACCCAGAGATTCGACTGGAACAGCCGCGATTTGCCGAGCACGCAAGGTTTTGGTGCAATCTGCACTTGGTCTTCGTACGCGACGACCGGCAGCAGGACTTTGACACTGGGAAATGGCTTCAGGCGAAGACGATCGTGCGCCAAGCTGCTGTAAAGTACAAACATCTCTTGTCTCGGCTGGCGATCTTGCCCGACCACGTCCACATGATTCTGGGGATTCATCCGAGTGAGTCACCGCGGGCGGTTGCGCTGTCGTATTTGAACAACCTCGCTTACTCGCAAGGGATGCAGCCGGTGTTCATGCAGAGTTGTTACGTGGGAACGATTGGAGAATATGATTTGGGAGCGATTGAATAGCTGGGATCGACTGAGCCGCGCTAGTGCAAAAGCCAATAAACCCCCGCCGCAGGGGCGGGGGCGGGAAGACAAATGGCCGGGGGGCAAAGGCAGATACAAAGATTACTCTTGCCGGGCGGTCCACTGGTCGAGTTGCTGCTTGGCTTGCTCGAAGGTGAGCAGGCGAGGTGGAAGGATCGCGGCGAGGTCTTCTTCGTCCTGGCGCTGGTGCGTGGGTCGCAGCGAAAGATCGACTTCCTCTTCGAGAGCGACCAGCCAGGCAGGAACATCGAGGCCAACGCCGGTGGGCTCGCGCGTGAGGGTGGCGGTTTCAAATTCCAGCATTTCGAACTTCGGCGACTCGCCACCCTTGCGAGCTTCTTCAATGGCGGGCTCGACGAGCGCGCGAATGCGGTCGATGGTTAGCGGGCGAATGAACCGCTCCGCCAGGCGATCGGCGACCGTGGGCATCCGCATCGCATATTTCTTTTGCAGATCGGCCAACCGCGTCAGGTACTGTTCTGCTTCGTCTTGAATGCGTTCCGAGAGTGCTCTGCGCCAGACGCGAGCGGCAATGTCTTCGCCCCGGCGGACCAGAATTTCGTGCGCGAGGACCACGGGCTTCAGGTTCCAACATACGCGGTCATAACGCGTGCGCAGGCGGAGAAAATCGAGCAGCATGTACAGCAACTCGCCCCGGTCCGACTGGGTTGTCGTGCTGTTGTAATCGCGATACTCGCCGTAGTTCTCGACGATCGACTCCAGCACCATGCCCAGCAGTTCGGCCGTTTCTTCCAGGGGCAAATCGGCCTGTAGATCGTCGAGCAGCTTTTGCGGCGCGTCGTCGGGGCGATCTTCCTTCAGGCTGTTCAGCCAGCGTGCCGGCCCCTGATGCATGATCGCGCGGATGTTGCCGAGATTCAAAAACCGCTGCGTGAAGAGCTCTTCGCCGTACTTTTCGACAAAAGCAACGACGCGTTTCCACGTCGTTTTGTCGTGTACCCGTTCGAGCGCGCTCAAGCGCAGTGTGCGGCTGTGGGCGAGCCAACTGGTGAGCATCGTCTCCGTCAACTGTTCGAGACACGCCACGACGGGCTCGGCAGCCTGGTCATCGGTGGCACCGGCAGCGCGCGGCCAAGACTGCGACGAAACGACCAGGCTTTCGACGATGGCCTTGTAGCCGATCTTGAAGAGTTCATCGAATTCGGTGACGGCGCCGGGCCCGACTGGATGATCGCGTTCCATTTGCCGCGATACATCGAGCAGCTGGCAAGTCTCGATCCACAGTCCACAGCGAGGGAGCCAGGCGAGCAAATCTTGAATGGCATGTTGCCGCGTGCGCACGACGACGATCTCGGGCGGATTGCCACCCTTGCCCAGTGGCACGTACAGCAGCGGCAAGCGCAGGAGGGTTTTGAAGAGAAGTTCGCAGGCTGATTTGACGGCCAATTCGTCGCGGCGCAGCAGCGCGGTGAAGACGGCCACCAGACGTTCGGCTTCTTCCTTGTCGGCCGCTGGTGCCACCGCCACGATCTGATTCGGCGTGTTGTGGTTCAGTGCATTTTGCGCGGCGATGAGCAGTCGCGCGGCATCGGCCATTTCGACACTGGTGCTCACGACCCGTTCGAGCAGTGACTCTTTAATCATCCGCCGACGATCGTATTCCACCATCGAATCGTGATCGCCCGACGGATTCGGAATGCGATAGTCGCGCACGGCGGCGACCAGCTTCGTCAAGCCTTGCAAGTTCGTCTGCGCTTGTTCGATCCACCGCTGCATGGCCGACGTGCGGCGCTGCTGCGCGGCACTGGCCTGCTCGTCGGTGCCACTTCCTTCGCGAATGATCGCTGCAAAAGCCGGGCTGACGATCGTCTGCTTCCACAGGCGAGCCACGGTGGCAAGGAAGGCCAGTCGATCGGCAACCACTTTCGATTGGTGTTGCAATTCGTCGTGCGAATCGTCCCCCGATTCAAAAATGGCCCCTTCCACACCGTCGTCGGTGCTATCTCGATAGACCATGTCCTCGTAGGCCGAATTGAAACGGTTTCCGTCATCTTCATCGTCGTCGGCAGTGGTCGCTGCGGCGCGCTTGCCACCGCCGAGTTCGAACTTGGGTACGTTCCACAGACCTTCGGCATTGGCTTCCAGATAGTCGAGAAACTTGCGGGCCGAGTCCCAGGCCTTGAGAGAAGCTTCGCGTTGATCGCTGGTAGCCGTCGTCGCCGTCACCCAGCGCTGCGCCAGGTCATGAAACGATGAATCGCCGTGCTCCATCCCGATCGAATCGGCCCGGCTGAGCCAACTCATCAGCAGCGCCATCGAAGCGACAAAATCTCCCCGCTCCAGCAGCGAGTCGATGACCATCGCATAGGCCTTCGGCGAATCGAAGACCTCGGCGTGCGGCGCCCAAAAACCGACATCGCCAGCCGAGGCACCCGCTTGGTGCCAAACTTGCAAAGCCTTGGCGACGCGCTCGGCCGCGCGAAACACCACGAGCGAATCAACGGCTTCCACGGTCGACACTTCGTGCGCCGCGTACTGGTTCCACCATGTGGCTGTGTTCTTGAATTGCCGGGCAATGCGGTCGGCCACTTCGGTCCGGTCGCTGGCGGCCGCTTCACTCCAAATGAGCGAATAGAGCGTCCAGATTCTTTCCATCAGGGCGACCAGTTCATCGGCCCGATGATCGCGCACGCTGTTTTCGAGCGCCGGAAACAGGCTGAAGTGGGCATCGAATCCCAGGATGTTCCAAGGATCGATGATCGCCCCGCAATGAATGGCCCGCTTGAGCAGATCGATGATTTGCGGCATCGCATCGGCGGCCGCTTCGAGCTTGCCGGCCGCACAGGCGAGTTGCCCGGTAGTCAACAGACAATCGATCTGGCAGAGCATCCGCGCCGAAGCACAAGGAACGACGTTCGCCTGGCGAGCAGCCGCGTCGACATGCCCCAGCCGGGCAAAAATACGAGCGAGATGCACATGCTCGAGTTGCGACGCTCGAGAGCGCGCGAGTTGGGCGTTCAAGTGCTGCCTGGCACCACCGAACGGCTGCCGCTTTTGAGCCGCTTCGGCCTTGAGTCGGTCGCGATGCTCGCCAGAGGTTCGATTCATCAACTGTTCGTAGAACGCGTCGCGATACTTGGCGATTCGCGGCAACAGCTTGGCCAAGGTCACGTTGGAGTCATGCGCGCCGGGCCCTTCGCCGCTGATGCCCGAGGCCATGAGCACCGTACCCGCCAACACGGCGGCTGCTTCAAACTTCAACTCTTCGGCCGAGATCTGCGTTTCTTCGGTCAGCCGCCGCATGAGCGCGTCGAGCGTGATTTGCTGGACGACAAACCGCCGATAAAAGCCGTGATGATCGATCTGGTGCGGATCCCATTGGCCGAAGTGATAATTGGGTCGCTTGTTGGCCGGATGATCGAAATCGTAGGCTCGCGGGTCGGTCGCAATTTCTTCCAGACGATGCGGAAAGAAGCAAGCCTGCCGCAGCAAGTTTTCGTCGGTACCTTCGAGCAGTTTGAGGGCGATCTCGATCACTTCGCGTTCGGGGCCGTAGCTGATGCCGACGCCGCGAATGTAGAGGGGCACTGGGCGGCAGAATTCGTGAGCGTACGGTTCGATCTGCTGCGACTCGAGCGCGGCGACCGGTCGATGCCCGATGTAGTCGCTCAGCTGCTTGATTGCGGCGGTGATGATTCGGTCGGCCTGGTCCCAAGGTGGTCCCTGCCGCAAGATCGCTTCGAGTGCTCGCCCGAGGAAGAAGGGTCGAAAGAGCGCTTCGGGCGTTTGATGAAACAGCAGGTCGCGGTGGAACTCTCGATACGCGGGGAGGAACTTCTCAAACGTCAGTTCCAGGACTGCGGTCGCTTGCTGGACGTCTTGAAAGGCCGGGTTGGTAGCGTGGATGTGCCCCAGTTCCCGCTGCAGAAATTCGTAGAGCCGCTGCCAGCTTCGATCGCCCAAGGACTGCTGGTCGACCTGTTCGAACAGCAGATTCAAGCTGGCGAGAAACTGCGGGTCGGTTGCGCCGGAAGAGAAATTCAGATAGCCGAGGACCTTGTCCAGGGCCACTCGCCCGGCCTCGGTTTCTCGACCTGTCATGCCCACACTCCGTCCCAGCATTCACGCCGGCAGTTGAAAATTACTGCCGGAATCCGGCCCACTATCCGATGGTATTGGCTTTTGGATGCTCGTCGCCCCTTCTTTCGGGTGTTTCGGCCTGCAGGGCAGCCGGTTTCCACCAAGGGCAAACGCGCAAGTCATCTATCCTAGAAAACTGCCTGCCATTTGGTCTAGCGGGTAGAGGTGCTAGCAAGGCCGGCCGGCGAGGAGAAAGGCGGAGCTTGGCTGACTGTGCGTCAGAGAGTCGCGGCTATGCGATTTCCAGTCGCACCTCGCCCAGGAGCGTGCCGGGCGCTGTTTCCAAGCCCGGTTGGTGAGACTCGCCGACTTCGGCCAGTTGGGCCGGCGTAAGCTGGAACGAGATCCGGATTTCGCTGCGAGGTTGCAACAGGCGGGTGATTTCGAACGCTTTTGGCCCCTCAGCGGGCAATTGCTCCCCCAACAGTTGGTCGTTGAGCTCGATGGTGGCTGGCGCGGCGACCCGCTCAACCACCAGCGAGACCTGCTCGTCGGCACCCAGGTTCGTGGGCAGCCCAAAGCGGCGGATGTAGCAAACGCCCCCCTCGATTTTCTCGATCTGCCAGGGTGCCTTCAGGCGAATTGCGTGCATGGGGGTCTGCATTTAAAGAACTTGGGTTTCTTACTCAACCGGCGGCAGCACGTCGGGCTCGATCTGGTAGCCATCGGCGAGGCTGTTCGTCCCGTTGAAGAGAGCAACAATCGCCAAGACCTCGCCCAGCGTTTCGGTATCGACGCCCTGCTTTCGCAGCGCGGCGGTGTGCGAGTTGACGCAGTACGAGCAGCCATTGGTGGCCGATACTGCCAAGGCGATGATCTCGCGCGTCTTGGCATCGAGCTTACTTGCGCGGCCGCTGGCCTCGGGATGCATCAGGGCCTTGAGTTGCCCCCAGATCAGCTCCAGATGATCGGGAGATGAAGCGAGCGTACGCCAGAAATTGGGCACACTTTCCAGGTTCTTCGTTTTCTTGATGTCGTCGAAGATCTGCCGCACTTTGCCGCTGGCTCCTTGTTCGTCGACCAGGCGCACGGTGGCAGAACGTGCAGCGGCGGAAGATTTTCTCACGAGCAATATTCCTCTTTCGTCTGTCTTTCAAAGAGAGCCAAGTAACTACTCTCGCTGCTGTTCGAAGTAAAACACGCCCCGCTTGTTGGCGACGATCACATCGAGCAGGCCATCGCCGTTCATATCGTGAACTTCGAACTGCGTACCGACGCCGCTATTGTCGTCGATGTCGTGGCGCGTCCACTTCGGTTTGCCAGCATCGCGGCTCAGTTCGTACCAGGCAAGTACCGGCGGCTCATCCTCGCCCGGATCATTGCCGTTGTGAGCATAGAACCGCTTGCCGGTCACCAGATCCGGCAGGCCATCGCCGTTCATGTCCGCGAGAATCAGAGCGTGCGTCTGGGCGATTTTGCTGTCGATCTCGTGCTGCACAAAGCCCTTCTCGGTCTGCTCGTACCACCAGATTCCCACGCGGTGAGCGCTACTGCCAACGATATCGGCGTCTCCATCGCCGTCGAAGTCGTAGGCGTACATCTGCGCCTGAGCGGGACCGAGCTTGGCATCGGTCCGCTGCCAAGGTTCCTTCTCAGCCGTCGCCTTTTCAGCAGGCTGGGCGAACCAGGCGTTCGGTGTAATCAAGTCGAGCTTGCCGTCTTTGTTCAAATCGCCGACACCCAGACCGTGATAGAACTTTTGGATGTTGGGATTGGCTTCCGCAGCGATCGGCTGAATTCTCCAATCAAGATTCGGCTGCTTGGCGGGACGAGCGAGGGCCAGTTTGCCCGATCCTTCGCCAAAAATGAGTTCTCGCTGGCCGTCGCCATCGACATCGGCATATTGCGGGCTCTCGTTATTGGTGACGGGAACCGCGCGATGCTTTTCCCAAGCCTTGTCGGTGGTGCCCGGATTCTCGAACCACCAGGTGGGCTTGCCGGGAAAATCGACAACGAGCAAATCTTGCCGGCCATCGCCGTTAAAGTCTTCCGCCCAGTTGCAGAACGTATCGCCGTAGGTCTTGATGTTAAACTCGTTCGGCTGGGCGGTGATTGCGTGCATCTTCCAATCTTTGCCGGGAGTAGCGGGTGCTTCGTACCACACGCTGCCGGCTGCGATATCCAGCTTGCCGTCGTTGTTGAAGTCGCCCATCGCCACGCCTTCGCTGCGGAAGCGCGGATCGAGCGTCGTCTTCTTGAAGCTGATCTTGCCGGCCGGTTTGCCGTCAGCGTTGGGTTTCGATGATGGATAACCAACAGCCGGCTTGCTGCTCGTCGGAATGCTGACCTGCAGATTCTTATAGCGAACTTCGGTCTTGCCGCCGGAGTGCAGTTGTAACGCGATCACGCCCTGGCGAGCGCCAGCAGAGTCATCCAGATCGACGCACTTTTCGCCGTTGATCCACGTCTGCACTCGACTGCCCACAGCGATGATCTCGTACTTGTTCCATTCGCCGAGCTTCACATGCTTCTCGCCACTTTCTTTCCACAAGAGTGCGCGGCCGTGCTCTTCGTACAGCTTGCCCCACCAGCCGGCACCAATGTCGGCCTGGTAGCCTTTCACTTCATCGTGAGCGATGGGCTCGCTACGGAACTGAATCCCGCTGTTCCCTTCGTTTTTCACGAGCTTGACGTCGACGGACAATTTGAAGTCGCCGAGCGAATATTGACTCGTGAGCCAATGATTTCGCTTCAGGCCGTTTGTGCGACCGACGATCTCACCATCCTCGACGCTCCACAGGCTCATATCGCCGCTGACCCAGCCGCTCAGGTCCTTGCCGTTGAAGATTGAAGCTGCGGTATCAGCATTGGCCAACTGCGGCACCTGGCCACCGGCGGCCAGATACGCAACGAGTGAACGCGTTTCGTGCTGCGACAGCGGACGGAGCAGATCGTCGGGCATCATCGACTTGTCGCTGATTTTCCGTTCTTCGATTTCGCTCTTGGCGATCGTCAGCAACTCCGTCGGAAGCTGCACCGTAATGGTCGCGGCGTTTTCTTCCTTGAGAATGCCGGTCACCACACGCCCCGAATCGAGCAGCAGCACCGTGGGCTGATAGTCCTTGGCCATGACGGCACTTGGATCGATCACATTGCTCAGCAGGTAATCGAGGTTCGCGCGATTCGAACCAGTCAGATCCGGCCCTACCTTCGCGCCGGTGCCAAACAGCGTGTGACACTGCTGACACGTGCGGGCAAACACTGCCCGGCCGAGATGTAAGTCGACGGCAGTCGTCGGCGGCGAAGCCAGCAGACTTTTGACCTGCGCAATCAGCAGGGCCTTATCGGCCGGCGATTCGCGCGTCGTTCCCCAGACTTTTTCCAACTGCGCTTGCAACTCGGCATCTTTCAGGTTTCGCAAGTTCACAACCAGATCAGCCGTGAGATGATTCGCAGGAACTCGCTTGGCTTCGATGGCAGCGAGTAGCTCCTTGGCGAAACTCGCGCGGCTACAAAGCGTGGCGAGAACATCGCGACGTTCATCGACCGAGAACTTGTCATACACACCAAGCAAACGAGCGGGCGTTTTTGGATCATCGAGTGTGGCCAATGCGCGGATCGAATCGGCCCGCAGGTCCTTCGAGCCCAAGAGAGCGACAAGTGTTTCGCCCAGTTCTGGTCGAGCGGCCTGCACAATCGCCGCGAGCGCTTCGCGCTGAAGGGGTAGCGGCACGTTGCTGCCAGCCGACAGCCGCTGGCTGAGTGTGGTTGCGGCTGCTTCGTTGCCGACAACTGCCTCGACGGCCAGCAAGTTCCAGGAAACATGCGGATTGTCACCTTCGAGCTTTTGACCCAAAGCCTGTTTTGCGGCGGCCCACTTCTCGGGAAGCTGAACGTTCTTCCGCCCCTGGAGCAAAGTGCGAATGGCTCTCAAGAATGTGAGCGCGGTGGACTCTTCCTTGGCTTCCGCCAGGCCATCGACCAAGAGCGCCAGCGATTCCTCTGGCTTGCCACTTCCAATCTTCCGAATGACAAACTCTTTCAACTTCGGAAAGTGCTCGCCGGCCGACAGAGCCAGCGCGAGCGCCCGCTTGGGATCGGCATCGGTCAGCGGTTCGAGCGCGTACCAATACATGAGCGGCAAGTTGTGATCGCGCGCGTCTTCGGTGTGAGAGAGGAGTCCTGCAAGGGTTCTCCATCGGTTGTCGATAGGCAGTTTTGGTACGGCTGAACTAATCGCCAGTCGCACGATTGACGGACGATCTTCCCAAGCGATTTCTTCAAAGCGACTAAGTTCTGTTTCACTCATCGGTGAGCGATCCTGAACCCGCGACCTAATTGCCCATACGATCAAATCTGGCGGTTGGTCAGCGTCATTGATGTTGAAGCGACCAATTGTGGGAGAAGGCTGAAGCACGGAGTATGTCCATAAGGCCTGTAACTTCAGACTTGGATCCTTGGATTCCCGAAGCCGTTGAAGTCTTTGCCAACATGTATCTGTCATCTTTAGCGACTGGTTTGCCGTTCGCTCTTGCAGCAACCGCTGGGCATGACGGCGATACCAATGATTGGCATTGTCGAGATAGCCGAATAGTTCCTCGTCAGTGCAAGATTGAAGGTCCACCTTCACCGGCTTTGCATCGCCGTAGCTGATCCGATAAATCCGCCCGTTGGTCCGGTCGTGGCCTTCCGTGTTCTTGTGATGGCATTGATTGCGGTCGTACCAATCGATGACCCACACCTGGCCATCGGGGCCGTAGGTCATGTAGAGCATCTGCGACCACTGATCGCGGGTGAAGAGAAAGTCGGGCGAAAAGTTCCCTTCGTAGCCGCTTCCCTTTGGTGTCAGCACATCGACGTTCATCCGATTGCCATGGATGTTGTTCATGAAGATCTGGTTGCGATATTTCTCCGGCCAACTGCCGCCGAGATAGATCATCGCCCCGGCGTGAGCATGGCCACCGCCGAGTTCGTCGCTTTGCCGACGATTGTCGGTGTTCCATTGATTGCCCGTGTAATGGCGATGGACTGCAATGGTCTTGATGTCGTCGTAGGTATGCGGGTTGAAATGGTTCCCCGCTTGTCGCTGGTAACGAGCGCCGGGAATGATGTGATACAGGTGCGGAATCACGCAGGCCGTGACAAAGGCCTGGCCCTGCTCGTTGAAGTCGAGACCCCAGGGATTGCTCGTGCCGTGAGCAAAGACTTCGAACTCGTGCCGCGTGGGATGATAGCGCCACACGCCCGCATTGAGCAGAACTCGCTTGTCTTTGGGCGTCCCTGGCTTGCCAACTTCACTTTTTGTGAACACGCCGTGGCAACCATAGAGCCAACCATCGGGGCCCCAGATAAAGCTGTTGAGTGTTTCGTGGGTATCTTCCTGACCCCAACCATCGAGCAGAATCTGTGGCTCGCTATCCGGAACGTCGTCGCCGTTCTTATCGGGAATGAAGAGCAGATACGGAGCAGCGCCGACCCAAACGCCGCCGAAGCCGAGTTCCATACCGCTGACGAGATTCAGCTTTTCGGCGAAGACGGTCCGCTTATCGAGCGAGCCATTCAGATCGGTGTCTTCGAAGATGATGATCCGATCGCGGCCTTTCCCTTCCGGCGCACGCACGGGGTATTCGTAGGCTTCGGCAATCCAAACGCGGCCGCGATCGTCGATGGCCATCGCGATGGGCTGATTCACATCCGGTTCGGCCGCGCCCACTTGCACTTTGAAGCCCGGCGGCACTTTCATCTGCTTCGCGGCCTCTTCGGCAGTCAATCCCGCGTGTGGATACAACTGCTCAAGTCCTGGCGCGGATGTATTGGGCGCGATGTTGGGCGAGCGAGCCTCGCGAAACTTCGGCTTGGTGAAATGCAGGCGGAAATCGTCGAAGTTGATATGCCCCCAGCCGGTCGTGTGGTCGTCGACCAGGCGAATGTAGATTTCTTTGCCAACGTGCGGAGTGAGATCCACCACAATCGGTCGCAGGCTCTCGCTGTTGACGCCGCGCGACGTGTTGATGATCCGTTCTTGGGAGCCTTTCACGGCCGGATCGGCGAGCAGCACGAGTTCGAGTCGAGTTTCTGGATGATTGCCACCGCCAAGCAAAAAGCTGGCCCAAGGCTGCGTCACTTTGAACGGCCTCGAACTAAGTGTGCCCTTCGGCTTATCGAGCAACTTCTCAAAAGTTCCGATCCAGTATTGGCCGGTGTGATCGGCCTTCTTGCCTTCACCGTAGGGCCGTTTGGGATCGATCTCACCTTTGATCGGCTGGCCGTTGAACGCTTCGCCGGTCGCGGTCCAATCCTTGAGCGTGCCGTCTTCAAAGTTGAGATTCAAAGGCTGGCCATCGGCTCCCACCGGAACGATACCGGGCTTGTCCAGCGGTTCGTTGAACGGGTTGTTCTTAGCCTCAGCAAACGCGTGGCCGCAACAGAGCATCACCAGCAACAGGCTGAACGACGGAAAGATTGCTCGCATGAGTAGATCGCTTTTACCGACGAGAGAGGTACCGGCTTGCAGATAGGCCTATTGTGAGTTCCGCACCGCTGAAGTCAATTCAGGCGACAGGTAGCGACCGCTGTTTTCAGCAGGTATTTTGAGGCATCCTTTCGCGGCGCGGTGGTATCAATCGGGGATGCGTTGAGCAATGTTCTGGGGCAGAACGCCAATCTATTTATTGACGGAGAACGCCGTCTATGCCAAGGCATTCGCGACGCTCTCGCGCGGTCTGTGGCTGACGCTGTGTGCCATTGTGTTCGCCTTTTTGGCGCTCCTCGTGTTTTTGGCTCCCTTGCTGGTCGCTCGACAAGGCATCGACGTCAAACCGTTCAGTAAACACATTCTGGTGGCTGCCGGCGTGCTTGCGAGCATTTCGCTCATTCTCAACTTGTGGGGCAAGTGGCTCTGCTTCGAACTGCAACAGCCTTTGGAACTTGGCCATCGACTGCCAGGGCACCGCTATTTGCAGATTGCCTTTTGGTGTGAAGTGCTCAGCTTCGTTCTGAAGACGAGTGCGCGAACGCTGGGTGTGGCGCAACTGAAGATGCTGATCTTTCCGCTGACCATTGTCGCGCAGATCGTCTTTATGCTGTTCCTGCGCAAGATCGCGGTGGTGATCGAACGGCCCGACCTGAAACGCCGGATCGATTACCTGGCTTGGGCCGTCAGCATTTCGATCTTGGCGTTTGGGACCGCATATCTTTCACGGTCTCAGGGCATCAGCCCGAAACTGACGCTCGCAGCGTTGGCAATCAGCTTCTTACTGTTTATTGCCTCGATGCTGGGCTACATGGTGATTCTGGCGCAGATGGCTTTGGCGGCGAGTGCCTTTTCTCGCTACCTGAAAGAGACCGAGCACGACATCGACGACGACTACGAAACGGCCGAACTCGCGCAAGAGCCAGCGTGACCCAGTGGATTTTCCTCTTGAGCCGGAAGCGTAAGCGCCCGGAGAGTGTGCTCTTTACAAATTTGGAACTCTCCGGGCGCTTACGTTTTTGGCTCGCTGAGAACAGCTCGTTCGTGCAACGTGCTTAGTGCCGTTCCAGCCACAGAAATGCCCGCTGGCAGCAACGGAGCATAGAGCAGTCCCCAATAGAAGTTCAGCTTCATGCCAACCAGGCAAAACGCCACGAGATAACTGGCCGCGACAATAAATTGCAAGTTGAGCCGTTCGTCCTTCGCACTGCCGAGTCCCAATAGCGACAGCAGCAGGTACAGAAACAGCACGGGGCCCATGGCGGTGAAGAGAAACGAATTCATCCGCGTGGTGAGCAGGACAAAATCGAGCCCGCCGAACTTCAGCCATTGCGAGATGCCCCCGCCAGCGGTGGCCAGATCGGCGGGGGTTAACTGCGCGGCGACCTGGCCGCTGTGCCAGAACAGGTAGGCGAAGAACAGGGCGATTCCGCCCGCCCACGCAGCCGCTTCGTACCAGCGGCGATGATAGGCAGCGAAGATGCCGGCCCAAAAGCAGAACGGCAGAGCCAATTCGCGAAAGAGCAATGCGGCAATTCCGGCGCTCACGGCCAGTGCTCGCCAGCCTTTGCCCATCGCCGCCAGCGATAGCAGAATCAAGATGCTGGCCCACAACTCTTGCGTGTAGAACGCCAGGCCATCGACGGACCACTTCACCACGCCGAGCATTACGAACGAAGAGACAACAGCGGCCCCGATTCCCCGGGCAGAGTACTCGACTTGAAAGTGCAACACCAGCGCGGCCACCACGAGCAAGACCAGCAAGCCTTGAATGGCCCAAGGCCCGGGCAGCAGTGCGAAGAGATAGGCGTAGGTGGGGAGCCGCCAATTGAAGGTGCTGCGCACGGGGAAGCCATGCTTCAGCAGTTCGGGCTTGGCGGCCACATAATAGTTCTCGCCCCGGCGCACCGCGACGACGAGGTCGCGATAGAGCTGCAGATCGGCTGCCGTGGCATCTTTGGGCGGCGATTCGACGCTGGCGACATCTGGCTGCAGCGCCGTTGGCGGTGTTGCCCGCACGGGCAACTTGCCAAGGTTCCAAGAGGCGACTGTCCCAGCGACGGCCACCACTGCGAGCGAGAAGAGCACGCAGCACGCTTGAAGGGGAGTGAGACTTGCGAAGCGATTAGGCTGCGGTTGCATCATGCGACTCGCGGGAATCTGCCGTGCCTATTCTTCGGTGAGGTTCACGTCGCTCGAATCGAGATTGAAGATGTCGAAGTCGCGGTCACCAATGACTTCTTCGTCATCGTCGGCGTCGAAGATGTGACCGCCTTCTTCTTCATCAGCAGCGGGCTGAACGACATTCTGCCGCTTGGTTGGAGGCTTGGTCGTCACATCAGCATCCTCTTCGCGGCCGCGCTGCTTTTGCTCGCGTCGTTGCAGATAGAGCTTGATGGGCACTTCGCCGAAATCGAGTTGATCGCGCAAGTAGCCGAGCAGATACCGCCGATACGATGGCGGAAACGCGCTCGGTTCGTTGCACATCAGCACGATCGTGGGTGGCTGAGTGCTGACCTGCGTGGCGAAATAGATTTTTGGTCGCAGCAAACCTTGCAGCGGCGGCGGATGCGAATCGAGCGCGTCACGCAGCAACTGATTCAACTTGGCGGTGCTGACGCGTTGCAGCGATTGCTTGAAGAGCATCTGGGCATGATTCAGTAGCGCCTTCACGTTCTTGCCGGTCTGGCCGGTAATGAACGCAATCGGCACGTGCCACATGGTGCTAAACGTATCGCGCAGGTAGTCGACCCACTTTTCGGTCGGCATCTGGCCGTAGAGCAGGTCCCACTTGTTCACGACAAAGATGCACGGGCGATAGTTATCAGCAATGTATTTGCACAGTTGCTTGTCGACTTTGCTCAGTCGTTGCGAGCAATCGAAAAACAGCAGTACGACGTCGGCGCGGCGAATGCTTCGCTGTGCGCGGTGAGTGCTGTAAAAATCGATATCGGTCTTCACGCTGCGGCTGCGCTTCAGGCCGGGCGTATCGATGGCCATGAATGTTTTGCCGTCGAGTTCGAACCGCACATCGACGCTGTCGCGCGTGGTGCCGGGAACTTCGCTGACGATGCAGCGTTCGGCACGAGCCAACGTGTTGACGAATGTGCTCTTGCCGGTGTTACGACGGCCGACGATGGCCATTTTCATCATCGGCTCTTCGACGTCCTCTTCCTCCTGCGTTTGCGGGGGGAGACGTTCGAGAATCATCCGCAGGAGTTCTTCCTGGTTGCGATTCTGCTGCGTGCTGACCTTGATGATCTTGCCGCGACCCAGTTTATAGAACTCATCGGCCTGCGAATCGAGCGATTCGGCGTCGGCCTTGTTCGCGACCAGGATGATCGGCTTGTCGATGTATCGAAGTCGGCGAGCCACTTCTTCGTCGAGCGGCATCAGGCCCGTGCGGGTATCGCAAACGAACAGCACGACATCTGCCGATTCGAGGCCCGCTTCGATCTGAGCTTCGATCTCTTTGGTGAGGTTGTCGGTATCTTCGAAACCGATGCCACCCGTATCTACCAGTTCAAAAAAACGTCCGCCCGCTTCCATCAAATAGACAATGCGGTCGCGCGTAACGCCGGCCTGATCGTCGACAATCGAAATGCGGCGGCCAGCAAGCCAGTTCAGCAAGCTGGACTTGCCAACATTCGGCCGACCGACAATCACAACCTGAGGGACGGGCATGGGGACGTGAACCGTTCGAATCGCGGAGAGGTCAAGGGCAGAATAACGTAGTATGATACTCCAGAAGTCGCCAAACTGTAATGGCCGCCGCCGGAAACACGGGACCAAAAAATGACGCCGTTTGCTCGTTGCAGTCAATGCTGGCTAGCTGGGATGTTCGTGCTGCTGCACCTAAGTGCGACCTTCGGTCAGCCTGCAGAATCTAACACCGCAGCACCTGCGGCGGTTTCGAAACCTTTATCGCCCGCGGAATCACTCGCCACGTTTCAGCTGGCTGAAGCTGACCTGACAATCGAACTGGCCGCAGCAGAGCCAGACGTGATCGATCCGGTAGCCATTCGCTTTGACGAGCGGGGCCGAATGTGGGTGGCGGAAATGCGCGATTACCCGCTCGGGCCGCCCGATGGCGGCAAGCCGCTTTCGCGCATTCGTGTGCTCGAAGATCGGGATCACGACGGCCGGTTTGAAATCGCGACGACCTTCGCCGACGAGCTTTCCTTTGTCACCGGATTGCAACCCTGGCGTGGTGGCGTGATTGTGACACTCGCAGGGCGCATTGCGTGGATGAAGGACAATGACGGCGATGGCAAAGTTGACGTTGACGAAACCTGGTTCACCGGTTTTGCTGAACAGAATTCGCAATTACGCGCCAATCATCCCCGCCTGGCACTCGACAATCATGTGTACGTCGCAAATGGCCTGCGCGGCGGTGTGGTCGTCAACAAGCGTTTGCCCGACGAGAAGCCCATCGATCTGCGCGGGCGAGATTTCCGTTTTGATCCTCTCACTGGCAAGGCCGAAGCGATTTCTGGCAACGGTCAGTTTGGCATGTGCTTCGACGATTGGGGCAATCGCTTCACCTGCACCAATCGCAACCCGGTGATTCACGTCGTCCTCGAAGATCGCTACCTCAAGCTGGCTCCCAAGATCCCCATCGCTGCAGTCGTGCAGGATGTGGCTGCTGCCGCAGAGAAATCAAGGGTCTTTCCGATCAGCCGTGCGTGGACGACTTCGAACCTGCACGCGGGAACTTTCACCGCTGCCTGCGGCGTGCATGTCTATCGCGGCGATACGCTGCGTAAGACGCTGGGCACTAATAGTGTGTTCACGTGCGACCCTACGGGCAACTTCGTTCATCGCGAGACCATGCAACCCGACGGCCCCTCGTTCACCAGCAAACCGGCTTATCCCGACAAAGAGTTTCTTGCCTCCACCGACGAATGGTTCCGCCCCGTCAGCATGGAACTCGCCCCCGATGGCTGCCTGTACATCGTCGACATGTACCGCTGCGTGATCGAACACCCCGACTTCGTCCCCGACGAACTGAAGAAGCGGCCGGATCAACGATTGGGAGATGACCGGGGAAGGATTTGGAGGATCGTGCCGAAGGGCGAAACTGCTCGAAAGCAATTCGCTTCACTCCCTTTAGAGTTGAACACTTCCGAGCAATTGTTCGACGGCCTGAGCAACGCAAGCAACGCCTGGACACGTGAAACTCTGCAGCGACTGCACTTGGAGAATGTTGCCAGCGGCGCGGCCAGCGATTCATTTTCGTCAACTAAGAACGACGACATTGTGCTTCCTAAGGCAGATTTGCCAGAGGCCCGTGTTCACTACCTGCGATCATTGCAGGCCAGCAAGCGAGTTGACTCCGATGTTTCGACAACCTTGCTTCGCGATCCCAATCCGGTGGTTCGCCGGCAAGCGCTAATGGTTGCGGAAGAGTTACTCGCGATTAACAAGGTGAAACCCAAGGTTCTGTCGCAACTGGCTGTCAAACAACCGCCCGAGGTGCAGTTCCAAACACTGCTTCTCGAACTCACTCGCATCGACAATCTGCTCGATGACAGGGTCGATCCTGCAACGATTCCTGCGGCTGAACCGGGAAGTGACAACCGCTGGGTGAATGCGGCTCTGTTACTGCGGCATCATCGCAACCTGCTGCAACTGTTCGAGACGGCCAGTGCGAACCGAATGCAATCCACGGTGCTGTTGATCGACATTGCTCGCCTGATTGGAAGTCAAGGATCGGACCTCGACGCCGTGAAGTTACTCAAGTATCTGGTCGCAAGTCCTGGCGAACGAGTTGAGTTGCCGAAGCGTGTCGTCCTGCTCGATGCACTCGCCACGGGCCTGTTGTCTCGAGGAAAGCGATTTGACGCGATTCTCGAAACGCTCAAGAGTCACGTCGACGAAGTCCCCAAGTTTGACGACCAACTGCTCACTTTCGCGCAGAGTGGACTGCAACCCTTAGACGTCCGGTTGGCAGCAGTCCGGCTGCTGGGATACGTTCCTAGTTCCTGGGAAAACCTAAAGACATTTCTTTCCATGGAGCAATCTGCTGAAATGCAGGCTGCAATTGTTGCTGCCATCGCTCAACACGGAAACGAAACGGCGCCATTGTGGAAGCGGTATCTAGAGCAATACGACTCCGCGACGCTGCCGATCAAACGTGCTCTCATCGACAACAGCTTTCGCCGCGCTGACGGACCAAAGTTGCTGCTGGAGCAAGTGGCGGCGGGAGTGATTCAGCCTGCGGAGATCGATCCGCTCAGAAGGAAGCAGTTGCTGGAGAGCAAGGATGCGGAGATTAAGAAGCAAGCTGCGGAATTGTTTGCGGCACTCAACCCGGCGAATCGTCAGCAAGCACTCGAGGAATATCAGCCTGTGCTCGCGCTGGCGGCGGATGGCAATCGCGGCAAGCTGGTGTTCGAAAAGAACTGCAGCAACTGCCATCGCGTGGGAGAAGTCGGCGTCAATGTCGCGCCCGACATCAGCGATTCGCGCACCAAGACGGCAGCGCAAATTCTCGCCGATATCATTCAGCCGAACCGGGCCATCGATAGCAATTTCATCGGCTACCAGGTGTTGCTTGCCGATGGCACTATCGCCAGCGGTCTGCTCGCCGCCGAAACCAGCACTTCGATCACGCTCAAGCAACCGGGCGGGAAAACGCTGACTCTTGCCCGTACGGAGATCGAGCAACTCAAAGCCACCGGCGTTTCGCTCATGCCCGATGGCCTCGAAAAGAACATCCCGCCCGCCGACATGGCAGACCTGCTCGCCTACATCAAAGGCTGGCGCTATCTCGATGGCAAAACACCGCTCTCGCCAAAGTAAACTCATCTGCCTTTCACGCCACCGCCCCTGCGGCGGTGGTTCATTGGCTTTTGCGCTACCGCGTGCCGAGTACCGCATACCACGCCAAGCCAACCGCAACCGTCATCGCGAGCGAGAAAAGCACGCTTCGCTTGATGACAAAAATCAGCACTAGCGCCACGCTCATGCACAGCAGAGTGCCGAACGAAAGTGACGACCAATCGGGCACCAGCCAATGGAACTTGATGCCTGCTATGGAGGTGCTGGCCTCATGCACCGTGCGAAACAGCGTGTGCACTGCCAGCCAAATCGCCAGGTTCAGCACCACTCCAACAACGGCTGCGGTCACTGCGGCGAGTCCAGCGCTCAGCGCCTGACTGCGTCGCAGCGTTTCGATCCAAGGAGCGGCGGTTATGATGTACAGAAAGCACGGCGCAAACGTCGCCCATACAGTGACCACCGAACCGAGGACTCCCGCAGCCAACGGCGAAAGATGTTCGCCCGGATTGTTATACGCTCCGAGAAATGCGACGAACTGTACGACCATGATCAGTGGTCCGGGTGTTGTCTCGGCAAGCCCCAAGCCATCGAGCATCTCGGCCGGCTTCAGCCAACCATAGCGATGCACGGCTTCTTGCGCGATGTATGTCAGCACCGAATAGGCTCCGCCGAACGTGACTAGCGCCGCCTTGCTGAAGAATACCCCTTGTACCGCGAAGACACTTTCGCGGCCAAAGAGTAACGCGACGAGGCCAATGGGGAGCCACCAAATGGCCAGCCAAAGCGATGCCACGAGCAACGTGCGCGACCAGGTTGCCCGCACGGCGAGTGCGGTGGGGTCTACTTGTTCGCCGTTCTCAATTCTCAGATCGTCTGCGTCGCTCACGGCTCCCTTCTTCCCATGAGGCTGCATCGTCGGGAACCACGTCGGTGCCAGTCGATGGCCGATCAAGCCGACCGCGCCTGCGACCAGAATCACCAGCGGAAACGGTACATGCAAAAAGAAGATGGCGAGGAATGCAGCCACGGAGATCAACAGCATCGCGCGTGTCTTCAGCACTCGTGAACCGATCCGCACGACGGCTTGTAGCACCACGGCGAGTATCGCGGATTTCAACCCAAAGAAAACCGCATCGACGGCTGGTACTTGTTGATACAGCACATACACGATGCTGAGGGCCAGGATCGAAACAAACCCCGGCAAGATAAACAGCAAGCCTGCCGTGAGCGCGCCGCGCGTGCCGTGCATCAGCCAACCGATGTAGGTGGCCAGTTGCTGAGCCTCGGGCCCGGGCAGCAACATGCAAAAGTTGAGCGCGTGCAGAAAGCGAGCTTCGCCCACCCACTTCTTTTCGTCGACCAGAATCCGATGCATCACCGCAATCTGCGCCGTCGGTCCCCCAAAGCTGAGACCGGCAATGCGGCACCAAGTGGGAAAGGCTTGCCAATAGGTGATACGTGCGGGATGCTCGTTTGCGGCAATTTCGGAAGCACCTGGGGACTGTGTCAACTTCT
Source organism: Anatilimnocola aquadivae (assembly GCF_049819085.1). GTDB lineage: Bacteria > Planctomycetota > Planctomycetia > Pirellulales > Pirellulaceae > Anatilimnocola. Next base: position 6,243,971 of record NZ_CP187419.1, read on the forward strand.
TATCCCTGCCAGCCCGAAGGCATGTCGGGTTGTTGCCAAGCGCTCATGCCGCCATCGACGAGCAGCATCTGGCCGTGAACATGCTCGGCAACATCGCTGCACAGATAGACGGCGGCACCACCACAAACATCGCTATGCGGGACCTGACCGTTGGGCGTGTGCAATTCCATCCAACGACGAAAACGCTGATCGCTCTCGATGACGGAAGTGAGCGGCGTTCTCACTAATCCTGGCGCGAGACCGTTGACGCGAATCCCTTGCGGCGCAAGCGATACGCAGAGGGACTTCACCATCGCTTCGATGGCTCCCTTTGTCGAGTCGTAGCAAGTATGGGTCGGTTCGGCGAGACGACCGTTGATCGAGCCGATCATCAGCACGCGCCCCGCAACTCGATTGGCCACCCACCCCCGCGAGAATCGCTGCGTGAGAAAATAGACCGACGACACATTCAGCCGCCACGTTTTCTCCCAGGTTTCGTAGTCCATTTCGAGAAAGGGAAGGTCGATGTAAGTACCCGCATTGTTCACGAGAATATCGATGCCCGGCATCACCTGAATGGCTTGCTCAAACAGAGCATCGACGGCTTCGATCGTTGGCCCAGCCAGATCGCCCGTGATGAACTGTGCCTTCACTCCCGCAGCGAGGCAGTTCTGGATGACCTCTTCCGCATGCTGATCGCGACTGCGGCCGTGCAGCACCACGTTGGCACCAGCCCGCGCGAATGCTTCGGCAATCGAACGTCCCACGCCCTTGGTAGAACCAGTGATGAGTGCAGAGTGGCCTTTCAGATCGATCATGTTTTTTGTCGTCTATTCGTTGGGCAAATCGCTGTCGCGTCGGCGGAGGCGGGCTAGAAGTTCCGGGGCATGCTTCGTGCCTGCATTATGGCTCGCTGGCCGAAACTTCGGCAACTGCAGCATGTGGAACGCAAGATCGTCGCTGAATACCAAATCATCTTTCCCCCTTCCATTCCGCGAAAAACTGTTCAAGGAACTGTTCCATAAACCGGTGTCGCTCGGCAGCTAGTTGCCGGCCGACATTCGTGTTCATCCGGTCCTTGAGGAGCAGCAGTTTTTCATAGAAGTGGTTGATCGTGGGGCCGGTGTTCTTTTTGTACGAGCCAAACGAGTCGTGCGGGGTGGGCGGTACCGCCGGGTCGTACATTTCGCGTCCCTTGTGACCGCCATAGGCGAACGCGCGACCAATGCCGACCGCGCCGATGGCATCGAGCCGGTCCGCGTCCTGGACGCACTTGCCTTCGAGGGTCTTCATGGGAGTCGCCACGCCGGCTCCTTTGAATGACAACGTGGCGATGATGTCGCAGACGTGGTCGATGGTCTCTTTCGGCACGCCGAGTCCCATCATCCACTCGCGGGCCGCTTTGGGACCAGCTTCGTCGTCGCCACCATGAAACTTCCAATCGGCAATGTCGTGCAGCAGGGCGGCTAGCTCCACCACAAATAGATCGGCACGCTCACCCTTGCCGATGGCGACCGCCGTCTTCCAAACTCGCTCGATGTGGAAAAAGTCGTGTCCCGAGCTATCGCCGGTCAGCAACTTGCGAATGTGCTCGGCAGTAGCTTCGAGAATATCGGACTGGGCGCACGAACTGAGCGGTTGAGGCATGCGGAGAACTCCATTTCAGATGGTTTGAATCGTTACTTCGTCGCTGGGCCCGCAGAGCCACTCAACTGCAGTTGCTCGTTGAGTTCCACTTCCAGCTGGCGCAAGTGAGCCGGCGCCGAGAGTTGCTTGTTGGCTTTCGCCACGATCTCGAGTGCCTTCTCGGGCCAACCCGTATCGCGATAGAAGATGGCCAGGGCATAGACGGCGTTGGTCGATCGCGGGTCGAGTTCGTACGCGGCGAGTAAGGCGTGGGCAGCCTCTTTGCGCCAACCTTGGGTGTGTCGAGCAAAGCCCAGTTGTTGCTGCATGTTGGGCTCTTCGGGAATCAGACGAGCGTCGCGCTCGATCAGGCTTAGCTCATCTTGACGTAGGCGTTCCATCTCAAAATGAAGTGACGGAATCGGCGCGAGTGCCTCTTCCATCGCCTGCTTGTTGCCTTGCTGCGAAGCCCGCTGTGCGGTCTCTTGCGCTTCTTCGATCAGCCGTTCGAGCAGCATGGCGAGTTGCCCGCGGGGGCCCGTCACGTTGGGTTGCACACCGATGGCCGTTTCATAATGCCGCTGGGCATCGCTCAGGCGGCCACGAGTTTCGGCGAGCACACCCAGCATCAAGTGCCCTTCGGCACGGTCGTTCATGATCTTTGCCGATTGCTCGAACTCGGCAATGACCTCGCGCAATCGCAGCAACTTGTCACCACGCAGTTGATCGTCTGGCAAGCGAGCCAAAACACGAGCTGCCTCGGTACGCACCAAGCGAGAAGGATCATCGAGAATGGGAACCAAAGCTTGACGCACGGACGAATCGGACGCACCTTGCAAAGCGATGACCGCTGCTGCTCTTACTTGCGGCTCAGGATCTTTCAGCAGCCCCACCAGCACCTTAGTAACACCTTCATCAATGCTTTCCTGCGGATTGAGAAACTGGCGAATCTCAAGCGCCGCAGTCGCCCGCGCAATGGCGGGCTGAGTTTTCTTCTCCAGGAGCGCCAGCAGTTGTCGCTGGGCATCGACAGAACTGGTACGTGCGGCGTGCAAGGCTTCGGCGAAGTGAGGTTCTTTTTTGCGCTGATTGCCGAACCACTTTTCGATATGTTCATCGGCCCAGCGATCGATTCGCCCGAGCTCGTTTTTCACGAGCGATTCGCCACGCTCGCTGGCCCGCAGCCAATCGGGATAGGTCTTCAAATCGGGCCGCTCGCGCAGCGTAGCCGTTTGGGTATCTAGCTTCAGGTGACAGCCGGTGCACGCATTGCCGGTCCCTAGTTTCACACTGAGATCAGGCCGCGGAATGCGCAGGCTGTGATCGCGCCGCGGATCGACTTCCATGTAAGTGGTCGACGGCATGTGACATTCCACGCAAGAGGCCCCGGCCGAACCTTCTTTGTGATGGTGATGCGAAATGCTGTCGTACTTAGCCGCCGGATGCTGGTGGCAACTGGTGCACAGCTTATTTCCTTCGTACTTCAGCTTGGCCGAGTGGGGATTGTGGCAATCCGAACAGCGAATCCCTTTATGAAACATCTTGCTCTGAATGAAGGAGCCGTACTCGTACACTTCGTCCTGAATCTGACCGTCAGCGTGATAGATGTTCGTATGGAGCAACTCGTTCGCAAAGTAGTCGTAGTAGCCACAGCCCGCCTGATGTCCGGGGCTTACACCTCGTCGCCGCGAGTGGCATGTCGCGCACATCTCGACCTGCGGGCGGTTGTCGCTACCCTTCAGCTTTGCCAAAGCAAAGCCATGATGGCGGTCCCAAAACGGCGACGTTGCCGTGGCTAGTTGCACGTGCAAGCTGCCCGGACCGTGGCATGCTTCGCAGCTGACATCAATCTCCGAGAACGTGGTGTGATAGATGCCGGTGGCAACATCGTAGTTCTTTTGCAGGTTGGTTGAGTGGCAATCGGCGCACATGTGGTTCCAGCACTGCGCGAAGCCGGTCCAGTGCAGAACGTCACTCGGATCGAGTTTTTCTTTGACATCTGGCGGGTCGAGGTGAAACCACTTCTTTTGCAGTGTGTCCCAACTAACACGTAGCACTTGCAGGCGGGCGATTTCGTTCTCGGGCAATTCTTCGGGCCGATCAAACTCGACCATGTATTGCTGCAGCGGAGTAACGCCAAAGACGTACTTGATTTCGAAGTCGGCCAGCTTGCCATCGGGCCCTTCGGTGTTGATGAAATACAAGCCATCGCGGCGAAACATGCGCGAAGTGATGCCGTGATGCGTCAATTCTGCATCGTTGAAGTCGCCCAGCACCGTTTCCGATGTTGCCCGGTCCATGGCCAGATCGTGGTGCGAACCAACAAACTGCTCGGCCTGGGGCTGATGGCATTCCACGCACGACTGCCGACCTACGAAAGTTGCTTGCGCGTCTGGCGGCAACCCGATCCACCAATCGGCGGCGAGCGCGCCGCCTGCCATCACACTAATGGCACCCACACACACCCAGATCCAAAACGCGCGTGACAGCGGTCGTCGAGAGCGCACAGCAGTTCGAGTCGTCGACCTAGCAGTCTCTGAAGTTTCGGCGTTACGCTGGCGACGATTCATGCGAAATGACTAACCGAGAGGACAAAATGGCACAGGCGAAGCGAGCCATTCATTCTAGTCACCAAACAAGCCTCGGTGAGAGTGCTATCCGACACAGAGTCTTCGCGTGGCCAATCGCCTGTCGTAAGAGGCACCAACCATCGCTAAGTCAAGCTCGCGCTACCCAGTCTGGGAAGCACTCGTTCACAAACCGACCCTGCTTACTCCCGGCACACTCGCGTTTTCCCGGGGAATTTGCGAATTCTGCCCGCCGCTACGCCCTGGTTTGTGAACGCCCCTCGCTTGGGTGGTGTTGATTTGCGTCACTTCCGGGCCGTGCGTAGTTGACCATCTGCGCAAAACATCACCCAGAACAACTCTTCACATTCAACCAAAATGCCAATGAAATTCTGACGACGCATCGTAGCAATGCCCGAGAGCGAAGCTGCCAACGCCGCTTCGATCTGACAACCAATTGTTCGAACAACAATCAGGAACTCACCTCGCCGTTCGTTACCTGTGTCCTCGTCGTCCGCCTGCCTTCTCAGTTTGCCACCTCAGCGGGCCCAGCTGAAATCTGCTCGCTGCGTGATTCTTTGTCAAACAACAAAATGGAGTTCGTTTGAGCGCTCTCCGTGGGACAGGAATTCGCCAGTCACGCGGTGGCCGTAACAATCGGCCGTGCAATTCGTCATCCAGTTGTTGCAGTTCAAGAAACTGCATTCCAAGAAACGATTCGCCCCAGCCAGACCGTCTTACTTGCAATTCACGAGATTTCGCCAGCCATTAGGGGCTTTTAGCCCGGCGGCAACATAGACTTGTACCACCGGTATCAAGCGGGCGACTGGGTTGGGCGATTCAGCGCAAGTATCGGTGCCCTAATCACTTGGCAAAATCATTGCCACACAGGAAGATGACCATGCGTCAGACGTTGCAACGAACCTTGGCGGCGATGGGAGTGTGTTGCGTAATGTCTCTCTGGGGTGCCGCAACAGGCGGTGAAATCGATTTTCGCGAAGATTTCGCTCTGTCTCGCGATCGGACGAAGGCGCTGGCCCAGCTGATTCCCGGGACGGAAGACTTTTACTATTACCACTCGCTCCATTACCTGGCGACCGAGCAATTCGAAAAAGTCGACCAGCTGTTGCCCAATTGGGTTCAGCGTCATGGCGAAACAGGTCGCGTCTGGGAGATTCGCACCCGTCAGCATCTGCTGACCTACGAAAAGAATCCTGACAAGTCGCTCGCCTACCTGCGCACACGACTAGGGATTCACTTTCCGCATCAAAAGGAAGTGCTCGGCGCTGAGCCGAACCTGCCGACGGTTTTGGAAGCCGTCGCCGTCTCGCGCGAGCAGTTCATCAACCGTGCCAAGCCCTACTCAAACGACAATCTGGAGCAGTACGAAGAGTCCGCTCTGGAATGGCTCCTCGCCACCGAACTGAATCCTCTGCAACGTCGCAGCTTGCTGACCCGGTTGCAGCGTCCCGATCATCCAAATCTGGTCAAACTGATCGTTGCCGATTTGAATCACGAACACTCGGGCGGCTTCGGTTCGCTCGGTATTCACAATCAGCTGCTGCTCGCGCAACTGGACGAACTCGTCAAGCTCAAGCCCGATGTACTCAACCATCAACGGTTCGTGCAGGCTTACATCGTTCGCTTGCAGCCGAACGCTGATGAAGACCTGCGACACGATCCCAAAGTGCTCGAAGCCTATCTCGATCGCTTGCAAGCCTTCGCCGAGCGTCTGTCGGCCGCGCACAACAGCCTGAAGGCTCACGTGCTGTACAACCGGCTGGTGCTCGATCGCCAGCGCGGTATGTACAACAAGGCTCGCTTCCTCGCTTATCTGCAACTGCCTCGCCCCGTTCACTACATCTCGAAGGCGATGCAAGAATCGGTCGCCTTTCGCCAGTTTCCCACCGACCTGAACAACAACTACGGCGGTGTCACGCTGCTGCCACCCATCGGCAACGACGAACCGCTCGTGCGCACGTACCTCATGCACTTTTTGCGCGAGGCCCCCGATGCGAAGGAATTCGAGCCTTACATCAACGATGTTTACCTGAAGCACTTGCTGGCCGAGGTGAAGATCGTGAACGGTCTCGGCGACGCCGAAAAATGGGCCTCGCTGATTCCTCCCGAGGTTTTCCGCGGACTGAAGGACCGCGTCGATATCGACTTTGCCTTCACCAACCAAACCAGCTTCACGGCCGATGAGCCAGTCAAGCTCGACCTGTTTGTGAAGAACACTGGCACCCTGATTGTGAAGGTCTTCGAACTGAACACGAAGAACTTCTATCGCACGCAGTGGCGCGAAGTAGACACCGATATCAATCTCGATGGTCTCGTTGCCAATCACGAACAGACCTACACCATGACGGAATCGCCGCTGCGGCGTGTGGCGAAGAAAATTGAGTTCCCACAGCTGGCACGTCCCGGCGTCTATGTGATCGATTTCATCGGCAATGGTCGCAGCAGCCGAGCGCTCATCCGCAAAGGCAACCTCCGGCAAGTGGTGCGAACCACAGCAGCCGGGCAGAGCTTCACGGTGCTCAATGACCAGAACAAGGTTGTTCCGAATGCCTCGATTTTCCTCGGTGGTCACGAGTACACGGCCGCGGAAGATGGCACGATTGTCGTTCCGTTCAGCACGGCTCCGGGGCGAACTCCCATCGTCATCACCGCGCCAATTGCCGGTGAAAAGAAGACGGAATACTCTTCCCTCTCCCACTTCCAGCACGAAGCCGAGAACTACAGCCTGACCGCCGGGTTCTATGTCGACCGCGAGTCGCTGCTCAAACGCCAAACGGCCAAACTGGTCGTGCGGGCTTCGCTCCTCGTGAATGGCACGCCAATCACCCTGAAGCTACTGGAGCAAGTTAGGCTGCTGATCACCTCGACCGATCTCGACGGCGTCGGTTCGACCCAAGAGATCAGCGACTTCAAGCTCTTTGAAGATCGCGAAACCGAACACGAGTTTCAGGTGCCGCCGCGCCTCGCTGCGATCAGTTTTCAACTCTCCGCCCGCACCCAAAAAGTTACGGCCGGTAATCAAAAGATCGACCTCTCTGCCAGCCAAGGCTTCACGCTCAACGAGATTGATCGGACCGATAAGGTAGAAGACTTGCACCTGGTTCGCAGTTCTAGCGGCTATGTGCTCGAACTGCGTGGCAAGACCGGCGAAGCCCGCGTTTCGCGTCCCGTCACGCTGAATGTGAAACATCGCGACTTCCGCCAGCCGCTGAATGTCACGCTCAAGTCGGATCCGAATGGCCGAATTAACTTGGGACAGTTGAACGAGATTGCGCACATCACCGCCACTGGTCCCGCGGGCACGGCTCATACCTGGCACCTGCGACTCGATGCGCACACCTATCCGCAAACGCTCAACGCGAAGACCGGCGATGCCATCACGTTGCCCTACTTGCCGAAGAATCGCGACTTGTCGCCCGCCGATGGCGATCGTCCAGCCGCCGAGCTGCGCAATGAATTGTCACTGCTCGAACTGCGTAACGATGCGTTTAGTGTCGACCGGTTCGAAAACATTGCCATCAAGGATGGCCTGATCACGATTACGAAGTTGCCCGCTGGCGACTACGACCTGCTGCTCAAAACGCATCAGCGCCGCGTGCGAATCCGCGTCAGCGATGGTGCGCAAGCAGGCCGCTACGTGCTTGGTAAGTGGCGTCAACTCGAAACCAAGCCGCTGAAGCCCGTGCAGATTGATACGGCTACGCTCGGCGAAGACAAGCTCGTGATTCAGCTAAGTAACACCAGCAAATTCACTCGCGTTCATATCTTCGCGACTCGCTTTGTCCCTGAGTTCAGCGTGTTCGATGAACTGGCCCGTGTGCGAGGCGAAGAGCCCTATGTGTTTCATCAAACGCCGGCCCAGTCGGTGTATCTGACCGGTCGGAATATCGGCGACGAGTATCGCTACATCATCGATCGCCGCTACGCGACCAAGTTTCCCGGCAACATGCTGGATCGTCCTTCGCTGCTACTCAATCCGTGGGCAGTCCGCTCGACGGAGACAGGCGTGCAGGTCGCGGAAGGTGGCGATTCGTTCCGTGCGGAAGGCAAGGGGGGCAGCGCCGCAGCTGGCCGCCCCATGATCGCAGCCCCGGGCCAGCATGGCGGTGGCGGCAACTTTGCGAACCTCGATTTTCTCTCACAAACTTCTGCCGTGATTTTGAATCTCACGCCCAACGAGAAGGGAATTGTGGAAGTTGAAAAGACGGCCCTGGGGAGTCATCAACAAATTCACATCGTCGCCGTCGATCCCGCCAACACCACCGTTCGCCAACTCGATCTGGCCGAAGTGAAGACGGAATTCGTTGACTTGCGGCTGATCAACGGCCTCGATCCAAAGGGGCATTTCACCCAGCAGAAACAAGTGACGGTCGTCTCGGCCGGAAAAACCTTCACGCTGCACGACATTACGACGAGCAAGTTTGAAGCTTACGACAGCCTGGCCCGTGTCTACTCGCTCTACACCACGCTCAGTCACGACGCCAAACTGGCCGAGTTTTCGTTCATCCTGAACTGGCCCAAGCTAAAGGCCGAGGAAAAGCGCACGCTCTACAGCAAACATGCCTGTCACGAACTGAGCTTCTTCCTGTTCAAGAAAGATCCGCAGTTCTTCAAGGAGGTCATCGTCCCTTACCTGGCAAACAAAAAGGACAAGCGATTCGTCGATGACTTCTTGCTCGAAAGCGACTTGAACAGCTACCTTCGCCCCTGGGACTACGGCCAGCTCAATACCGTGGAGCGAATCTTGCTGGCCCAGCGTATCAAAGGACAACAGCCTTATACGAACCGCTTCGTTTCCGACGCGTTCTCGTTGCTGCCGCCAAATATCGACAACTTCATTCGCTTGTTCGATACCGCCGTGCAAGGGAGCGCGCTCGCGACCGAAGATGCCTTGGGCCTGGCCGATGCCCGGCGAGGTGCGATCGCCACTAGTGGTGGCGCGATGTTCTTTGGGGGCCAAATGAATGCTGCTCCGGGATCGCCGCCCCCAGCTCCCATGGCTGCAGCTGATCCGGCGGCCGACCGACCCGCTTTGTTGAAGGCGCTGGAACGCAAATCCGGTGAAGTTGATAAGTTGCAACGCCAGATGGCCGAGTCGGCCAAGAAGTCCGAGGCTCGCGACGGTCGTTCCCTGCGGTTTAAGCAGGACGCGCAGGCCGACGAGAAGATGAAGGAAATGAAGGACGCCGTTGAAGCGGAACAGTTCTTCGATGCCAACGGCGAGCAACTCAAGCGCCGCCGCGAAGTGCGGCAATTGTTCCGGCAACTCGAAAAGACGATGGAGTGGGCCGAGAACAATTATCACCACCTGACCATCGATCAACAGACGACGCATCTCGTCACGGTGAATGCCCTGTGGAAGGACTTCGCCGCTCATGATCCCGCCAGTCCGTTTTACACTCGCAGTCTGGCGGAAGGTGCTCGCAACTTCCCCGAGATGATGTTTGCTCTGTCGGTCCTCGATCTTCCCTTCGAATCGCCGAAGCACGAGACGAAGTTCGACGGAACGAAGATGACTCTCACGCCCGGTGGTCCGCTGGTCGTATTTCACGAAGAGATTCGCCCCGCTCCTGCTGCCGATGGCACGAACAAGGTGCTCGTGAGCCAGAATTTCTACCGCCACGGCGATCGTCATCGCCAGGAAAATGGCGAACAGGTCGATAAGTTTGTCACGGAAGAATTCCTGATTCACACCGTGTATGGCTGCCAGATTGTGGTGACCAATCCCACCTCGGCTCGGCAGAAACTGAACCTGCTCGTGCAGATTCCGCAGGGTGCGATTCCCGTGCTGAATAGCCAGGTGACCAGGACCATTCACCTGCAACTGGAACCCTATCACACCCAAACGCTCGATTATTTCTTCTACTTCCCCGCTGCAGGCCGCTTCCCGCACTTCCCGGTGCACGTGGCCAAGAACGAAACGCTGATTGCCTCGCCCGAGCCTTTCCTCTTCAACGTCGTAGACAAGCCGAGCCGAGTCGATACCGAATCGTGGGACTACATCTCGCAGTTCGGCAGCGACGAGCAAGTGCTCGCGTTTCTCGACAAGAACAACCTGCAGAACATCAACCTCGTTCGTATTGCTTGGCGCATGCACGACCCGAAGATGTTCCTGGCAGTGACCGAAAAGCTGGCTCAAAACCACGTCTACGAAAACACCCTGTGGTCGTACTCGCTCAAGCACAATGTGCCGGCAGCAGCCAAGGAGTTCTTGCAGCATTCCGACCAGGTGGTTAATGAGGCTGGCGGCCGACTGACGAGCGGACTGCTGGTCATCGACCCGATCAAGCGGGGACAACTGGAGCACCTCGAGTACAAGCCGCTGGTGAATGCCCGCGCTCACGCGCTCGGCAAACGCCGTCAGATCGTCAACGACCGGTTCTTCGAGCAGTATCACCGCTACCTGAAGGACCTGACGTACACTCGCGACTTGAACGACGAAGATTTGCTCGCGGTCACCTACTACCAGTTGTTGCAGGACCGCATCGAAGAATCGCTAGCCAATTACGAACGAGTGAACCCGGCGAACCTCGAAATGAAAATGCAGTACGACTACTGCACTGCCTATCTCGGCTTCTTCACAGGCGAATTGCAGGAATCTCGCGTGCTCGCCATGAAGTATGCGAACCATCCCGTCGATCGCTGGCGCAATACCTTCGCCACCATTGTGCAGCAATTGGACGAGGCCGAAGGTAAGGGCTCGCGAGCCATCGACCCAGAAGATCGCAATCAGCAGCAGGGCGTTCTGGCCTCTACCGAGCCGAGCTTCGATTTTGTGGTCGAAGCCAAGCAAGTGAAGCTGGACTTCCAGAACCTGCGGACGATTCGCGTCAACTTCTACGAAATGGATGTCGAGTTGCTCTTCAGCCGCAATCCGTTCCAGCAGGTGAGCGGTCAGTTCAACAGCATTCGCCCGAACCTCTCGCAAGAGTTTGAACTACCTGCCGACCAGCGGAGCTTTGTGCTGCCTCTGCCGCCGGAGCTAACCAACCGCAACGTGCTGGTCGAAATCGTTGCCGCTGGTCAGACCAAGACTCAGGCCTATTATGCCAACTCACTCACGCTGCAAGTGATCGAGAACTATGGCCAGATTCGCGTTACGCACCAAACGACGGGCAAGCCGGTACCGAAGGCCTACGTCAAGGTTTATGCCCGGATGGGTAATGGTGAAGTGAAGTTCTTCAAAGACGGCTACACCGATATTCGTGGCCGCTTCGATTACGCTTCGCTTAGCACCGGCGATCTCGACAGTGCCCAGAAGTTTTCGCTGCTCGTTCTGAGTGAAGACTTTGGTGCGATGGTGCGAGAAGTCTCACCACCGCAGCGATAATCGCTTGAACTGATCGTCCGCAGGGCAAGTCACAAGAGAAGCCGGCAAGTTCTAACTTGCCGGCTTCTTTGCGTTACCGTGTCTTTCGTTACCCGTGTTTACTTACGCACCTTTGACACTGATCTTGCGGGGCTGAGCTTCCGGTCGCTTCTTAAACTTCAGGTGCAGCACACCGTCGCGCAGTTCCGCTTCGATCGAGTCTTGGTCGACGGTTTCGGGCAAGGTTACCATTCGCTCGACGCGACCATAGCCGCGCTCCTGATGCCAGTACTTCCGTTCCGCTTCCGGAGCCGTTCGTTCGGCCGCAATCTTGAGCTGGTTCTTTTCCAGCGTCAGGTCGATCTGCTCCTGCTTGATGCCCGGGAGCTCGACCTCGAGTCGCCACTCACCGTCTTCTTCCCACAGATTCGTCGGGGCAGCGAACGCGCGAGCAAGACCAGAACCGCTGACCAGCTGCTCGAAGGCTTGTTCGACGTCGCGCGAGACGGCATCGAGAGAACGGGGGAAAGCGACGGTCCAACGTGGCTTACAACTGTGCAACATAATTTCACCTCTCTAAGTACAAGTGACGAAGAGTATGTAACGATACGTTCGGGTTGTCTCTGCAAGATGCTCAGTCGTGACTAAGCAGCTTGGCTCGCTAGAGCACTAAACACACTGGGAAAGCAACGCTCGTGCCAATCCGTTTTGCAGAGCCAAGGCACCCGGAACCTCGCAGCAAAACTGCTTGAGAATTCAGCACTTGCGCGTAGGCGGATTTGGTCAAGGCAGTTTCCTAAGCCCTGATACCTCCCGCGCAATAAAAAAGGCTCTGTCAAAGTGACAGAGCCTGAGTTCGTGGGCTAACAATCCTGCCGATCGCTTTCTATGCCTTCTTCAGATGCAACGCATAGTTCCGCGTGGCGTGCTGCGAGACGGCCGTGTCGTCGCCGATGTAGAGCACGTCCTTGTCGGGAACCGCAGTCGCCGTAAAGACGTTATCGCTGGCTTGAAACGCCGCCCGCTTCTTTTGCCGCAGAATATCGCGCACATCATAAAAAAGTGCGCCCATCGTTACCGCGATCCAGGCAAACGACTCGGCCATCTGCTCGCGGGCCACGAGCAGCACAAATGGTCCGGCAATCACACTGACCCAGGCCAGCGTATAGGCCCAGCCTTGCCAGCGAACGGGAGTAAGTCCCCAGCCAATCGTTTTGGGTTTAAACCAGTCAGGATTTCCGAACATGTAAGCTCTCCCTCTTTCGGCGGCGTGCTTAGTAATACGTCGTTCGTCCCGCCCTCAAACTGCTTATTCGCCCAGGCGATCGGGATCTTGGCGGATGATAGAAAAAAATACAGCCTTTCGCCTTGCGGATCTCCGCGGGTGTTTCATTGCGCCAGATTTGACGGCTAAACTGACGGTTCCGACCAAGCTTGCTGATCCGTTCGTAAAGGCGATTCTTCGATGTCGCGCACCCAATTCCTCTTCCTTTTGCTTCTTCTCCCCGCGACTCTCGTGAGAGCGGAAGAGCCAAAAACGGCCGCAGTGAAGCCCGCTGTGGAAAGACCGCTCAGTGCCTTGATCGTGTTCGATCACGACGGCAAGACGACGGCCCTGCGCGTGGAAGGAGAACGACAACTGGCCATCTTAGAGAGCTACTTTCCCGGCTATCGCACCCAGCCCGAGAGCGACGAAGCGGGAGCCTGGGAGACCAAGTACGAAGTGATCTTCAACTTGAAGCACGGCCAGTCGTATCGCGTGCTGGTCGCTTCCAATTCGCGTTTCTGGTCTATGGGGCGCGGCGATTTCGAACTGCGGGGCTATTTCAGCGACTTCGTTGCGGCGCTCCTCAACATGCAAAAGCCGGGGACGAGTAACTTGCCGAAAGAAGGTAGCCCGCGTCTCGCACCCAATATGAAATAGCGTCGCGCACTTGCTGCCAGTGGGCGGGGCAGTTACTCTGACCGGAGATTCGGGCACGCTCCGCAATCTCTCGCCATGCAAATCCTACCCTCCTATCGCCGACCATTTCTTCAGCGGGTCATCGCTGCGCTGTCGCTCGTTGGCTTTCTGGCTGCCGTGGTAGGCGTGCCGGTTTTCGAGCCAGCCGGCACCGAACTGGCGAAAGACCTTTCGCAGCCGTTTCCTTGCCAGCATTCGGCCTGTGGCTGCCGCAGTGCAGCGATGTGTTGGAAGGCCTGCTGCTGCAATACGAACAAAGCCAAGTTGGCCTGGGCCAAGAAGAATGGTGTGAAGCCGCCGGCCTTCGTCGAAGTCGCTGCCGCCAAAGAAGAACGTACTGAGAAGACAGCCAAAGCAACTTGCTGCTCCACGAAGGAATCAAAGGAATCACCAGTTGTCGCTACCAAGTCGTGCTGTTCGAAGCCGGTGGTCGCGGCCAAGCCAGTTGCGACAAGTGAAGCGACCAAGGAACTTGCTGCCGATTCTTCGTGGCGGGTGACGTTAGTCAACACGATAGCCGCGCGGCAATGCCAGGGGCTCGATCAGCTGTGGTTGATCTTCTCGGCCGCCGTGCCACCTCCGAGCATGGTTGAATTCAATCTGGAGGAGTCCATTTCTCCTTTGCCGGAAACTCTCGCCGCGTCACTCACTTCGCTGACGTTGCTGCCGGCGACTCCGCCCCCGAAAGCCTAGCGAACTCATCGCTGGTTTTTCGTTCTTGTCCTGCGCACATGCCGGCTGGAAACGCCGCTGCCTGCGCACAAGTGGGGGAGTTTTATTTTGTTGCGTCTTTTCCGCAAGCCGCTGCGCGCTGCGCGGTCTGCTTTTACACTCGTCGAGTTGCTGGTGGTAATTGCCATCATTGGCATCCTGGTGGCACTGCTCTTGCCGGCCGTTCAATCCGCCCGCGAAGCGGCCCGCCGCGCTCAGTGCGGCAATCAGATTCGCCAGTGGGCGCTCGCTGGCCACAACTACCACGATACGTTTCAAGCGTTCGCGATGACGAACGCCCAGAACTATCAGCCCAACGTGCAAGGGTTTTCACCACAGGCCCGCATGTTGCCGTTTCTCGAGCAAGCGAACTTACAAGCCAAGCTCGATTTCGCCCAGCCTGCTTTCACGGGGCCGTTCAACGCGTTGGTTCCCAATCCGCAGTTTGCCAGTTGGTTTGCCACGCCCATCAAGGTCGCGCTCTGCCCCAGTGATGCCGCACCGGTCCTCAACACCGGCGCTGGTGGCTCGCAATACTCGGGCATTAACTACATGGTCAGCTACGGCAGCGGAGCAGGCCCCAACTACGACTTGCGCTGGCGTACCGATGGCTTTGTGTTTGAGAATAGTGGCGTGCGGTTCGCGAACATTACCGACGGTACTTCGAACACCGTGTACCTGGCAGAAGCCGTGCGTAGTGTCGGTCCCGACTTTGTGTTGCCAGCCGGCACGCTGCCAAAGGCTCCTTACCAGGCAACGCTCAATGGTTCATCGGGCGTCGATGCCGCACTAAAGATGAATCAAGGTTTGTCCGGCACGGGCGGAGGCTGGTCGAATGGTCCTAACGGCGTGATCGAAAACCCCGATCTGGCCGCCATCTGGCCGCAAAAGACGAACTGGCGCGGAGCAGCGAGCGCCGCTTTGCGCGGTCGTGGCACCTCGTGGGCTCACTCGGGCGCCATGAGCACGTTGACCAATGGCTATCTGCCGCCGAACAGCCCCATTCCAGATGTCGTCACGCACTTCACGGGTTTCTTCGCCGCCCGCAGCTTTCATCCGGGCGGTGCGATGGTCGCGATGGGCGATGGCTCGGTGCGGTTGCTCGCCGATTCAACCAACAGCAGCGTTTGTCGTTCGCTCTATAGCGGCGATGGTGGCGTGGACGTAGCTGGCAGTTTTTAGCTGCCATGCGTGTCATCCCATTCGCTAACCTGCCGCTGAAAGTGCTTGATACCGATGAATGCTTCTCGTTTATTGATGCTACTGCTCATGGTCGGCATCGTCTGCCTGCCGGGGTGCGGTGCGCGCCCCGTAACGGGTGGAACCAAGGGTTCGCTGCGCGGCGGTGGCTCGCCGCTAAGCGATCTGCAAGTCACGATTCATTCGCAACAAACCGGCGCGTGGACACCCATCGGCTTTGCGGTCTCGTCGACCGATGGCACGTTCGAACTGTTCTCTAACGGCGCGAAAGGCTCGTTGTTTCTGCAGCCCGGCGAGTATCGCTGCACCCTCGAATCGGCTGGTGCTCCCCTGCGAGTTCCGCCAGTCTACGCTCGCGCGGAGACGACCCCCTTGAAAGTGCTCTGGCCCACACCGAGCCAGAGTCTCGATCTGGAGCTACCGGCGCTGCCCATGGTTCGTTAGTTGTGCCTACCCCACGGGGGAAGAAAGAGATAATCATGAATAGGATCGTCTGGATTGTTGGCGCGGCGGTGCTTGTCACCGCTGCGCTCGCGATTGGCTATCTGCTGCCGCCGAGTGGTTCGAAAGTGAAACAACCGGCCGACGATAGAACGGCTATGAACAAGCCCGCTCCGGAGCCAACGGGTCCGTGGGCGAATGCCACGCGCAACTCGTTTCCGCTCGCTGCGGCCGACATTCGCGATTCGCAAGAAGCACCCGTGGTGGCTATCGACGGGCAGCAGCGCGTGTATCTGGCCTGGTCGTCGCAAACGGGCAACGACGAACGGACGCTCTTCCTCACTTCGTCGCACGACCGCGGTAAGACTTTCGCCGAGCCTCGCGCGCTGCGCAAGTCCGGGATTTTCAAGTCGGTCTCGCAGATGAACGGCAAGACAGTGGCTCGCGAGCGTCGCATGCTGCCGCATCTGGCTGCGTATGGCGATAAGGTGCTTATCGCGTGGGGCGAAGCACCCGCCGATGGTCAGTCGATTCGCTATCTAGTCGCGGAGTCTACCGACGGCGGCACGACGTTCAGCGAGCCCATTGCGGTGCATGAAAGCGACGATGCTCGGCCCACCTTCACCGATTTTGCCGTCAGCCCGCACGGGCAAGTTGCCGCCAGTTGGCTCGATAGTCGCAATCGCGCTCAGCAACCTTTTGCCGCGGTTCGCTTCGCTGGCAGCGAGCAATTTTCGACCGAGCAGATGATCTTTCCCGGTCAAGACAACAAAGGTGTTTGCCCCTGCTGTACGACGGCGGTGAAAGTTGCTGACGACGAAACGGTCGTGGTCGCCTATCGCGGGCAGATCGACGGCTTTCGCGATATCTGGGTGAGTGTCAAACGCCCCAGCGATACGCAGTTCTCGACGCCAGTCGCGGTCACGGAACCAACCTGGAAATTCGAGGGCTGTCCGCACGATGGCCCTTCGCTAGCGATCAAAGGAGACGTGCTGCATGTGGCCTGGATGGATGCTCGCACCGGTAAGCAGCGGGTCTATCACGGCCAGGCCAACTTGCACGACCTAAAATTTACCACGCACGAACTGCACGCCGCTGGCCCGGGCACTCAAAGCAATGCCCGGCTGTGGATCGATCCTCGCGGCGCTTTGCAGGCCGTCTGGGAAGAGAGCCTGGCCGAAGAAGAAGCGAAAGCTCCGGCGGACAAGTCTTCGCATGAACATGGTCCGCCCACAGGTGCCGGCCGCGTAATCATGCATAGCCGCTCGCCTAAAGCGGACGAAGTCTTCGAAGTGCCGCACGCGATTGCGAGCATGCCCGGTAAATTCCAAACCCGACCAGGCATTGCGAGCGGCTCTGGGCTGCTCGTCGCGGCCTGGAACGAGTTGGACGAGAACGGCAAACGCGTGGTGGTGGCAGTTCGCGACGAGAAGTGATCGAGCAAGCACGAGTTCCAATGTTTCAGAATCAGCCTGAGTCGAACGAAACTGCACCGCGCGGAACCTGGCACTCCTGGGTTAGTGTCGTGGTTGCTGCCTGCTTACTAATCGGGGCTCTCTTGCTTGGCCGGCAGTTGCGAGCGCGCATGTCGCCGCCGGGGGAAGAGATCGTCGTCGAACAGACAAGTACCGCCGTAACCAACCGAGGTGAGATTCTGTTTCAAGTTCACTGCGCCAAGTGTCACGGCCCAGAAGGTCGTGGCGATGCCGAAGGTGCTGCCAAGATGAAGCCGCCGCCGCGCGATTTCGCCGCGCGACCGTGGCGATTTGCACCGACAAAAGAGTCGATTCGCAACGTCACCCTGCGTGGCATTCCCGGCACGGCGATGCCCAGCGCGCAAGCGGCACTGAGTGCCACCGACTTGGACGCTGTCGTCGAACATGTGTTTCAACTGGCTCATCGCCAGCCTGCGATCGCGCGGCAAGTCACGCCCGAACAGCAACTGCTGCTTGCTGCAGGTTTCAGCGGTACTGATGCCAAGCGGGCCGCACCAATCCTAGAAGTGGTCGATGCGGCGGGGAAGAAGCAGCGGCTGCAGGACGAGCAAGGCAAGCTGGTGCTGATCAATTTCTGGGGCACGACCTGCGAACACTGCGTGAAGAAGTTGCCGCAGTTGAAGCAACTGCAGGAACAGTTTCGCGAGCGTGGCCTCGCCGTGTGGAACGTCTGCGCCGATGTCGAATCGGCCACCGAAGCTCAGGAGTTGCTCGATCGTCTCGCGCCGGGCACTCGCACGCTCGTCGATGAATCGGGCCTGGCCAATGGCCGCTTTGAAGTGCAGGTGCTCCCCACGGTTTGGCTCGTTGATGCGAGTGGCAAAGTCATTGCCCGTTCGCAGGGCGTGCAGGATTGGAACCGACCGGAAATGCACGCGGTCATCGAAAATTGGCTGCCGGCCGTGGCCACCGGCGAGTAATGACGTACCCGGTCGTTAACGAGCCGAACTTGAGGCCAAGATGCGACATCTTGGGGTTAAAGATTCAACCTCTTGCGACACGATTTAGCTTCCTGACAGTCCAGTTGCGAAAGAGGGGCAGCCGCGTCGCGGCATTCGCAATCAGACGCCCGCGCGCTGGAAGCTGCGATGAATTCGTTTTCGATGGTCATTCTTTGTAGTGACGGCTCCGTTCGAGCCACATTCACACCCG
Organism: Anatilimnocola aquadivae; assembly: GCF_049819085.1. Taxonomy (GTDB): domain Bacteria; phylum Planctomycetota; class Planctomycetia; order Pirellulales; family Pirellulaceae; genus Anatilimnocola. The sequence continues at coordinate 6,262,436 of NZ_CP187419.1, forward strand.
CTCTGGAACTTCGTCGCTACGACGAACTGCTTGAGATCGTCCGCGATGGCATCAGCATCGAGCATCTGCGCCGCAGCTTAGAAGGTGCCGCGCTGGCATGGCGAGTCAGCGTCGCGCTAGAACCCTACGACCATCGCAATGAGCGCACGCGGATGAGTGGAATGGTTGCTTAAGCAAATGATCGCATTTCTATAAGATCGCGCCCGTCGCCGCAAAAGCCTGGCGATATGCTTTCGCGCGAGTAAACTGTTGAAATGTACGTTGCCTTGCTCATACTCATATCACTCTATGCCTGCGCAATGTTGTTTGCACTGCGCTTGGTCATGTCCCAAAAGGCAATGACCTGGCAACGCCGTATCTACGCATTGATTGTGCTTGGCTTGATGTGTTGCTCGGTATTCTCCATGGCCGGCTGGCTTATTGGAGGGGCGATCTCATCCAACTACGGTGGATACACCTATTTGGGAAAAATCGAGAACGGTCAGCACTTTCTTGGGGACAGGGGAACCTATAAGGCGGTAAGCAAGGAAGACTGGCTGTATTTGAAAAAGGTGGAAGCCGTTTTCGGCGAAAAATGGCATGCTGTGGGCTTTGCGAGCTTGGTAGCTGCTTTCCTCTTGGGGGCATTCACCGAATCGTTCCTCGGGCCGCCACCACCGCCGGACACCGAACTCTGCGACGACGCGCCGGAAGAGGAAGAGTTGGCGTAGTGCATCCACGGCTCCGATTTGCTCTCAGCCCTCTTCGTTGGGTAAGCTACGAGGCTATGACGCGTGCTTACCTTTCCGTTTTGATCGTTGCCGTTTGTTGCCTACTCGGGCCAGGTATTGCGCGAGCCGATGAGGCTGCGAACCAAGCAGGTTTGAAGCTGTTTCGCGAGCAGATCGAACCGGTGCTGAAGCAGCAGTGTTATCGCTGCCATAGTGCCGAAGCGGCGATGGTCGAGGGAGGCTTGCGGCTCGATGGTCGCGAGGCGGCACGCCGCGGCGGCGATTCTGGTCCTGCAGTCGTTCCCGGCAAGCCGGCCGAAAGCCTGCTTGTGCAAGCGCTCCGGCACGAAGGCGGCTTCGAGATGCCGCCCGAGAAGGCCAAGCTGCCGGCAGCAACCGTCGCTCACTTTGTCCGCTGGATTGAACTTGGTGCCCCCGATCCGCGCGACGATGTGGCAACGGTCGCCGAACATTGGCCCGCAGCAGTTCGTGCGCATTGGGCCTTCCAGCCGATTCAGGCGGTGCCGCCACCCGCAGGGAAACAGCCTGGCAGCAATCCGGTCGATGCCTTCATTCGCCAGCAGCTGAACGAAAGAAACTGGCAACCCGCGCCGCGGGCTTCGCGAGCCGATCTGGTGCGGCGAGTTTATTTCGATCTGCTCGGGCTGCCACCAACGCCCGAGGCAATTGCGGCATTCGAGAAGGACAATGCACCCGATGCCTACGAACAGTTCGTCGATCGCCTGCTCGCTAATCCGCAGTTCGGCGAACGCTGGGCGCAGCATTGGCTGGACGTGGTCCGCTACGCCGAAAGCGAAGGTTATGAATACGACCGGCATGTGCCCGATGCCTGGCGATTTCGCGATTACGTCGTGCAAGCCTTCAACCGGGATCTGCCCATCGATCAGTTCATTGCGGAGCAAATTGCCGGCGATGAACTCGCGCCGCAAGATCAGCGGGCTTTGACCGCTTCGATCTTTCATCGCTTGGGACCCGTGCGACGGAATGCCGGCAATCCGGAGATTGCTCTCAGTCGCAACGAAGTGCTGACCGAGCGGACCGATATCATCGGCGCTGCGTTTCTGGGGCTCTCGGTCGGTTGTGCTCGTTGCCACAACCACAAGCTGGAGCCCATTTCTCAGCGGGACTATTACCGCCTGCAAGCTTATCTGGCGGCAACGACGGAAAAGAATATCTCGCTCGCCGCGCCGGACGAACAGGCCGCTTGGGAAGCCGAGACGAAGCGAATCAAAGCCGAGATGGACGCGCTCAAGCTGGTGCTGCGAACCAAGACCGGTGAAGAACGCGTCAAGATGCAGGCGATGTTCGACGACCTCGAAGATTCGCTGCCGCCGATGCTCGCCACGATTCCCGCGACGTTCAACGATCATTCCCAGCGCACACCCATTCACGTGCTGCGGCGAGGCATGTGGGAAAAGAAGCTGGAGCCGGTCGGGCCACGGCCGCTGAGTGTGCTCGTCTCCGCAGAGTTGCCCGAATTGCCCGCTGATGCGAGCCAGCCTCGCACGGACCTCGCGCGGTGGCTCACTGATCCGCAGCATCCATTGGTTGCCCGTGTGTTGGTCAATCGCTTGTGGCAGGGGCACTTTGGTGCGGGGCTGGTGAAGACGGCCAACGATTTTGGCACGAAAGGTGAAAAGCCGAGCCATCCGGAGTTGCTCGATTGGCTGGCGCGATCGCTACTTGATGGAGGCTGGCAAGCCAAGCAAATCCATCGTCAAGTTGTCACCAGCGAAACGTATCAACAGGCCAGCAACTTTTCACAACCAGAAGCAGCGCAGCTCGATCCGGAAAATCGCCTGCTGTGGAAGTTCAATCGTCGTCGGCTATCGGCCGAAGAACTGCGCGACGCGATGCTGGCGGTAGCGGGCCGCTTGAACGACCGCGTCGGTGGCGCGAGCGTGATGACGCCCGTGGATCCGCAGTTGGTCGATCAGCTTTACAAGCCTTCGCAGTGGCAAATTGCCCAGCGGACGAGCGAACACGATCGACGGTCGATTTATCTGATCGCCAAGCGAAACTTACGGCTGCCATTTCTCGAAACCTTCGATGGCCCAGCGCTCCTCTCCAGCTGTGCTCGCCGCGAATCGAGCACGCATGCTCCCCAGGCACTCGAACTGCTTAATGGCAGCACATCGAACGAACTGGCCAAGGCCTTTGCCCAGCGGTTGGCAGCGAGTGGCGGACCTCATGAAATCGTGCGCCGCGCCTTTCAATGGGCCGTAGGTCGTGAACCTTCGCCCCCAGAAATGACAGCTTCCTTGGCGTTTCTCGCCGAGAGTTCGCTGGAAGAGTTTGCCCTCGCGATCTTCAATTTGAATGACTTCGCCTATGTCCGTTAATTTGCACAACTCGAGTCACGAGCACAGCCGAACGACGCGCACGCGGCGCGAGTTCGTCCGCGATGCCTTCTGCGGCTTTGGGGGGCTGGCGCTCGCCTCGCTGGTGCAGCAAGAGCAGGCTCGGGCCGCAGTGAACCTGCTGGCGGCGAAAGCGCCGCATCAAGTGGCCAAAGCCAAGGCCGTGATCTTTTTATTCATGGCTGGCGGACCGAGCCACCTGGAGACGTTCGATCCCAAGCCTCTGCTGAATAAGTTGCACGGCCAATCGCGGCCGGCGGAGTTTGGCGAAGCCAAGTATCAGTTCATCAACAAAGAGGCCAAGATTCTCGGCACGCAGCGGACTTTCAAAAGGTACGGCCAAAGCAGCATCGAAGTTTCCGATCTGTTTCCGCATACCGCCAAGTGCGTCGACGATCTGGCGGTCGTTCGCTCGTGCCACGGCGACATGGTGGTGCATTCCGCCGCGCAGTACGAACTGTTCTCGGGACGAATCACGCCTGGCTTTCCCAGCATGGGATCTTGGATTCTGTATGGTCTGGGTGCCGAGAGCGATTCGCTCCCCGCTTATGTGGTGTTGCCCGATCCCAAGGGGGCGCTCGAAGCGGGCCAGCCGATGTACATGCACGGCTTCTTGCCGGCGGCCCTGCAGCCCACGATGTTCCGTCCCGGCGAGCGGCCGGTGTTGAACTTGGATCTGCCGAAGGGCGTTGATCCGCGCGTGCGTCAAAAGACCGCCAAGTTCATTCGCGATTTGAACCAGGCCACGCTCGATCCGGCTGATGAGGAGTTTCATGCCCGCGTCGGGGCTTACGATTTGGCCTTCAAAATGCAAAGCGAAGCGCCCGAGGTCCTCGACTTGTCGCAGGAAACGCAAGAGACGCTCGACTTGTATGGCGTGGGGAAAGAGCCGACGCACGACTATGGCCGCCGCTGCTTGCTGGCCCGCAAATTGGTCGAGCAGGGAGTTCGCTTTACCTGTGTCGTTTCGGGTGGCGGCCCCGGCAACATGCAGTGGGATGCTCACAGCGACATCGAGGAAAACCATCTGCGCAAAGCGGCCGAAACCGATCAGCCTGTGGCGGCCTTGCTGACGGACCTGAAACGTCGCGGTCTACTCGATACCACTCTGGTGCTGTGGGGCGGCGAATTTGGCCGCTCGCCGGAAGCCGAATCGGGCAAGGGGCGCGATCACCACAATCTGGGCTTCAGCATGTGGATGGCGGGCGGCGGCATCAAGGGTGGACAGGTCGTGGGCAACACCGATGCCATCGGTCTGAAGGCGATTGAGAAGCCGTACCACTTCCGCGACATTCACAACACGATCTTGCATCAACTCGGGTTGAATCAACATCAGCTGACCTACCCGCATCTTGGTCGGAACGAACGACTGACGTTTGTCGAAGGAAAAGTGATCAAGGAAATCGTCTCGTAGGGTTTCTTCGGTAGCCCAACGTGTCAGCGAGGGGCAATGCTCTTCGCCCGGATCCGACTCGCCGCGAGAGTCTGGCGAACGAATTGCGACGAGCAGCTAGTTCCATGCCACCCGTGCGATCTCCTGGCTCACGCTGCGCGTTACCTAAGAACGCGTTACCTAAGAAAAGGCCTGCGTGAATGGGTGCGTGCAAAATTGAAGTGCAAGCTAGCGTATGGTGGCTGAGAGTAGGAAAGGCCATCGCTGGGTGTTTGAATATCAGAATCTCACTTGCAGATACTCAAACGGAGGCCCAGCGATGGTTTACAAGCAGCTTAGGGTTGAGGAGCGTGAAATCATAGCGACGATGAATGCTCAGGGTTGTACTCAGGCTGCCATCGCCGAGGCGACTCATCGCGATGCTTCGACAATCAGTCGCGAATTGAGTCGCAATCGGCCGCGGAGTTGTTACTCGGCATCGGTGGCCCAGGGACTGGCGATGCGTCGGCGGGCGGCGGCTGGGCGGCCGCGTCGCAAGTTCGAGCAGCCAGAGATTCGGGAGGCGGTCAAGAAGCAACTCCAAGAAGGCTGGTCTCCGGAGCAGATCGCAGGTGTGAGCAAGCGTCAGTTTCCCGAGGATCCGCGCCGTTGGATCTCGCGGCAGACGATCTACAACTCGCTCCGCCGTGACGACCACGGACGCCCACTGCAGAAGTGCCTGCGTCGTTATCACCTGCACAAACGCCGTTGCCGCACGCGAAAAGAGCGGATCTGCCCGCAATTGGAACAACGACCCGCGATCATTAACGAACGGGGCCGCTGCGGCGATTGGGAAGGAGATTTGATTTGCAGCGGCGGTCATGACCAGTTCTCGCTGGTGAGTCTCGTCGAACGTCAAACGGGCTACGTCGAACTGATCCTGGTTCCCAACAAAACGTCCGACGTGGTGATGAGCGCTATTCGTGTTCGCCTGGGAAAACACCCGCGTGAGTTGCGTCAGAGCGTGACGTTCGACAACGGCTCCGAATTCAGCCGCTGGGAATGGCTGCAGTGGATCCTGACCCTGCTGATCTTCTTCGCACATCCGCACTCACCTTGGGAGCGCGGCACGAACGAAAACACAAACGGCCTAGTCCGCGAATACTTCCCGAAAGGCACCCGCTTCAGCCAGGTCACTCGCTACGAGGTCCAAGCCGTCCAGGAAAAACTCAATCACCGACCTCGAAAACGACTGGATTTTCAAACACCCCACGAAGCCCTTTCAAAACATTGCTGTCTTGCAGTTCAAACTTGACTTCACCATGGAGACAATTATTTCCGAGACGTGACCTAACTAGTCACGGACATCCGTAAAATGAGTTGCGGTAGATCTTTTACAAAATGGTGGGAATGGATGCAGACGTCGCCATGACGTTTGGATGAATGCGTAGTCCCGGCAAGACGGGCAGATCACAAATTGGTTATCAGGCGGTTATCAAGTGGACCACTGATTCCGGCGAGTAAGGGACGGGGAATCACCCTAGTCAGAATCTCGCGCGAGCAAGCAACACGGCTGAACAGGTGGTGAACAGTTCTGCCAAACTGGTTATCAAATGGTTATCGCCAAACGACGAAAAAGAGCGGTAATAACCACAAAATTTTGTCGCAAATGATTGCCAGACAACAACCTGCAGCGAGATGGTCCCAGTGAAGAAAAGCAGCAAAAAAGTTATCAAAAACGGGTCTTCAGCCACAAGAGAGCTGGCAGTTATCAGCAGAGATGGAGGCCGCAGCCAAGGGAGAATAAGTCGCCGCAAGCGACTTCGCAAAAGTCGCGCAAAAAGTTATCAAACGGCCAGTGGGCAAGTGCTATTAGGCAAGCGGTCATGCTTGCCCGATGAGGACCAGGACACTTGGTGGCGAGTTACAGCCGGCAGTTGTTGATCTGCGTTTCGAGAATGGCATGAGCGCCAGCCGCTTCGAGCTTTTCCATCACTTCGATGACTTCACTGCGGCGGACCATCACGCGGACAGCGCACCACGCTGGATCTTCCAGAGCGTTGACCGTGGGGCTGTTGAAGCCGGGGGTAATCTTTTCGGCATCGGCCAGCTTGGTGCGGGGAATGTTGTACTCGAGCAGTGAATAGCTGCGGGCGATGACGACCCCTTCGAGACGACGGACAACTCGGTCGGCCAGGGCAGCTTCGCGGCGGTCGGCATTCTGGATGATGACCGTCGAGTAGCGACCGATTTCGTCGAGGACCTTCAGGCGATTGGCTGCGAGGGTACTGCCCGTTTCGACGAGGTCGACGATGGCATCGGCGACGCCGAGGGCGATCATTACTTCGACCGAACCGCTCAGTTCGACCATGTGGACGTCGGCCTTGTGCTGCTTCAGATAGTTGCGGGTGACGTTGGGAAAGCTGGTGGCGACACGCTTGCCGTTGAGTTGCGACGGGTGGTTGATATCGCCGTCTTCGCTGACGCAGAGGGCCAGCTTGCATTTGCCGACACCCAGGTCGAGCCGTTCGATGATCTTGGCACCCGATTCGGCGAGCAGGTCGCTGCCGGTGATGCCCATATCGATGGCCCCTTCGGCCACGAGGACGGGGATGTCTTCGGTACGGAGGAAGGTGATGTCGATGGGCATCTCGCCGCAGCGAGCAAACAGGCTGCGGTCTTGGCGGCGAAAGCTAAGGCCCGCTTGTTTCAGAATTTCGGCGGCGAGTTCACTGAGGCGGCCTTTGCTGGGGACACCAATCCGGAGGTTCGACATGAGTTTTCAATCGCTCGTTGCAGGTAGTTCGATCGGTGAGGCTGCGAGAGAAATCTCGCCGCAGCCCGCGGAGGTAGTTGGGGCACCACGCTGGTCTGCTAGAGACAGTCAGCGGGGCCCGCATGTTCGGGAGAGGAAAATTAACCCTTGGCAGGGCGGGCCATTTTTTCGTCGAGACCGCTGATGCCGAAGCGGCGGGCAATTTCGCTCTCGACTTCGTCCCAGCGGACCTCTTGATGGGCCAGCAAGACGCACAGGTGATAGATCACGTCGGCCGCTTCGGCGATGACGTGCTTGCGGCCAGGTTCACCCTGCTCGTAGGCCGCTTCAACCACTTCGCGGGCCTCTTCCTGGACTTTGCCGCCGATTTTGGCGACACCTCCCTGAAGCAGAACGGTCGTGTACGATTTGGCAGGCGGGTTTCGCTTGCGATCTTCGATCACGGCCATGAGTTGAGCAACTGTGGAGGAAGAAGCGTCGGCAGCGGGTGGTAGTGTGGCGGTCACGTTTGTCTCGTTGCTTGCGGCAAATTTCTACGGGATGGATACTGGGAACCCCAACGGCGCTCGTGACGGCAACAACCGTTCGAGCTCGAGTGCTGCGAGACAAGGGAGTGGAGACATTCCGCCGATGCCGGACAAGTCAAACTGGCACTCGATCCACGCTGAGGTACGTAAATATCCTAAATCCCGTTGCCCAAACCCGCAATGCATGCGAGTGGCTACGGATTGTTACCGCGGGAGTTCCCTCGGGAATTTGTCCGCGAAGATTGCTTGAAGACCATGAATTCCACGGATTTTAACCCGCAATTTCACTCTGGCGGCATTCCACCCACGCCCCCTGTGCGCGATTGCTGGTTCCTGACGGGCCCCACGGCAGCCGGAAAAACGAAGGTCGGCATTCACCTGGCCAAAAAGCTGGATGCCGAGATCATCTCGCTGGACTCGATGGCCCTGTATCAAGGAATGGATATTGGCACCGCGAAGCCCTCGGCGGAAGATCGAGCCTTAGTGCCGCATCACTTGCTGGACGTGTTGCCGCCGAGCGAAGACTACAGCTTGAGTGAGTACCTGGATGCCGCTCATGCGTGCATCGACGAGATTCGGAGTCGCGGCAAGCAGGTGCTGTTTGTCGGCGGCACTCCGCTGTATTTGAAGTCGTTGCTGCGGGGAGCTTATCAAGGACCGCCAGCCGATTGGGAGTTTCGCGAACAGATTGACAAAGAATTGGCCGAAGTGGGCATCGATGCGCTGCATGAGCGGCTGCAAGTGATCGACCCCTTGCTCGCCGCCAAGCTGCACCCTCGCGATAAGCGCCGCATCGTCCGGGCGCTCGAAGTATTTCGACTCACGGGGCAGCCTCTGAGCCATCAGCAGAACCAGTTTGATGATGCGCGGCCTGCTGCGGAAAGCAAGGTGTTTGTGCTGCACTGGCCTCGTGAGTTGCTGCATCAGCGAATCGAAGCCCGCGTCGATCAAATGTTTTCTCAAGGACTTGTTGACGAAGTTTCACGGCTCATTCAAAACTACGGACAGCTGAGTCGCACCGCCGCTCAGGCGGTGGGATATCGCGAGGTGTTGCAGTTTTTGAAGATCATTCCCAGCGAGAGAAACCGGCCGCCGGTTTCACTGGGACAATGCATCGACTTTGTGAAGATTCGGACGCGGCAGTTCGCCAAGCGACAGGAGACGTGGTTCCGCAGTTTGAGCGAATGCACGTTTGTGCCGGCCGATGTCGATCACTCGCCGGAGCAAGTAGCAGAGACGATCCATGCGTTGCGAATGCACGGCTGAAACGGAGATTAGTCCAGTTTGATTTGCCGGAAGATGGGCAGATGCCGGTAGTAGACTTCGAGCGTGCAGACGGCGAGGGACGTCATGTAAATGCGACCACCGCGATCGGCATGTTCACCACGGGGCTCCCAACTGCCCGCCGCATGACCGCTGGTCTGCTGCGTGGAAGTGAGAACGTCCCGCATTTGCAGGTTCCACTCATCCCACTGTTCGCCACCAAAGTGGTGCATGGTTTGGGTGGCGTAGTACCAATAGTAAATGTTCGGATGCTGCTTGCGAGGAGGATATTCGGCAAGGATGGTATCGACGCCACGACCCAGGGCTGGGTGCTGTTTTTTGTTCCAACCGAGGTACATGCGGCAGAGTAGTGCTTCCGCTGTCATCACAGGCGTGGGACCGGAGCCGGACATGTAGCTGTACTGCGAACCGCCGTGGCTCTGGCAAGTATCGAGATAGGAACTAGCACGCAGCAGCGTTCGTTCAGGGACGTTGAGATTCGCGGCGCGGGCACTTTGCAGGGCCATCAGCTGCCAACCGACGACGCTGGTATCGCCGCGGTCGTTGCTGGGGCCCGGTTGATAGCGCCAGCCACCGTCGTTGAACTGGGCCTTCACAATGAAGTCGATCGCCTTTTGAGCAGGAATGCGCAGCTCTTCGTCGCCGGTCATGGCGAAGGCTTCGCAGAGGACAATCGAAGCCTGACCGTGGGTGTACATGCCGGCATTGCTGCGCTCGTCGTGACGGAGGTCGCCATTTTCCTTTTGATGTTGAACCAGCCAACGCAGAGCGCGCGAGACCGAGCCTTTGTACTTGCCCGCGAGATGCGTTTGCCCGGCACCGAGAAAGGGCAACATGGCGAGTGCCGTGCCAGGAGCCTTCGTATGAAAATGACCACGACCGCCGCAGTTGCAATTGTTCACGCTCTCGAAGTCGTCGAGTCGCCAGCTGCCGTCTTTGTTTTGATGATTCGCGAGCCAACGCAGACCGCGGGCCACAGCCGCTTCGGTCATGGTGGTGCCACCTTCTTGGGTCACCATCTCGACGCGCAAGCGAGGATCGCGAGCCGAGAGCGCCTGCCGCACGCCCGTGGCGTTTTCGACCTGCTTCTTTACGAGATCGACGCTGGCCATATTCGGGAGGTCGTCGCTGTCGAGGCGCAGTTCCCGGGCATCTTGATTGGCGGCCACCAGCGACTTGATCTCGTCCGGGTTCTTCAGATCGACCTTCTCCGGCAGCGGCATATCGAACTGCGCACGCACATCGGGAGGCAGGACGAGCGTATCGCCCCCTTCGACGCGTTCGTTGCTCAGGTTAGCCGAGAGGAGAATCGTCGGCCCCTCTTTGTCATCTTCGGGAACCGTGAACATCGCCAGCAGGGTGAGTGCGATCAGGTGGACCAGACCGCTAATCATCCACGCCGGAGTGGCGTCCACGAATTTCTTGATCCAATCGACTTCCTTCACCGGCACTGGTGCCGGGCGGCGCTGTTGAACTTGGCGTTGCTGAGTAGCTGCCGGCGAGGATTTGGCCGGCTGAGGAGCAGGCGGCGGCGTGACCGGGCGGCGCTGCGGAACTGGCGGCGCGGGTGGTGCAACAATGGTGGACGTGGTCGCGGGATCGAGCTGACGCACCGGTGGCGGAATGATCTTGGTTGGCGCCGGCGGAGGCACGGGCGCAGACACTTTGCCGACCGGCCCGACGGGAGCACTCGCGCGGCCCATCGGCTGCGGAACGGCAGAAGGCGATGGCAATGGCGGCGGTGTGATCTTGGGCGGAGGGACGGGTGCGCGAAGTACCGGGGCAGCAACAACCGCTGCAGCAACTGTTGGTGCCACCACAGCCGCCTTGGGCGCTGGCGGCGGCACTTTTGCCGGGGCTGGCTTGCGAGCTTCGAGCAGCTTGGAGATTTCTCGCTCTTGCTCCTCTGTCAGGTCGATGCTCACCCCGCAGCGCCAACAATCGGCCGTCATCAGCCAGAGGCGCACCGACATCGGCGCTTTGCAGTCGGGACAGCTACAGAGGATCGTTTCGCCGTCGAGCCAAAATCGAGTCTGGCCTCTACCGTTTGGACTGGCGGCGATGATCGGCCGCTCCACTACAGGGAGGGCATCGGTGAGCGACGGCAGCTCGGAACTAGACTGCAGATCGAACGTCGGGATCGTGGTTTCGGGCTGGGTCGGCAGGGGCGCGCTAGTGGTCTGCAACGGCAGGAAATCGAAGCCGATCTCCCCCGGTCCAAAGCTGTGCTGCAGTTCTGAGTCTTGGTTCGTCTGGGTGCTCATGCCGACCTACGGCGAGGCAGCCGTACGAATGACGACCACCCAGTGCCCGTGAGAAAAGTTCTGGCTCTTTCCTGATGGCCTTAACAGTCCTGCATTGTAACCGAGAAAATTCTCCTCCGACAAATTTCGACCGCTCGGGACCGGCATTTTCCCGAGAATCACCCGCGGCTATCGGCCTAGTGCCAGCATCGCTGAGGAGTCAAGATTTCACCGCACAAGAACGAAACGAGGCCCGCCTGAACTACAGGCGGGCCTCTGAATCTATCTTGTCGCCGAATGATTCGGCCCGGCAATTAAACCGCGACGAGTTCCTCGACGTGCTTGGCAAGCCGCTTACGAGCGACGTGCAACCGCCGCTTGATGGTTCCGAGCGGAGCGTCGAACGCATCGGCCATTTCGATCAGCGACTGACCCCGAACGTAGAACGCTTCGAGGGTTTCGCGATCGACATCGCCCAGCTGCGCGAGACCTTCCCGCACCCGAACCTTCCGCTCGTCCTCAAGCGCGAACTCGAGCGGCGTTTGATCGACCGCACAGTTCTGCTCGAGGACTTCCACATCCAGCGGTTGGTCGTGACCTTGCCGCACGACCCGGTTGATGGCCATCCGGTTCGTGATCGACCGGAGCCAACCCGCGAACGCCTCCGGCTGCCGAAGCTGCTGGATCTTGGTCATCGCTTGGATGAACACATCCTGGCAAAGCTCCTGAGCTTCGGCAAAGTCGCCCAATCGGCGAATCGCAATGGCCAGCACGTGCCGCTCGAACCGCTCGAACAACTGCCCGAACGCTTCGCGATCACCCTGCTGAGCCGCTTTCACAAGCTCGATCAAATCCCCATTCTCGGTCTGTTCAAAAACGTTCATGATGTTCTCTCGTATGTTGAGCACACCACCACCATGCGAACCGATGCCATCAAGCGGGTGTCTGTGAAGACACCAGCGAAGCATCAGCCGAAGGCGGCGAAGTGCAATGCAGGTGAAAGCAACGAGCGGCAGCAGCGGCGGGCAGCATGAGTGTGAAAGATCACACGTCAGCCCGGCTGGCATCCGCTAGGTGCGTTTTGTTGTTGGTGAGAGTCAATTCCCGGTCGCAAGTCTTTGCGACAAAGCGGGCTGACTAGTTACCCACGTAACAACAAACTTCTAAACCCTTGCGGACGCCGGCTCCGGGATGATGCCCCGCGACGTTGACTACTAAGGTCAACCGCTGGGACCAAATCCCGGGATAGCTGACAGGTAAACCACGCCAACCCAAGCCACGGCTGTTCCAAACCTTCCGGTTTGGACTTGCTGGGCGATTCGGGGCGCTTTATTCCTGCCGATCCGGCATACAGATGGCGCTGATGGGAATCTGCGACGCGCAGCGTACCCATACCTGCCACTGCCGTTACGGCTTGGCGATTCGCGGCGACGACGACATTGCGTGTCACGGTGGCGATGGTATTGATGATGCTGCGCATGACGAAGCTCCCTTCGGCGCGAACAAGGGTGCACTAACTTAAAGTGCCCTGCTCACGAGAGATACAAAAAACAGAAACGACTCCTGAGTACGGATTTAGACAAAACTCGCTAGAACGACTATTAGCAGAGGCGACTGCAGGCCTGCAAAGCCCGCCGGTCTCTCAACCAGCATTCCGAAGCCCTCAGCTGATTTATTCCATTCAGCGTGTGGCCAGCAAAAATTGACTACTTCCCCTCACAACCACAAACAATGTTACCAACCAGGGGCGAAAACGGCAAATTCGTGATCCACGTACCGCGGGCGATCTGCCTCCCACTCCTGGTTCCTGCCAGCTTAGACGCCCTGCCAACCAGAAGGTTCGCGGGCCCCTAAAAAATATATCGTCTTTTTTCCCGGTTCGCCTTCCCAGTACTTTTTTGTGACTGGCGGGCTAGAACCGACGAAGTTCGATATATTCACTCTTCGCTACCCATAGATGCTCGGCTAGCGACCTTTATTCCCTCGCCCGGAAACGATTCCGGAATTCGCCTGCGATGCCCATCGAGTTTGCCTGCCCGACGTGCCAAACCCAGATCCGCACGCCAGATACGGCTGCGGGCAAGATGGCCCGTTGCCCTCGCTGTCAGACAATCTCCGCTGTGCCAGCCGCCTCCGCGAACTCCGCCCCACTGGCAGACATTTCTTTCCCAGTTGCTCCGCTAGCAAATCCGTCGGCTCCTGCCTGGCTGCCACCCTCGGCCGCTTTTCAACCTGCGGTTCAGCCTCAGGCCACCACCAGTAATCCGTTTGGCGAATTGCCAGGTGCTCCGATCGGTCCAGCCGATCTGCAGAACCCCTATTCGTCCCCCAGCGGCTACGCCGAAGTCAACCTGCCTTTTTCCCGCGACCAAGCCTGCGCCAAGCTGCTCATTCCCGCGTTCGGAATTGCCCTGTCGGCCCTCATGACGCTGGTCCTCATCGGCCTGTTCTTTCTGATGATGCTCATGGACCCGGGATTCCAAAAAGATCTCTTCAAGCCCGATCCGGCCGAAACGGCTGGCGGCCTGATTGCCCTCGGGGTGATGATTGGCCTGGCATCCGCGCCTTCGCTCATCGCCCTGCTTGGGGCCTACGCCATGTTTCGCGGTCGCGGCCTGGTTACTGCTTGGCTGGGTACGATTGCGGCGCTCATCCCCTGTGGTCCCTGCATCGTTTTCGGTGCCATTTTTGCCGTCTGGGGCATGATCGCCCTCAGTGACACGCGCGTCAGTACTGCCCTGCGATAAACCATGCCTACTATCCTTTCGATTCAAGTGGCCCAGCCTCAATCCTTGGGCACCGCAGGTGCCAGCGACGAACACGACCGCCCGTGGACCACCGCCTTCTTCAAGCTGCCGGTCAGCGGTCCGCAGCAGGTGCGCGAATTGGGCATCGTCGGCGATGGCCAGGCCGATCTCCGTTTTCACGGCGGCCCCGACAAGGCCGTGCTCGCATATTCGGCCGATCATTTTCCTTTGTGGCAACACGAGCATCCTCACGTCGCCTGGTCAGGCGGCGCGTTCGGCGAAAATCTGACCATCGCTGGCTGCGACGAAACAACCGTCTGCATTGGCGACATCTGGCAAGTCGGCGAAGTCCGCTTCGAGGTCTCGCAACCTCGCCAGCCCTGCTGGAAGCTCTCGCGCCGCTGGCGGATCAGCGATCTCGCGCGGCAAGTAACCCAAAACGGCCGCAGTGGCTGGTATCTGCGCGTGCTGCAGCCTGGCACGATCGAACCGGGGCAAGCCATCGAACTCGTCGAACGGCCCCATCCCGCTTGGAACGCCCACCGCGCCAGCCATCTCATGCACCATGGCAAGCACGACATTGCCGCAGCCGCAGCCCTCGCCGCGCTTCCTCAACTGGCCGAGAGTTGGCGTGAGGTTTTTGCAGAGCGGGTGGCGAGAGCCGGCAAGAAGTAACCCGGTCCCGGGAAAAGTGTGTTCACAGACCGGGTAGGTTTGTGAACGCTACCTAGCGCAACTCTCGGGTTTCCCGCACATCCGTGTTCACAAACCCTGCCGGTTTGTGAACACCCCTCGGTTAAGCGAGAGCTTCTGTTCCTCGACGAAAACGCCACTGTGTCACCTACCGTACAGACGGCCCTTGTGTGCTTTTTTAACATGTCGGGTTCGGCATGACCTGAAGCACAAAACGCCCCGGAGGACTTTGGAATGATCCTCTCCACGGCTGCGTGATGTGGGGTCTGCCTGGCACCTTGCCGACGGATCTGCCCGCTTCGTCGGCAACGGTGCTTCTCACCAACTAGGGGTCCGCATCCATGAATCAGAACCGCTACCGCTGGGTAAAGCCAAGCGACCTGCCCGACCGCGTAGAACTGATCGACAACCTCACGACGCTCCGGGTGGCAGTCATTACCGATGTCAACCGCCGCTGGTGTTGGAAGCGAAACACGACCCTCCTGCTGCATGGTGTGCCGCCAGCGGAAGGGATCGAAGCGTCTCTGACTCAGGCCAAGATCAAAGTCCTGGAGGGGCTACCGGATTGAACATCCGCCAAGCAATCATTGACTGCTGCATGCTCCCGATGGGCCTCGTCGCAACGGCGATTTGTACCAGGGTTCGCAAACCCTGCCAGTTTGTGAACATCCCTCCAGTTGAGCAAATAGGCTTTGCCCAATAAAGCCTGTCTTCCCACAAGTTGGAGCATCTGCCCAACAGGTCCGCTGTTAGTTATTTTTGCTGGCGTATCCAAGGAGAAAGAGGACACTCACGGCCATTGGAACGCAAATCCAAATCCAATACGACAACCAGAAGTCGAATGGATGCCCAGTACGAGAAACCGTTTGTCCGGTAGAACTAAAGCGGCCAGACACTACGCTCAGAACTTGGACTGCGGTTATGCCGGCAATGAAACCGGAAACCACTACCGCTTGAAACCAGTCAGCAGCACCTCTCCAAGCAGTTGCTGTCGCGGCCAAAATTCCGAACAGATTAACGACCACAGCAAACGCCACGGCTAGTCGCGTCACTCGCAGATCGTGCCTTGAACCTGGCTCTGCGCTTAACGTACAAAACGCGAAGAGCTTCTTCAAAGTGCCATCTCCGCTACTCCCGCACAATCATACTGAGCGCCACGCCTATGGCAGCAGCAAATTGCCGCAGCATCGACATCTGCGGGCGCGACTGTTGAGGAACTGATTCGCGGGCCGATGCCTTTGGTAGTTTAAGCCCTACGCCATCACTTTTGGACGAGCCGGCCGTGCATTCTAGCGTTCCGTGAAAACGCTCGCCGCACGCTCCCAGTGAGCCTGGTCGCGGCAACGATGTGCGCGAAGGTTTAGTTTGAGCTGCGCGACTCGACCACACCCTACCTAGGTCATAGCCTCCGTTCAGTCGTATCGTTCCCCTTCATAGGCAGCGGTTAGGCGGCTGCGGAAGGGTTGCGACGGGGCGAGGCTGGCATGATCGGCGCGGCCGTTGGTGGAAGTGTATCCGGCGCCGAGCGAGCCGTTGCCGAACATCGTTCGAGTTGGCAATTGCAGGTTATCGGGAGCCAGCAGGTCTTTTTCCATCGTGGGCGTCGTGCGCAGGTCGAGCGTGAGTGGCATCTCGGCATGATGTTCTTCAGCGGGTGTCACCAAGCCGCTGCCCGGGGTGTGTCCCATCGCGAAGAAGCGGGCATGACGTCGACCTTCGGCTTCGTTGGCATTCACGGGGAACGTCTCGTAACTACGACCGCCAGGGTGAGCCACGTGATACGTGCAGCCACCGATCGAGCGATTCAGCCAGGTATCAATCACATCGAACACCAGCGGCACATTGGTGCCGATGGTCGGATGCAAACACGAGGGTGGCTGCCAGGCGCGGTAACGCACACCGGCAACAAACTCGCCATTTACGCCGGTCGGATGGAGCGGCACGCGGCGGCCATTGCAGGCGATCACGTGGCGCGTGTCGACCAGTCCGCTGACCTTCACCTGCACGCGTTCGACCGACGAATCGACGTAACGGGCTGTTCCGCTGCTGGTGCTCTCTTCGCCCAGCACGTGCCAAGGCTCGATGGCGGTTCGCAGTTCCAGCGTCACTCCGCGCTGGGCAATGTTGCCGAGCGTGGGGAAGCGGAACTCGAAGTGCGGGGCGAACCAGGCTTCCTGCAGCGGGAAACCGGCATGACGCAGTTCGTACAACACATCCTGCAGGTCTTGCTGTATGAAGTGCGGCAGCGCGAAACGATCGTGCAACTCGGTTCCCCAGCGCACGAGCCGAGCGCGATACGGTTCGTGCCAAAAGCGGGCGAGTAGCGACCGCAGCAGCAACTGCTGCACGAGGCTCATCTGCCAGTGCGGCGGCATTTCAAACGCCCGCATTTCGAGCAGACCGCGACGTCCCGCTGAGCTATCGGGGGAGTAGAGCTTATCGATGCAGAACTCGGCCCGGTGCGTGTTGCCGGTTAGATCGGTGAGCAAGTGACGGAAGATGCGGTCAACCAGCCAGGGCTTCACTCCGGGCTGATTGCGAATCTCTTGGAACGCGATCTCCATCTCATACAGCGAATCATTGCGGGCTTCGTCGATGCGCGGTGCTTGGCTCGTTGGTCCCAAAAACATGCCGCTGAACAGATACGAAAGCGACGGATGATTGTGCCAGTACGAGATGAGGCTGCGGAGCAAATCGGGCCGCTGCAGAATCGGGCTCTCGGCCGGCGTGGGACCGCCGATGACAATATGATTGCCACCTCCGGTGCCCGTGTGCTTGCCATCAAGCATGAACTTCTCGGCCGTGAGGCGCGATTCATGCGCCAGTTGATAGAGCACTTCGGTATTGGCAGCGAGTTCTTCCCAGTTGTCGGTGGGATGAATGTTGACTTCGATCACGCCTGGGTCAGGTGTCACCGACAGGCTATCGACGCGATAGTCGTGCGGCGGGCCATAGCCTTCCATCTGCACCGGTATGTTGAGTTCATTTGCCGTCGCTTCGATGGCCGAGACCAGGTCGAGATAGTCCTCGAGGATCGAGAACGGAGGCATGAAGATGTACATCGTGCCGCCGCGCGTTTCGATGCACAGCGCCGTGCGCACGATGCCTGAAGCCGATTCGCCAGGCTGAGGCCGCGTGTCGCTGCTCGTTTGAAACTTCACGAGCGTATCGCGCCGACGATCGCCGGCATTCGGCGTATTGAAGCCGTCAAAATCCTGAGCATGCGAGTGCGAGCCCGAAATGGCTCCGGTCGGATAGCCCGGCATTTCGCCGCCAAAATTCTTCTCCCATACCGATTGCGGCTTGGCGGCCGCGTTGTAGCGGGCCATCAAGTCGCCCGCGTCCGGAGCCCAGAACGTGCCGTCATTCGCGTCGGGCAATGGTGGCAGCTTGGCCGAGGGATCGATTTCGTCCGGCTTGAACAGATCGCCAGGAGCGACCCACGGAATGCTATCCAGCGGCAAGCGGAAGCCCATCGGCGAATCGCCGGGGATCAGGAACATGTGTTCGCGACGCAGGAACCAGCTACCGCTGATCCAATAAGCACCTTCGCGAGTGTGGATCCGCTGCACCGGCAAAGCGTAACCAATGATCTTCTCGAGACCGTGATCGAAGATCTTGGCAATCCGCGCCCGCTCTTCGGCATCGGCCAGATTGTTATTCAGCGGATCGACATTGGTAGGCAGGCGGCGTTCGCGCCACATGTAGTACCAAACGTCTTCGTAGCCGGGAATCTCTTTGCCCGGATCGATGCCGAGTCGTCGCGACAGGACCTGCGCAAACCGCTGGGCATCGCGGTCGGTGAACTTGTACTTCTCACCATCTTCGGCCACGAGCGCCGGATTGCGCCAAAGTGGTTGACCATCCTTGCGCCAGAAGGCTGTGAGGTTCCAGCGCGGCAACGATTCGCCGGGGTACCACTTGCCTTGACCAAAGTGGAGCATCCCTTGCGGCGCGAAGTGATCTCGCAGTTTGCGGAACAAGATACCCGCGCGTTCGCGCTTGTGCGGACCGAGAGCGGCGGTGTTCCATTCGGGGGCATCGCGCTGATCGATCGAAACGAACGTCGGTTCGCCACCCATCGTCAGGCGGCAATCGGCGGCCCGCAGTTCATCGTCGATCTGCGCACCGAGGGCTTCGATGGAATTCCATTGCCGGTCGGTGTAAGGCTTGGTGACGCGAGGATCTTCGTGGATCCGGGTCACCGTCATTTCAAATTCAAAATCTTCCTTCACCTTGGCGTCGGCAGGATCGGTTTCGAGTTTGTTCCAGGTATAGCTGCCGGTAATCGCGGCCGCCGAGATGGGGTCGGCAGCACAAGCGAGCGGAATGTGCCCTTCGCCAGCGAGCAGACCGCTGGTGGGGTCGAGACCTACCCAGCCCGCACCGGGAATGAAGACTTCGGTCCAGGCATGCAGGTCGGTGAAGTCGGTCGTCGGTCCGCTCGGGCCATCGAGCGATTTCACATCGGCCGTCAATTGAATCAAGTAACCCGAGACGAACCGCGCGGCCAATCCCAAGTGACGCATCAAGTTTACGAGCAGCCACGCCGAGTCCCGGCAACTGCCCGAGCCGAGCGTCAATGTTTCTTCGGCCGGTTGAATGCCCGGCTGCATGCGAATGACGTACGAGACGCGGTTCTGCACCGCCTGATTCAGTTCCACCAGATAGTCGACCGTGACCGCTTCGGGCTTGCGGCAGGTTTCGACCAGTTGTTGCAACAGCGGACCAGCGGTGGAGGTCTCGAAGTACGGAGTCAATTCGCGAGCCAAGATGGGCTCGTAGGCGAAGGGAAACTTTTGCGCGTAGGTATCGATGAAGAAGTCGAACGGGTTGATCGCGGTCATCTCGGCGACGAGATCGACTTCGAACACGGCTTCGGTCGCTGGCTCCGGAAACACGAACCGCGCCAGGTAGTTGCTGTACGGATCTTGCTGCCAATTCAGAAACTGCAGCTCCGGCTGCACCTTGAGCGAATAGCTCAAGATAGGCGTGCGACAGTGCGGCGCCGGCCGCAGCCGAACCACGTGCGGCATCAGCGTGACGGAGCGGTCGTAGCGGTAAACGGTGCGGTGATGCAGGGCGACGCGAATAGCCATAGCGGTTCGTTGCAATCTGGGCGAGTGGTCTGTGGATCGAAGGTATCGGCAAGGCAAAGACGTCGGCTTGGGCAAATCGAGCAGGCCTAATTCAAGCGCTGCGACCGATTCGCGCGGCAGTTGCCGCGGCTCTGATCGATCCTTCGAAGAGATAGTCGCGGTGGTGCGAACGCGCGCTAAGCGCCGCGTAGCAATTCCCATTCCGCTGCTCAAAACCAGCCTTAGAAACTAAGGCATTTACTGTTTTTCGGCTATCCTAGGGAGCAATTCAGCGGCGTTGCTACGACCTGAATGTAATCACTGCCTGACCATTGGGCGAGCGTTGCCCGGTTTCTGAGCCAAGTTGTTGGGCCCAAACGATGACCTGGTTCTCCACCAATTCGAAGACATTGCTGCTCATTGGCTTGGCCGTGCTCCATTGCCTATGGCGGCTGATTGTCTTTATCTGGAACCCGCTAAACCTCACTGGTTCACCTTATGCGGCCTATGAGGCCTCGACATTTGCCAGTTCCGGCCTGCTGGCGATGTGGCTCGTCTTGGGATCAGAACCACTCCATTGGCGCGTCACACGGCTGGGCGGGGCTTATCTGATCTTGCGAGTTGCCCAGGATGCCGGCTTGTTGATTCATGATCCGAAGGTCAGCGACCACCATGCGATTCAGCTGTTTCGCTGGGTCGACGATTATACGATTCTCGTTTCGTTCGGCTTCGCCCTTGCGATTCGCTGGCTAACGGGTTGGCGATTGCAACACATCGCAAAGGGTACCCCGGCAATCTCCGTCAATCAGTTTCGCCTGAAGCAACTGCTGGCAGCAACAGCGCTGATCGGCGCGCTACTGGCTGCCGCCAAGTCCGATTGGCTGAAAGAGAAAATGCCCCACAGCGGCATTGACGCGATTCTTGCCCTGCATGCAATTCTCATTAGCATGTCGCTGCCACCGGCGCTGATCCTGCTCTGGCCGCGCCTGAGTTGGCAGTCACTGCTTCTGGCCATCTTGGCTTGGATCAGTGTTCCATTTTTGTTCAGCGGCTATTTTCGTCTGGCCGAAGTTATTGTGACCGACGACATGTTTGACCCATACGTCCTCGTGCTGGCCGCTAGTCCCTCCACGGTCGCACTCTTCAGCGCGATCGCGCTGCGACTGGCGGGCTATCGCCTCTTCGTGCCACTCGCGATTCCGTCGCGCCGGCGGCGATTGCCCGTGACCATCGAAGTTCCTATTTTGCCAACTGCTTCAACCGCTGAATGAGCTGCGCGGGATGATCGGCCGAGAGTGAATCAGGCTGATGGGCGAGTAACGCGTGCAGTTCCTCTTCGGTTCCCTGCTCGCCATTGAGATGCAACTTGCAGCCCGTTTTGCGAACTCGCGCGGGAAGTGATTCATCTTTGAGCCACTTCGGCCAGAGTCGAAGCATCTCGACACCGGCGGCTGCATAGGCTTCGATCTCGTCCGGCTTCGCCATCAGCCCGAGTTGCCGAGCCTTCGGCAGTAACTTGCGAAACTGTTTCGCCTGGTCAACGCTACGCACGCCGACAATGGTCCGCGCTTCATCGCCGGATTTACGAATGACGGCCGCGACGCGCTCGGCATATTCATCGCCGGTTTCCTTCAGATCGAGCAGCAGGTCGATCTTGCCGCGGCAAACGTCGGCCGCCTCAGCCAGCGTGGCGAGCGGTTCCCCCTTAAACTCAGCGGCGAACTTTGCGCCGGCATCAAGCTGTTTCAGTTCGGCCAGCGTGAGCTCGCCGATCGAGCCTTTGCCGTTGGTCATCCGGTCAACCTTGGCATCGTGTGAGAGAACCAGCTTGCCATCTTTCGTGGTCCGCACGTCGACTTCCGTCGCCGTGGCTCCCACTTCGATCGCGCGACGAATGGCAGCGAGTGTGTTCTCGGGCCGTTCGGCACTCACGCCACGGTGCGCTATGATTTGCTTCACGTTCTTGGCGGCGGAGTTGAGGTCGGCAGCGACTAAATTCACTGGCAGAGAGAGAAGCAACAGGCAACCAAAAGTAGAAAGCGTTTGCATAAATGGTTCGACCCACGGCGAGCTAGTGCAAAAGGCAATGAACCCCCGCCGCAGGGGCGGGGGCGGAAGGAAGGCAGAGATCAGAGCAGCGGCAAGCGGTAGCCTTGCATCAGCGCGATGCCGAGGGCGATCAAGGCGAGGCCAAACATGCCCAGGCAAAGGCGGGCGACGTTGCGTCCCCAGAGGTTGGTCATCCAGCGGGTTTTATGCAGCCCTAAGAGCAGCTCGCTGTTAGCTGCGGCCCCGAAAATGAAGAACACGCCTGTGACGCACGTAATCGCGCCGACAAAAACATCTTGCATGGTGAACAGAACGGAGAGGATCAATGGACATCGACGGCCGAAGCATGCTGCGGCACCACCAGGTGCGGCAACCATGTCTGCCATGCAGCATACTTGGGATTGCTCAGTTTTTGCAGCAGGAGTGGGTTCGCCTTGGGCTCGATGGGCTTGGTCATTAAGTGCATGTGAGCTTCGTGCGGCGTGCGGTTCGCCTTCTTGGTGTTGCAACCGACGCACGAGCAGACAACATTCTGCCAGCTGGTCTCGCCTCCGCGGCTGCGCGGCATGACGTGATCGAGACTCAGCTGATGCGAGGGAAACGAGCGGCCACAGTATTGGCACTTGTGGCCATCGCGAGCAAACAGATTGCGGCGATTGAACCGCAGGACACTCCGCGGCGAACGATCGTACTGCAGCAAGCGCACCACGCGAGGACATTGCACCTCGAAGTGCACCGCGCGAATCCAGTCCTCGTGAGGTTGCTTTTCTTGCGCGCGAAATGCACTGATCTCGCACCAGCTTTCGAAATCGTAGTTCGCAAACTGACCGTCTTCGAGGTGTACGATCTCGGCGCATTCGCGATAGAGCAAGATGAACGCGCGGCGCACCGAAATGACATGCACCGGCAAATAGAAGCGATTCAGCACAAGAACGCTGGAACTCAACACACGTTCTGAGTCCGCTTCGATCACGCAGTTTCCCTCCGCGACGTTCGGTTGAATCACGCTTTATTCTACCGAGCCGCCCAGGCAGTGGCCAGTCGAGAGTTGGCTGAACTTTATCGCTCCCAAAATAGCAACGGCTGCGCGTTAAATATTTCGCAAGTGGCACGATGTTGCCATCAGCGCGCAACAAAAGTCGGATCTGTGCGACTTTCTGGTAGAATCACCTTGTGGGATTTCGGGAGTCAGCGTTAGGATGAATGACGTTGTGAGTGGGCACGTCCGGGTGCACACTCGCCGCTGATCCAGGCTTTTAAGGGGTGGATACGTATGCGTCACTACTCGTGTGATCGATGCAAGCGAGTGCTCGATCCGCAGGACGACCTTCGGTATGTCGTACGGCTAGAAGTCCAAGCCGTCATGGAACCGATCAACGACAACGAGTTGGCCGATGATCGCGATCATCTGTGCGAGATCGAAGAGATCCTCGAACGTGCCGATGACGAAATGAACGAGGCCATCGGCGACGATGTCTATCAAAAGAAGAGCTTCGATCTGTGCTGCAACTGCTATCGCAGTTTCATTCAGAATCCGCTGGGACGCGAAACCAAGGTTTCGCTGAACTTCAGCCAGAACTAGCACCGTGTCCCACCGATAGGCCGCAGCTATGTGGGGCCGCTATCGCCGCTGGCCACGTTTGACGCCGCTGATCATCACCGCTGCAGTTATCGCCGCGGTGAGCTGGTATTTATTTCGCCAGACAACCGAGCCTCGCAACTTGCTGGCAGCCTTTTCGCAAGCAACAGCGGTTGCGCGCGAAGGCTCCTGCGAAGTACTCGCCGTGATCGATGGTGATACGTTGCTCGTCAAGCAACCTGCGAATGAGAAGCTGCCGGAGTTCATCGGCAAGGTTCGCCTGCTGGGCATCAACACACCCGAGACCGTCAAACGGGGCGAATCACCCCAAGCTTTTGGGCAGGCAGCTACTGACTTCACCCAGCGGCGCGTTGACCAGGGCGGCGTCACGCTCGAACTCGATAAGCGGCGAGTTGATCGGTACGGCCGCTTTCTCGCCTATGTGTACGTCGGCAATCGCTTGCTCAACGAAGAGCTTGTCGTCGCTGGTCTCGCGCGAGTACACACCTACCCGGGCGACTCGATGACGATCAATCGCCAGTTATTGCGCGCTCAGGATGAAGCGAAACGAGAGCGACGAGGGATTTGGCAAGAGCAGGACGTTTTTTCAGAGCCGACGAATACAGAGGAGTAGTCAAGTTCAGATCAAACGCCCCCGGGCCTGCTCCGGGGGTTTAACGGCTTTTGCGCTAGCCTTGAGCCGGTTGGCAGTTAGTGCAGAAGCCAATGAACCCCCGCCGCAGGGGCGGGGGCGATTGGAAATCTACAGTATGCCGCCAGCTTGCGGGTCAACGGCCACGCCGTGGCAGAGTTTGGCGAGGCGAGCCAGGACCAATAGCAACGTGCCAGGGTCGAGCGGGCCGTCGTCTTCGTCGAGCGAGTCGCCCATCTCTTCGAAATGGAAGACATCGAAGCGCGCATTGCTGAGCAACATCCGGTCGAACTTCGCTTTTTCTTCTGTGGTCAGCGACTGCCCGCGAAATTCCTTCTTCAGTTCGACAATCTGCTCGCGAACTTCATCCCCTTCGATGTAGGTGATGTCGATCCCTGAGGAGTCGATGTGCGAAAGAAGCGTCATGCCTTCTAGTTCGCCGTTATCGCCGTCGGTCGATTCGTTGATGTTGAGCCCGGCCTTCAGTTCTTGCAGCGCCTTTTTCACAGCCGCCGAAGTGGGGCGGTTTTTAGCGTCAAACAGCACGAAGTAGGTTTCGCGCCATTGAAAGCGGGAGTCTTCAAAGAGGGACATGCCAAGCGTCTCCCGCGGACAAATCTGAAATTCTGGATGCAGGGTCGATGCGAAATCACTCACTCGAAATCGTTTCCGCGTTCTTGGCCGTTGTACCACGCTTCGAGGGCTTTCAGCACCCCGTCGCGTTCGATCCGCGACGCAAAGACCGATTCGTCTCCTTCGAGACGAACTTCGTAATCGCCTTCGAAAGTGCAGTCGTCGTTGCCGCAAAAATGAGGCACGTCCGCAATCCAGACAATGCGATACAGCGGCACATGCTTATCGTCAATCAACGCAAAAATCGAAGACACAACCGCACTCCTCACTTCCGGCCGAGAAACCCCAGCAACTCCGTTAGGTCACCAATTTCCTGACCTCTCGGGCTTTAACGCCCAAATTGTATCCCAAAGCGGGCGTTGCGTCGAATGGGAGGGTAGCCCGTCCAGACTTGCGCGAACGGCTATTCCTGCTGCTTGTTTTTCTTCTTTCCCTGCCCTTTCGCGGCCGTATTGCTGCCCCATGCTGGCGGCATGAGCTGGGAATCCCAGGTATTCCACTTGGCTTGCATTTCCTTCACCTTGTCCGGCATCTTGGCAGCGAGGTCTTTTGTTTCGCCCAGATCGTCCGTCAGGTTGTACAGCTTGGCGGGACTGGTGGTCTTCGGCTTAGACGGATCGAGATCGGCAGTCGTGTCGTAGCGAACGAGTTTGTAATCACCCATGCGAATCGCCATCTGCGGACCAAAGCGCCAGTAGAGCGCATCGTGAGGCGGCTTCTTATTCGCGCCGCTGACGTGGGGATAAAGGTCGACGCCATCGGGCTCGAAGCCGCCTCGGGCTTTTGTGCCGGTGGCGGCGAGAATCGTCGCGTGCAGGTCGAGTTGAATCACCGGATGTTCATAGACGCCGCTATCAATCTTGCCGGGCCAATGCACGACAAACGGCACACGAATGCCACCCTCGAGCGTCGTGCGCTTCGAACCTCGGAGGGGTGAGTTGATTGAACCGTTGACGGTCACGCCGGGCATCGTGGGGCCGCCGTTATCGCTGATGAACATCACAAGGGTGTTCTTGTCGGCACCGGTCGCCTTCAATTTGGCAAGCACACGGCCGATGGCTTCGTCCATGGCAAACATCATGGCTGCATAGGTGCGGCGTTGTTTGTCTTCGATGTGAGCAAACTTCTTCAGCCTGGCATCGTCGGCTTGCATCGGTGTATGAACGGCGTTGAAAGCTAAGTACAGAAAGAAGGGGCTCTCCTTCTGCTTGCCAATGAAGTCTTCGGCTTCGCGTGCGAAAGCGTCGGTCAGGTATTCCTTTTCATCGACGGGAGTATTCCCGCGCACGATTCCCTTGTCGTCGAAGTAGTCATGGGCACCGCCGAGGAAGCCAAAGAATTCCTCAAAGCCTCGCTCTTGCGGTTGGTACTCGGTCTCGCTGCCCAGGTGCCATTTGCCGATGAGTGCCGTCTTGTAACCGGCATCTTTGAGATGGTTGGCGATTGTTAATTCGGTTGGATGCATCCCTTGTCTGGCACCGCCCGGGTTAAATTCGTGACCAAACCGCTGTTGATAGCGGCCGGTGAGCAATCCAGCGCGGGTCGGAGAACAATAGGGGCCGGTTACGTAGCCATTGGTGAACTTCGTGCCGGCCAAAGAGAGCTTATCGAGGTTCGGGGTGGGAATGTCTTTGCAGCCATGAAAGCCGACATCGGCGTAGCCCATGTCGTCGCCGACGATCAACAGCACATTCGGCCGGCTATCCGCAGCAGAGAGCACCGCAGCGCAAATCGTTAATGCGCAAAAGCACGAGAGAGCAGATTTCCACATGGCGATGAATCCCAGAGAGGAGAAAAGGAATCACTACGACCGGACAGTTTTCAAATCCCGCTGCCAAACCTGCGGCGACCACTGAGACGTAACCCAACGATCTTTGGTGGCCAGTTCACGCACGGTCAGCTTGCCGTTGCCAATCTCGAAGTAAAAGAACGCCTGCGCGTCACTGCGAAAGTGCGCACCGTTGTCGACATTGAATAGATCAAAACCTTGCTCGGCGCGGGCGGCTGTTCCATTCCACTTGAGCACATTCCTGGCATGCGTATGACCGTACAGAATGGCAGCGATGTTGTACTTGGCGATGGCCGCATGAAAGCCGCGGGCATCGCACGGATGCCATTCTTTGGCAGAGTTCTTCTCGTCCAGGTCACACGGCGTCGAGTAACGCTGCACATCAATGTGGTGCGTGATCACCACCGGTCGTCCACTGTCGCCCACTGCGGCGGCGAGGTCTTCTTTCAAAAACTCCAGGCTGTCGAGCGGGTTGTAGCGGCGAGGCTGAGACTTGTCTTGATTGCTGCCGACGACAATTCCCAGGTTGATGAAGTGAACCAGGTTCTCACCCGTCCCCCAATCCCACGAATAGTGCATTCCATTGGCGGAAGTGTTCTTCAGGCCAGTTCGCTGCTTGGTCCGCTCCTTCAAGCCGTCGATCACCAAGCCCGTTCCGCGCGGGCCATCGTGATTGCCGAAGACTTCATAGACGGGGAACTTCAACTTCCCTTCTTTGCCCGTGAGACCAAAATCGGCGGTGTAGGCATCCCACTCGGTCCGTTGCATTTTTTCGTGAGGGCCACCGGACTTATCGCCGGTGTCGATCAGGTCGCCGGCATGAATGACGCCGTTCAAAGTTGCAACTTCACCGCCACCAGCTTCGGCGGAGATTGCTTTGCCGGGCAGCGAATTCAGCGTGCTTACCAGCTGGGAAGTCACCGCAGCCGAATCGGCGAACATCTCGCCCGGCGATTCTTTGTTCGCCAGGTAGTGGGTATCTCCGATCAAGGCGAATGCGACTGGTTTCGTATTTGCTGCGGTCAGCGCCGGACGAAGAGCCATCGCAGCCGAAGCACCAGCGAGCGTGCCGAGCATTTCGCGTCGTGTGAGTTGCATACTTGGTTTCCAATTCAATCAAAGTAGCCCGAAGCGTTAGCGAGGGAGCAAATCGATTTGAGGCTGCGACTTGACGTCTGACTCCCGACTTTTATTTGAGCAAGGCTGCGATCTTCGCCGAGATTTCCGCTGCTTTCTGATTTGCCTCGTCGACAGGCAATCCCTTGGCAACACCGGGACGTTTATGTCCAGCGGTACCAACGTATGAGTCTCGCAGTACGTTCAGCCTTTGCTGAATGAGCGGCAAGGCTTCGGCCGGCAGCTTGCGTGTTGCAAAATAGTCCTGCGGCGATTTGGCGGTCGTGACTTCGTTGTCACCCATGGCTGCGATGAGTTGCTGTGCCATGTACCAATGGCCATCGCCGTTGGGATGAACTCCGTCAGGCTGCAACGTGAACTTGGGGTCACTCTCACGTTGCTTTTTCACCGCGGCTGTCATCGCAGAATGAAGATCGATCACAATCCAACCTTGTGCACGCTGATTGACCAGCCATTCGCTGTAGCGATCGAGTACGTCGTTGTAGGCAAACTTTTTCGGCGAACGCAGATCGTCGTAGAACGGTGGCGTGATGATGATCAACTTGGCTCCTGCGGCCTTCACTTTGTCCTGCAACTTCTGCCAACCTTGTTGATAGGCAGCGAACCGCTCGGTGTCGAACGGTTCGTAGATCCCGCAATTGATGCCGTAGCAGGCAAAGACTAAATCCGGTTTGACCAGCGGCAAGACGCGGTCGAGACGTTCGAACAGGTCAGGTCGGGGAAACTTACCACCGGCGTGCCCGTCTTCGCTCAAGCCCGAAACTGTTTCGCTGGCGAGACCGCCATTGATCACCGTCGGTGTCTGAGGCCAGCGATTGCTCACGAGCCAGGCATCGAACAGACCCACGTACTGACCGGAGGCCGTGATGCTGTCGCCAAGGAACAAGATCCGCTGCGATTTTTTCACTAGCTCGACGGGCGAAGTCTCTGCACCCTGCACCGCTCCGGCTGAACACAGTGCCGCCGAGACGAGCGTAAGTAATCCGAAGAGCATGCTCTTCGACCAAGTTGCAAAGAAGCACATCACGGGAAACCTTCGCGGAGAGAGGAATGGCGGGAAAGCGGTGCAGCAAGCTCCGTTTACGCCACACGGTAGCTGCTGCCGAAGTGCGGGTAAAGCATTAGCTAATGGCAACTTCGCGGTTGGCCGGGCGTACAGCTGACGCAGTCGGTACGGTTTTGCTGGCAGGCAAGCTTTGCTTCATCCGTCAAGTCGCAGGGCTCCGATAGCAGATTGGTATCGAAGATGGGGCAGAGAAGGCACGCGCGGGATGTGTGTGCAGAAGCAGATACGGCATCGTTGAGGAGCGGCTGGGATGAACCGATCGCTAGAAGCACTAGCTATTTTTGCGATTTGCTTGGGTGGCATTCTTGCCGCCGTACGCATTTCGTCAAAAGACCAGAGCGTTCCCGGTCGCAACATGGCCGAGCGGCCCGCCACACCCGCGGTCCCAGCCAAGGGTAGCAGCTCGGCAAGTGAACAACCGGCTGTTGAGGGTTGCGTAGAAAATGGAGAGCATGCGCCAGCAGACAACAGTGCCTTGGCCTACGAACAAGGCTGTGGGCTCGATCGGGCCGAAGGTCGCGTCTATTCGGCCTTTCCTCCGCTCGTCAGCCCCGAGGCCTTTGTGCGGAGTGTGATTCGCTCGCAGCCGTTGCCCGTGCATGTATTGCCGGAAGCAACCGAGGTTGAAACCGTCGCGACCGGTTATGACACCGCTTACGATGCTGCGATGCAGCTCACGACCGACTCGGCGGAGTTCTCTTACGAAGAGATGGCTGCCGAATATGCGGCTGCGGAACTGGCAGCCGCCGAGCAAAGTGAACAACGAGGCACTTTCAGCGATCTGGGCTCCGAGACTCCCGAAAATCGTTATGCCGCCTGGTATGCAGTTCGCACGCAGTGGCATTCTCTGATGACTTGGAGTGGCTCGCAAACGGCTCACGCCGACTTTGCCTATCTGGCTCCAGCTCGGCGAGCCTTGGAAGTTCGTTGGTCGAACTCGACGCTCTCGGCGATGATGAGCAATCCCAAGGTTCGGTCGCAGGCCCGCCGCGACTTGCTACTCAAGCTGTTCCGGCATCGTGCCGAGGTGACCAACGACGGCCGTATCACCTGGGACGATTATCTGGGCTTTGCCGATCGTCAGTTGGCCCAAGCCAGCGAAGGCAAGTCGGAAACCATCAAAACCAGCCGGCTGTTTCCCCGGCCGCCCAAAAAACTCGAGCAGGATACTATCTGGTCCACTCGCTAAGCCGCTCCCGTAGCCTGCCGCGGCCCATCGCCACCCGCCCAGCCAGCTAAAATCCACCTCAAAGCATGGATTTTGCTGATGTACACTTGAGGCCGGGGATATTGTCTGCCAGCACCGATTTAGATCGCCGAAAGCGTTAGAAATCCGGTCGGGGGGCAATTTCTATTTTTTTGATAGCGTAAGCCCTACCGAGTGAATAGAATGGGCTCTGGCGGTAGCACAAATCGCCATTCATGCAGGGGCGCAGGCTTCAGGGGCGACGGCAGTCTCTTCTCGGAACAGAGGATTCGCACGCCGTCACGTCACCTTTGTTGGAGTTCACCATATGTCGATGCGCAGTCAATTCTGGCTGGCAGGTCTGACGGTTTTAGTTCTCTCGGCTGCAGTTCACGCTGCACCGCCGGCTGCTTCAGCTCGGCTTGCCACGTATGAGAACGCCGCCGGCGAAATGTTTTTCGCGGCGAGTTTGGTCCCTGAAAAGGGAACGGACCCGCAACAAACGAACGAAGTCGTCGTTCTGTTCGATACTTCGGCCAGCCAGGCCGGTGTGTATCGCGACGATGCCCTCGGTGCCTTGCGAGCCATGCTCGCGAAGCTCGGCCCCAACGACCGCGTCAAGCTGGTCGCTGTGGACCTGAATGCCGTCGAAATGTCCAAAGGCTTTGTCGCCCCCAAGGGTGCAGACATCGATGCCGCCATTGCCAAGCTGCAAAACCGAGCCCCACTGGGTGCCACGGATATGCCAGCCGCGTTGGAAGCTGCCGCGACCAGCTTTGTCCCTGGCAAAGCCGCTCACAGCGTTGTTTATCTGGGCGATGGCAACAGCAAAGCCAACATGCTGACCACCGATCGCTTGGCCGAGTCGGTCAATCGCCTGGTAAAGAACCGAGTCGCGGTCACCAGCTATGCCGTTGGTAAAGATGCCAACTTCCCGGTGCTTGCTGCACTCGCCAATCAAACGGGCGGTATGGTTCGCACGGCTGGTCAAGTCGATCCCAACCTGAACGGTCTGGCTTTGGCCACTTACGTTCAAGGCGCGGTGATGTGGCCGACCTCGACCACGATGCCAGAAACCATGGTTGCCGTTTATCCGCAACAAGTTCCTCCGCTGCGTAGCGACCGCGATACGATCATCGTCGGCAAGCTGTCGGCTCGCGATGCGGCCCCGATCAAGATTACCGCCGAGATGAATGGCCAGCCGGTTGATCTCAACTGGCAGCTCAATCCCGAAAAGTCTTCCGAAGATTTCGCCTTCTTGCCGCGCCTGGTTGAATTGGCTCGGGCCGATCGCGGCATGTCGTTGCCCACCGTGGGTACCGCCGGTTTGCGTGAAGTGGCCATCAGCACTCTGCAAAGTGCCGAACAACTCGCCAAGCTGGGTCAAGAAGCTCTCGCTTCTGGCAACACCGCAGGTGCGCTGCACGTTGCTCACGCTGCGTTGGCTCGCGACCCACAAAACCCAGGTGCCATTGCCCTGCGTGAAGCAGCCCAGCGTCAAGCTGGAATTGCTGCTGCTCCGGCGACTCGTGGCGAACCCGACTTGAATCTGGTCAAGCTGCAAGTGCCCGCCGCTGGCGAAGGTCAGCCTTTGCTGACGGATGAAGGTTCGCCGTTGATTCGTCAGTTCGACGAATTGAATCAGGTCAACCAACAACGGATGCAAACTCAGGTCGAGAACGAACTGAACGCAGCCCGTTCTCGCATGGCAACCAGCCCACGTGATGTCGAAGACCAACTCAAGCGGATTCAAGCCACAATCGAAGCCACTCCAGACCTGAGTGCAGAAATTCGTCAACAACTGCGTGAACGCGTCGAGACCGCCATTCGCGAAGCTCGCCGCCAGGCAGTTGTCGTTGAAGAACGTCTGGCCATCGATCAGGAAAAAGCAGCCGTCGGCAAGGAACTTGAACGGATCAATCAAGAGTTGATCTTGGGCGAACAACGCCTGAAGCAGATCATGGATCGCTTCACCTCGTTGATGGAAGAAGGCCGTTACCAGATCGCTGACGACGAAGTCGCCACCGAAGTGGAACGTCTCGATCGCCAAGCCGCGATGACTCGCCAAAATGCGGGCGTGCTGGCCGAATCGGTCACGACCGCCGGTCGTATGCAACGCGGTTACTACCAGCTGACCGAAGTGCAACGTTTGCGTCGCAAGAACTTCCTGGAAACCTTGTATCAAGTCGAGCTTTCTCACATTCCGTTCCCGGATGAACCGCCAATCGTTTATCCGCCAGCCGAACGCTGGGAAGAGCTGACGCTGCGTCGTCGGAAGTACGCATCGGTCGATCTTGCCAAGCAAGGGAGCAAGGAAGAGAAGGTCTACAAGGCCCTCAACGAAGACACCAACTTGGAATTCGTCGATACGCCCTTGAAGGACGTGATGAGCTTCCTGGCTGAGAACCACGGCATCACGATCGTGCTCACCAAGAAGATCGAAGACGCCGGCGTTCAGCCCGATCAACCGGTTACCAAAAACCTCAAGCAGATCAGCTTGCGTTCTGCCTTGCGTCTGCTGTTGGGCGATTTGAATCTCACCTACATGGTGAAAGACGAAGTGCTCAAGATCACGACCGTGGAAGATGCTCAAAGCCCCGAAAACATGTCGACGAAGGTTTACCCGGTGGGTGACCTTGTCGTGCCGATCTCGAACAACAACATCCTGGGCGGCCTGCTAGGCGGCATGGGTGGTGGCATGGGCGGCGGCATGGGTGGTGGTATGGGCGGCGGCATGGGTGGTGGTATGGGCGGCATGGGCGGTGGTATGGGTGGTGGTGGTATGGGTGGTGGCGGCTTGTTTGCCGTCGAAGACGACCTGACCCTCGGTGCCAAGAAGCCAGCCCCAGCGACCGTCAAACCAGCCGAGCAACCCGTTGCTCCAGCGGCTCAACCAGAAGTGAAGCGTCCAGCGGCCGTTACCGGCAAGGTGATCTCGCTGGGCGACAGTAACTGGGACGCGTACTTCGCTGCTCAAAAAGCCGAGATCGCTGCCAAGATTGACACGAAGGACGAAGCTGTAGCTGCTGCCCAAGCGGCCCAGCTAATGGCCGACATTCGCGAGACCATTCGTCAGCAAATGGAAGCCAAGAAATTCGGCGACATCACCTCGCTCATCCAAGCTGCCATGCGGCACGGTTGCGTGGAGCATTGGATGTACGAAGCTCTCGGTTTGGCCATGCAAGCCAATCAGGCTCCGCCCGAAGAACTCGAGCGCGCCCTGATGTCGGCTGTCGACTTCGCTAACTCCGAAGACGAAATGCTGTTCATTGCGGCTTACATGCACAAGGCTGGCTTGTTTAAGCGAGCCCTGCAGATCTGCCAACAAGTGACTGCGGCCAATCCAGCTCGCCATGACGCTTACCTGCAAGGTTTGCAACTCGCCCAGCGATTGAACGACACCAAGGCCATCGAATGGGCTTGCGTCGGCATCCTGAGCCAATCGTGGACGAAGGAACAGCAACAACTGCCCGCCAATGCTTTCCGCACGGCCAAGGCCACTCACGCCCAACTGGTTGCCGAAAAGCGTCTGGCCGAAGCCAAGCAATTGGATGAAGCAGTGCGCAAGGCTGGCGAGCGGGATTGTGTGGTCTTCGTCAAGTGGACCGGCGATGCCGACATTGACCTGTCGGTCGAAGAACCAGCTGGGACCATCTGCTCGTTCCGTCAACCTCGTTCGACCAGCGGCGGTGTGCTGCTGGGCGATGTCTCGTCGGTGGAAGCCGGCAAGACTACCGATGGCTGCCAGGAAGTGTATGTCTGCGGCGAAGGCTTTGATGGTACCTATCGTGTTGCCTTGAAGAACGTCTGGGGCAAGCCCACCGGCGGCAAGGTAACCATCGATATCTACAGCCACTACGGCACGCCACAGCAGAAGGTGATCCACGAACAAATCCCGCTGACGGATAAGAACGCCGTGGTCGTCTTCGAGCTGAAGGATGGTCGCCGCAAGGATCCATTGCCAGAAGCTCAGGTGGCTCAGGTTGCTCGCGTGCAAAACGCGGTGAACCAAGCTATTTTGGCTCAGCAATTGGGTGGACTCAACAACAACACCGGCAATGCCGGCCAGAACTTCGCCAATGCTCAAGGTGTGAACCAAGCCCTGGCGAATCAACTCGGCTTCGGTCGTGCGGGAGCCGTCGGCTATCGCCCCAGCATTACGGTGTTGCCAGAAGGTGCTCAGTTCCTGTCGAATGCGGTAATCTCGGCCGACCGCCGTTATGTCCGCGTGTCCCCTTCACCTTCGTTCACGTTGATCGCGGAAGTTTACACGTTTAACTTTGTCAGTGGTTCCCAGCAGCAGCAGCAAGGTGGCCAAGGACAAAACAACCAGAACCAACAAGGTGCTGGTGCTGGTGGTGGTGGCGGTTTCTTCTAATCGCCAACTGCTAGTCGCAAGCCAACACAAATGCCTCAGGTTCAATAGCGAGCCTGAGGCATTTTTTGTTTCTTGATTTTCGAAGTTCTCCACGCGGCAGCGATCAGGTCTCGATCTTCGTTCCGAGCAGTGCCAGGAACTGCCTGATCCACGCTGGATGCGCCGGCCAGGCGGGAGCGGTGACAAGGTTGCCGTCGGTGTGCGCGTTATCGAAGCTGCTCGAGGCTGCTACATACTCACCGCCGGCAAGTTCCACCTCTACCTGACAGGCCGGATAAGCGCTCACCTTTCTGCCGTCGATGACCTTGGCCGCAGATAACAGCTGGGCACCGTGACAAATGGCGGCGATCGGCTTTTTGGCACTCGCAAAGTGCCGCACGATTTCCAGCACGCGCGGTGTCATGCGCAAGTACTCGGGCGCTCGCCCACCAGGAATTACCAGGCCATCGAACTTGGCTTCGTCCACGGTATCAAACGTGGCGGTGATGCGAAAAAGGTGTCCAGGCTTTTCGCTATATGTCTGGTCGCCTTCAAAATCGTGAATGGCGGTTTTGATGGTGTCGCCGGCTTTCTTGCCGGGGCAGATCGTTTCGACCTGATGCCCGGCGAGCAGCAACATCTGGTACGGCACCATCGCCTCGTAGTCTTCTACGAAGTCTCCCACAATCATCAGCAGTTTTTTTTGAGCCATCGTTGTGTTCTCCCGTTCGATTACTTCCTGGCTGCAGCCGGATCGATACCCATGTCGCGCAGCATCATTTGCATGTCTTCCCACACGAACTTCTTCGCATCGGGGTTACGCAGCAAATACGCGGGGTGATAGGTGGCCACGACCTTGCTGCCGCGGTAGTCGTGAAAGCGGCCGCGCAACTTTCCAATCAATTCGGTGGTCTCCAGCAATGCCTGGGCAGGCGTCGCGCCCACGCACACGATGTATTCCGGCCTCAGCACGGCGAACTGACGCTCAAAAAAGACGCGGCAGTTAGTCACTTCGTCGGGCTCGGGCTTGCGATTGTCCGGCGGCCGGCAACGAAGGACATTCATGATGTAAACGTCTTCGCGTTTGAACGAGCAGGCTTCGATGATCTTGGTCAGCAATTGGCCGGCGCGACCAACAAAGGGGATTCCTTCGCGGTCTTCATCGGCCCCCGGAGCTTCGCCAAAGATGACAATCCGCGGCATTAGATTGCCGTCGCCAAACACCGTGCGAGAACGATTGCGAACGAGTTGCTGGCAGGCGATACAGCCGGCCACTTCTTTTTTCATCTTCTCGAATTCGGCCAGCCGTTCATCGCGACTCAGCAGCGGACCATCCCAGGGCAACAAGCGGAGCGAATGAGTGTTCTGCGTCGTGGTCGCAGCGGCCGATTTCCGTGGCATAACATCCGTGGGGGCTGAGGGAGAAGTAGTTACGCGCGGCGTTGGAACCGCCGTCGGCGTGTAGGCGGTTGCCGTCGGAGCGGGAACTGAGTTGGGCATTGCCACAGCGGCAGCGGGCGTCGCTGCTGGCAGCGCCCCGATTTGCTGCACGCCGAACCCGCGCAGCGCTTCAAGCTGCTGCACAATCAGGCGGCGAATGTGGTCTGAACTGTTCATGACGTTCCGTAGGGCGAATTTCAACGTGGCCGAAGCTTGAATCTATGCCAAACACCTGCCAGGGTCGATAACCCGCTGAGTGCAGCGAATTCGCAGGATTTGCGATCCGCTGAACGCAGATTTTGTTTGCTAGCCACTTGACAAACGCCCTCGACAACAGGACATTGTTGCTATTGAGACTCAGTCTTAACTAATGACTTCGGTCATTGTCGGCCTGCTTCTCGGTAACCAGCTAGGGCATCGCGCCGCTTCTTTCATAGCGCCGCGTCCTCGCCAGTGATGCCACTCCAACCGGTCCCCGCATGTTGCGGGACCAATTCCCCTTTTGCTTCCTTAGTGAAGCATCTTCTGCTGGAGAGTGCGTTATGCCTGCTGGAAAAAGTTCGCTGAGTCGTCGTACTCGGCTCCGTGCCTTTACCCTCGTCGAGTTGCTCGTCGTCATTGCCATCATTGGCGTGCTCGTGGCCCTGTTGCTGCCCGCCGTGCAAGCCGCTCGCGAAGCTGCCCGCCGCATGTCTTGCACCAACAAGATGAAGCAGATCGTCCTGGCTTCGCACAACTTTCACGATACATATTTGAAATTTCCTTACGCCACGGTCGATAAGCAGCCTGGCGCCGCCGGCACGTCGTGGTACACCGGTCATATTCAGATCATGCCGTTCATGGAGGGAGACGCACTGGCCCGTCGCTGGGATCCCACCAAGCCTCGCAATAATACAGACGATCCGGATGGCGACGGCATCACCAATGCCTCGCTCACTCAAATGAAGATTCCAATCTTCTCGTGCCCCTCGATGACACCCCCTTCCGCGCCGTTGACCGAAAATCGCTCGCCAACCAGCTATATCTTTTCCGCGGGTACATTCGATAGCACGCTGTACGCCTACGGCGGTGCAGCTGAACCGGAATGGGATGGCGCCATCATTCCGCTGAAGGACATCACATCCACGAACGCCATCAATACTCAGCCGACCAAGATGAAGGATATTTCGGACGGGACGTCGAACACGTTCTTTCTCGGCGAAACCGACTTTGCACCGAAGGGAGTTCCCTCGACATCGTACGGCGGCCTGTGGCAGTACGGTTACATCGGCTACAGCATGGGGACGACTTTTCATCCGTTCAATCGCCACAACAACACCGTAACCGTCTATAGCGCGTTCCGCAGCCAACACCCAGCTGGTGCCAACTTTGCCTTGACCGATGGTTCGGTCCGCTTCTTGGCCGAGTCCGTCGACAATCTCGTCTATCAGGCCGCAGCTACTCGGGCCAATGGCGAAGTGCTGCCCTTGCCATAGTCAACAACGTCGCTGAGTTACCAATGCGGCGATGCCCAACGATCGCTGCTCTTCTGGTTGTTGAATTTTGTCTATCGGTACGCACATGAAGCCTTCGACGAACATCATCCTGATACTTGCGGCCTTCGTTTCAATCAGTTTCGTGGGCTGTGGTGGAAAGCCGAAACCACCTCCGCCCGTTGCCGCGCCAACGGCGCTCTCGCTGGAGGAATGGAAGCAAATCACGGATATTTCCGACAAGTACGACGGCGCGACACTCGATCGCTTGCGGATGAAAGATCCTCGCTTGCAGAATGAGCGGGCGTGGCAAGCTTTTATGAACCAGAATGTGATTCCGGAACGGATGAAAGACATTCCCGTGGCGCCGGGGCAGAAGGCTCCCTAAGCTCACGTCAGATTGGACGGAGTGACAATTCGCGGCCATCGATCAAGACTCGCTCGATGGCCAGCTGCTCATTCAGCACCAGCACATCGGCACGCTTGCCGACGGCCAGGCTGCCCAAATCGTGATCTTGCCCGGCGATCTTGGCGGGGGTGAGCGAAGCCATGCGAATCACTTCCCAGAGCGGACGTTTGGTCAGCTGCTGAAAAGTGCGGACCATGTGATCCATGCCCATGCAGCTCGAGGCCAGCGCTTTGCCGTCGAGTGTCATGCCGACATCGTCGCGTTTGAGCAATGGCTCGCCTCCCACCAGCGGGCCGATCAAGTATTCACCATCCGGCATATCGAGCGCCCGGCTGGTATCGGTAACCAGTGCCAAGCGATCGGGGCCTTTGATCTTGAGAGCGAGCAGCAGCAGGCCCGCATCGAGATGCTTGCCGTCGGCGATGACTTCAGTCGTAAGTTCGTCGTAGTAGAGCGTGGCTTCGAGCACACCGCCTTGCATCGGATACATCTGAAACTGCCGCAGCTTGCTCTTGTCGCTCATGGCACAGTACAGGTGATCGACATGCCGCACGCCCCACTCGACGGCCGCTGTCATCTGGTCGAACGTGGCCCAAGAATGCCCGACATTTGTCCGCACGCCCTTCGCGCGACAAGCCAAGGCAAACTCTTTGGCTCCAGGAAGCTCCGGGGCTACGGTGGCGGTGACCAGATCAGCCGCGTACTCGAGATACTGACTGAACTCTTCTTCGATCGGCGGGCGAATCGGCCCCCCGGGATGAGCGCCGCGGGCTTCGTAACGAAAGTAAGGTCCGTAGAAGTGAGCCCCCAGCACTCTCGCGCCGTTAGGCTCGGGCGCATGACGAAACCGACGTGTCTGCTCGAGTGTCGCCATGATCTGCTCGTGCGTGGCGACCGTGGTCGTCGCAGCCAAGCTGGTAGTACCATGCCGCGCGTTGGCTTGGAGCGCGAGCCGAAACGCTTCCGCGGTGCCGTCCATGAAGTCGCCGCCAGCGCCGCCGTGGACGTGCAAATCGACAAAGCCGGGCGAGAGATAGCCAGCGCCGACATCAATGACCGTCGCACCCGCTGGAGCTTCTGCATTGCCAATCAGGACGCCAGTGATGCGTTCGCCTTCGATCAGCAGCGAACCGCGCTCGATGCGATCGGGAAGTACGAGTTGACCACGAAAGATCAAAGGCTGCGACATGAAAACTGCTCAGCGAAGTGGCGAAGGAGATTCGTCGGTGCGCTCAGCAGCATATCACAGCCGGGGATGTTCGCTGCAACTCACTTCCATCAGCTTCCTGCCATGCTGCCTTGGCGGCAGGAGCATCGCGCAGTTCAATGAGTTGCTCCACTTTTTCGTCGGTCGGTACAATGAGGCGTAAGGGTCAACAGCATGGAAAACGAAAACCTTTCGCCAAGCCAAGTCCTCGGACATGTGTTGGCTGAGATTCGCCAAGTGTGTGAAGACAACGTGAATGGACTTGATTGGACGACAAGCTACTTTGTGCTTGAATCAGGGGTATCGTTTGCGCTGCCCGGTGAATGGGGAGAGGGATTATGTCGTGAATCCCTGCCCGCAGGATCGGTGCGTCTAAGCGGCGTGGATGCTGTCGCTGGCAAACGCATCGCTGCTCTTCTTCGCCCCCAAATCGGTGCCGATATTCCTAACGAATCTCTCTATCTTTTGTTCGAGGATGGGTACCTCGTTACAGATATAACGGGGGCCTATCATGGCACAAGTTCCACCGGCATCTATATCTTTCCGCCTGGCGAAATCGACATGCGTCAACTCGTTGCGGTGTGGGGCGGCACCCCGCCAGCCTGCTGATTTCAAACTGATCGGCCGCCGATCGAACGGCACACTACGCTCTCAAGTGCGGGGCGGTGAGAACTTGATTTTTTCGATGAGCTTGATGGTCTCGCCGGAGCGAGGATCCAGCCTGCCCGAGATGGCGGTGATCGCGGCAATGGCGTGCTCGTATTTGAGCTGTGGATCGCATTGTAATTCCACTTCAGCGGTGTCGCGCAACGAACCTTCGCCCACGATGGCGGCCAGTCGTTGATGAACGCGCTCCCACCGATCGGACCCGCTGAACTCCGTTTCGGCCAGTTGCACGCGCGTGCATTCGCCGGATTCGTTCGACTGCAGCCTGACTAAAATCGGTGGCAGTAGCTCCGGACGCGTCGGGCCATCGACCACTGCCAGCGGCATGCGAATCTGAAAATCGCCTTCCGCAGTTGCGATCTTCAGGGTCATCACAAAAAACGTGAGCAACTGAAAGACGATGTCGATCATCGGCGTCATGTCGATCGCGATCTTATCCGACGCTTTCTTCTTCATCGACGACTCCTCGTGGGATCGGCCTTCACAGGCTGGAAGCCTATGCCACGAATACCGTTCGCCGCGTCACTGCAGAGTTATTCCCGATGGTCAGGTTCTGTTTGCTACAATCGCGACTCGGAAACTACTTCCCTACTCTCGACCTGAACAACCATGCGCAACACCTGGACCTTTCACTCCGCGGGACAGATCCTTTTTGGCAATGGCGCCGTGCAGCAACTGGGCAAGCGATGCCTGGAACATGGCTGGCAGCGGGTGTTGCTGGTGACCGATCAGCAGCTGGTGAAGGCGGGCATCGCGCCGCGCGTCGAGAAGTTGCTGCGCGAGGCCAAGCTGGATGTTGATGTCTTCGATCAAGGGGCTGCGGAACCGAGCGTGGCGCTGGCCGTGCAGTTGGCCGAGCAAGCGAAAGCATTTCAGCCGCAGGCGATCATCGGGCTGGGTGGCGGCAGCAACATGGATCTCGCGAAGATCGCGGCGGTGCTGGTGACGCACGGGGGCGATCCGAGCCAGTACTTCAGCTTTAACAATGTGCCCGGTCCCGTGCTGCCCATCATTGGCGTGCCAACGACGGCCGGCACGGGAAGCGAAGTTTCGCATGCGGCCGTGCTCACCGATACACACAATCACATCAAGGTCAGCACGCTCAGCAATCACCTGCGGCCGGCGCTGGCGGTGGTCGATCCCGAGCTGACTTACACCTGCCCGCCGAAGGTGACCGCCGATAGCGGGATCGACGCGCTGACGCATGCCATTGAGGCTCTGAC
This sequence comes from Anatilimnocola aquadivae, assembly GCF_049819085.1. Lineage (GTDB taxonomy): Bacteria > Planctomycetota > Planctomycetia > Pirellulales > Pirellulaceae > Anatilimnocola. Next base: position 6,303,112 of record NZ_CP187419.1, read on the forward strand.
CGCCATCGACTATTCGCTGCTGCCCATTCCGGCCAACGAAGACGTTGCTTACTGTGGTGCTCATCCGCTCGGTGGTTGCCTGGCCGAGAAAGCGATCGAGCTGGTTGGTCACCATTTGGCTGCCGCAGTGGCCGACGGATCGAACAAGACGGCTCGCGAAGGGATGGCCCTCGCCTCGACGCTTGCCGGCCTGGCATTTTCCAATTGCGCGGTCGCGCTGGTTCACGCGCTCGAGTATCCGCTTGGAGCCGTGCTCCATTGTTCGCATGGGGCGGGCAACGGCCTGTTGCTGCCGTATGTGATGCGGTTCAACTTGCCGGTTCGGACCGCCGCCTTTGCCCGCATTGCCTGGCTGCTGGGCGAAGACACGCGGCATAACACCGAGCAAGAAGCGGCCGAACGAGCCATCGTTGCGGTCGAACGGCTGAGGGCCCAGATTGGCATCCCGGCGCGTATTCGCGAACTGGGTGGCACGCGCGAGCAGCTGCCTACTTTCGCCGCCAAGGCCTTTGCCATCAAGCGGCTGCGCGATGTGAACCCGCGCGTTGCTTCTGAACAGGACTTGCTGGAGATTCTGGAAGCAGCGTTCTAAGGTTCGCGAATGAAAGAATCTCGCTTGGCGGGGGCGAAGTCCGGGAGTTCAAGCGACTGCGAGGTTTTACGCGAACAACCGCGCGAGCGGGCTGTTAGTGCAAAAGCCGTTAAACCCCCGGGGCAGGCCCGGGGGCGAGATTTGCTGGGGTGAATGCAAACTTGAAGTGCAATACCGCATGGAATCGTCGGCAATTGCTGATGTCTGGGATTGTCTAATTATTATTCGCAAAGCTTGATCGAGACTTCGCTAAGCACAGCTACCGCAAAAATGCTGTCTGACACCTGTTAGCGGCACCTGCTGGCACTTCTGCGTTGCACTTCAAGTTTGCATTCACCTGGGCTGATAGGCGTGAAAAATTGACGTCGTATGTCGTCGAGTTTTCAGAGTAAATAATTCTTGAGATCATTGACAATGAATCACCACTTTGCGCAAATGGCGGGAGTGTTGTGCGATTGTTGTGGCCAAGAGCGAGGGCCGGGAGTGCGCGCGCTTCACTGCGTTCTGATGCGCAGAACGACGGGCACCCGCGCGCATTGATCGGGCGGGCCGTTGGCCCTCGGCGGTGCGTTTGATCTCATTTCCAGACCTGCGGTCGGCGCTGGTATCCAGCGCACCGACGGTGCTGCGGAATGAGCCGACAGGCTTTGGCAACTGGAAGTTTAGGGGCTTTGCATAAGGACTGGATCGGCGAAGCAACGACCGCAAGCGGCTCGGCTCACCAAAGGAGCGGTTGGACTTGGCAGGTTGGTCGGGCATCGCTGAGCGGATGCTAGGGAAGATTGATTTCCGTAAAGGAGTTGATGGTGATTGCAGTGGGCGGACTGAACAGCCCCCCGAAAGGAGACTGTTCAGAGGTTATCAACTGGTTATCAAGAAATCGGGGTAATGACTAGGTCATTTCGTCGTAAGTGAATTCGCTTAAATAGTTAGAGTCGATTGGTTATCGCGAAAAAAATCGCGCAAAAGTTATCAAAACTGGTTATCAACGCGGTGAGGAATGGACTGGCAAATTACCGAGCTTAAGGGCAAACGACCAACTCACCGGCCGCTGGTGGCGGCTAATTGCCGGTTGCTGTCTTGCTGTTCGACTTGGAGCAGCCAGCGATCGAAGACGAAGGTGCCAAAGGGGAGCAGGGCCGCGAGGGCGGCAGCGCCCCAGAACAGCGGGGACCACCAAGGGCGGCGGATGGTGACTTCGAGAACCGAGAGGACAAACAGAATAAAGAGTCCGCCGTGGATGCTGCCGACGACTTGCACGGCGAGGGGCTGGCCGGCGAAGTACTTGAGCGGCATGGCGATGAACAGCAGCACCAGGTACGAGATGCCTTCGAGGATGCCGATCCAGCGGAGTCGATTGAGCGGGGTGTGGAACATGCGAATCGACTTTTTGCGGGAAGGAATTCGGGGGGCTCGAGATGCTGTCATTCTGCCGGCGTTTCGCGGGCTGGGCAACGGCCGTCAGTACACCTGCGGCGGTGGCCCTCCTGCCTGTTCAGCTAGGAAGGGGAACTGTATTCTTAACAGACGTTTCGCCCCGTTTTTCTGCTCCTATCTCGCTGTAAGCCCTGCCGCCGTGGCCGATGAACTGACACATTTCGACGAAGCGGGGGGGAGCCGGATGGTGGATGTGTCGGCCAAGGCCGTCACGCTGCGAACCGCCACGGCCAGCGGAATCGTGCGGATGCAACCCGCGACGCTGCAACGGGTTAAGGAAGGGACGCTGAGCAAGGGGAACGTGCTGGAGGTGGCCCGATTGGCCGGCATCATGGCCGCCAAACGGACCGCCGACCTGATTCCCCTGTGCCATACCCTGCCGCTGGAAGGGGTGACCATCGGCTTCGACTTCCTCGGGACCGACGCCGTGCAAATTTCGGCAACGGCTCGGGTGACCAGCAAAACAGGGGTCGAAATGGAAGCATTGGTCGCCGTATCTGCAGCCGCCTTAACCATTTACGACATGTGCAAGGCCATCGATCGCGGGCTGGTGATCGAGCGGATTCAACTGGAAGAAAAGACCGGCGGACGAAGTGGCCATTTTGTCCGTGAAGCCACCAGCAGCTCTGCGGTTAAGTCCCTGGAAGGACCGGCACTTCGGCCGGACCACGAATCATGACGCGGCAGGATGCAGAACCCATGTCCACACTGACCGCCGATCCCGGCACGCTTTCGCCTGCGCTGCAAACGCTGTACGCCCCGGTCGCCGAGGAGCTGGCTCAGGTCGAAGCCATCTTCCGGCGAGAGATGCATCACCCGCATCCGTATGTCGACGAACTGGTTCGCTACGGCTGCTTGCTCGGGGGCAAGCGACTTCGCCCGGCGTTGCTGCTGCTCACCGCCAAGGCCGCGGGCAAGGTAACCAACGAACACTTGATTCTGGCGGCCGTCGTCGAGATGGTGCACACGGCGACGCTGGTGCACGACGATGTGCTCGACAACGCGCAGATGCGGCGTCACCTGGCGACGGTGAATGCCCGCTGGGACAACGAAGCCAGCGTACTCCTTGGCGACTATCTGTTCACGCATGCCTTTCACCTGGCCAGCACCATCGACAGCGTGTTGGGGTGCCGCCTGATTGGCCACTCGACGAACATTGTCTGCGAAGGTGAGTTGCGGCAGAAGGGAACGCGCGGGCAGTTCGACCTGGGCGAAGAAGAGTATCTGCAAGTGATCGAAGCCAAGACCGCGGAGCTCACCGCTTGCAGTTGCCGGCTAGGTGCGCTGTTCGCTGGCCTGCCCGAAGCGAAGGTTGAACAGCTCGATCTATATGGTCGCGAGTTAGGAATTGCCTTTCAGATTGCTGACGACTTGCTGGACCTGGAAGGTGAAGAAGGAGCCACGGGCAAGTCGCTGGGAACCGATCTGGAAAAGCAAAAGCCGACGCTGCCGCTTATTCACACACTGCGTGAGGCCTCGCCCGAAGATCGGAGCAAGCTGCTGGAACTGCTCACAAGCGAACAGGCCACGCCGGCTACGCTATTGCCGTATTTGAATCGCTACGGTGGGCTTGAATACGCGAAGCAGCGGGCGCAAGAGTTTGCTGCTCAATCGCGAGCGCGGCTCGATTGCCTGCCAGAGTCTCCGGCGAAGTTCGTGCTGCAGATGGTCGCGGACTTTGTGGTGCAGCGGTCGCACTAAGGTCGGTATGGATTGATCAGGCTGCGCGGCGGAGTGGGATGGTACTAGCGGGTTGCCGGTTGAATTCGAACTGCTGATCCCACGCGCGGTCGAGCGTGACGAGTGCGCTTTCGAGATCGACGGCGCGATACTTGTGCCCTGGCATTTCGCGGCACAGGCCCATGCGCTGCAACTTGCCCAGGGCATCGCTGACTTCGAAATCGACGTGCAGCCCGAGCTTTTGGTGCAGCCAGGCTTCGGCGGAGCGATCGAGTTGTTCGCTGCTGACGGCTGCGAAACCGCTCTGCCGCAAGAGCCACCAGGCGAGGATGATCTCTCGAAATTCCTGCTCTTCGGCTTCGTCCAGCAAGCGATGCATTACGCCCGCGTTGCTATCGAGATTCTGAAAGTACAAGCTGCGTGTGAGATTGAGATGATACCGATCGCGTGTGTTGAGGTAGCCATAGAACGACCGCAGGCCGTAGCCAAAGACGCCGCTGAGCAACGCCAGGAAGGCAAGAGTTCCCTGCAGACTGGCGAAGGCAACCGCCGCGGCACCTTGCACCAGCTTGAAGGCGGTGAAGCCGACGCCGGAAAGCGTAGGGAGCCAGATCTTGCCTTTGTCCAGCAGCGACATCCGCACTTGCGTGCCGGGCAACAGCATCTCGATATCGGACTTGGGAATGTTCTTGAAGAGCTTGAGTACGACGGCGGAAGGATCGAGAGGCTGATTCGGCGCGGCACCTTTCTTCAAGCGGAACATGAGGGCGAGTCGCTGGTAGGTGCAGATTTCGGTCTCTTGCCAGCGACCGAACTTGGCCCAGTTGCGAATGGTCTTCTTGCCGATGACATCGCCGCGCACGTAGATCTCGAGCCGTTCGAAGATCTCGAGATTCGCCAGAACCTCGACGCCGGACTCGTTGTGAGTTTGCAAGGAGTACTGCAACTCGTCGGCAGAGAGTCGGCGGAAGTTGGCGCGTTGCAGGAGATCGTCAAAGCGGTCGAACAGACGGACGGCGAGACCTTCGCGCTGCTCAACGGTCAGCACTTCGCGCGGCTTGGGTTCGGCATCGGGATCGAACGGCGCGTAGGCGTCCTTCAGTTCTTCCAGGTGCTTGTGAAAGTCGTGATGGAGAGTGGCTTCGACCAGCTTGCAGAAGTGGGCAAATGGCTCGCGCTCGTGAAGCTCCAGGGCGGAGTCGTTTTGCAGCAGGCGAACGAGGTCGGCCTTGCGAATGGGAATGAAGTGCTCGAGCGGCCGAGCGCCTCGGTCGTGCGGCAGTTCGCGGGCGACGCTGCTGGGGGCACGTCGCTTGGCTTGGGGAGGCAAGCCGGCAGGCGCGCTGGCAGGCTGATTGGGTTCGGATGTCATCGGCAGCAGGCTCCCTGGCGTACGGGCGCAGCGGTGGCTTATCGCGTCGAGTATCGACGAGCCTGCGAGCCGCGCTCCAGCATTTCAGGCGGGAGAATACAGAAAGGCCGCCGGCAGCGACACTTCAAAACCAAGCCGGCAAACTGCGTTGGCCAGCGAAGCAGCGAAAGCTTGCTACACGGGCAATTGTGCCAGCAGGCGAACCATTTGCAGTGCTGCTTCGGCACACTCGTGGCCTTTGTTTCCCACATTGCCACCCGAGCGATGAATGGCCTGCTCGAGCGAATTGACCGTGAGTACGCCGAAGAGCATCGGCACGCCAGTGACCAGCGAAAGTTCGCCCAGGCTCAAACTCACCTGGCGATTGATGTGCTCGTCGTGGGTGGTTTCGCCGCGAATGACAGCACCCAGATTCAGCACAGCCGCGTAGTGGCCGGACTCTGCCATGCGCTGGGCGATGAGCGGAATCTCCCACGCGCCAGGAACCCAGGCGACGTCGATGTCGCCATCGGCAATGCCCGCTTGCGTCAGCGTGTCGATCGCTCCCTGCAGCAGCTTGCCCGTGACGTTCTCGTTGTAGCGAGAGACGACAATGGCGAACCGACCGGAAACAGGACCGCTGGCTCCATCAAAGGTGCGAGGCATGTGAGGAAGACTTTCGAATCGAGACCGTCACCAAATGAACGCGGCACAGCATTGACTGCCGTGCCGCAGAGGATTTCTCTATTCTACCGCGAGCAGGGCTCGCTGGCTGGGGCCTATGGCACCCGTCGCCGCTTAGTAGCGACGACCGCCGCCGCCGCCCCCATCGCGATCACGGCCACCGCCGTAACCACCGCCACCTCCACCGCCGTAACCACCGCCACCTCCACCACCGTATCCGCCATCGCGACCACCACCATCACGGCCGCCACCGCCGTAGCTGCCGCGAGATTCACGGCCTCCACCGCCGCCACCTCCGCCACCGCCGTAACTACCTCCTCCTCCACCACCGCCGCCATATCCACCGCGACCACCACCATAGCCGCCGCCACCTCCACCACCACCGTAACCACGTCCGCCGCCACCGCCGCCTCCACCCGAGCTGCGTTCACGAGCTTCGTTCACGACGAGAGGGCGACCGTTGCAATCTTGTCCGTTGAGAGCTTCGATGGCTGGTTCGCAGTCGGCATCGTTGGCCATTTGGACGAATCCGAACCCGCGCGAGCGGCCGGTTTCACGATCCATAATCACTTCGGCCGCTGCAACCTGGCCGAACTCGCCAAACATGGTCTCCAAGTCCGACGAGGAGTACGACCAGGGCAAATTGCCCACATAAATCCGCTTCATACACAGGTCCTGTAACAGTAATCCCAAAACATTCCAATGCGTGCCGACGAACAGTTACCTGAAACCGCATCCTACGCGGTGAGGCACACGTCGATTCTCCTTGGACCCTGTCGTTCGGCGATTGGAAGCAGACCCGGTCGACAAACAAAAAAGGCTCTTGGACAAGCGAACCAACAATCCCACGTCGCCGCCTCGGTCCATAACCCGCGCGGCAACTGTTCCAGCATTGGGGGGAAATATAACCGCTAGCGAAAGCGGCAAAAAGAGCAAGTCCGGCAAAAATTGCCGGTCCTGGAAAGCCACAAAGCCAGGCACATTTTGTGGCTTTGAAGAGTCACGCGAAGAGATTCTTGACCAGTGGCAGCTAGGGCACAATCGCGCTCTTGCCGTCCGACTTGCCGCCAAGTGCTTGGTAGTTGTCGTGGTCAATATTCTGTTGCAAAAAGCGGACAGAACCATCACCGAAGAGAAAGTTGGCACCGCCGGGATGCAACGACTTGAATCCCAATTCCATGTTCCAATTGCAAGGACGTTTGCAGTTGTCGGTCGAAGCGTTGTTGCAGCTATCGGCGTTGATGGGGACGATCGTCGACGTCAATCCATTCGCGTTGTTCGAGCCAGCCCAACCGCCGTTCACGTGAATCGAACAATCGCGGCGGACTTCGCCAAAGAAGATCGTCTGCGATAAACCATCGGTGACTTCTGCAAGTCGAGTTACGCGTCCTTGGCGATAAAAGGCACCAGCGCCATTCTGCTGAGGTGCCGGATCACCGTGGGGCACGATGGCGTACGCCACCCAACTTGCGCCGGTCGAACACGAACACGAAGGGCTATCGGAATGACCGGTCGGGCCGCAACTGGCCGTGTAGTTGTGAATCGCCCGACCGTTGAGCAAGCCGGAATTCTTGTCGCTCGGGCACGTATAAACTTTGAGCTTTGTCGCCGCGATCAATGCGCCACCGGGCAAAGTCTGATTGTCCGGAACCGAGTTGAAATCGAACTTCTCGTACAGAGATTGTTGCTCAAGGAAGGGCAAAATATGAATCAAGATCGGGCCGCGATTATTGGCGTTATTTGGTGCGGCACTGGAAATCCAAATCGAACCGGGTGGCAATGTGCGCAGCGTATCGGAGTAGTTGTGAAGCGCGATGCCAATCTGCTTGAGGTTGTTGACGCACTGCGTTCGCCTCGCGGCTTCACGAGCGGCTTGAACGGCCGGCAAGAGCAGCGCGACCAAGACGCCGATGATGGCGATCACGACCAGAAGTTCGACGAGGGTAAATGCGCGGCGAGATGGATTTTTCATGGGAGCAAGTGATTGGAGAGGTGGCGAAACGAGTCGCACAAATCACGCGGACCGTCATTCATTTTACTGACGAGGTCAGTTCTTCGATAGCTTCAAATCAACGGCGGGCATCCCCTTCTTTACCGCTTGCTGGAAACCGGACGATTCCTTTTTGCCGTACTTTACCGGCAGGTGATAGGTCGTCCGCATGGTACCAGCTTCGCCGGAGGTGCCATCTTCGTTGACTTTGATTCCCTCCATGGTGATCTTGCTGACAACCACGGCGTAATCTCCTTCGACGGCTCCCTTCTTGCCATCGGTTTCCAGTTCGAACTTGCCGTCCTTGTCTGTCTTGCCCACAGCCGGAAGCGTGCCCCCGGCTGGAGCAGCGCCGGCCGCAACTGGCATAAACATGACGCTGGCCCCTTCGACGGGCGTGCCGTCAAGAGTGACAGTGCCGGTAACGGGCACGACCACGGGACCGCGAGGACCACAGCCGGAAACGAGCAGGAGGGTGATAACTAGCAGGGAGAGGATGAAGCGGTTCATTTTTGGGAGAGCTACTTGGGAGCGTCGGGAATGTAGTTAAGTGTGTAATACGCCATGTTGTGGAGTAACGGCAAACCAGCGGCGGAGGTGACACCCGCTGCTTGCAACTCGTGCACATGACCTTCCTGCAATCCGGTGACGAACAGCCGGGCCTTTAGACCATCGGGCGAGACTTCGACCTTGGTAATTTCGGGCGTGGTCTGATCGACTTCGGGGCTGCCGTAGGCTTGCTGATAAATGTACGTGTACGTCGACAGCTTGTACGACTTTGGATCGCCAGCGGTTTTGGGATCAACCTTCTCGGTGAAGGTCAGTTCGAAGCCATCGTGCTGGGCGTGCATTTCGAGAATCTCGAACGGCGTCTTGCCCGTCCACACCAGGCGATCGAGCGAATGGGGCTGAGTGCCACGCGAGCCCCAACCTCGATTTGTACCGCCCACAAACAGCGAGCCATCTTTGTTGAAGAGCAACGACAGCGAACCAGAACCCATGCCAGAACGGAACGGGAAGCAAGCACCTTGATAGTGATCTTTCACTTTCTCCAAGCAGACTCGCATTACCGTACTGTGTGTCTGATCGCCGACGAAGAGTTGGTCTTTGAACGGACCGAACTTGCCGCCGGAAACATCCGTCGCAATACCCGCAGCCGATTGCCCCATTTTGTTGTAGGGAAAGTAAACAGCTGGTGGTTCCAGTTCCGGAATACGCTTGGCTTCGACCATCATCCGGCTGCCACTCTTCGGATCTTCCGGACGCGGCCCCATCACACCGTTGGTTTCCGAGTACCAGCCATTGCCGCCAGGATGGCCGACGAACTTGCCGGGCTTCAGGTGCTTCAGGCTGCAGGCACCGTTCCAGGGACCTTGATTGTCGGTATAGAACATATCGCCAGCTGCATTCATGCCGATACCGCCGGGCGAGCGAACACCGCTGCACGTCGGAATGACTTTGCCATCGGGCGTGATGCGCAGACACCAGCCTCGATACTTGTTTTTGCTATCGAACGAGCCGGTCAAGCAGAGGACCACCCACAAGTTGCCGTCCTTGTCGAACTTGGAACCAAAGGCGTACTCGTGATAGTCGCCGTTGATCTCCCAGCCATCGCTAACCGTCTTGAAGATGTCAGCCCGACCGTCTTTGTCTTCATCTTTGATCTTGGTGACTTCGCACCGCTGGGTGGCATAGAGCCAGCCGTCCTTATTGAGCGACAAACCGAGCACTTCGTGCAAGCCACCGGCGTACTTCGAAAACGACGCTTGCTCGGGATCCTTTGTCAGCGGTTCGTCGAGCAAAAAGATGTCGCCCCGGCGAGTTGAAATTGCCAGCTTGCCGTCGGGCAGCCATTCCAGACCACCAGCTTCCAAGCTGATGTATTCCGGGACGGGGAAGCGGACGATTTGATAATAGTCTTCTTCCTTGGGCATCTGGGCATTGGCCAGCGAGGCAACCAGCAGCGTGCCGAGCAGGGCGAACAAGTATGAGAGTTTGAAGCGTGGCATAGAGCTTATTTCCGAATGATTGAAGGCAAGTGAAGAACCGACTCCGCAACGACCGCCAACATTACCAGTCGTATTCAATCGTGAGGTTCGCTTCTCGATTGGCGAAGCGGACGGGAATGAGCAGTTCACTCTTGTTGTTACTTTGCCGCACGATACCTTTTTGATCAGTGCGAACTCGCAGAGTCCACTGGCCGTTGATTTTGAAGCCGCCATCGACGGCTTCGATCTTGTCAGCGACCACGGCGCGATACTGCAACTCGGCAGGGACTTCAGCACCTTCGCGGGCTTTGAAGGTGAACTTCCGCTGGAGGACGTACACTCCTGGCTCGCCTGCCGGCGCTGGATGATCTTCGATCTCGATCCCGTTAAGGGCGTACAAGAAGGTGGGCTGTCGTTTGGCTTCGAGGCGATAACCTTCGAACTGATAGCCCAGATCCTTTGGTTTTTCCGTCGGCCAGGCATCGGTAGAACTCTTGAGCACGGCGAACGGAGCACCATCGGGCAACTTGACGACGTTGTCGCCGAGCGGCGGTTCGTAGCCAACACCGCGGCCGGTCCAATGCCGCGAAGCGTCCATGAAGCCGTTGTGCCAGATCATCGCCAGCCGCAGGTTATTGGCATCAAAGGCGAGATTCAGCTTCTCGGGATAACCAACACCGATCGCGCGAGCGCCAGCGCCTTCAATGAAGTTGCGATACATGATTGCTTCGTCAAAGGCGATCAGTTCGATCGCTCCGGTCACCAGCCCCGAGGGCAAGCTGGCCTTGTCACCATCCGACAGGTACGACCAGATTGCAGCAATCTGCTTGGTTGTATTCCCTTCGAGAATCTTCGGCAGTTGCGATTCACCGTTGGGCCAGCCAGCGGGCATGCGCGTGCCCGGTCGATAGGCTTGTGGGTTGATCAGATAGTGATGGAACCACTCCGGACGCAACCGCTTGGTCATCGTCGTCAGGCTGAGAGCCTGAATGCCCGTTGACTTCTTATTGGCAAAGGTGTGGCACTTGATGCACGACATCCCTTGTCCGCCGACGAGTTGACGGCCGACTGCCTTGAATTTCTTGTCTTCCGGATCGATCTCGGCGGCTGCAACTGGTTTAACGAGGTTGGCGTCGGTTGATTCAATCCCGGCAACGAGACTCTCGACGTTCTTCAAACCAAAGCGAGGCATGCGGGTGAACATGTAGGGACGGTCTTTGGCCCCTTGGTCCATGACGGTCTTGATCCATTCACTCTTGAGCTTGGCACCTGCGCCGGTGAGTGAAGGAGGAATGCGACCTTCGTCGCCCATTTCGGGCATATCGGATTTGAAGTGCGGATTGCGGCTTTCTTCGACGCCACCCAACTCACCGCGGGTATGGCACGAGATGCAGTTGAAGCGAATCAGGTTCAGGTCGACGAGTTGCTGGCCGGCGAGTTCGGTCACGGGCTTGTTGGCTGCAGCTAACGCAGCCAGCAGAGCACTCTGCTGACGAGTATCAAGCGCGTAGCGAGGCGATTTATCGGAACTGGCATTCAAGCAGCCGCCAGCGCCTTTTAGCTCAGCTAATGCGGCCGCCATGTTTATCGGTTTGGCCGCGACTTGTTTGCCATCCTGCTTTAGCGAATGGCAAGAGGCACAACCCAGCGTCGTGAAGTACTCACGTCCCTTCTCGACCAACTCCGGCTTCCGCACGAATGCTTCAGGCTTGGGCTTTGGCTCCTTGGGTTCGGGAATGACGATCAGCGTAGCCAGATCCTGCGGTGGTTTCCCCTTGGCTTCGAACAATACTTGCAACTCTTCTCCGCCACCCTGCTCAAAGTATTCGACGACTACGTTGTGCAGGCCCGCCTTCAACTTCAGCGGCTTGCGCTTCTGGCTGAAGGGATGAATACCGTCGTTCTCGATGATGGTCTTGCCGTCGATGATCAGCCGCGAGCCATCATCGGAGCCAATCAGAAACAAATAGTCGACATCGGTATCGAGTTTGATGGTGCCATCAAAACGCAAGGCGAAGTTGTCTTTGCGCTTGGCCACTTTTAGATCGAAGCCTTCGGCATCGCCGGTTTCTTTGGGCTTCAGCGTGCTGAAGTCGGGCAGCTTGTCCCAGGTTCCTTCGTAGTACGAATACTGCAGGCCAGCAGCCATGTCCAAATCGTTGAGCAGGAACGAAGCCACATCGCGGGCATCGGCGGAGTTCAGGTTCAAGTGTGGCATCCGGCCGCCGGGTCGGACGATAAGCGGGTTTTGCAGAAACTCGGTCAAACCGGGAAGCGTGTACTTGCGCGAGGGGATGCCGATCGGAATGGAAGTTGGCAACGCGGCTGGTGGGTTCTCGGCTGGACGCGGATCATGACAGGCGAGACAGCCAACCGAGTGATAGAGGGCTTCGCCGCGTGCGGCACCACCCCGGAGCGGAGCCACTTCTGTCGTGTTGCCCGTTGTGGCCAGAAACTGAACGATCGCTTCGACGACTTCTTTCCGGCCACCTTCGGGGATGCCGGCCAAGGCGTTGGGCATGGTCGTGCCCGGCTTTACGGCCTGCGGATCCATCAGGAACTTGAGCAGGTACTCAGGGCGTACGCGGTTGCCCAGCGTATCCAGCACCGGCGCCGGCTTCTTCTGAATGTGCTCGGCCAGCGATTTGTCAGCGGTATGGCACGCAGTGCAGTTGAGCTCGCCCAGCAACAGATTACCGGCCGCGATTTGATCTTTCGCGGTGGCGTGGTAACGCTCGAAAGGGATCACGCGCGGCGGCACATCAGCCGCAAAGAGCTGAACTGCGGAGGCCGACGCCAGCAAACCGACGGTGAGCAGGGAACGAAACACACGACCTGGCATGGGCAACTCCAGCTGGGAAGGGCAGCAAAAGGCGGGCGGCGCGGAATCAGCCTGTTTTCAACGGAAGCAGTATTTTCATTCGAGGCTGTCGCGTTGCGGGCCTCCAATCATGCGTGGCCGACAACCCCAGTGTCAACTATCCGCAGCTGAAAATTGGCTCCGTTGCTCGTATCGCGGCTACTTCCCAAAGTTGATTCCGCTCGAAAGCACCGTCTACAATCGCGGGCCGCGATCACACTCTTGCCGCATTTGAACGGGAGTCAGCTGATGCCTAAAGGACCGCCCAAGCTCGTTGCCTTGGATCACGACGACTACTACGCGAAACACGTTGGGCATACCAAGGAGGGCGATCAATTCTTTTTGACGACCCCCTTTGTGCCGGCCAGCAGTGGCAATCCAGGACGAGAGTTCATTGCCCTCTACTTGTTCGACAAAGCGGGTGCGCTGAAAACAGCGACCATCGAGGATGTGGGCACGCGGGCGACGCTGGACGAAACTGCCTGCGCGGCTCGCCGAGACGAATTGCTGGCCTCGTTGGGCCCGGTCAAGTTCCGCAAGATCAAGGTCGCGCCGTTCCAGATCGAACGCTTTGGGGTCGAGTTCGGTTTTATTCCGCAGGAGCCCGACGAAGCCGGCGAGGACTGGAGCGTGATTGTCGAGCCCGGCAACTACATGTGCTTCTGGCCGCCTTGGTCCAGCGGCGAGTACGACACCTGACAGTTTGGCCGGCACTCCTAGAAAACTTGCGGCAGCCCGCCTGCTCAGCGGTTGGCGAACTGCCCGTAAGTAGTCATAATGGCAGATTCTTCGGTCGGTCACGGTACGCACGGCAATGATCGCTGGCGACTGCGGCCGAACTGGGATTCTTTGAGGAGCTTCTCCCCTGAGTACGTATCGCATTACGGTTGGCTGGTGGGTGGTCGCAGCCATTGTGGCCCTGCGCGTCGGTGTGGGCCTGCACTTCTATCTGGAAGGCACCACGAAGCTAAACGACCGAAAGCCGTTTACCGGCGGCTTCTTTGCCAATGCCAAAGGTCCGCTGGCTCCCATGTACCGCCAGATGGTTTGGGACATCGACGGCGAGTATCGCCTCGACGGCGGCGGCACGCTGGCCTATTGGAAAGACTACTCCAAACGAGTCGGCGAACATTTTCATTTCGATGAAAAGCAAACCAAAGCGGCCGACAAACTCGTAGAGGAATATACGAAGCGCGCCAAATGGTACTTCGGCTCGAAGGCGGACGACATTGAAGAGTACCGACTCCAGTTGAAGCGGCGCGACGAAAACCGCGAAAGTCCCGTGCGTGCGGGACTCTCGTCGTTGCAAGCTCACGATGCTCGGATCGATTCGGACCGCAATTCACTCCGCGGCCCGATTCTGGCCGGCATCGACAAAATGTGGGTCGATGTTGAAAACGATTTCAACGAACTTGCCACGTCGGAACAATTAATCAGGCATGGACGAATGCCCATCGGCAAGATGGGGCGCCGGCCGCTCGATTCGGAGTTCATGGACTGGTTCATTCCTTACTTTGATACCATCGTGGGTCTGCTGCTCATCATCGGCCTGTTTACACGTCCTGCGGGGATTGCCGCCGGGCTGTTTCTGGCCGGGGTTTGTGCATCGCAGTGGCCAGGCTACGGTGGTGCACCGATTTTCTATCAGTTTGTCGAGATGCTCGCTCTGTTCGCGTTGGCCGCGATTGGTGCGGGACAATTCTGCGGTTTAGACTACATCGTAGCCGGGCTCTGGCGGCAATATCGCCGGAACCGAGTACCTTCAGCCAGAACAGTATCGGCCCCGAGTGGCTCGGTGAAACAAGGAGCGAAAGCATGAATCTGACACCAGAAGAACGGGCTGTTGGTCAAGAAAACTATTACGCCGCGATGGACTCGTACGATCGCAGTCCGGCCGCCGAGCCCTTCAATCGCCGCGACTTCCTCAAGGGTGTAGTCGGGGCGGGCATCGTCTCGGGCGCCGGTCTCGGGGCGACCTACTTCTGGAAAGAAAGCCAGAAGCTGGCCAGTCCAGTACGCATCGCCGTCATCGGTACCGGTGACGAAGGTGGCGTGCTCATCAACGCCTGCAATCCCGACTATGTCGATGTGGTCGAGATCTGCGACATTCGCCCCTACAACGTCCATCGCGCCTTTCACGGCGACTGGGCCGGCGATGTGGCTCTCGCCAATCGCCAGGGTCTGATCAAGCGCTACGGCTACTCGGACGAAACCGCTGCCAAGCAAAAGATCAAAGTCTCGACCGACTACAAAGAAACGCTGAAGAACCCCGACGTCGAGGCGATCATCATCGCCCTGCCGCTGCACTTGCACGCCATCGTCGCCGTCGAAGCTCTGCAAGCCGGCAAGCACGTGCTGACCGAAAAGCTGATGGCTCACAATGTGGCCCAGTGCAAACTGATGGGCCGAGTTGCCGACAAGACCGGCAAGTTGCTGGCCGTCGGTCATCAGCGGCACTATAGCGTGCTCTACGACAACGCCGTGAACCTGCTCCGCTGGGGCGCGCTCGGCGAAATGCATCACATCCGTGCCCAGTGGCATCGCGGCAACTTGCCCGGCAACGATAGCTGGCAACAGCCTTTGCCTTGGGAAATCGAAACGATCAACAAGAAGACCGGTAAGTCCGAAAAGACCAACTTTGTCGCCAAGAAGCTCAAGGATCTGCAAGACGATCTGAAGGGCGAGAAGAATCCTGCCGCCGCTACCATGCTCGCCAAGCAAGTTGCGCAATGGGAAGCCTGGCTGCTCGACGCCGACGTCGATGCCAAGAAGTACGGCTACAAAGACTTTGACCTGGGCAACGGCAAGATTCGGGAAGCTCGCGAAGAACTGGCTCGTTGGCGGTTGTTCCAACGGACCGGTGGTGGCTTGATGGCCGAACTCGGCAGCCACCAACTCGACGCGGCCAGCATTTTCTGCAGCGCCCTGCGCAAGGACGGCAAGAAAGCTCACCCGCTGAGCGTGCATGCCGTGGGTGGTCGTCACACCTTCCCACTCGATCGCGAAGCCGAAGATCACGTTTACTGCATGTACGAATTTCCTGGTCCCGGTTACGAACCGGGCTACGATCCAGGCTACTACGATGCCGCGACCGGCTATCCCGGCAGTGAAACGGGCATTCCTGCCTACGACGCCGTGAAGCATCCCGAAAAGAAGATCGTCGTTACCTACTCGTCGATCAACGGCAACGGCTGGGGTGGCTATGGCGAAACCGTCATGGGGACCAAGGGTACGTTGCTGCTCGAACGCGAGCAGGAAGTGCTGCTGTTCAAGAACAGCGACACCTCAACCAAGATCGGCGTGAAGGACGACAAGGGTGGCCCGTCGCTCGATACCCAAGCCAGCGGCAAGGGTCCCTCGCTCGCCAAGGCAGCTGCCTCGTCCGGGCCGGTCAGCCGCGGTTATACCGAAGAGATCGAGCACTGGGCCTGGTGCATTCGCAACCCGGCTCCCGAGAATCAGCCTCGCTGCAATGCCAAGATCGCCCTCGGCGACGCTGTGATTGCTCTCGCCACGAACGTAGCCATCGACAATGCCAACAAGGGCAAGGGTGGCTACCTCGCCTTCAGCGAAGATTGGTACGACATCAACAACGACGCCACTCCCGACGGCAGCGACATCAAGGCTGAAGCCAAGAGCCTGGGCGCGGACCTCGTCTAACGCCAAAAGTTCTGAGTTCAGAGTTCTAAGTTCGGAGACAAGACTTAGAACTCATTCTCAGAATTCCTGTCTCAAAACTCAGAACTCGCAACTCAGAACTTAGGTCTGCCATGCCTCGTGTTCTCGTCACGCCGGTGGTGTATGCGAGCGGCAAGGGGCCCTGGCGCGACGTGCTGGATGCAGCAGGTTTTGAAGTGGTGATGGCCGAGGGAGATTGCACGCTGCTGTCTCCCGAGCAGTTTCTCGAGCAGTTGCAAGGGATCGACTGTACGCTCGCGAGCGTCGAGCGCTACAGCGAGCAGATCTTTGCGGGCAGCAAGTTGCGGGCAGTCGCCCGCGTGGGTGTTGGTTACGATGCGGTCGATGTCGCTGCTGCGACGCGGCACAACTCCGCCGTGATCATTACCCCCGGCACGAACGAGCATTCGGTCGCCGAACAGGCGATTGCCCTGATCACAGCCGTCTTTCGTGATACCTGCACACGCGATCGTGAGATTCGCCGCAACATCTGGCGGCGAGATTGCCCGCGACGTCTCGCCGGCAACACCATCGGCTTGGTCGGGCTCGGTCGCATTGGCCGCGCGATGACGCCCCGCTGCCAAGGTCTCGGGCTGAAGGTGATTGCCTACGATCCCTACGCCGATGCCGGGTTCGCCGCGCAGCGAGGCATTGAACTGGTCTCGTTCGCCGAGTTGCTGGCTCAGGCTGATATCGTCAGTCTGCATATGCCGTGCACGCCAGAAACCACCGACATCATCAACGCTCGCAGCCTCGCGCAGATGAAGCGCGGCAGCACACTAATCAATACGTCGCGCGGCGGTCTCGTCGACGAAGAGGCCCTGGCCGATGCCCTCGCCAGCGGGCATCTGTTCGGCGCGGGGCTCGATGTGACCAAAACGGAACCGCTGCCGCAGAGTAGTCGCTTGCGGCAGTTCGAGAACGTGGTCTTTGCCCCGCATCTCGGCGGCATCGATCAAACGGCGCTCGACGCCATGGGCAAACTCGCCGCCGAATGCCTCGTCGATCTCTCCCTCAACCGCTGGCCTCAAGGCTGCGTCGTCAACGACGGCCTGCGCGAAGGCTGGAGTTGGTAAACTTTTTGAATCTTCTCGCCCCCGCCCCTGCGGCGGGGGTTTATTGGCTTGTGCACTATCGATAGCCGGTTGTTGCGCGAATCGCTAGCGCAAAAACCGTTAAACCCCCGGGGCAGGCCCGGGGGCGTATGATCGAAACAAAGGAACCTGACCACCATGCTCCGCTACCTGCTTGTTGCCGCTTGTTTGCTCGCTCTGCCCTTGCACGCCGCTGCGGCCGAGAAAACGAAGAAGGTGCTGTACATCGGCATCGACGGCACGCGGTTCGACGCGGTGGAGAAGGCAGAGACGCCGAACTTGCATGCCCTGATGAAGGAAGGGATTCACTCGCCGAACTGTTTGATTCTCGGCGAGCGATACCAGAAGAACGACACCATCAGCGGGCCGGGTTGGTCGACGATTCTGACCGGCGTGTGGGCCGACAAGCATGGCGTACACGACAATCAATTCAAAGACAGCAAGTACGCCGAGTTCCCCCACCTGTTTGCTCGCCTGAAGGAAGTGAACCCCAAAGCTCGCACCGTTTCGCATGTCACCTGGAAGCCGGTGCACGAAAAGATCACCTCCGCCGCCGATGTCACCGTCAATTACGAAGAGAAGGCACACACGGTGCTGGACTACGACCGCTACGACAACAGTGCGGTTGATGCTGGGATCAAAGAACTGCAGGAAGGCAATCCCGATTGCCTGTTTGTGTACATCGGTCAGGTTGATGTCGCCGGTCATACGCACGGGTTCCATCCCACCGTGCCGCAATACACTGAGGCGATTCAGCGGGCCGATGGACTGGTGGGCAAACTCGTTGCAGCAATGAAGGCTCGCAAAACGATTGCTGACGAAGATTGGCTGGTGGTCGTCACCACCGATCATGGCGGCAAAGGCAAAGGGCACGGCAGTGGGCACAAGGTTCCCGAAATCCTGAGCAGCTTTTTGATTGTCAGCGGGCCGTCAGCCAAGCGAGGCGTCTTCGAAGAGCAGATCTATCTCGTCGATCCAGCCGTAACGGTCCTCACGCATCTGATCGGCAAACCGAAGGACGAATGGAAGCTCGACGGCAAGGCTGTAGGATTGAAGTAAGCCACTACTGAAATCGTTGTCAGGCAGCCAGTGGTGACAAAGGCCTGTCACTGTGCTGGTGAGTAGCGCTCTCGCTTGCGCCAGAATCAGCAAATCTTGGTTGCAAGCGATCGGCTGCGCGGCCAGAATCTGCAGCAATGATTTCCCCGGTCATTGTTAGGCACTTCCCTGCCGAAGAGTCTGTATGCCTGATTCGAATCCGCAGATCCACATCGATGGCCCCCTTCTGCGACAAAAGGTTTTGACGTATCTCCGGTCGGACGTCGGCAAATCGACCCTCGAGATGTTCGACATCACTTTTGTCGACTGCCTACTGATTACCGCAGTCACGCTGGTCATGGGCATTTGCCTGCTCCCCACGATTGTGTTCACCCTGGTCGCAATCAAGTGCCTGTGGAGCGTGTTGACGCTCGAAGCATTTGCCTCGCTGGGGAAGAAGCTGTCGGACCAACCCGAGAAGATCGTGCCGCTCATTATGCATGGCATCATCATTGGCCCCGACCGCAAACACGCGCTGGCGCTTGGCACCTTTATGCCTCCCGAACAGTATTCGGCAACCTGGTTGGCGCGCAAGGCCGAGTTGTTCGCTTCGATTTATGCAAACAGGGACGTCGGTGCCGATGCCCAATACGATGAACTGCGGACCATCCTGCGGGACGATACCTTCCGGAGCGACCGGCGGCGGCGCGTGCCCGCTCGCTTTGCCGAGGGAAAGGATCTGTTGCTCTTCGATATTGTGATCGACACCACCGAGACCATGGCCACCGCGGACGGCGATGTCCTCCATTCGTTTGTCGGTGAATACGGGCCGCCCGAGGATCGCGGCGAGAAGGGCTCGATTCAACGGATTCCCTGGGGCGTGGTGAGCGAGGCCGTGCAGTTTGGCCCCAAGCTGCCACGGGCGAAACTGCTTCACCTGGCGAACTCGGGAGCCAACGAGACATTCGATGCGGAAGTTGTGGAAGCAGAGACTTTCACCGCAGAAGCAGTTCCCTCCAAGCCTTTACCCTGGATCAAGGTTTCGCTGGTCTTGCTCGCCATCATTGCCTTCTGCGGTTTGGGCGGTTTTGTTATCCGATCGGGCAAACAGGATGACGCGGACAAACTGGCCGCGGAGATGGGCAATCACCCGGTTGTCGTCGAGCAACTAGGGGGCATTGAAGAATGTAGTTACAGCTTCATTGGCAGTTTGAACGAAGGTCGCAAGCGCCACGTTTACGACGTCCGTGGTCCCAAGGATTCTGGCCAAATCGTGACTCGTGAATTCCTGTTCACGGTCATTTCGACCAAACTGCGAACCTCGGCGGGTGAGTGGGAACTGCTCGACGAGGAGCTCAACCCAGCTCCCGGCGATCCGGCTGAAGAGTAGCTGGACTTTTTGGCATTTTCTGAGGTAACCCGAAGCGTTAGCGAGGAGAGCGCAAGGGAGGCACAGAACTGAACTCTTTCGCAATTCGTTCGCTAGACTCTTGTGGCGAATCAGTTCCGGGCGAAGCGAATGGTCTGGCTACGCCTACACTTCCGTGCGGCGAGAAGCACTCTCCTCGCTGACGCTTCGGGTTTCCTGAAACGCGCCTGCACCGGAAGCGACGTGCAATGCTGGCGCAAAGGACTAAAAAATAATTAATAATCTATTTTGGTGACCTAACTAGTCACTCGCTATGCGTCTAATGACGATGGCCGATTTCGTAAGAGGCGGCCAGCGATCTTTGGTAATTTGGGTTTTCAAATCTGTCGTTGAGTGGCTAGATTCGTCGCAATTTACGACACCCTCCAAGCGAGGGGCGTTCACAAACCTTGTGTGGTCGCGAGCTCAGTAGTGCGTATTTCCCGAGGAATACGTGGATCAATGCTTTCCCAGGGTGGTGGTTTGTGAATAATCACAACCCAGACGACATGCAGAACTGCTGACTTACGGCGAAATAGGTTGGCGGTAATTGCTTGCCAAATGAGATGAGTGCCGACGAGGGCGAGCAGCTACAGAAGGCGTTCGGCCAGTTTGTCGACGATCAGCTTGCCGACGTTGAGGGACGAGGTGGCGGCGGGAGAAGGAGCGTTGATGACGTTGACGAAGTGGCCAGTCGCTTCGATGAGAAAGTCGTCGATCATCAGGCCATCGGGAGCGATCGCTTGAGCGCGGACGCCGGTGCGAGCCGCGACGAGATCTTCGCCGCGGATCTCGGGGATTAAGCGTTGCAGGGCGCGAACGAAGGCCGCTTTGCTCCACGATCGCCACATTTCACCAGCGCCGGTTCGCCAATACTTGGAGGCGAGGCGCAGGAAGCCGCCATAGGTGAGCGTTTCGAGCAGATCGCCGACATTGATATCGAGTTTGCGGTAGCCTTCACGGGCAAACGCGAGCACGGCATTCGGCCCGCACTCGACACCACCCTCGATCATCCGCGTAAAGTGGACGCCAAGGAACGGAAAACTCGGATCGGGAACGGGATAGATAAGATTCCGGCAAAGGTGTTCGACTTGTGGCTTCAGGTCATAGTATTCGCCGCGAAACGGCACGATGCGATTCGGCGTGGGATGGCCGGTGAGCTTTGCCAGGCGATCGCTTTGCAGACCGCTGCAGGTGACCACGTGGCGAGCAAGAATTTCGCCGGCGGGCGAGATGAGCATCACGCCATCTCCCTCGCCATGTATTTTAGTCACGGGAAAGTTCGTGAAGACCTGGCCGTTTCGCGCGGGGAGTAGCTCGGCCAACTTGCGCGTGACGGCGGCATAGTTCACGATGCCCGCTTCGGGGACATGAATGGCTTTGATGCCAGCCGTGTGGGGTTCAATCTCGCAGAGTCGTTCTTTGCTGATCACTTCGCAGCGAACACCGTTTTGTTGGCCTCGCTCGTAGATACGATCGAGCGCCGGTAGTTCTGCTTCGTTAACGGCGACGATGACCTTGCCGCAAATGTCGTAGGGAACGCCGTATTCCTTGCAAAATGCTTCCATGGCCGCTTTGCCAGTGCGGCAGTTAAGCGCGCGGAGCGAGCCAGGCTTGTAATAGATGCCCGAATGGAGCACGCCCGAGTTGTGCCCGGTTTGATGGGTACCGACCTCAGCTTCCTTCTCGAGCACCACGACGCGCAAGTGCGGATACCGGCTGAGCAACTGCCAGGCAGTGGCCAAGCCCACGATTCCGCCGCCGACAATCGCTACGTCCGTGGTTTGCATGGTCTTGGTTGAAACGAAGAAGTTAGAACGCAGATTGAAACGCAAACTACTACTGATCCGAAATCGTCTTCAGTTTATGCCCGAGTTTGTCTTCGACGCTGGTGACTTTGGAGTTTAGACGCCCGGATGCGCCCTCACGATAGTCGAGTTTCATGGTGCAACTGACTCGTTCGCAGTCGGCAGTCATGGCGGCGAGGCATTGTTTAAAGACGTCGAGAACCTGGTCGACTTCCCCTTCGATGATGGTGCCCATGGCGTGCAAGCGATAGTCGAGACCGCTGGCTTCGATGATCTGCAAGCTGCGGGCAACGTAGCTGCCGACGCTCGGTCCCTTCTCCAAAGGAGCGATGCTGAACTCGAGTAAGACCATCGAAGTCTCTCCTTTCAAGCTGCCGCCCGCTTGATAAATAGTTTGTGAAAAACCGCAATCTGGCGCTAGCACCGGGGCGATAGCGAACCCGCTATCAATGCCATAACTACTGCCAGGCAAGCACTTTTCGGCTGGTTCGAATGCCCGAGAACTGGCCGTAAGTGGTTATCTAGCAGAAGGATACTTTGGCACACATCGCTCTGGAGTGGATCGGGGCATCTCGGTAAACTCTGCCGCCCGCGGACAATCTACGGACTCGGTAGTCCGTTCCGTGAGATCGGCTCGTAACACAGAAAACGATTGTAGTTGGTCGAAATGAAAACGGGCAGCCTGTCACAGCTTTGTGATCGCTCCCCTTCGACTCATCAGGATAGTTGCTCCGTGTTGATCCTCTTGCCATTCCATCGCAGACTCATCCAACGACTGGCCACTGCGGCCGGGTTGTTGCTGTCGTTGCTGCTACTGCCAGCGGTTCCGGCTGTTGGTCAAGGCGTCGGCGGACCAGGACCGAGTGCCAATCTGCGCTCGCACTTCAGCCTGGCGCCTCCTGGCCAAGGGATGACGTTTGCCCAAGCGTCGATGCTGCAAGATCCCAACGGCAGCGACCAGTTCGGTCGGGACGAATTGCCACTGACCACAGTCACGGAAGGTCAGCCCGAAGGCTTGCCGCCGACACCGGCGCAGCAGTACTTCGATATGGATCAGTACCTCGACTCGCACCCGAATGTAGAAATTGTCGGCGAGCCTTGGTCGTGGCACTTGCTGCCCGATGGCTTGATCTACAAGTCTTACCTGGCCGGCGCGAAAGAATCTCGCCTGTCGGCACACATCATTCACGAAAACGATCACTACGCCCTGTGGGATGCCACGCTTGGTGGGCGCGTGGGCATTTGGCGTTACGGTAACTCATCGCATATCAACCCCGAAGGGTTCCAGATTGATGTCGAGGGATCCGCACAAGTTCGGCTCGACATTCAGAATAATGTCGATGTCCAAGCGGTCGACTTCCGCGGTGGCATGCCGCTCACCTATGGTGTCGGGCAACACCGCTTCAAGCTGGCTTACTACCACCTCAGTTCGCACCTGGGCGATGAGTTTCTCATCGACAACCCGGCTTATCCGCGGCTGAACTTTGCCCGCGACGTGTTCGTGTTGGGGCACACGTATTTTTGGACCGAAAAACTGCGCACCTACGCCGAAATGGGTTGGGCGTTTTACACCGACGTGAGCGAACCGTGGGAGTTCCAGTTCGGTGTCGACTGGGCACCAGTGCGCCCCACGGGATGGGGCGGCGAGCCCTTCTTTGCGATCAACGGCCACCTGCGTCAGGAGTTGAACTTCGGCGGCAACTTCACAGTGCAAACGGGCTGGGCCTGGGTCGGCGACGACAACAGCCACTTGCTTCGCGTCGGCTTGCACTACTTCAACGGTGGCAGTAGCCAATTCTCGTTCTACCGCGAGCACGAGCAACAGATCGGCCTCGGGCTCTGGTACGACTACTAGCGATTTGCGTAGCCCGACGCGTCGGTCTACTTTCCAAGCCTACGCACCATACTTTTGCAGTCGGCCAGCGTTCGCTAGGGCGAGCGTCATCAGGTACTTGGCTTCGAACTGGCCGAGCCCGCCGCGGATCGCGGTATTCTCGCCAAAGGTCGTATTGCCATCGGGGCGGCAGCAATCGCTGACGAGCAATGTCGGCACAGGATGCCAGCTGTGTGCCTTGAGATAGCTGGGCGTGCTGTGATCGCCGGTGACGATCAGCACAGTCGGGTTCAAGGCTTGGATGCGCGGGATGAGAGCATCGAACTCTTCGATCTTCTTCACCTTCTCATTGAAGTTGCCGTCTTCGCCGGTGCTGTCGGTGTACTTGTAGTGCAGGAAGAAGAAATCGAAATCCTTCCAGTACTGCGTCATCACGTCGACTTGCTCGCTCAGTGTTTGAGCCTTGCCGAGGATCTTCATACCAACGAGTTGAGCCAGCCCCTTGTACATCGGGTACACGGCAATCGCCCCAGCTTTCAGCCCATACACTTCTTCGTAGCTAGGCAATGCTGGTCGCCCGCTGAAGCCACGCAGCGTCAGACCATTCGCCTTGGCATGGCCAGACAGGATCTTGGTCGCTTGCTTGACGAACTCGTTGGCGATTGCAGCCGCCTTCTCGCTGGGAGCATCGAGACCAATCGCTTGCAGCGGTTCTTTACCAACGGCTTGGGGATCGGTGTCTTTTACATTGCCGCCTAAGCCTGGACCACGGAAGACGACGACAAAGCGATGCTCTTTCACCGGTTCGACAAAAACCTCGACCCCGGGAATCTTCACATCCCGCAGCTTGATCGCCAGCGGAGCGCTCTCTTCGGAAGCGATGCGTCCGGCACGACGGTCGCTGATCTTGCCCGTTGCATCCAGGGTGCAGTAGTTGCCACGCGCGGCAACGTCGCCAGGTTGCATGGCGAAGCCAATGCCGGTGGCTTCGAGGGCACCGCGGCCAATGACATATTGAATCGGGTCGTATCCGAACAGTCCGAGGTGCCCTGGTCCGCTGCCGGGGGCGATGCCGGGACAAACAGGCAAACTGGCACCTTGAACGCCGATTTTCGCCAGCGCATCGAGGTTTGGCTTCGTCGCCGTTTCTAGTTCCGTTTTGCCACCGGGCGTCATCGGCAAGCCACCGAGACCATCGGCGACGAGCATCACAATTTTCGAGTCGTTCTTGACCTGCAACTCTCGGGTCAGGGCGTGGATGTCCATGGTGAATCAGGGATGAAGGGTGGAAGAGATGAAGGGCAAAGGGAATGGAATTTGACGCGAGGAAGCATGGCGTTTTGCTCGACCCTTCCTCTCTTCCACCCTTCGTCCCTTTATCCCTACCTCCCGGCCCGTTCACAAGGTGGCGTCGAGCCAGTATCTTCAATCGCACGCGCTCCTTCCGCTTTCCGGCACTCGTTTTGAGCAAGGTGTTTCTGCCATGGCTGCGGCAATTGTTCCGATGAAACTCGATCTTACCGGGGCCATGCATCCCGAGTTCGGCGTGACCGAAACGGAACTCGCCGCACTCGCGCCGGCTGTGTTACAAGCTCAGAAAGAAGTGCTCGAAGCTGACGCCAAGGCCTATGCCGGCAAAAGCATCCCCGCCGAGAAAGACCCGCTCGATCACGGTTTTCTCGATCTGCCCGATCGCCTGCTCGCCGAGTATCAAGAGAATCGGGCCGACAGTGAAATGGGCCGCATCATGACGGCCGCGGCCAAGCTGCGCGAGAAAGTCGACCGCGTTGTGGTGCTCGGCATCGGCGGCTCGTACATGGGTGCCAAGGCGCTCATGGATGCCTGCTGCCAGCCCTATTACAACGAACTGAGTCGCGCCGAGCGGGGTGGCTACCCACGGATTTACTTCGAAGGGAACAACATCGACAACGATGCCTCGCAGGGTCTGCTGCACCTGCTCGGCACCGCGCAAGGAACCACGCCGGAAACTCGCTGGGGCATCGTCGTCATCAGCAAGAGTGGCGAAACCCTTGAAACGGCCGTTGCCTTCCGCCAGTTCATGGCCGCACTGGTGAAGTCGTGCGGTGGCGATGTTGCCAAGGCTGCGGAACTGGTGATTCCGGTCACGGGCACCACCGGGCGATTGGCAGACTTGTCGAAAGCCATTGGCTGCAAACCCGAAGTAACCTTCCCGGTGCCTGATGGCGTCGGTGGACGCTTTTCGATCCTATCGGCCGTTGGTCTTGTACCCGCGGCACTGATGGGGCTCGATATCATTCGCTTGCTGCAAGGCGCTTCGTTGATGACGAAGCACTTTCGCGAAGCCAAGGCCAGCGAAAACCTGGTGCTGCAGTTTGTGGCGGTCTGTCACCTGATGGAAACTCGCCGCATGGCGAATCTGCGCATCCTCTGCATGTGGGCCAAGTCGCTCGAATGTGCCGGGCTATGGTACGACCAATTGCTGGCCGAAAGCCTCGGCAAGCGCTTGCTCGGCGCAACTCCCCTCACCACTGTCAACACCCGTGACCTGCACAGCCGGGCTCAGCAGCATCAGCAAGGGCGCCGCGACAAGCTGTTTGTGAATGTGATCGTCGACAAGTGGCGGTTTGATGCGCTGCCCGTCGGCAAGAGCGAATTCGACCAAGACAAGCTCAACGACATTGCCGGCAAGTCAATGCCCGAACTGATGTCGGCCGCCATTCAAGGAACGAACGAAGCCTACAAGAGCGACGGTCGCCCCACGATCGATTTGCACTTGCCCACGACCGACGTCACCGTCATGGGCCAGTACTTTCAATGGCTGATGATTGCCACCGTCGTCGAAGGTCGCCTGCTCGGCATCAATCCTTACGGCCAACCCGGCGTGCAGATGTACAAGGGTGCGATGAAGCGGATTCTGGGGCGTTAGTTCCGTTGGCAGTTTTCCACGAGGATGAACCATGGCCACCATCACCTGGCTGGGACATGCAACCTGGCTCATCCAAACGGGCGACCACACCATCGTGCTCGACCCGTACCTGGATAACAATCCTGCTGCATCTTGCAAGGCGAAGGACGTGCGCGCAGAGTTCGTTCTCGTCTCGCACGGTCACTTCGATCACTGTGAAGACGCGGCGACGATCGCAAACCAGAATCACGCCACGCTGATCGCCAATTTCGAAATCGCCACTTGGTTTGAAAACAAGCATGGCGTGAAAAGCACCGTCGGCATGAACCTGGGGGGCGCGTACAACGCCGCGTTTGGCAGCGTGAAGATGGTTCCCGCGTGGCACTCGTCGATGTTGCCCGACGGCTCCTACGGTGGTGCTTCTGCCGGGTTCATCTTGCAGTTGAACGAAGGGAAGCGAATCTATTTCGCCTGTGATACGGCCCTGTTCAGCGATATGCGGCTATTCGCCGAACCAACACTCGATCTAGTCGTACTACCGATTGGCGATCTGTACACCATGGGCATCGACGACTCGCTCGCGGCGCTCAAGCTGCTCAATCCGCGCGTCGTCGCCCCGACTCACTACGGCACTTGGCCACCTATCGAGCAAGATGGTGCAGGTTGGGCCGCTCGCGTGACCGAAGAAACCAAATCGCATCCCCGGATACTCCGGCCGGGAGAGAGTTTTTCGTTATGAAGACAATGCTTGCCTTGGTCGGCCTCTTTCTCATTGGCTGTGATTGCTCAATCGGCGCGCAGGCACAAGAGTCGCTGGCCTGGAAGTTTGAGAAGGGGCAGAAGTTCACACTGCAAACACAACAGCAGACCCAGTCGCTGGTGAGCTTTGGTGCAAAGCAGATCCCGTCGAATGTCGATCTACTCCTAAGTGTGTCGTGGGAAGTGCAGGCGGCAGAGGCTGAGCAGTTTACGATCGAGCAGACAGTCGATTTCATTCGCATCGAAATGAAGGGTCAGGGAGAGGCGTCGCTCACCTATGATTCTCGCGAGAAAAAGGCGGTCGTCGGTGCCGCGAAAGATCTCGCCACCGCGGTCGCTCCCGTCCTCGGTACCAAGTCGACTTTCACGATGACACCGCAGGGTGAAGTGGCGCCCGTAGCACCTGCCGCCGCAGAGCCACCGAAAGAAGCTGAACCCGCGAGTCCTGCCAAAGAAAAGGACCTGCGGAAAGAATCGATCAGCCAGCTGCTGAAGCAATCTCTTTTGCCGCTGCCGCAGGCATTTGAAGGCAGCATGCCTACTTGGACCGATGTACGCGAGACCACCGCTGCCCTTGGCAAGGTAAAGCAAACCCGCAAGTTCAC
Organism: Anatilimnocola aquadivae; assembly: GCF_049819085.1. Taxonomy (GTDB): domain Bacteria; phylum Planctomycetota; class Planctomycetia; order Pirellulales; family Pirellulaceae; genus Anatilimnocola. The sequence continues at coordinate 6,330,805 of NZ_CP187419.1, forward strand.
TTTTGCCGGAAATGAAGATCGCGATGGCAAACCCGCGGCAAAGATCACGGTCCAGGGCGAACTCGAATTGACGCCACCAGCTGCGGTGAAGACGCCGCCGAAACTGAAGCAGCAGAGCCTCAGCGGAACCGTGTGGTTCTCGCGCGAGAGCGGTCGAGCGCTGTCCTCGGAGACCACTCAGAAAATCGTCACCGAGAGCATGTATCGCGATTCTTCCATCACCGTCGAAGTGACCACAACTATCAAGAACACGCTGTCGCCGCGCGAGTGAGGACAATCAGCGGCGAAAACTAATCGCCAGCAAGCCCGTCGCAGCAATCTGCGCGGCGATCAGGGCATAGACGAAGAGCGCTATCAAGCCGGATCGCTCGCGCGCCAGCCAGGCTGGCAATTCGAAAAAGATTCCTGCCAGCAGCGGCGCTGCAATAAGCACGAGAGCCCCCGTGATGAACGCCATCAACCAGCGCGGCCAACCTGGTGCACAGCGATAGATGGCAGCGGACGGCAGCGAAATCAAACTCAGCAGCAGCCACACCACTAGGCTCATCCCATCTTGCTGCCAAGCTGCCCAGGCAAGCAATGGCAGCGGAAGAAGCAAATTTATCAACAGCAGGTTCGTGCCCCGCTTTTGATCGTCGTCGAGAGTCCGCCTCCCGACTGAATCGAATCGCAGCAGCAAATTGAAAAGCGGAGAAGCGATGCCGACAAGCGCGCTCAGGCCAAAGACGAGCATCAGCAGTGGCCACATGAGCGAGCGGCCATCGCCACTTTGTTCGGCCAGCGAACTGATGAGTCTGCTGCCGAAATAGACCCCGATCATGATGGCGATCTGTGTGGACGGCGGAAAGGTCGCCATCCAAAAGCAGCCTCGCAGCAGCCAGCGATAGAGCGGATGGCGCGCTTTTAGCGCCTCGACAATTCCCGATCTTGCAGCCGGCAAGTCGGGCTGCAATCGCAGGGCTTCTCGAAAAAACGGGATTGCCGCTTCGGGATCACCCCGTTCGATCGCGGCCCAACCTCGAGTGACCTGTCCTGCGGCAGTATTCGGTCGTCGCGCACGGCCTTCGCCGGTATCGTCGTCCGCTGCTTCCCGCAAGCTGATCAGCGGATCGGGTGAAGTCATGGTGCAACAGTTCTTTCGCGCAAGCGAACACAATAACAAGACCAAGCGACAAGAATCAAACCAGCAACCGCAGTTTGGACTGCCCCCGAAAAGGTGTCAAGCAAACGCTGCCGCAGGGATTGTCCGCACTTTTTCCCCGGCCAAAAACCTGTTCGTTGCCACTCGGGTAAGATATTCACGAGGAGCCGCTATGAATACCGAAATCGTTTCTCCGAATGGACCGGCAAGCACTGCCGGCCGCTGGTTTGCCGGCGTGAACCTTACGCGCCGCTTCGTCTTAGGGCTTGCTGCGGCAGGTCTCACCAGTCATAGCTGGCTGGAGTACGCTGGCGCGGCCGAGGCCTACTTGCCACAAGCGGGCGAGAATCATGTCGGCTTTCGCAAGCTGAAGGTCACTTACACGGGCAGTGACAAGACCGAGCGCGAACGAGCGGTGCTCTTGTGGTATCCCACTCCAGCGGCCGCGCAGTTGCACAGCTATCGCGGTCAGGTTGGTTTTGTCGCACCCGATGCCGAAGTGGTCGCCGCGAAGCATCCGCTCGTCGTTTTCTCACACGGGTACTTGGGCTCAGCGGACCAGTCGATTTTTCTGCTCGAAGGGTTGGCCCGCCGCGGCTACGTCGTGGCTGCCATCAATCACGCCGATGGTCTGCTGAACAAACGTGAAAAGCCAATCACCATTCCCAACTTCGCCAACGCGGCCAGTTGGAACGAAGACAAGTTTCGCGATCGGCGCGAAGACGTCGTCGCCCTGCTCGATCTGTTGTTGGTCGAAAACCAAAAAGCCGGCTCGGGCCTGCATCAGCGGATTGATAGCGCCGCCATCGGCGCTGCCGGACACTCACTCGGCGGTTACACCTCCCTGGGCCTGATCGGTGCCTGGGAGAAATCTCGCGAGCCGCGCATCAAGGCCGCAGCGGTGCTGTCACCTTACACGCTTCCCTATCACACGCAGGGAAACATTGCCGACGTAACCGCCCCGGTGTTGTTTCAGGGTGGCACTCTCGACTGGGGCATCACCCCGTTGATCCCAGGTGTCTACAAAAAGCTGGCGGGGCCGAAGTACTACGTCGTGCTAAAGAACGAGACCCACCTGGGTTGGACAAACCTGATCAGCCTGGGCAAAACCACTACCGAATGTGTCAGCGGCGGCAATGCTGAACTGATGCTCGGATTTACGGCCGCGTTTTTCGACCGCCACCTGCGAGGCTCGAAAGAGTGTCCGCTGCTCGACGCCAAGCACGAACGCTTAAGCAGCTACGAGTTTGCCGTAAAGTAGCGGTCTGAGTACCACTCGATTTTGACCGGCATGCTGTCAGTTTCATGTCACAAAAAAGTGCATAATACATACTTGACAAACGACGAACATTATTTAACAATTTACAACTGTTCTTTCAACAACTTGGTGGTTCGAAGTGCGATCCGCGATGGCGTGGGGTGGTTCCTGACCAAGCGGGGTGATACTCGCAGTCCATTGTTCGCATTCAGGGGCCTGTCCAAGATTCAGGCCGGTAGTTGGACAAATAGGCAGTACTCAATCATTGCTCGCGAACGCAAAAGTTGTTTGTGCTCTAGGGTTTCGGTCAAGAATCGAGAGTGAGAGCCTGTCCAAAAACCTCGCCAGTTGTTGGACATTTAGGAATGGTCGAGTTGACAGCAGCCAGCGCTAAGGAAGCGAGTGCGTCTGTGACGGTTGCAGAGACTTTGCCGTCTTCTTTGTCGGAAGATCGAATCAGCCGCACCTGCTGGCTCGTCTATACTTAGGGAGTGCGGTGAAAACCTCGTTGTATGCCCTTCTTGTGCATCGCCGCCCGGAACTGGTTAGACTGAATCTGGGGCAGCACTCCTTTCGAAGCAGGCACGAGCGATGGCGACCGGATTAGCGAACTCGACGAGCCTTCCGCAGGCACCCGACTCGCGGCAAGATCATGCCGGCGAACGGATCATTCGGCAACAACTGGGCCGTGCCGGCTCGTACGTCAAATGGATCGAAGCTGGCAGCCAACTCATTACGCTGCTCATCGGCACACTGGTCTTCTTTCTGATTGCGGCCCTAATCGATCACTGGGTGATGCCACTCGGCTGGTTTGGCCGCTGGGTGATGTTGCTGGCCTACCTCGGGGGCTGCGGTTGGTTTTTGGCGACGAAGTTGTTCCCGCTATTGATTCGCGCCGTTAACCCGGCTTACTCGGCCAGGGCCATCGAAGAAGCAACGCCGACGCTCAAAAACAGCCTGGTCAACTTTTTGTTCCTCAAGCAGGATCATGCGGGCGTCAAGCAATCGGTGCTCGATGCGCTGGAACAACGCGCGGCAACCGATATCGGTACGGTCGAAGTCGATACGGTCATCGATCGCGCGCCCCTCATTCGCATGGGTTACGTGCTTTGTGGCGTGATGGCGATTGCTGCGTTCTACAAAATCGCTTCGCCCAAAGATCCGTTTCAAACAGCTGCCCGCGTGGTTGCCCCCTGGGCCGACTTGGCTCGTCCTTCGCGCGTGATTATTCACGAAGTGAAGCCCGGGCATGATTCGGTCTACCTGGGTTCGACGGTCGAAGTCTCCGCCGATATTCAAGGCGTCGGCAGTAAAGACGAAGTGCGTTTGATTTATACCTCGGCCGATGGCCAGGTGCTCAATCGCGTCGTGCCCATGAAGAACATCAGTGGCGGCCGGCGCTATACGGCGATGCTGCCCGCGCCCGATGATGATTCAAAACCAGCTTCGCGAAGTTCGTCGGGTGGCTTGCAGCAAGGTGTGCAGTATCACATCGAAGCTGGGGATGCCGTTTCGTCGATCTACGAAATACGCGTGCGCCTGGCACCGACGATTGCGGTTGCCAAGGCCGAACTTGCCTTTCCTGCTTACACGCGCAAGCCCGCGCAGACGCAAGAGACCGGTGAGATCAGTGCGCTCGAAGGAACGCGAGTTACGATTCACGCCAAAGCCAATCAGCCCATCAAGAAGGCTTTTCTCGAGCTCGATCCTCGCCCGGGCAGCGCTGCCGAAACGATTCCGCTGCAGGTGGAAGGCCAGCTTGCGCAGGGTTCGTTTGTATTGCAACTGAAGGCCGATCGAGTCACTCCGTGGCGCGAAAGCTATCAGGTGCGGTTCGCCAACGAACAAGGAGAAATCAGCGAACAGCCGGTGCTGCACAAGTTGCAAGTGCAGGCTGACTTGCCACCGGAAGTGCAGATTCTCGCCCCGCGCCAGCATCGTATGGATGTGCCCGAAGATGGTGAACTAACAATTGAGGTCCGCGGCGTTGACCCGGATTTTTACCTGTCGCAGTTGTTCGTCAGCGGCAAGACGAAAGACCAAGAGCAGTTCAAGCAATCGTTTATGCCGGCCAGCGATCAACCTTCGCAGGCGACGGGCAAGTTCGTCTTTCGCCCGAGTGAGCGGAGCCTGAAAGCAGGCACGGTCATCACCTATCAAGGTATCGCGGTTGATAATCGTCGCGACCCTCTCTCGGGGCAGCCACAGCCGGGGCGTGCCGAGACGGCCGAGTACACGATTCACATCGTCGCCGCCCGCAAGCCCGGTGGCGAGAACGGCGGTCAAGGAAACAACAATCAGCCCAACCCGAACAATCAAGCGGCGGGTAACGAACAGCAGCCCATGAACGGCGGCGCGAACAATCCGCAGCCGCCCATGCCCAACGGTCAAAAACCGGAGGGTGCAGATTCGCCGATGCCCAACGAAGCGAACCCTGCCGAGCCCAACAGCGGCGAGCAGAAGAAGCCGGACGACAAACAGCAGAAGAAGCCCGCTGATCAACCTATGCAGGATGGGCAACAAAGCGGCGATTCCTCGGGCCAAGGCAATTCTGGTTCGGGCCAGGGTGCCGGTGGTACTCCGCAGTCGGGCACCGGTGGTAAAGCCCAAGAAAGCGACACCGGCAAACAGCCGCCGATGCCTGGTCAGCAGCAGCCTCAAAACAATGGTGGTCAAAACGGCAACGAGCAGAACGATCCCACCTCGCCCGATTCGTCGGGTGGCCAAAGTGGCAATGGTAATTCGCAACAGGCTAAACCGGACGGCTCGCAGCAGGCCCCCAATGGTCAGGGCGGAGCACCGGGAGCTTCGAACGGTCCGGGACAAGAGTCTGGCAACGAATCGGGCGACCAAAGCGATAACGGTCAAGGAACCGGGCAGGCAGGCGGAGCCAGCGGTCGCTCGGGAAGTGGTGCCAATCAAAAACCAGAACACGATGGCGACAAGTTCGAGGAAGTGCTCAAGCACATGCTCGAGCAGGCCAAGCAGAAACCGAATGGGAATCAGCAAAATGGCGAGCAGAACAATGGTCAGGAAGTGAAGAATCCGAACGGTGGTGCCCAGAGCAAGCCGGATCAATCGGGCCAAAACTCTGGCGAAAAGCAGAACGGCTCGGGGCAACCACAAGCCGGCAAGCAGGACGGTGCGAACCAGCCGAAGCCCGAGGATGGCCCGGTAACCGCTGAGCAACTCGAAAAGCTCGAGAAGATGTTCGGCAAGGACGCAGTGGCGAAGGCCCAGGAGCAGGCTCGCCAGCAAGCGGCCCAGCAACAACAGCCCAACGGCCAAGGCGAACCGATGCCCGGCCAAAACAGCGCTGGCCAGCAACCGATGGGCAATCAGTCTGCTGGTGGCCAGCAGGGCTCGCCGCAAAACGGCGAGAAGCAACAGCCCAACGAAGGGAAAGGTGGCTCGCCTCAAGGACCACCAAAGCAGGGCGACGGCAAGCAACCCTCCACAGCGCAAGGCGAGAAGAAGAATCCCGGCGCTGGCCAAAACAGCGAAGCGGGTGCCGGTGAGCAGTCGTCCGACAAAACTGGCTCCGGCACGGGACAGGAACAAAATCGTGACAAGAATAAGGAAATGCAGGGAGACGGCAAGAAGTCGGAATCCAATGAAACCAGCGGTCCCAGCACCAGCAAGAATCAGTCCGATTCCAAGGGAGGCGCTTCCGGCGACCAAAGTGGTGGCGGCAAACAGGGTGCGGGACAATCGGGCGGGCAACAAGGAAACGATTCCGCTGGTGGCAGTAGCCCTGGCGATGAAGGTGCTGGAGCGGCCAAGGAACAGGGCAAGGGCGAAACCGGCTCGAAGGCAGGTAAAGGTCCACAAGCGGCCGGCAAGACCGGTGAGAGTGGCCAGCAAGCCGGAGAAGGAAGTTCGACTCGCCCCAGCGAGAAGGGAACCGAAGCTGGCAAGGGTGACAAACAAGGGAAGCAGCCCGGCGATAAGGGCGGCAACGAACCCGGTGGCTCAAACGCAGGTGGAAGCCAGATTGGCAAGGGAAGCCCGAGCGGTGGTGGTTCCGGCGGCGATGATGGCAAGGGAATCACGAAAAAGAGCGACGATGTCGCCGATGCGGCCAACGAGCAGTTCTCGAAGCGAGCCACCGATTTGGTGCTGCAACATCTGCGAAACCAAGAGCACACCCCCGATCCCGAATTGGCCAAGAAACTGCAAATGACGCCTCAGGAGTTGCAAGATTTCGCCCGCCGCTGGAATCAGCTGAAGAAGGATGCCGAAGCCGACCCCAACAAGGCTCGGGAGTTGGACGAAGCCTTTCGTAGCCTCGGTCTGCGAGATCCCAAAACCAAACGCCGCGCCGGTGGCGTCGTCAACGACAAGCAGCGCGACCTGCGAGATGCCGGCGGCCGCACCCAAGCGCCGAGCAAGTATCGTCAGCAGTTCGATCAATTCCGCAAGAGTAGCGGCCAATAAGCTCAGGTCGCATTGCCGTGAACGATGACCCGGCTTTGGCGTAACGGTGCCATTGTCGGGCCAAAACAAACTGACTGTGAGAAATTCCCCCTCCGGTCAGCTATGGCTCAATGGTCGCCGTGGCCTTATCGTACAAGCGCCAACACCATTCGAGATCGATATGCCTCTCCGTCTGACGCAGCTTGCACTTCCTGTTGAACAACCCGAAGAGACGCTGAAGAGCGAGATCGCTCGGCGGCTGCACATTTCCGAAAGCGACGTGCACCACTGGCGCATCTTGCGCAAGAGCCTCGATGCCCGTGCGCGCGAATCGATCAAGTTCATCTACACCGTGATGGTTCAGCCTCATGGTGAAGCAGGGTTAGCCGAGCGCTTGCATCGTTTGCCCGGCGTTGAAACTTTCGAGCCCACTTCGTTTGTCGATCCGCCGCCGGGAAATGATCCCTTGCCCGAGCGGCCGATTGTCGTGGGCTCGGGGCCGGGCGGTCTGCTCGCGGCCTACTATCTGGCTCGACGTGGCTATCGTCCACTGGTGATCGAACGAGGTGATGAGGTCAAGGAACGAGTGCCAGCCATTCGTTCGTTTGATTCGGGTGGTCCGCTCGATCCCGAGAACAACTATCTGTTTGGCGAAGGTGGCGCAGGAACCTTCAGCGATGGCAAGCTGACGTGCCGCATGTCGGGGCCCGATGTCGATTGGGTGCTCGAGCAATTCGTTGCTTGCGGCGGCAAGCCCTCGATTCGCTACGAGCATCGTCCGCACTTGGGTAGCAATCGCTTGCCGCTGATCGTGCGGAATTTGCGCCGACAGATCGAAACGCTCGGCGGAGAGTATCGTTTTCGCTGCCGCCTGGAAGGGCTCGATGTCCGCGAGGGTCAGCTGCGCGGTGTGCAAACCTCGAGCGGCTATGTGCGCGCGAGCGCTGTTGTCTTGGCGATTGGCCACAGTGCCCGAGATACCTACTCGATGTTGCACGAGTTGGGCGTGCCGATGCAGGCCAAAGCATTTCAGTTGGGCCTGCGCATCGAACAGCCTCAAGAGCAAGTGAATCGGCACAAGTACGGCCGTGGTAACTATCTCGAACGCTTGGGTGCAGCTGACTACACGCTGGTCGCGCGTGGTCAGAGAGATGTGTTCACGTTTTGCATGTGCGCGGGTGGTCACATCATCCCCAGCATCAGCGAACCCAATCGCTTCTGCACCAACGGCATGAGTAACTCGCGTCGCGATACTCCCTTTGCCAACAGCGGCCTGATGGTCACTCTCCAGCCCGAAGAGTTCGGCAGCGATCATCCGCTCGCCGGTGTCGAGATTCAACGCAAGTTCGAGGCAGTTGCCTTCGAAGTCGGCCGTGGCACTTACTTCTCGCCCATCCAGCGGGCCAGTGATTTTATTGCTGGCCGGGCACCAGTCGCTGGCGACAAACCAAACTGCTCGTATCCACGTGGAGTGGTGCCAACGTCGCTCGATGCCGTTTTGCCGCCGGTGATTGTGCAAGCGATTCGCGCGGGGCTGCCGCTGATGGATCGGCAATGGCGGGGCGACTTTTTGAAGAACGCGATTCTGGTCGGGCCCGAAATGCGAGGTAGTTCGCCCGTGCGGATTGCTCGCGACCAGGACTCGCGAGAGACGCCGGGCTTTCGCGGGTTATTTCCCGTCGGTGAAGGGGCTGGCTACGCCGGGGGCATCATCAGCGCCGCTGTCGATGGCCTGCGCACGGCGATGAGTATCGTGACGAGGTTTGCTCCGGTTTCTTGAAATGGAAGTTTGTTTGTTAGTCAGGTGTCTGCATGTATCAATGCCAACTTCCGACCGATCCGATTGAACTACGCCAGCTGGCTGCGGCCAGATTGAAGAAAGAGAGTCGGTTTGCATCTTCCCCAACCGACGACGAACGGATTCGAGAACTGCAGCTGCAAAAGTGCGAACTGGAACTGAAGGTTGCTGAACTGGAACGCGTCAACAGGCTGCTGACTGCCGCCGTCGATGGCACTCCCGAAGCATTGTTCATCAAGGATGCGACTGGCAAGTACTTGCTGCTGAATCGAGCCGGCGCAAAGTTTGTCGGCGAGCCAATTGAGCAACTGCTGGGCAAAGACGATCGCAGTTTGTTCGATGCCGAAGGTGCGGCGCAAGTCATGGCGCACGACCGAAAAGTGATGGAGTCGTGCCAGAAGGCAACCGACGAACAAACACTCAATAGCAATGGAGTCGTTCGAACCTTTCTCACGACCAAGTCGCCGCTACTCAGTGAGACTGGCAAGGTGATCGGCGTCGTGGGGACGGCTCGCGATGTCACTGGCATCAAGAGTGCTGAGGCAAAACTAAAAGAAAGCGAACTCCGGTTTCGTACGCTGGCCGAGAATCTGCCCGATAGCTTGTACGTGCTCGACCCGCACGACGCGACCGTGCCGATGAAGATCTTGTACTCGAATGAGAAAACGGCCCAGCGAGACGGCTACAGCCTGGCGGAGATTCTGGGGAAGTCGCTCACCGAGATGCTCGATACCCCCTCGAGCGCAGCTTGTGCCGCTGAACGCCGGCAGCGAATCGCCAGCGGCGAAATCGTCGAGTTCGAAGTAGAGCATCGCCATCGCCTGGGGCATGTGGTGCCTTACGAGGTGCGGGCGGTCGCCATTCCTTGGGAAGGCCGTTCGGCCATTCTGGGGATCAACCGCGACTGCACCGCGCGCAAGCACGATAGCGATATTCTGCGTCGGAGTCATGCCTTTCAAGATGCGCTCATTCGTTCGGTCGGACAGGGAATCAGCGTTTGTTATCGACTCGCTTCGTTCCCGTTTACCAACTTCACGGTCTGGAACGATCGGATGGTGGAACTGACGGGCTATACGCGCGAGGAGATCAACGAGCGGGGGTGCCTGACGACGCTTTATCCCGAACCCGAAGCTCAGCAAGCAGCCGCGCAACTCTTGCGAGATATCTGGGCCAAGGGGGATGTGCGATCCGTCGAGAAGGAGATTGTGCGGAAAGACGGCGAGCGACGAACGGTTCTGGTGTCCACGACGATGGTCGTCAGCGAGGCCAATGAGGCCGCCGTTGTTGCCTCGTTCACCGACATTACGGAATTGAAGAAGAGCGCCGAGGCCTTGCGCGCGAGCGAAGCTCGATATCGTACATTCGTTGACCACGTGGCCGATGGTCTGTTTTTGCACGATCACGATGGAACTGTGCTAGATGTAAATCGCCGCGCCTGCGAGAGCCTGGGGCGTTCTCGTGAAGAGCTCGTCGGACAGATGCCGTACACGTTTGATCCCGTGATTTCGCCAGAACGAATGGCGTATCTGCGCAAGGAACTCGATGAAGGAAATTCTCTGAATTTCGAAACGTGCCACCAGCGTGATGATGGAACGGTCTTTCCCGTGGAGGTGCGTGTCCGCCCCTTTACTGAGAATGGCCGCCGATTGTCGTTGTCGCTGGCGACCGATATCACCCGACGTAAGCTGATCGAAGACGAACTCCGCCAATCGAACGAGCGGTTCCGTCTGGTGGTACGGGCTACGAATGACGCCGTCTGGGACTGGGTTCCTGGCACAAAGGAGGTCTGGTGGAGCGAAGGGATGAGCGATCTGTTCGGGCACACTCCGTCGAACGAACAACAAGATCCCGATTGGTGGGTCAGGCATATTCATCCAGATGATCGGCAACGCGTGAAAGACAACTTCTTCCAAACGGTCAATGGTGAAGGCTCACAGTGGTCGGCAGAGTACCGCTTCTTGCGCCGCGACGGACAGTATGTCGATGTCTATGATCGCGGCCAAATCATGCGTGACGAGAATGGCAAGCCATCGCGAATGGTCGGCGCGATGATGGACGTCTCGAAAAGCAAGCTTGCCGAGGCGCAGTTGCGAGCCACGGAACGACGCTTCCGCGATCTTGCCGACGCCATTCCGCAAATCGTCTGGACGGCTAGACCCGATGGCGGCTTGGATCATCTCAATGCGAGAGCGACCGAATATGCAGGGTTGGGCCTGAACGAACTCACGGAATGGTCATGGGAGCAGGTAATCCATCCGGACGATTTGCCGGCAACCTTGCAGGATTGGGGCGAGATTCTGCGGACGGGAACTCCGAAGCAGCTAGAGTTTCGGATTCGTCGTCACGATGGCGAGTATCGCTGGCACATCACTCGGCAGGTTGCGAGTCGCGACGCCGAGGGCCGCATTCTGCACTGGTATGGAACAAGTACCGATATCGAAGACTACAAACGAGTGGAAACTGCCCTGCGCGAATCCCAGCAGCGGTTTACTCAGTTCATGATGCACTTGCCCGGTCTCGCTTGGATCAAGGATCTACAGGGGCGATACGTCTTTGCTAACGAGACAGCGCTCAAGCTGTTTCGCTGCACAGCGGAAACCCTGGTGGGCAAACGCGATGTCGATATCTTTGATGCGAAAACGGCTTCTCAATTTCGGCGGAACGATCTGATTGCCCAGGAACTAGGCGGCGCCATTCAGTGCATCGAGAAGGTTCGCCAGGAAGACGGCCGCATGATGTCGTCGCTTGTCAGCAAGTTTGTCATCCCTGGGCCTGATAAGTGTCCGGCTCTAGTGGGCGGCGTGGCGATCGACATCACCTCGCAAACCAAAGCCGAAGAAGCGCTGCGCGGCAGTGAGGAGCGATATCGCACGCTGTTCCACAGCATTCCCGATCCGATGTTTGTCTACGACCCCGACACGCTGCAATACACGGCTGTCAACGACGCAGCCGTCGCCAAGTATGGCTACAGCCGGCAAGAGTTCTTGCGGATGAAGATCACGGACATCCGGCCGCCGGAAGATGTCCAACCATTGCTGGCGATGCTCAGCGATCAGCCTGTGCACGAGAGTCGCGGCTTGTGGCGACATCAGAAGAAGAATGGCGAAATTGTCGACGTGGATGTCACGGCCCATTCGTTGCTACTGGACGGCAAGCCCGCCTGCATCGTGTTGGCGCACGATGTCACCGCGCGCCTGCGAGCGGAAGCCGAGGTGCGGCGAACGACGGAACTGTTGAAGACGGTTACCGACGAATCGCCCGATGCAGTCTTTGTAAAGGATCGAGAAGGCCGTTATTTGTTGTTTAATCCCGCAGCAGCTCGGTTTGTCGGCAGAAGCGTGGAGGAAGTGCTCGGGAAAGATGACCGGCAACTCTTTCCGCCCGATGACGCGGCGCTGATCCGACAGTCGGATCTGCGCGTGATGGAAACCGGCCAGACGGAGACGAATGAAGAGGTGCTGACCGCCGCGGGAGTCACACGCACTTACCTCGCGACCAAGGGACCCTATCGAAATGGCGATGGCCAGATCGTCGGCACGATCGGTGTCTCGCGCGACGTGACTGCCAGCAAACAAGCCGAGCGACTTGTGAAGGAGAGTCAGCAACGCCTCCAGGCGCTCTTCAACAATGCGCTTAACGCGATCTTCCTGGTGACTCACGAAGGGCAGTTTGTCGATGCGAATCCTGCTGCCTGCGAAATGTTAGGCTTTCGCCGCGACGAATTGCTGGCAACCAGCATCGAGGAAGTACTGAATGTCGAACAGTCGCCAACGAATGCCACAGAGTTCTGGGAACCGTTTCTGCGGGACGGCAATCAGCGTGGCTTGATGCAACTGCGGCGCAAAGACGGGGCGGTGATCATTGCCGAGTTTAGCGCCGTGGCCAACGTGTTGCCGGGCATTCACCTGTCGGTCTTGTCGGACGTTACCGAGCGCAAACAGGCGGAAGAGGCCTTTCGCAAGGTCAGTGCTTTTCACGAACGTATTATTCGGACCGCTGTCGAAGGCATCTGCCTGTTTACACCCACGGCAGATGGCCAGGACCTCCATTTCTCGGTCTGGAACGACCAGATGACCGCAATCACCGGCTATACGCGTGAGGAGATTAATAAGAAGGGCTGGATCCACACCGTCTATCGGGAACCAAAGGCCCGGCAACTCGCGTTGGATCGGTTTAGTCAGCTGCAAGCAGGCAACTCACCTCAAGGAGGCGAATGGGAAATCGTGCGAAAGGACGGTGAGCGGCGTTTTATCGCCATCTCGTCTTCCTATCTGGAATCGGACGAAAGCACGCCCCTGTTTGTGGCTCTGATGCAAGACATCACCGATCGCCGGCGCGATGCAGAGGAGCTAGCGATGCGGCAAGCCGAATTGCGGCACGTGTCGCGCCTGAACTCAGTGGGACAGATGGTGGCGGTCATCTCGCACGAGGTTGCGCAACCACTGGCCGCAATCTCCAACTTTGCGGCGTCTACTTCCGCTTTACTGGCAAATCCTAATTCGAGCGGCGAGTTGGTTCACAATCAGATCGACCAGATTACCCAGCAGAGCCGACGAGCAGCGGAGATTATTCGTCGCCTCCGAGACTTCAGTCGTAAATCCCCACCTCAACGCAAACTGTGTGATCTACGAGATCTGCTCCAAGATTCCGTTGATATGCTTTCGCATGAGCTACGGCGAGGTGAGGTAAACATTCTATGGGAGTGGGGCGTAGTACTTCCCGCAATTCAGGGAGATGCCGTACAACTTCAGCAGGTATTTGTTAATCTATTGCTCAACGCTCGTGATGCACTCCTGGACATGCCTGCCCCCACCCGCCGCATCACAATTCGGTCGAGCCGCGACTTACAGCACCTTGTCATCGATGTCGAAGACAATGGGATCGGACTTTCCGAAGAAGTCGCCAGCAGGCTGTTTGAACCGTTCGTAACTACCAAACCTCAAGGAATGGGAATTGGTTTAAGTATATGTCGATCCATCCTTCAGGAGCATGAAGGAGATATCAGTTGCCAGCCCTTAAAAGCTGGTGGCACTCGCTTTCGTATTCGCTTGGCTTGCCCTGGTGACCACGACGCGGAAAGGAGCAACCCATGATTTATGTAGTCGATGACGATGTTGCCGTTTTGAATTCTTTGCAAGCATTGCTGATTGCACATAATTATCAGGTGCAATGCTTTTCATCGGCAGAACATTTTCTGCGCGATGTCGCCTTGCATCGCCGCGGTTGCGTGGTGACCGATGTCGCTATGCCCGGCGTCAGCGGCGTAGATCTTGTGCGAAAATTGCACGAAGCAAAGAGCCCCCTGTCGGTGGTGGTGGTGACCGGAGTCGCCAATGTTCCGATGGCCGTCAGATTGATGGAATATGGCGCGCTGACCTTGCTGGAAAAACCTTACGACGCTCAGCAATTGCTGCAAGCAGTGAACCGCGGGCTGACTTTGAGCAATCAGCATTGCGAGCAGTTCCAGCGAGAACAGGATGTGCAACGACGGTTGAATCAACTGACGGAAGAAGAACGAAACGTGATGGATCGGCTACTTGCCGATAAGCCCAACAAGGCAATCGCAGCGGAACTTCACCTCAGTTTGCGCACGGTAGATCGACGGCGGCAATCCGTACTGGAAAAGTTAGCGGTCGCCTCGGTTCCAGAAATGGCACTGCTGGTTGGTCCGCTGCGGACCCTGCAGTCGGCCAGTCAACATCCCGTTAGCTAACGGTCGTTGGAACAATCAATCGCGGCGAATTGGCGAAGGTGCGACTATCGCGGAGTGACCGAACTGGACGAAACTCTTCATGGATGGTGAGTGCTGACGGATGCTGGGGCAGCAGTCGTCAACGATGAACCCTGGTTCACGCCATCCACCATACAACCTCGAACTCCTGTCCGCTGCGAATCCCCATCCGCGGACAATCGTCAATTGCACGAGTCTTTGAACATCGTTTAAACGACTCTCACAGCGAGGTCACATCTTTCGACCTCGCATGCACCACCAGTTTGCCGCTGTGCAAGGTATTCTTCATCGCCGACTCGCGCCATAGCGCTGCGGCATCGAAGTAAGAGCCGTCAACTTTCATCTCCGTCATCAGTACCGCCGCCTTGTGTACGGGCAATTTATTGGCAATCGCGCCATCGGGTTGCACGGTGAAACTACCCCACATCGAAGGTTTGGCCGCGCTATTGTTGGCACTCACCCAAAAATGATTCTCGGCCGCGCGACATTGCATCGTGGCAGGAACGATCGACTTCCAGATGTTGTACTTTTGATCGCGCACCACACTTTGCCGCGCGTTATGAAACGATTGAAAGAGGACCTGCACACCCAACTGCTTGAGTTCTCGGTACAGCTCCGGAAATCGATAGTCGTAGCAAATGCCGACTCCACATGTGACGCCGTTCACTTTGAACGTCACTGGTCGATCGCCGGGTGTGTAGTGGCACAGGTCGAGCGTCGGGGTCTTGCCGCTCTGGCCCGTGCAAAAACGCTTGTCGTAGCGATCGACGATTTCTCCGTCGCGATTGATGATGTACAGGCAATTGTGCGGCTTGGTCCGCTCGTCCAGCCAATGGGTTGATCCCAGCACGACCCACACTCCCTGGGCTCGTGCGGCAGCCAAAATGTCACGCGTTGCGTCTTGAAGTTGTTCTACGTCCAAGTCATGAATGCTCTTGAATTCCACGCCCGCGTATCCGGAAAGTGCGCATTCCGAGAAGTGAACAATATCTGCC
Organism: Anatilimnocola aquadivae; assembly: GCF_049819085.1. Classification (GTDB taxonomy): domain Bacteria; phylum Planctomycetota; class Planctomycetia; order Pirellulales; family Pirellulaceae; genus Anatilimnocola. Next base: position 6,346,144 of record NZ_CP187419.1, read on the forward strand.
TTCTGCTCCGCTGCTTGCTTGATCTGCTTCAGGATCCACCGGCGATTCAAGGCAATCTCTGCTTCGACAGGAAACTGGCAAGTCGCAACACGCAGCGTCTTCGCTTTGGCAGGCATACTTTACTCTTGATGGTTACTGCGGGAGTGTTTTGAGCGAGGAAGGAGGCGGTTCTGCGTTATAGCTGACGATCTGAACCCGGCCATCCCAGAGCGCTACCGCAATCTGCCCACTATTGGCAATCGGTGCGATGGCCTCAATCGGGTTTGCAGCCATGCTGTTTCGCTTGGCTCCGATTTCGAGTTGCGCCCAGCCAATTCCGCTGCCGGTTTGCCAATCGAAGCCCCACAGTTGCCGATCAACGGCCAGCCAGATGGCTTTCCCGTCGCTATCCATGGCGACCGCACCATAGCTGCCGGGAGCAATCCGGACCGAGTCTTTGGCTTGCCACTTTTCATCATCCCCTTCCAACTTCCAGATCAGTAATCTGCCCGAAGGAATGGCAACCAGTAACGTCTTGTCGTCGGCAAAGGCAACCTGGGCGTGGGAGAAATCTCGATAGTCGGCAAAGGGCCACTGGAGGACTTCTTTGCCGTTCAGATCGAAAACCGTAAGTTGAGTGGGATCTGCCGATTTCATGCCATCGGCTGCGGGCTCCATGTTGGAGGAAGTCACCGCCGTGAACTCACCATTCGGCGACGAAGCAATCACCAGCACATTGCCAAAGACCTTGCCAGGATAGATGGGCGTTCGAGCGACTCGCTTTCCCTGCAAATCGAACACAGCAAAGTCGGTGTCGCCCAGCACGCACGAAATCGCCGGGCCCTCGAACCACTGCTTGACATGTCTAACGATTGCCGGAGACGTTTCGTTCTCGATGGCAATCGCTTCGTATGAGCCGTCGGACAGACGTACTTTAAAGATGCGGGCGTAGCGGTCGGAGCTATTCTGTCCTGCTGCGAACACATGCTGGCCATCTGCTGACAGCGAGAGACATCGCAGCCCGAACCAGGCATTGGTTGTATTCGAAATCAGGCGAACGTGCCGGCGGTTATCGCCAGAGCGATCGTAAATCGTAAGCATGCCATCGGATTCCGCAGAGACAACATACTGCCCGTTCGCTGAAGCGACCACGTCGCGCACAATGCCGCCACTGAGAGACGGAACATTCGCGGGAACGACAACGCTCGCACCGTACCCTTCTGGATGAGGTAGATGATCGCCATGCGAGTCACCTTCCAGGACTGGTTGGCGTTGTTCAACCACGCGAGAAACGCCGACAAATCGAAATCCAATAAGAAGCAAGCCAAGCCCACAGATGGACAAAAAGCCAAAAGCAACAAACGCCGCGAGAATCAGCAGCACGGAACTTGTCGAAGATGTATATCGAGGGGCAGTTGGTGGCAAGCTAGCTCCGGGCTTCGGTTCGACACGCTGCTGCGAAATGGAATCGAGATCCGTCTTCACTTGCCCCGCTTGCTGATATCGCTTGTTGGGTTCGCGAGCCAGGCTGCGAAGGACGACATCGTCCAGCCTCGCGTCGAGTTGCACCTTGTGCGATGGAGGATCAAAACGACCGAGGGGAACTTCCCCTGTCAGCAATTCATAAAACACGACTCCCAGCGAATAGATATCGGCCCGGTGATCGATGGTGCGCGAGCCTTCCATTTGTTCGGGAGCCATGTAACGCATGGTTCCCATCACCTGGTGCGTGCCGGTGAGCGTTACATCGGTAGGGCTGTTTCCGAGCAGTTTCGCCAGGCCGAAGTCGGCGATCTTCACTCGCCCGCGACTATCGAGCAGGATGTTATCGGGCTTGATGTCGCGGTGGACGATCCCTTCGTCGTGCGCGTATTGCAAGGCTTCGCAAATTTGCGGAATGATCGCGAGCGCTTCAGTAGGACTGAGTGAACCGGTCTGCAATACTTGCCGCAGCGAAGCACCGTCGACGTACTCCATCACAAAATAAAACAATCGCTCGGACGAATTGGGCAAGGGGACGCTGCCGGCATCATGCACGGCCACGATCCGCGGATGACTGAGCCGAGCCAGTGCTTTTGCTTCGCGCGCAAACCGTTCGGCGAAGGCTGGATCGTGCCCCACTTGAGGAGGCAGAATCTTGATCGCGACCAGCCGATCGAGGGCCGTTTGCCGAGCGCGATAAACGGCACCCATTCCACCGCGGCCGATTAGTTCCTGCACTTCAAACTGAGGCAGCAATGCTTGCACCTCGGCCACCGAAAAGGGCACGAAAGCAGACTCGGGGGCCGCCTGCTGAGTAGCAACTTCTGCGGGGGTATTCGGCCTGCCGAGTCCCTGCGCAAGTAACTTTTCTGGGTTGAGCCCGGCGAGTGGATCAGGATTCGATTGTGGTTCAGCAGGCATCGGCATGGCTCCGGTCGAAGGGAAATTCACCCTTACTGAACCGTTCCCGCGAGTTTGTTACAGTCCAATTGACGAATCTCTGACACCGAATCTCCAGCATCTTAGTCCCCACGTAGCGCGGCGAGCAAATCGCGTAGTTCCCCATCGATATCGGCTTCGATATCGACCGTCTGGGCGATTTGCGCCCGCAATTGTCGCCGGTACTTTTCTCGCAGCCGATGCACGGCGACGCGCACGGCGACTTCGCTCATGCCGAGTGCAGTCGCAGCCTGTGCATAGCTGGCCTGAGTCGAATCGTCGAGATACCCTCGCAGCACTTCGAACTGCTGCTGCTTGCCACCGGCCGTCATTTCGGCAGCAAGGCCCGTCATCGCCTGCTGCAACACCGAGAGCGCCCAGCGACGAGCAAAGATACGCTCGGGAGTTTCCTGGTGCGAAGGCTCGAGGCGGTAGCGGCTCTCTCCATCGTCAAAATTCATCTCCAGCGAAACGAGTTGTCCACCGCCGCGTTTTTGAGCCTTTTCGGCCCGCCAATGATTGGCAATGAAGTGGGTCAAGGATGCGAGTAGAAAGCTGCGAAAGCGGCCGCGAGCAGGATCGACCGTGGTGAGCGAGTTGGATTCCAGTAGCTTGGCAAAGAAAGCCTGCGTCAAATCGGCCGCATCATCCGGTTCGTGCCCTTTGCGACGCACAAAAGCATATAGCGGGAACCAGTATCGCTCGCACAATTCCGCAAGGGCCGCCCGCGCAACAGCTGGCTCCTGTTCGCGCAGGCTCACAAACAGACTCCAGCGAGTTGTCGCGAAGCTGCTGCCGGGCGAGGGTGATGCAGAGGATGAATTCTCGGACACAGCCAAACCGTGAACAGGAGCAGGGAATTCAATCCAATCAGTAGACCACAGTTTAATCGCAGCTGGGGGACGAACCGAAAATCGAGTTTCAATTGCGCGCCGGAGTCTATTAAGATTGTCTGCGGCCCACCCGAACTCTCCCGCCCTCCATGGACGACGTACGATGCTCCGCTTGCGACACTTGCTCGTCTGCTGTTGCTTTCTGCTGCTGCGTGGCTCGTTCGCCGCCAACAGCTTGGCGCAGGCTCCATTGCCGACTGCAAAGCAAGCCGAGTTTGGTCTCGAGAAGCGAATACCCTGGACCACCTCGCGCCTGACCGGTGCGCCGCAGCCTCCGTCGCCATATCTGGTCGAGCGAGTCTTCCCTTCGTTGTCGTTTAGCGAGCCCTGCGAACTGGTCGCGATCCCGGGCACGAACCGCCTGGCAATCATCGAAGTCAAAGGCAAGATCTTTACCTTCGAAAACAAGCCGACAGCGGAAAAGGTCGAGGCCCATCTCTTCGCCGATGTTGCACAATTGGATAGCAAGTTTTTTCGCGTGTACGGAATTGCCTTTCACCCGCAATTCACCAAGAACCGTTACTGCTATCTCTCGTACGTGCTGAATGGTCGCACGGCCGCAGGATCCCGCGTGTCGCGCTTTCGAGTGACCGACACCGATCCACCGCAGCTGGATCTCAAGTCCGAGCATATCGTCATTACGTGGCTCGGCGGTGGACACAACGGCGCACACCTGCAGTTTGGTCCCGAAGGTTATTTGTATATCTCGACCGGCGATGGCGGTGATAGTTTCCCGGCCGATGGGAACAACACGGGACAGGACGTGAGCGACCTAGAGGCATCGATCTTGCGCATTGATGTCGACAACGCCGACGAGGGGAAAGCGTATCGAATTCCAGCTGACAATCCATTCGTAAGCACGCCGAGCGCTCGCGGTGAGATTTGGGCTTATGGGGTGCGCAATCCTTGGAAGATGTGCTTCAACCCAGACGATGGCTCACTGTGGGTGGGCGATGTGGGCTGGGAACTGTGGGAGATGATTTATCGTATCCAGCGCGGCGGCAACTATGGCTGGAGCCTGATGGAAGGTCGCCAGCCTGTGCATCGCGAACGAGTTCGTGGGCCGACGCCCGTTTTGTCCCCGACTGTCGAGCACGATCACACCGAGGCTCGCTCGATTACCGGCGGCTACTTTTCACAGACCGATCGCTTGCCAGAACTGCGCGGCGCTTACGTTTACGGCGATTATGTGACCGGCAAAATGTGGGGCGTGAAGTATGCCGACGGCAAAGTGACCTGGAAGCAAGAGTTGGTTGATACGCCGCTGCAGATCGTCAGCTTTGGTCTCGATCACGCGGGCGAAGTTTACATTGTCGATTATGCGGGCACGCTGCTGCGACTGAAAGAGAATCCGCGCCGGGGCGTGAACAGCAACTTCCCCAAAACCCTGAGCGACACCGGCCTGTTCGCCGATGTTACCAGGCATCTGCCCGCCGACGGAGTGATTCCTTACAGCATCAATAGCGAACCTTGGGCCGATGGCACCACCAGTGAGCGCTTCGTGGCATTGCCGCAGAAGATGCAGCTAGGCACGTATAAGAAGACCGACGTGCAGATGGGGTGGATCAAGGGAGAGTTTGAGTTCCCCAGTGATGGCGTGCTGGTGAAAACGATCTCGCTGGAAATGGAGGTGGGAAATCCTGACTCCCGCCGGCGACTCGAAACGCAGGTGCTGCATTACGATGTCGACACTTGGAAAGCCTACAACTATCTCTGGAACGAAGAACAAACCGACGCAATACTTGCGCCCGATGAGAGCCGCGATCGGACACTTTTGATTCGCGACAAATCGGTGCCCGGCGGCCAGCGGCAGCAAACGTGGCATCACGCCAGCCGCACGGAATGCATTCTTTGTCACACCACGCGGGCCGCATCGATTCACGGCTTTCGCTGGCCGCAGTTGAGCCGCGAGCATGATTACGCGAGCACGCTGGGGCGTGTCACTGCGCCGCAAATTGGCACGCTCCAGCACATCGGCCTGTTCGCTGAACCAATTCCAGAGAAGATCGCTGCGTGGCCAGAGTTGCACAATCCAGACGCTGATTTAGATGCCCGCGCGCGAGCTTATCTGCACGTGAACTGTGCTCACTGTCATCGCCGCGGCGGTGGTGGTTCGGCCTCGTTCGATGTGCAGTTCGAAATACCTTTCGATTTAACCAGACTCAACACGCGGCCGACACAAGGGACGTTTGGCATTCACGGTGCTTTGGTGGTTGCGCCGGGCGATCCCTATCGTTCGGTGCTCTACTATCGGCTGGCGAAACTGGGCCACGGCCGAATGCCGCAGTTCGGTTCCAATGTCGTCGATGCTGAAGGAGTGAAGTTGATTCATGCTTGGATCGCTTCGTTACCAGCCGACGAAACGGATCCCGCCCATTCCGCAGCAAAAAAAGCTCGAAAGCAAGAAGAAGCATATTTAGGAATGGCGGGTATCGCCGACAAGCCTTCACTGCTGGGGAAGGCTGTGAGCGGCCTGCTTTCGACTCCCAGTGGTGCCTTGCGCTTGGCCACGGAAGTCGGTAGCAATGCCAAGAATGCATCAACGGCCAACCAAGCAATCGATTTGGGCACGAAACATTCAGATCCACAGATTCGCGATCTCTTCGAACGCTTCCTGCCCGAAGAACAGCGAGTCAAACGGCTCGGCACGGTGATCCGCGCAGACGAGATTCTCTCGCTTCCCGGTAATGCCTCACGCGGCAAGTTGCTGTTTCTGGAATCTAACAGTGTGCAGTGCCGCGGTTGTCATCGCGTCGGCGAACAAGGAAAAGAAGTAGGGCCCGATTTAACCGAGATCGGCAAAAAACTTGACCGGGCCAAGTTGCTCGAAAGTATTCTCGAGCCCTCGAAGACGATCGATCCCAAATACGTAACTGGACTAATCGAAACCATTGATGGTCGCGTGCTATCGGGAGTTCTCGTTCGCCGCGATGACCGCGAAATCGTCTTACGCGGCGTTGACGGCAAAGACACGACCATTCCCGCCAGCGACATCGAACAATTCGCGACGCAGCAAAAGTCGATCATGCCAGAACTGCTACTCAAAGATATGACTGCCGCGCAAGTCGCAGATTTGATTGAGTATCTTGGCAGTCTGAGATAGGCCTCAGAGATATAACCGAAAGTCGTGGACGTTGAGTGATTGAAAGAGGCGGTGTGCTTGGCGAGAAAGTGTTTTGCAAAAGAACCTTTTTCACCAAGGAGCACACCACCATGCAGGAAGTTAGGGCCAAACGCGAAATAACTTCCTTTGGTACTGTCGCATGATAATCTGAAGGGGGGCATGGAGTCAGTCACAGGAGGGCTCAACGATGAAGGTTTATCGGGCAACGGTCGAGCGGCAGATGGTGAAGGTGTATGGGGCGTTATCCGAGAAGGATCGGCGACGCTACGCGGCGGTCGAAGCGGTGAAGCTCGGGCATGGCGGTGTGCAGTACATCGCCGATTTGTTTGGTTGCGATCCCGACACGATTCGCCACGGCGCGGAGGACATCGAGCAGCTGCCGGAGGACGAAGCTGCGGGACGCGTTCGCAAAAAAGGGGAGGCCGAAAGCCAGCTAGCGTTGCGCAACCGGAAATCATTCCTGCAGTGGAAGCCCTGATCGAGCGCGACACGGCCGGTTCGCCCGTCGACGAAAACATTCGCTGGACGAACCGCTCGGTTCCTGAATTGGCGGAGGAGTTGCAAGAGCAAGGCTTTGAGATTGGTCCCGATGCGTTGCGGCGAATCTTGTTCGACGAGCTTGGTCTCTCGCGGCGACAGGCGTACAAGGACGAAGCGGCGTGTGAGTTTGAACATCGCGACGAGCAGTTTCAATTCATTGCCAAGCTCCGCGCCAAGTACGAGCGGAACGATTGGCCGGTGCTGAGCATCGACACGAAAAAGAAGGAAATTCTCGGCGATTTCTTTCATCCGGGCCGAGCGATCACCGATGGCCGCGTGGTCGTGCAAGATCACGACTTCGTGACTGCCGAGCAACGACTCGTTCCTTACGGCGTGTACGACACTCGCCGCAACGAAGCGTTCATGTACTTGGCCCGCGGCGCCGACACCAGCGAACTCGCTTGCGATGCGATCCGTCGGTGGTGGGAGCGAATGGGTCGGGAACATTACTGGTACGCGCCGCGACTGTTGTTGCTGTGCGACTGCGGCGGCAGCAACGGGTGTCGCCAGCATCGCTTCAAGGAAACGCTATGCCACCTGGCCCATGATCTGCGCTGCGACGTGCAGGTGGCTCACTACCCGCCGGGCTGTTCGAAATACAATCCCATTGAGCATCGCCTCTTCTGTCACGTCTCGCGCGCGATCAAGGCCGTGGTGCTCAAGACCATTCAAGTTGCGCGGAACTTTATCGCACGCACTCACACGACGCACGGACTGCATGTCGTCGCGGAAGTTGCCCGCCGGATGTATCAGAAGGGAATCAAAGCCAGCCAAGCCTTCCTCGATCACAATCCCATTCGCTTCAATAGCTTTCCTGCCCCAACTCAACTACACAGCGCCCGCCTTCAACCCGCTATGATCAAAAGCCGAAGTTATTTCGCGTTGGGTTCTTAACGGATCGACGATTGCGTTGCCAGGGTCTCGGGAATCGCTGCACGAGATTCTTCGGCAAGGAGCACAGCAGATGCTCGCGCAGGCCATTGAAGCCGAGGTTGCGGAATGGATCGACCAGCACGCACACGTGACTGATGAGCGGGGCCGTCGTCAGGTCGTTCGGAATGGGCACTTGCCGGAGCGGAAGATCGTCACGGGGGTGGGCGAAGTGGCCATCGAGCAGCCACGCGTGCATGATCGGCGCGAGGCTGGCGACGGCGAACGATTTCACTCGAAGCTGCTGCCGCCGTATCTGCGGAAGACCAAGAGCATTGAGGAGTTGATTCCGTATCTGTACCTCAAGGGGATCAGCACGGGCGACTTCCACGACGCGCTCGCGGCGATCGTCGGGCCGGAGTGTCCGGGGCTCTCGGCAACGACCGTCACGCGGCTGAAGAGCGTTTGGGAACAGGAGTATCGCGAGTGGTCCGCGCGTTCCCTCACGGGGAAGGAATACGTCTACGTCTGGGCCGATGGCATTCACACGAACATTCGTCTGGAAGAGGATCGGCAGTGCATTCTGGTGCTGATGGGAGCCACCAAAGACGGCAAAAAAGAGCTGATCGCCATGACGGACGGCCATCGCGAGAGCGCTCAATCGTGGCGAGAACTGCTGCTCGATGTGCAGCGCCGCGGCCTGGCCGTGGCGCCCAAGTTAGCGATTGGCGATGGTGCCCTCGGCTTCTGGAAAGCGCTCGCCGAGATCTTTCCCGCCACGAAAGTGCAACGCTGCTGGGTACACAAGACTGCCAATGTTCTCGATAAGCTACCGAAGAACAAGCAACCGAAAGCGAAAGACATGCTGCATCAAATCTGGATGGCCGACACGCGCGAAGCGGCCGGCAAAGCGTTCGACGCCTTCGTGGCCGACTATCAAGCCAAATATCCACAGGCCACGGAATGCCTGGCCAAGGACCGCGACGTGCTGCTCACGTTCTACGACTTTCCTGCGGAGCATTGGCGGCACCTGCGAACTACGAACCCAATCGAGTCGACGTTCGCCACCATTCGCCTGCGGCATCGTCGCACCAAAGGCAACGGCAGTCGCATCGCCTCGCTGACCATGATGTTCAAGCTCGCTGAAAGCGCCGCGCGCGGCTGGCGACTACTCAACGGCGCTCAACTCCTCCCCGATGTCATCCGCGGAGTCGTCTTCCAAGACGGCCTACCCCTCGACCAAGCCGCCGCCTAATTCAATTCCACCATCCACAACTATTGACAATATCTCTTAGGCCTCATCGCGATGAAAATGCCCTCCCAATACAACGATGACTTGCTCGGCTTGGAAGGACAGTGGCAGTATCCCGACGGGACAGACCGTCGGGTTGTCGCCCATTCAGTTGTGTATCCTCCGAATGGCTTCCTGCCCTTTTTAGATTTGGGAACAGGAGACTACTTCGGCTACTATTGGCCGCTTGGCAAGGAATCTGAAGAGCCGTTGGTCGCTTTCAGCAGTCACTACGCGCACAGCTTGATTCCAGAGTACAGCAATTTGTCGAATGCGGCGAAATGCAAACTCGCCAAAGGCGCAAGTCGCAACGACCACGAGTTTCGTGATGTCCTTTTAGCGGCTGGCCTTCCCGAGCCGTCAATTGATTTCCGAGAAATCGTGCAATCGGAGGATCATGGCAGGCTTCTAGCGCTCGATCCCCATTCGCCGTTTCATCACTGCGCTTATGCAAATCAGCTTGTGGTCCGCAATGAATTGGAGCAGGCAGAAATTCACTATCGCCAGGCTGTCGAACTCCTTCCGGAGTATGGAGTGGCTCACTTTGGACTGGGATATCTGCTCCGCAGGACCAGGCGAATGCCACAGGCGGCAGTTCACCTGCGTGCGGCATTGGTGAGCCCGATCACTTTTTGGGGATACAGCTACTGGCGCGGGCATGCATTGCCGGGAGACTTTTGCAACGACTGGCCGCGTAAGGCCCTGCTCTGGCTGCAACAGCTAAGGGAACTGCCCATTGAACTGCGGGATGATCCGTTTCTGGCAAGGATCAAAGAATTGAAACTGACGTCAGGGCAAGCCGCAGATGACGATCTGCCAATACTGAGACAAATCGTTGACGAGTACATCACACGCAGACAGTGGTTCGATGCAGTGATGTTATGGACCAATCTAGGCGACCGTGCTTCTGCGGAAACAACATCGTTTCGAGAGCGGCACCGTTTAACCGCCCGTAGCTTTGCGGTTCGACTTGCCGAGCTACTGCGACTCGCTGGCAACGAACAAAGAGCATTGCTTGTCGAAAGCCGTTTGGCCACCCTGAGCGCGCCGGAGGGGCTGCATTTGTAGTCTGCCTCTGAACCTACAAGAGCGAAGGCTTGTCCTCGCTGCAGAGGCCAGTCATGAACGATCTGCAATTCGGCGAATACCTTACCAGCGCCCTTGCTGCGGTTTGAGAGCAAGGGCCGGGGTGAATTGCTGTGCCCGCACGCGGGCACAAGCTTCTTCGCAAGCCCATCCGCCGTTTTCCGTTTCCCGCGCTCGGAGTAGAATGCTCCGTTTCGCTTCCGCCGTAAATCTTCCGCAGATCGCCAGTTATGCCCCGTTACAACCCGGCCACCATCGAACCCAAGTGGCAGCAATATTGGGACCAGCACCAGACCTTCAAGACGCCGGACATGCCCGCGGCCGAGAAGGTCTATGCCCTCGATATGTTCCCGTATCCCAGCGGCGACGGCCTGCACGTGGGACATCCAGAAGGTTACACAGCGACCGATATCGTCTGCCGTTTTGAGCGGATGCGCGGCAAAACGGTGTTGCACCCGATGGGCTTCGATGCCTTTGGTCTGCCAGCGGAAGAGCACGCCATTAAGACAGGCGAGCATCCTCGCAAGAAGACCGAAGAGAATATCGCCACGTTCACGCGCCAGCTGAAGATGCTGGGCTTCAGCTACGACTGGACTCGCGTGCTGGCGACCACGGACGTCGAGTACTTCCGCTGGACGCAGTGGATCTTTCTGGAACTGTTCGATACCTGGTACGACGTCGACGCAGGTAAGGGCCGCCCCATCGCCGAACTGCCCATTCCAGCCGAAGTCAAAGTGCAAGGCGAGCGCGCCATTCGCCTGTATCAAGACGAGCATCGCCTGGCTTATCAATCGTTCGCGCCGGTCAACTGGTGCCCCAAACTGGGAACCGTGCTGGCCAACGAAGAAGTCATTGACGGCAAAAGCGAAGTCGGCAAGCACCCCGTCATCCGCATGCCCCTGCGGCAGTGGATGCTGCGAATTACGGCCTATGCCGACCGTCTGGAAAAAGACCTGGACCAGGTCACCTGGCCCGAGGGAATCAAAAAGCTGCAGCGCGATTGGATCGGCCGCAGCACCGGCGCGGAAGTCGATTTTTATATCGGCCCCGAAAGTGAATTCGAGAATTGGAAGGGTTCGCGCGCAGCAACCAAGTTCCCTCGCAAGGCCGAAGCCGATGTGCTGCGGATCTATACGACTCGTCCCGATACGCTGTTCGGCGCTACCTACATGGTCATTGCACCGGAGCATCCGTTTGTCGCTCATCTGACCACTCCTGATCAGCAGTCTGCGGTGACCGCCTACTCCGAAAAGGCCGCCAGCAAGAGCGATCGCGAACGCCAGGAAGAGACCAAAAAGAAGACCGGCGTCTTCACCGGTTCGTACGCCATCAATCCGGTCAACGGCGCGAAAGTGCCCGTTTGGATCGCCGACTACGTGCTGTGGGGTTATGGCACGGGCGCAATCATGGCGGTTCCGGCACACGACGAACGGGACTTCGAATTTGCGCAGCAGTTCAACCTGCCGGTGATTGCTGTTGTCGATCCGGGGGACAGCGAAGAGTTCAATCGCTTCGACGTGCTCGACGGCAAGATCTGCTGCACCGAGATGGGTGTGTCGATCAACAGCGGCAACTACAACGGTCTGATGACCGGCGAATTCAAAACACGAATCACCGCCGATCTGGCTGCGGCTGGTTTGGGTCGTGAAGCGGTCAACTACAAGCTGCGTGACTGGCTGTTCAGCCGTCAGCGTTTTTGGGGCGAGCCTTTTCCGATCCTACACGAAGTCGACGAGTTCGATAAACCGACCGGCCTGATTCGCGCGGTCCCCGTTACCGATCTGCCCGTCGATCTACCCCACCTGGAAGACTTCAAGCCGCACGGCAAGCCCGAACCACCGCTGGGCAAAGCTCCTGTCGAATGGCTGTATCCCGAGATCGGCGGCCAGCGGTACCTGCGAGAAACCAACACCATGCCGCAATGGGCTGGAAGCTGTTGGTACTACCTGCGGTTCATCGATCCGCGCAATGGCCAGGCGTTCATCGACCGCGAGAAAGAAAAAGCGTGGATGCCGGTCGACCTGTATGTCGGCGGTGCCGAGCACGCCGTGCTGCACCTGCTATACGCCCGCTTCTGGCACAAGGTGCTGTTCGACCGCGGACACGTGAGCACAGCCGAGCCCTTTAAGAGCCTGGTGAACCAGGGAATGATCCTGGGCGATGTCGAATTCACCGGTTACGAGCGGGCCGATGGCCAAATGGTCAGCGCCGCCGATGTGGTCGATGATGACGACGGCAACGCCATCGTGCGCGTCACCGGCGAAGGGGTGAAGCCGAAAAAGATGAAGGCCGACGAAGTCGAAAAGAAGGGCGACTCGTTCGTTCTGAAGGACAACGCGGCGATCAAGATCGAGAGCCGTGCTTTCAAAATGTCGAAGAGCCGCGGCAATGTCATCAACCCCGATAGCGTGGTGAAAGACTACGGCGCGGATTCGCTGCGACTGTATGAAATGTTCATGGGTCCGCTGCCAGCCACCAAGCCGTGGAGCATGGCCGGTGTGAGTGGTGTTCGCGGATTTCTGGATCGCGCCTGGCGGCTGATTGTCGATGATCGCGTCGAAGAATCGCTGGCGATGTCAGCAACCGTGCAAGACGTTGAGCCGACCGAAGAGCAAGCTCGTACGCTGCACAAGACGATCAAGAAAGTGACCAGCGACATTGAGCGAATGGAGTTCAACACGGCCATCGCGCGGATGATGGAGTTCACCAACTTCTTCACCAAGCAGACCGTGCGCCCCAAGTCGGTGATGAAGTCGTTCATCCTGCTGCTGAGCCCCTTCGCACCTCACATTGCCGAAGAACTGTGGCAACTGCTGGGCGGGGCCAAGACGCTGGCTTATGAAGCTTGGCCCAAATACGACGAAGAACTGACCAAGGATGCCGAGATAGAAATCCCGGTGCAAATCCTGGGCAAGCTGCGCGGCAAGGTTGTTGTTCCTGCCGGCAGCGATCAGGCAACCATCGTGGCTGCCGCCAAGGCTGATCCCAAAGTGGCTGAACTGCTGGCGGGCAAGACGATCGTCAAAGAGATCGTCGTCCCCGGCAAGTTGGTCAACTTTGTGGTGAAGTAACGAAGTGACGCAGGACAGTTGATGTATCACTCCCAACAACCATGGTACGAACTATATTTGTCGCTCCTGAAGTATTCAGGGGCAAATGTATACGACAGTTTGCTGGCACCGTGGCTAGAGCGAAACGGCGCTGAGATTCAATGGCTCAGCGAGTTTCGCGATCGAACGAATGACAACTGGCCGGCCGCAACCGGCGAAGATCTTTGCCGACTGTACGGCATGTTTCGCTGTACGTCGCTGCTATTATTGTCCTTTCAAACCGCTCGTGCGGGTGGAACCGATTATCGTGGCCCATCGATCTCACTCGATGATTTTCAATTCTTTCATCAGCAACTCGGCTTTACGGTTCATCGTCAGCATGAGTTTCATCCTTTCTTTCACGAGATCGTGGGCGTTCAGCGAGTGGCCTGCAATAGCACGCCGATCCAACTTGCAAACATAAGCTGGCCTTGTCTGATGTTGGGAAGTCTCTTGTATTGCCGGGCAGGTTGTAGTGTTTCCGGAGGCGAGGACTATGTGGTGAAAGAGTTGGCAGAGACCAGCATACTGCACTGGACCTTCCGGCGCAAGGATCGTCGCTGTACAGATCAATCTGTGGGGTGGGGCAGCAATAGCCAATGGCGAACGGCATTTCGCCGAGACTATCTGGCGGCAGGAAGCTACCACTACAACATCGACGGCGCGACCAAGATCCGCGAGTGCGACACCCTCGTTTGCGATCTACGGTCGGAAGTCATGATTGAGTTGATTCGTAATCGGTGTTTCATCAAAACACGACTCGATGACGGTGACTTATATCCCTACTCTTGTTCGTATGCCGAAATCCAACGAGCAGATTAGAGTTCCTTCTCACCTACCCGAGCGATGAACTAGGCTGTGAATTCGGTGGCAGCGAGTTGGGGTCAGGAGTCTATGGCGAGCGGAGTCGTCCGAGCATAGAAGGTCGTCTTTCGCCAAAGACTCCCGACCCCGTGCTTAGAGTGCCGCGCGGACTTGGGCGGGGGAAGCGGTGCCGGTGGTGCCCAGTTGCTGGATGGTGATCGAGGCAACCAGGTTGCCGAAGGTGGCCGCTTCCAGCGGTGAGGCACCGCTGAGTAGAGCGGTGACGATGCCGCTGGTGGCGGAATCGCCAGCGCCCACAATGTCGATTGGTCCTTCTACTTTGGTGGCTGGAGCGATCGCCGTTGTGCCTTCGGGTAAGGCGACCAGCGTTCCTTGTTCGCCGAGCGTGCAGTAAACGGGTCGCTGCGTGCGTTTCGCAAGATCGAGCGTGGCCCGCTCAAAGTCGCGGATGTCGGCGCTCGCATCCAGGCCACAGGCAGCGGCAATCTCGGCCCGGTTTCCCTTCAGCACGCCAACGTGAAAGTCTCGCAATCGCTGCCGACTATCGACGTAGATCAGCTTTTTCGGATTCTGCTGCGCGAGCCCCTCGAGGCAAGCGCGCACCTTGTCGGTGATCACCCCGCAACCCGTTTCGTTTACTTGATCGAGCACAATCAGGCCGTCACTCGATTGCCAGACCAGTTCGAGTCTGCGGCAAAGTTCGTCCTGCACGTTGTCACCGATGGGTGACCGCGTGCGGAGGTCGAGGCGATTCAGTTCCTGCCAGGCATCGCCGACGGGCTTCATTGGCTTGGTGTAAGTCGGGGTGAGTCGTTGAGGCGTGCAGATGATGTGAATGGGATCGACGGGCAGGCGGCGGACTTCGCGCAGCAGGTCGTAGCCGTGGCCGTCGTCGCCAATCACCGTGGTAGGGACGAGCAGGCCGACGCCCAAGGCGGCCAGGTTGTTCATCACGGTGCCGAGCGCACCAGGAGCATTACGCACCTGCATCACTTGATGAGCTTCGAGGCCCGTTTCGATCGACGTTTCGCCGTGGGGCGAAAGTTGCAAGTAGCGATCGAGAAACAGGTCGCCGACGAGGCCGATGGTGAGGCGAGGCAAAGTCGAGAGAATGGCGTCGAGACGTTCAGCAGTCAGCACAGTTGGTTCCTTCCAGTTGGTTCGCGGACATCATGCCGCGCTGACGGGCGAATCGTGCAGCCCGAGGCGTTCCAGCAAAGGTTGCCAGCAGCGATAGTCGCCAATGATGATATCGGCCCCAGCACGAATCAGGTGCTCGCGCTTAAACGGATCGACACCCGAGCCGGTGACTTCGTTGCTTGCCAGGCCGATCGCCAGGCCACCGACCTGCTTGATGGCGAGAATTTCTGTCGGGCCGTCGCCAATGGCAATCAACGTCTTCGCAGGCATCCCCTGACGAACAAGTTGCTCCATGATGGCCTGCTTCGAGAACTTCGGGTCCGAGTTCACGGGCCCGTAGACTCGGGGAGCGAAGTACGATTGGAAGTCGAGGACGTTCAGTTCGTTCTGCACATCCTTCAACTCGGTGCCCGAGGCCAGCACCAAATGCAGCTTGCGGCGATGCAGTTCGGCCAGAATACGACGCGAGCCGGCGACGGCCATGGAATCGGGTGAGGCGTGCCCCCGGACCACAGCGCGAATGCGAGCGTTGGCCCGCTGCATGAGTGCCGTCTGATAGCGGTCGAGGTAGTGGGTGGCGGGCTGGGCGTCAAAGCCGCGCTGGCGAATCTCGTCGGCCAGTCGCTCCATTTGGATGATCGTGGGCCGACCAGTGAGTTCTACCACGAAGCCTTCGACGATCTGCTTCAACCGACCCGCGGCTTCGCCGGTGTCGAGTTGCTGCAGCCACTCGACCATCATCGGCACCATCAGCCCCTGCCAATTGCGACGAATGAGCGAGAGGGTGCCATCGAAATCGAACACGACCGCGCGGTATCCCGAGCGGGGAATGTCCTTGCGAACGATTTCGATATCGGGATTGCGCGGATGGGGCATGCAGCGAGACTCAAACCGTGATCAACCAGTTAAAGGAAGGCTTTTGAGTCTAATCTGCTGGTGGAAGCGAAGGTAGCCCGAAGGCGACGGTGCGACGATTGCCATTGCGAATCGCAATGGCCCGGTGGTGTCATTCGCAAGGTGAAAGACATCGGCTCGGAGGATCGACGTGCACTTGAGCATGTGAGCGGTCATGACCTGACGGAAAGCCAGATGCTCGTAACTCATCGAGAGTGGGCCGCGGCGCGACTCGACGCACCCTACGGCTGCAGATGAGTTGGTAATTTTCTCGGAACGAATATTGCGAAAGATAGTTGACAATGAATCATCAGTTTGTGCTAATGGAGCGGTGAGCGCCGGAGGTGCGCGCACAGGGTTGAACGCTGGCTGCTGGCTGCTGGCTCCGTGACTGCGTGAGGCTAGTAGTCCGACTAGCGCTCAATGTCATCTGGTTAACCCACGCGCTTGCGCGGGTGAACTGTGAAATGACTGAACTGGCAGTTCAACGGCCGCAAGCGGCTCGGTTAACCAAAGTAGGGCAGTCTGACAAAGATTGCTGGTCGGGCTACTAGTGCAAAAGCCAATGAACCCCCGGGGCAGGCCCGGGGGCGGAAGGAAGAGAGAAGGAAGAGAGGGCGGTTGGTCCGCCGTAGAGTGCGTTTGGAGTGTGAGGATGGAGCCTGTTCAAGGCATCCAAAAGGGGGGCGGAAAATGGTTATCAAACGGTTATCAAGAAACGGGGCGATTTGTGGTTATCGGCGATGGAAGTCGAAGAATGGAGGCAGCTTGGGGCGATAGTGGAATGCGTGCGAAGTCGCAAAAAAGTTATCACCCGATGGGCTGTTCAGGCCGTTGGATGAGCTGAATTGCTAAGGGGGACAGATTGTCCCTTGGAGAGCGGGGAGAGGCGGCACGAGGCAGAATGATCTGACCTCCGACTGCTGACCTCCGATTGTCCGCAGCGCGAAGTAGGGCAAAAGCCAATGAACCCCCGGCGCAGGCCCGGGGGCGGATGGAAGAGAGAAGGAAGAGAGGGCGGATGGTCCGCCGTTGAGTGCGACTGGAGTATGAGGATGGAGCCTGTTCAAGGCATCCAAAAGGGGTTATCGGCGATGGAAGTCGATGAATGGAAGCGGCTTGGGGCGAGATCTGAATGCGTGCGAAGTTGCAAAAAGTTATCACTCGATGGGCTGTTCAGGCCGTTGGATGAGCTGAACTTCTAAGGGAGACAGATTGTCCCTTGGAGAGCGGGTAGAGGCGGCACGAGGCAGAATGATCTGACCTCCGACTGCTGACCTCCGACTGTTCGCAGCGCGAAGTAGTGCAAAAGCCAATGAACCCCCGGGGCAGGCCCGGGGGCGGTAAGGAGGAATGCGCCCGGGCCGATGGGAGAAGTGCGCCGGGCGAGGATGGGAGAAATGCACGGGAGGGGGAGGTTAGTGAAGGACGGGGCAGACGTCGAACCAGCTGCGGTTTTGGTCGTGCATCCATTGGTCGCTGAGGTCGGGGCCCCATTGGCCGGGCGGGTAGAGCTCGAGCGGTGGGGCGGCGGGGCTTTGCCAGGCGGCGAGGATGGGGTCGATGATTCCCCAGGCGAGTTCCACTTCGTCGCTGCGGGCGAAGAGGCTGGCGTCGCCATTGAGGGCGTCGAGCAGCAGGCGCTGATAGGCGTCGGGCAGGGAGCCGGTGTACTCGCGACGGAAGCTGAAGTTCAGGTCAGCCGATCGCAGCTTCATGCCGGCGTCGGGAACCTTGGTTTGGAAGTGAATCTGAATGCCTTCGGCGGGCTGAATTTGAATGACGAGCTTATTGGCATCGTGGGTGGAGCGAGGTCCTTCGCCAAAGAGGAGTTGAGGTGGCTCTTTGAACTGAATGACGATTTGTGTCGTGCGGCAGCTCATGGCTTTGCCCGAGCGCAGATAGAAGGGGACGCGATTCCAACGCCAATTATCGACCTGCAACTTGAGCGCGGCAAAGGTGGCCACGTTGCTATCGGGCGGGACGCCCTTGGCATCGCGGTAGCCATCGTACTGCCCGCGCAGGGTGCAGTTGGCGAAGTCGGCTCCACTGAGGGGCCGAATTGCCCGGAGGACTTTGACTTTTTCGTCGCGGATGAAGTCGGCCTGGTAGCGCACGGGGGCTTCCATGGCGGTGATCATCAGGAGTTGAAGAATATGATTCTGGAACATGTCGCGGAGGACGCCCGACTTGTCGTAGTAGCCGCCGCGGCTGCCGACTTCGACTTCCTCGGCCACGGTGATTTGCACGTGGTCGATGTAGTTGCGATTCCAGATGGGCTCGAAGATGGTATTGGCAAAGCGCAGCACCAGCAGGTTCTGGACGGTCTCTTTGCCCAGGTAGTGATCGATGCGGTAGACCTGTTTTTCGCTGAAGACTTTGTGCGTGGCGATGTTCAGTTTCTTCGCGGTGGCCAGGTCGGTGCCAAAGGGCTTTTCGATGATGATGCGGCGAACGCCGTTCGACTCTTCGGCCATGCCGGCCGCGCCGAGTTGTTCGATGGCCGCTTCGTAGAGCGTGGGACTGGTGGAGAGGTAGTACAACCGGCTAGCCGGAGCGCCGCCTTCAATTTCGGTTTCGAGAAAGGTCTTGAGCGTGGCAAAGCTGGCCGAGTCGTCGATATCGCCCCGCTGATAGAAGACGCTGCTGGCGAACTTCTCCCAGCTGGCGGCGTCGAATTCTTTACCAGTGAAGTTTTTGGTGGTGGCTTCGAGTTCAGTTCGCCAGGCATCGTGCGTGAAGGGCGTGCGAGCCACGCCGACGACGCGAGTCTCTTTCGGCAACCGGCCTTTTTGATGCAGCAGGTAGAGAGCGGGAATGAGCTTGCGACTGGTCAGATCGCCGGAGGCACCAAAGATAACAACCGTGTGCGGCATGAGCGTGTCCTGATAATTCAAGCGGAGTATTGCGAAGTATTCGCCCGTCGCGAGCGGTTAAAACCGCATCGAGGTGAAGCCACCATCGACGTACAGATCTTCGCCAGTGATGAACGAGCCCGCCGCGCGAGAGAGAAGGAGAATCGCCGCCGCGACGAGCTCCTTCGGTTCACCAAAGCGGGCCATGGGAGTTTGACGCATGATGTTGTCGACGCGGGTAGCATCAAGGATCTTGCGGTTCTGCTCGGCCGGAAAGAAGCCGGGGCAGATGGCGTTGACGCGGACCTTTTGCGTCGCGTATTCGCGGGCGACGTTCTTCGTCAGGTTGATCACCGCTGCCTTGGCGGCCGAGTAAGCGAAGACGCGCGAGAGAGGCAAGTGCGAAGTGACGCTGCCGATGTTCAAGATGCTGCCGCCGTCGGCCTGCTGGGCCATGTGAGGCGCGAAGACCTGGCAGCCAAGATGTGTGGTGTACAACTGACTGGTGATGACCGAGTTCCATTGCTCGTCGGTGATTTCAGCATAGGGGACGGCCGAGTTGGTGCCCGCGCAATTGACGAGCATGTCGACCTTGCCAAAGCGAGCGACGGTGCTGCGCAGCAGTTGCTGGACCGACTCGCGATTCTCGGCGTTTACTTCCAGATACAGAGCGCGGCCGCCGGCTTGTTCAATGGCAGCGACTCGTTCCGCACCGCGCTCGTGGGAACGTCCGGCAACCACGGCCAAGGCACCAGCACTCGCCAGACCTTCGGCCAGCGCCCCGCCAAGAACGCCCGTGCCACCGATCACGACCGCTGTCTGACCCTGCAGCCCAAACAGCTGTTCCAAAAAACCACTCGCCATGAGAGCCCCAATCTGCTGGTTCGCCGCCTGTTACCATCCGCATCTTTCCTGCTGATGATGGTAGCTTGTGAACCGCATTTTGGGGAGAACGGAGGGCCGTTACCGGTTGCCACCAACGATCGTGGCGCTAGCAAAGCCGTAACCACCGGCCGCAGCCGATGCGCCGCCGGAAACAGAGACCGACGGCGACTTTTTGCTGCCCGGCGAGGGGCTGCGATCGCTGGCCAGCTTGTCCAGCATGCGCTTGGCCGCAGCGACCTGGTCGGTGGTGAACTGATGCTCGGTGTAGCCGCCGATTCGGCGACTGACGAGGCCGGCCAACTGTTCCCAGCCCAGGTCGTTCGTCAGATGCCAGGTTGCGGCCTGAGCAGTCCGCTGGTCGATGGCGTTTTCACCCAGCGACTTGAGCATGGTTTCCAACTCCGGTTTGCTACAGACGTCGCTGAGGGGCTTCAGCTCGTACTTCATACGGGCATCAGGATCGGGCTTGCCGTATTCCAGGCAGACGCAGTCCAGCTTGACCTTGATGGCTCGTCCGGCGGGAATGCTGAACAGACCTTGGCCATTTTGCTGGCCAAACGGGCCGTTGTTGTTGGCGCCGGGCATGCCCAGCTGTTGCGGCGATTGGTTATTTTGCCGCTGGTTGTTCTGGCCGAAGTTTTGCCCAAAGTTGGCAAAGCCGCCGGGCTGCTGAGCGAGAATCGGGGCAGCAGCCATGGCAGCGGGCATTTGAATTGTCAGCGGGCGATCGGTCTTGTTTTTGAACTGAATCGTCAGCCGCTTGGAATCGCGCGGGACGACTCCAGCTTCCAGGTCGCCGGCCTTGATGGCCTCAAACAGCGGCTGGGGCGGCGCTTCGACGGGAGTTTCGCCTTGGGCCAGCGAGCCCAAAACGCAGGAAATGCTGAAGGTGGTAACAACAGCCAGCGCGTGGCGCAGTGGCCACAAGGCAAAGAAACAGGGCATGGATCGGGACCTTTATGAGTCTGTTCCGACCGCTGACAACACGACAGATGAGATTTGGTTGGTCAGCAGAGCCCCTGCAATTGCCTACATAGTATCGACGTTGGATGGGTAAGGCAAGTAATGATTTTTGTGGGTTGTACGCGATTCTTGTCGCGGTTATTCGATGTTGCAAATCTGAAGGGTAGAATAATTCTATGTCAACGATCTCACTTTCCGAGCTTTTCACCAACCCCGCGGAGTTGATGCGCCGCGTGGCCGCAGGCGAAACGCTGCTGGTGCTCGATGGTGAAACGGCGGTTGCGGAAATCCGACCCGCAGATGCAAATCGTCGTCCCTCTGGACTGTGCGCCGGGCAGTTTGTGGTGCCAGATGATTTTGATGCACCGCTGCCGGAGCAGATACTTCGAGATTTCAACCCGCAATGAAGCTGCTGCTCGACACGCAAGTTTTCCTTTGGCTGATTGCAGGCGACGTTCGCTTGCCCCTTACATGGCATGATGCCATTACGGACAAGACCTCCGACGTTGCACTCAGTGTTGCTTCCATTTGGGAAGCAACAATCAAGTACCAGATTGGCAAATTGCCGCTTCCTGGACCAGCGGAGATATTCCTACCCGCCGAGCGAATACGGCATCAAATCGCTTCGCTCAGCATCACCGAGGGCGCCATTGGCGAGCTTGCAAAATTGCCGCTACTTCATCGTGATCCCTTTGACCGAATCATCGTTGCGCAGGCGATTCATGAACAACGAACGCTTGTCACCGCTGACATGACCTTGAAGGGGTATCCTGTAACTTGCATGCCTTGACGGCAGTTGTTTGATGCACGCACGCCAGTCTACATCTCAAACGTCTTCACCACTTCCGGCGGTGCTGGAGAGTACATGAGCGGTTCCATGCTGCAGCTGGCGCGGCCTTGGCTTAGACTGCGCATGGCACTCGAGTAGCCAAAGAGTTCTTTAAGCGGCGCGTGAGCTTCGATGGTGGTGAGTGTGCCGCGATTGTCAGTGCGCGTTATGATTGCGCGGCGTCGCTGCAGGTCGCCGACGAAGTCGCCGTGGTAGTCGTCGGGTGTCACGATATCGAGCTTCATGATGGGCTCGAGCAACACCTTGCCGCCCTGCTCCAAGCCTTTCTCAAAGGCATCGGAGGCTGCGATTTTCATGGCGCGAATGTCGGTCTGCTCCGGGTTCCACTCGCCCCCGAGCACGCTGACCTTGATCTTGATGAGCGGGAAGCCAGCAATGTGACCGCCACCTTCGCCGGCAGCCTTCAGTTCCTCCACGGCGGCGGTCATCAACTCCGGCGGGACGCCATCGACCGGGCTGAAGTTGAGCACGGTCACCGGAGAGGCAGCGCCTTGCACGGGTTCCATCTTGATGTGAACCTTGGCGAACAGTTGTTGCCCAGCGATCATCCGGTGGCATTCGCCCACGACTTCGACGGCGCGGTCGATGCTTTCGCGGTAACTGACCTGCGGCTTGTGGAACTTCACGTTCAAGCTGAAGTCACGCAGCAGGCGATTCTTCATCACCTCCAAGTGCAGTTCGCCCATGCCGCTGATGAGTGTTTGCCCCGTCTCGCCGCTGATCACGGAGAGCGTCGGGTCTTGCCGCTTGAGCATGTCGAGCGTGTCGTTGAGCTTTTTGCGCTCGGTGCTGTTCTCGGGCTCGATGGCCATCGAGATGACCGTCTCGGGAAACTTGATCGTTTCGAGCAGGATCGGCTCGCGCGTATCGCAGATCGTATCGCCCGTAATGGATTGCCGCATCCCAATCACGCCGACGATATCGCCCGCTTCGATGCTATCGACCTGGCCGTCTTTGTCTTTCTTCTGCGCGTGGATTTGCCACAGCTGGGCGACGTTCTCCTTCAAGTCTTTGCCCGGGTTCAGCACGCGACTGTTGGACTTGAGCACGCCGGAATAGACACGCACCCAATGAATGTCGCCGGTCTTCGCCGGCAGAACCTTAAACACCAGCCCGCACATTGGCTCGTCTTTGCTCGCCTTGCGAGTGAGGGTCTTCTTGTTCTTCTCGCCAACGCTTTCGCCTTCGACAGGTGGCAAGTCGACCGGGCTGGGCAGATAGTACTGCACTGCATCGAGCACCGGCTGCACGCCAATGCCGTGCAAGGCCGAGCCGCACAGCACGGGCTGAACCTGCATCGACAGTGTTGCTTCGCGCAGGGCCTTGCGAATGAGCGACGCAGGAATCGGCTTCTCTTCGAGAGCGAGTTCCATCAACTCGTTGCTGTAGCCGTACAGGCGTTCCAGCATTTGCTCGCGCCAGGCGGCCGCTTCCAGCTGCATGTCCTCCGGGACTTCGCCGATGTTGAGTTCGCGGCTGTCGCGATCGGTCGGGAACGTGAGGAACTTCATGTCGATCAGGTCGATCACCCCGCGAAACGGATCGCTCGTGTGCGGCGGCCCCTGACCAACGGGAATCTCAATCACGAGCGGATTGCCGTGCAATCGCTCGCTGATCTGGCCAACGACTGCTTCAAAATTCGCGCCTTCGCGATCGAGTTTGTTGATGAACGCGATGCGTGGAACCTTGTAGCGATCGGCTTGACGCCAGACGGTTTCGCTCTGGGCCTCGACACCTTCCCGAGCACTGAAGACGACCACTGCGCCGTCCAGCACGCGCAAGCACCGCTCGACCTCGGCAGTGAAATCGACGTGCCCCGGCGTATCGAGCAGGTTGATGATGACGTCCTTCCAGTTGAACGTCACGCAAGCCGCGTAGATGGTAATGCCGCGCTGTTGCTCTTCAGGATCGGAATCCGTTTCCGTCGTTCCCTTATCAACTTCTCCGACGCGGTGCTTGGCACCGCTCAGGAACAGCATGCGCTCGGTGACTGTTGTCTTGCCCGCATCGATATGGGCGATGATGCCGATGTTCCGAATTTTTTCGATCTGGCGAGACATGATATCAGTTCTGAGTTCTAAAGTTTTGAGTTCTGAGACAGGAGCGTGCGAGTTCTCTGGCCTCAGAACTCCGAACTCAGAACTTGGATTCCGTCGGCGCACGAAAAAGCCGCGATGGTTCACACCGCGGCTCGTATTTTATCAGCAAACCTACCAGGCGAAGTGAGCGAAGGCCTTGTTCGCATCGGCCATGCGGTGGACATTTTCGCGCTTGGTGAAGGCGACGCCTTCCTTGTTGTAGGCAGCGATGAGTTCATCGGCCAACTTCAGATACATCGGGCGGCCCTTTTTCTCGCGGCAAGCGAGGAGCAACCAGCGAATGGCCAGCGATTGCTGACGATTACGGTTGACCTGCATTGGCACCTGATAGGCGGCACCACCCACGCGGCGCGAGCGAACTTCAATGTACGGCTTCACGTTCTCGAGCGCGGTATGAAACACCTCGATCGGTTCGCGGTCCGGAATCTTTTCTTTGATGTAATCGAGGGCTGCATAGAACAGCACCTGGGCGACGCTCTTTTTGCCGCTGTACATGAGGCAGTTGATGAACTTACCGGCCAGGATCGACTTGTAGCGAGGATCCGGCTTAAGCGACGTTGCACTGGCAGTAATCTTGCCCATACGAAATCCGAAAATTGCTAATGCGGTGATGATCTCAAAAAATACAGCGGATCACTTGATCCGCCAGAGCCGCTGTCGATGTTCTACGAGCAGCGGCGTGTTTGTTTCGTGCTGCAAGGACTAGCTGCCCTTGGCCCCGTACTTACTACGGGCTTGCTTGCGGCCGTTGACGCCCAGTGTATCGCGGACGCCGCGAACGACGTGGTAGCGCACACCCGGTAGATCGCGAATACGACCACCACGCACGAGCACGATCGAGTGTTCTTGCAGGTTGTGGCCTTCGCCCGGAATGTACACGGTCACTTCGCGACCAGTCGACAAACGCACGCGGGTGATCTTCCGGAGTGCCGAGTTTGGCTTCTTCGGAGTCATGGTTCGAACGATCAAACAGACGCCCTGCTTGAACGGGTTCTTTTCCAGCACTGGCGATTTGCTGAAGACACGCTTTTGGCGACGCGGCTTGCGTACCAGTTGATTGATCGTGGGCATAACGCGTTACAGGTCCGTTGTTCTAAACCGATAATTCGCGATTGTTTGAGATCGCGGAGTTGGGAATCCAATAGCCTACCAATGCTGGCGAGCCTGTCAAGGCAAGCTGAAGGGCTGTGCCCTTAAATTGTCGTCGTTTCGGAGTCTCGGGCGGCAGAAAACGCCGCCCGAATCTGCCTAATCGGTGTGGTCTTATTCCTTGCCACCACCCAGGAGCGATTCCAGGGCATTGCTGCCGGTCTTGGTGCCAGCAGCCTGTGGACTGCTGCCATTGCCATCCTGCTGCAGGAGCGGGAAGGCGGACTCCAGGGTTTTGCCCTGTTCCATCGACATGGCTTGCAGTGCTTCCGGGCGGTAACGAACTTCCGAATCTTGGAAGGCGCGGAATCCAGTACCGGCGGGAATCAAGTGCCCCAGGATCACGTTTTCCTTCAAACCGACCAGGTGATCGACCTTGCCAGCCAGAGCCGCTTCGGTCAGAACCTTGGTCGTTTCTTGGAAGCTCGCTGCCGAGATAAAGCTGCTGCTTTGCACGGCGGCCTTGGTGATACCGAGCAACTGCGTGCTGGCGGTTGCCGACTTCGGCTTCACACCCCGAGCGGTCTTGCCGCCCAGGGCGTCGATGCCGCTGTTAGTCTGCTCCAAAGCTTCCTTCGGAACAATCGTTCCTTCGGCAAATTCAGCATCGCCCTTGTCGGAGATCTTCAAGCACTTCGACAGGTTCGTGTTCACCGAGCGGAAGTCAAATCGGTCCATCACGAGACCTGGCAACAAATTGGTATCGCCCGAGGTTTCGATGCGGACCTTTCGCAGCATGCGGGCCACGATGATCTCGATGTGCTTGTCGTTGATTTCCACGCGTTGGCTGCGATACACACCTTGAATTTCGTGCAGCAGGTATTGCTGCAGGGCTTCTTCGCCCGAAATTCGCAGAATGTCGTGCGGAACCAGCGGACCATCCACGAGAGCCTGACCAGCCTTCACATGGTCGCCAGCGTGCACGAGGAATCGCTTACCGTGCGGCACCAGATGCTCACGCTCGATACCGCTTTCGCTGCGAACGATGATCGTCCGTTTGCCACGTCGCTTTTCCTGCAGAATCTCGACAATGCCGTCGACCTCAGCCATCACGGCTGGATCCTTCGGCTTGCGAGCTTCGAAGATTTCCGTCACCCGGGGCAGACCACCGGTGATGTCCGCGATACCGGTAGCTTCGCGTGGTGTCTTGCCGAGGACCGATCCCGCCTTCACGATCTTGCCTTCTTCGACAACGATGTGGGCTCGTTCTGGCAAGTAGTAAACTTCGACTGGCTTGCCGTCCGCATCTTCGATCACGATCTGAGGGTGCTTTTCACCCTTGTGATCCATGATCATGCGGCGAACGTTACCGCTGCTGTCCTTTTCGACCCGCAGAGTTTCGCCTTCTTCGACGTCTTCGTAGCGAACCTTACCGGCAACTTCCGCGAGAATCGGAATGCTGTGCGGATCCCATTCGAGCAGCACCTGACCGGTTTTGACCGTGTCGTTCTCTTGCACCTTGAGGATCGCACCGTTCGGTACATCGTACTTCTCGAGTTCACGGCCCTTGGTATCGAGCAGCGTGATTTCGCCGTTACGAGTCAGCACAACGTCCTGACCATCTTCATTCTTCGCCGAACGAATGCGAGTCAGCTTGACGATACCGTCACGCTTAGCCTTGGTTTCGTGCTCTTCAACCTGACCAGTGTGCGTACCACCGATGTGGAACGTACGCATGGTCAGCTGAGTACCAGGTTCACCAATGCTTTGGGCAGCGATGATACCGACGGCCATGCCTTCTTCCACCATCGAACCGGTGGCCAAGTCCATGCCGTAGCACAGCCGGCAAACACCCAGCGGAGCTTCGCAGGTCATCGAGCTGCGAACCTGGATCTTTTCGAGACCCATTTCTTCGATTCGCTTGGCGATTTCTGGCGTAATGAGCTCGTTTTCTTTGACGATGCTTTCGTCAGTGATGGGGTTCACGATGCTCTGGCGGCTGACGCGACCGGTGATCGCAGCCGAGAGCTTCACTTCCACCTTTTCACCGCGGTAGATCGTACCCTTGGTGATACCTTGGGTCGTATTGCAGTCGTAGGTCGTAACGACCACGTTCTGCGCCACGTCGGCGAGCTTACGCGTCAGGTAACCCGAGTCAGCCGTCTTGAGAGCCGTATCGGCCAGACCCTTACGGGCACCGTGCGTCGAGCTGAAGTACTCGAGCACCGTCAGGCCTTCGCGGAAGTTCGACTTAATGGGGGTTTCGATGATCTCGCCTGTTGGCTTAGCCATCAGACCACGCATGCCGGCGAGCTGGCGAATCTGTTCGATACCACCTCGGGCACCCGAGTCCGCCATCAAGTACACCGGGTTCACGTAACCGTGACCGCCACGATCGTCGGTACGCATGGCTTCACGCATTTCGCTCGTGATCGCTTCGCGAGCGTGCGTCCAAGTATCGAGCACCTGGTTGTAGCGTTCTTTTTCGGTGATCACGCCGCGCTCGTAGAGCTTCTTGAATCGCATCACCTTCTTCTCGGCGTCCGAGATGTGGGTGACCTTGCTGTCTGGCGTCACGAGATCGTCCGTCGCGAACGATAGACCGCTTCGCATGGCTTCGCGGAAACCGAGCTGCATCATATCGTCGAGCAGCTGAATCGTCGGTTTACGGCCGAGCGCCTGATAGCAGTCGCTGATGCAGCTGGCGAGATCGCTACCCTTCATGGCCTTGTTATAGAAGTCCATGCCCTTCGGCAGGATGTTGTTGAACACCATGCGGCCGTAGGTGGTCTGGATAATCGCTCCGCCTTTGAGCTTCTCTTCGCCTTCCGTCTTCAGCTTCTGCCATGGCGGCAGACGAACCTTGACGCGAGCGTGCAAGTGGATCTTGCCCATCGAGAAAGCCATTTCGGCTTCGGCCGAAGACGAGAACGTCATTCCTTCGCCGAGTAGGCCGGGCAACTCTACGGTGACGTAGTAGCAACCCATAACCATGTCCTGCGAAGGGCTCATGATCGGGCGGCCGTTCGAAGGAGCAAAAATGTTATGCGGCGACAGCAGCAGCGTGTGCGCTTCCACCTGAGCTTCGATCGAGAGTGGCAAGTGGACGGCCATTTGATCGCCGTCGAAGTCCGCGTTGAAGCCCTTGCAAACCAGCGGATGCAAGTGAATGGCATTGCCTTCCACGAGCACTGGCTCGAAGGCCATGATACCCATGCGGTGCAGCGTGGGAGCACGATTCAGCATCACGGGGTGATTCTGAATGGCCGATTCGAGGATATCCCAGACCTCTTCGTCCTTCCGCTCGAGCATCTTCTTCGCGCTCTTGATGGTATCGGCGTGACCGAGTTCCTTGAGCTTGCGAATGATGAACGGTTGGTAGAGTTCGAGGGCGATCTTCTTCGGCAGACCGCATTGGTGCAACCGCAGACGAGGACCGACCACGATCACCGAACGCGCCGAGTAGTCGACGCGCTTACCGAGCAAGTTTTCGCGGAAACGACCTTGCTTACCCTTGATCATGTCCGTGAGGGACTTGAGCGGGCGATTCGAACTGCCGAGCACGGG
The DNA here is from genome assembly GCF_049819085.1 of Anatilimnocola aquadivae. Taxonomy (GTDB): domain Bacteria; phylum Planctomycetota; class Planctomycetia; order Pirellulales; family Pirellulaceae; genus Anatilimnocola. The sequence goes on from NZ_CP187419.1 coordinate 6,374,604, forward strand.
GCGCTTGCAGCGGTTGTTGTCGAACAGAGCGTCGACCGATTGTTGCAACATCCGCTTTTCGTTGCGAATGATGACTTCCGGCGCGTTCAGGTCGACCAGCTTGCGGAGACGATTGTTGCGGTTGATGATGCGGCGATAGAGATCGTTGAGATCGCTCGTCGCAAAGTTACCGCTATCGAGAAGCACAAGTGGACGCAGATCGGGTGGAATGACCGGGACCACATCGAGCACCATCCACTCAGGGCGGTTGTCGCTGTCGCGGATCGATTCGACGATCTTCAGCCGGTTGATGAGGTCCTTCTTCTTCTGCTTCGAGTTGGTCTCGAATAGATTTTTGCGCAACTCATCCGACAGCTTGACGAGGTCCAATTGGCCAAGCAACTTGCGCACGGCTTCGGCACCCATATCAGCTTCGAACGAGCCTTCGCCGTACTGGGCGCGGGCATCACGGTATTCTTCTTCCGTCAGCAGTTGTTCCCGCTCGAGGTCGGTTGAGCCGGGGTTCACCACGACGTAGTCTTGGAAGTAGATCACCTTTTCCAAACTGCTGGTCTTCATATCCAGCAGGTTGCCCAGCCGGCTCGGCATCGCCTTGAAGAACCAAATGTGCACAACTGGTGCGGCCAGCTCAATGTGACCCATCCGCTTGCGGCGAACACGGCTGTGGGTGACTTTCACACCGCAGCGGTCACAGATCATCCCCTTGTACTTCATACCGCGATACTTGCCGCAAGCACATTCCCAGTCCTTTTCAGGTCCAAAGATGCGTTCGCAGAAGAGACCGTCTTTTTCCGGCCGGTAAGTACGGTAGTTGATCGTTTCGGGCTTCTTCACTTCGCCGAATGACCAGCTGCGGATATCGTGTGGCCGAGCCAGGCTGATCTTTACCGAAGCGTAGTCATTGATGCGGTCGTAGTTGGTATCGCCAATGGACGAGGACGACATAGGGGCTCACTCCTAAAAGGATCACCGTCTGGGAACGGTGCAATCTGCTTGATGCGTGCAACTAGTTGAACAGGGACTGGAAACTTCCTACCGAAAAACTGCTGGGCGCTTGAAAGGGGCGTACCCGTGAAGCGCTACACGCGGCGTTTCTCCAATTGGATGTTAAGGGCCAGCCCGCGGATTTCGTTGCACAACACCTCGAAGCTGGCGGGCGTTCCGGCTTCCAGAGTGTTTTCGCCTTTAACCATCGACTCATAAATCTTCGTACGACCTTCGACGTCGTCGCTCTTGACGGTGAGCAACTCCTGCAAGATGTACGCGGCACCGTATGCCTCGAGGGCCCACACTTCCATTTCACCGAAGCGTTGACCACCAAAGCGGGCCTTACCACCCAGCGGTTGCTGAGTGATGAGCGAGTACGGACCTGTGCTGCGAGCATGCACCTTGTCATCGACCAAGTGATGCAATTTGAGCATGTAGATGTAACCGACCGTCGTTTCCTGCTGAAGCAGGTCTCCGGTACGACCATCTTGCAGCCGTTGCTTGCCGTGCGATGGCAACTTGGCGTTTGCCAGGCACTTGTTGATGTCGGCTTCGGTGGCACCATCGAAGACGGGTGTTACTGCTTGGAAGCCCAGAGCAGCAGCAGCCCAACCTAGATGGGTCTCGAGAATTTGACCGACATTCATACGCGAAGGCACGCCCAGAGGATTGAGCATGATTTGCAAGCTGGTGCCATCGGGCAGGAACGGCATGTCTTCGACGGGCAGGATCTTGGCGATCACACCCTTGTTACCGTGACGTCCGGCCATCTTGTCACCAACCGAGATCACTCGCTTGGTCGCGATGTAGATCTTGACCATCTGCAGCACACCGCTGCGAAGTTCATCGCCACGCTTCATGCTGTTCAGTTTGCGGTCGCGATCGTCGATTGCCGACTCGACGTTCGGCCAATGAATCTTCACGACCTTCTCGGCATCGGCGATTTTGTCTTCGCTGCGCATCTTGCTGGTGTGAGTCGACAACCGGAAAGTCGTGGCCCGTTCGGCCACAAACTTCGGATCTTGATCCTTGGCCAGCGGAGTGCCGTCTTCGTCGGTCAGCGTCTTGCCGATGATGCCTTCTAGCTCTTCCACCATGGTGGTAAAGGCTTGGGCAACCCACTTGTTCCCTTCGGTCTCGGCGTCCTTGAGTTCCTTTTCGAACTTCTTACGTTCATCTTCCGACAAGCTCATGCGCCGCGAGAACTTCTGGGTATCGATGACGATCCCTTCGATGCCCGAGGGAACTTCCAGCGAGTCGTTCTTCACGTCTTCGCCGGCACGACCGAAGATCGCGTGCAGCAGCTTCTCTTCCGGAGTCAGTTCGGTCTTGCTCTTGGGCGAAACCTTGCCGACGAGGATGTCGCCTGGCTTCACATAAGTACCGACGCGAACGATACCGCTCTCGTCGAGGTTACGCAGAGCTTTTTCGCTGACGTTGGGAATGTCGCGAGTAAACTCTTCGCGCCCCAGCTTGGTTTCGCGAATTTCGACATCGAACTCTTCGATGTGAATCGAGGTGTAAGTGTCGTTTTGCACCAACTCTTGGCTGATGATGATCGCATCTTCGTAGTTGTAACCGTCGAACGACATAAAGCCGACAAGCACGTTACGCCCCAGAGCCAACTCGCCCTTGTAGGTTGCCGGGCCATCGGCCAGCACCTGATTCTTCTCGACCTTGTCGCCGACGTTGATGATCGGCTTTTGGTTGAGGCAGGTCCGTTCGTTCAGGCCCTGGAACTTACGCATGTGATAGACGTCGCTGCCGATTTCAATGCGAGTCGCGTCGCAATACGAAACCTTGCCGGCTCGCTTGGCACGCACCACCATCGAGCTGTTGCGCGCTACGTCGACTTCCATACCCGTGCCGACGATTGGCGGTTCGGTAACGAGCAGTGGCACAGCTTGCCGTTGCATGTTCGAACCCATGAGTGCGCGGTTGGCATCGTCATGTTCTAGGAATGGAATCAAACCCGCCGACACGCCCACCATTTGGCTTGGAGCGACGTCGATGTACGAGACCTGTTCTGGGGTTACGATTTCGAAGTCAGACCGGTGACGGGCAATTAGCGAGGGCCCGGGAACAATCTTGTTGTCTTCGACCTTGGTATCACACGGTGCCACATAGGCATCGGCTTCTTCATCAGCTCGCAGCCAAACGATTTCGTCGGTCAGCTTGCCCTTGGCAACCTTACGATAAGGCGAGACGAGGAAGCCGTATTCATCCACGCTGGCATAAATAGCCAGGCTGGAGATCAGGCCGATGTTTGTACCTTCAGGCGTCTCGATCGGGCAGATACGACCGTAGTGCGAAATGTGAACATCGCGAACTTCGAAGCCCGCACGTTTACGATTCAAACCACCAGGTCCAAGTGCCGACAAACGACGCTCGTGTGTCAACTGCGACAGCGGATTTGTTTGGTCGACGACCTGTGACAACTCACCGCGGCCGAAGAAGTATTCGATCGCTGCGGAGATGCTCTTGGGATTAACTAGGCTGCGAGGAGTCATGTCCTCGAGGTCCTTGAGGCTCATGCGCTCTTGAACCGTACGACGCAGCTTGAGGAAACCCTTGCGGAGCTCATCGGCGGCCAGTTCGTCAATCGTACGGAGACGACGATTACCTAAGTGATCGATATCGTCAATCTGCGCCCGATCGTTCTTTTCGAGCAAGTCGATCAGATACTTCACTGCGGCGATCAAATCTTCGGGCCGCAGGGTCATTTCCTTTTCGGCAACTTCCTGCTTAAGCTTACGATTCAAGCGGAAACGACCGACGCGACCCAGGCGGTAGCGATTGACATCGAAGAACTTTTCGTTGAACAGCGTGCGAGCCTTCTCCAACTGTGGCGGATTGCCTGGACGCAGACGCTGATAAATGCGAAGCAGGGCCTCTTCGTGGCTCGAGGTAGCGTCTTCTGCCAAGCTGTTGAGCACGACAGGCACCTTCGGTACCGGCATTACTTCAACCTTGCTGACGCCGGCCGTGCAGATGATTTCTGCAGCAGTCTTTGAGATCTTGTGGCCTGCTTCAACAATGATTTCGCCGGCCCGATCGGAGCCGAGCGGATAGCAAACATCGTCAACCGAGATCTTGCCCTCGATCTTCACTACGCTGCGACCGTCGGCAATCTTCTCGCTGGTTGTTTCATAAAACGCGCGAATTAGATCGGTATCGGTGCTGTACTTGGCGCTCATCGCGCGAAGCAGCGTGACGGCCGAGAACTTGCCACTTTGATCGATGCGCACATTGAGCGCCTCTTTCTTCGTGACATTCACTTCAATCCAGCTGCCACGTTCGGGAATGATGCGGCAGCTTGGCAATTTGCGGTCGCTGGTACCTTCGAGTTCTTCAACGAAATCCACACCCGGGCTGCGATGCAACTGGCTGACCACGACGCGCTCGGCACCGTTGATGATGAACTCTCCACCGCCGAGCATCACCGGAATGTCGCCCAAATACACTTCTTCTTCGATGGGCTGCTCTTTGTTCAATCGCAGCCAAACGCGAAACGGCTTGCCGTAGGTCAAACGCAGCTGGCGACACTCTTCGGGCGTGTAGCGCGGCTTGCCGAGCTCGTACCGCAGGTACTCAAGCTTGATGGTCTTGTCGTAGCTTTCGACAGGAAAGATTTCTCGCAGGACCGACTCCAGGCCGTGATCTTTGCGCTTCTCGGTGGGAACATCTTCCTGTAGAAACGCCGCATAACTTTCAGTCTGAATCTGCGTGAGATTCGGAATTGGGTGCTGCTCGCGACCAGAACCAAACTGACGAATTTCGCGAGGGATAATGCGGCGCTGGGTAGGAATAGCCATAAGCCGGAAACACTCCAAACAGGAGAAAGATTTGCTGCCAACCGCCGACCGTCATCCGTGAGCTATCAGCGAAACCAGAGGAACAACGCGAACAGCTAATCGCCATTCAGCGCTGCGGTAACAAATGGTGATGAATATCGGGAAGGGCCGCCGCTAACACAGACTGCGCGCGAGACAACCCCGCAACACTCCAGAAGCGAAAAACCGCTGGATGGGTTCGGGGTGCCAGTCAATTCTGCCTGCCTGAGCCGCGAGAGCAACAAACCACCTGCGGCACCAAGAGTTAAGAAACAACATCCGCCATTATTTATAGCGTACGCGCAAAACGACCACGGGGCCAGTGGGTGGCCCCGCAATTGCACGGAAAGGCCTGCGGAATTTGCATTCGCAGGCATACCGGCAACGAAGAACTACTTCAGTTCGACAGTTGCGCCGGCAGCTTCGAGCTCGGCCTTGGCCTTGGCGGCATCTTCCTTCGATGCCTTTTCCTTGATCTTCGCCGGAGGGGCGTCGACCAGCTTCTTGGCATCCATCAGCGAGGCGCCGGTGATGGCCTTCACAGCCTTCACGACTTCCAGCTTCTTGTCGCCAGCAGCGGTGAGCACGACGTCGAATTCGGTCTGCTCGACAGCAGCAGCAGCACCGCCACCATCCGAAGGAGGAGCCACCATCACAGCCCCGCCAGCGGCGGGCTCGATGCCGTACTTTTCCTTGATGAAGTCGCTCAATTCTTTGGCCTGCTTGAGCGTCAGGTTGGCAATTTGATCACCCAAGGACGAAATGTCGACGTCAGCCATGATTCACAACCCTTTCTGAACCCGCGGCCGGTTGGTGCCCGCTGCTTTAATCAGCACGCCACCGACCGCAACCACCGCTAAAAATCACTAATTAATACACGCCCAGCCAACGCGGCGGGCCACCCGAGATATACCTACAAGGAGCGAACTAGCTGGCAGCCGGTTCGGCACCCTCTGTTTCTGAAGCTTGCTCTTTTTCCGAAATCTTCTTGATCTGACTGAGCAGCGCCCCGCCAGGCTGATTGATCTGCGAGAGCAGATTGGCTCCGGGCGACAGAATCTGCCCAAGCAACAAACTGATTTGCCCCTCGCGATTCGGCCACTTGGCCACTTCCTTCATTTTCTCCGGCGACAACTTCTCGCCATCCATCACTCCGCCACGAGGCTCGACCTTGTCGAACTCAGGCTTCTTGTGGATCGCAACCATCTCTTTAGCAAGCGAGATGAAATCATCGCCACCAAAAATGACCGCGAGACTGCCCTCGCCGCCCTCAAAGGCCGGAGCCAACGAGGTCCCTTCCGTGGCACGCCGAGCCAAGCTCGACTTCACAACCAACAGCGAAAAGCCTTTTTTCTTCAGCTCTTTCCGCAGATTGTAAGTGTTCGACGAATTAAGACCGACAACGTTCACGAGATAGGCATCGCTCACGCCAGTCAATCGCTTCTTAATGTCTTGTGTGATCAGATGCTTTAGTGACTTGCTCATGTCGCACTTCAATTCTCAAGAAAACTCAACAGACAACCACCACGACCAGCAACCAATCACTACACCGCGATACGAACCGCAGGACTCATGGTGGCGCACAGTGCGACGCTCTTCACATAAGTGCCCTTGACCGTATTTGGCTTCAAGCCCAGTACATACTGGACGAAGGCCTCAATATTCTCTTTCAACTTGGGAGCTTCAAAGCTCGCCTTGCCAACAATGGCATGCACAATGCCGCCGTTGTCATTGCGGAACTCGACCTTACCAGCCTTGTATTCCTTGACAACGCGAGACACATCAGCGGTCACGGTGCCGGCACGAGGCGATGGCATCAGGCCACGAGGACCGAGCACACGACCAAGCGGACCAACCAGACCCATCATGTCAGGAGCGGCAATACAGACATCAAAGTCGGTCCAGCCGTCCTTAATCTTCTGCGCCAACTCTTCTTGACCAACAACGTCAGCACCAGCAGCAGTCGCTGCAGCAGCCATCTCGCCCTTGGCAAACACCGCGACTCGCTGGGTTTTGCCAATACCGTGCGGCAACACAACGCTACCACGCACGATCTGATCGGCCTGCTTTGGGTCAACACCCAAACGCATATGAATCTCGATCGCTTGATCGAACTTTGTATTGCCAAACTGCCTCAGGCGCTCCACTGCCTTGTCCAAAGAAATGACATCCTTGGTTGGCGGCGCGACCTTCAACAGGGCACGAAATCGCTTCGATTGCTTGGGCATGGAAAACAGAGAGCCCCAGGCTCTCCTCGCGGGAATAGGCCGTGATGCGGAGAATCGAGTATCCTAGCGAGATAGCTGCTAGGAGACAAGGGGGTTCTTACTAACCTTCGACAACAATCCCCATGCTGCGTGCCGTGCCTTCGATCATTCGGCCAGCACGTTCGGCATCCAAGGTATTCAGAACGTCTTCCTTTTTCTTGACGATTTCCAGGATCTGGGCCTTGGTCACCTTGCCGACCTTGTCCTTGTTCGGAACGCCTGCGCCCTTGGCACAACCGGCAGCAATTTTCAGCAGAGCCGAAGCTGGCGGGCTTTTGGTGATAAATTCGAACGAACGATCGTTGTAAACGGTCACAACGACGGGAATTGGGATTCCCATGAATTCGCGGGTTCGCTCGTTGAATTGCGAAACGAACTGGCCGAGATTGATGCCGAACTTACCGAGCGAAGTACCCACTGGAGGAGCTGGGGTGGCCTGGCCGCCCGTCACTTGGAACTTTGCCTGACCTGTAACCTGCTTGACCTTAGCCATGACCGTGCCTTCACAAAACGAATGGAGACTTGATTTGAACTCGAGGCCGCGTGTGTTAGCGACCTCGCAATGGAGCAACTAAACGCTAAACGAGTTCGATTTGCCAATGCTGGAATTCGATCTCGGTCGAGCGACCAAAAATCGGAATCAAAACCTTGACGCGACCATTCGCCTGGTCCACCGAGGCGACTTCGCCTTCAAAGTTCTGGAAGTTGCCTTCCTTGACGCGAACTCGATCATCCTTCTTGAAGGGAATCGTCGACTTAACGGGCGTAGCCTCGTCGGTGATGACCTTGCTCTTGCGAAGAATGGTATCCACATCTCGAGGCAGCATCGGGGTGGGCTTGCCGCCCGAGCCGGTGAAATCGCCGATGCCCGCGGTTTCGCGAATCGCGAACCACGACTCGTCGTTCACTGCCATGTTGATGAGCAGGTAGCCAGGATACAGCTTCTTCTTGACGACCTTGCGCTTGCCGGTCTTGGTGAATTCGGCGACATCTTCGGTTGGCACTACGACATCTTTGAAGTACCGCTCTACACCGTTCATTTTGATGCGGCGGAGCAAAGCATCGCGGATGGAGTCTTCGCGATTCACTTGAATCTTCAGGATGTACCAGTCGAACTGCAGCGAGTCGTCTAGCCGCGATTCGTCGATAAATTCCAGAGGGCCGGCAGTGGAAGAAGCTGGCTCCTCCTCTTCTTCTTCGGGTTCCGGCGTGACATCATCAGTCGCTGGCGATTCCGACGAAGGTCGGGCCTCCACATCACCCGTCTGGCTCATGGCATGCAGAGCCTCCGAAGACGAAGGCGTGACGTCGTCAGGTTGTGGCTGCGACGGAGTGGCAGCAACGGGTTCGACCGGTGGCACGACATCGCCCGAAGTCGCAGGACCAGCAGCAAGCTCGGAATTTTCGGGACTATCGGGGTGCATGTTCTGGGCTTTCACCGGTACTCAAAAATCACTGCAAATCCGAGACAAAGAACCTAACCCTTGGCCACGCCCATCACGGTCAAAATGCCAAGGAAGGTCACATCCAGTGCATACAGAACGGCGGTTAGCCCGACGATTAGCACAATCACCACCACCGTGCTGCGAGACAGTTCGCGCCAGGTGGGCCAAGAGACCTTGTTCATTTCCGCTTCGACAGCGATCAAAAAGTCAGCAAATGTGGGGTAATTCACCAGTCGATAGCCAGCCCAGAGCCCAATCACGAGCAATGCGAAGGGAATGCCGTACTTTACAGCGGTCTGTTGCTGAGCCAGGCCCACTTCAGCCAATCGCCAAGCACCCAAGGCAACCACTACCCAAATCACAACGCAGGTAATTTGGCGCGCGAGACGACCCTGGCTGCGCTTGTACAGCCCAGTGCTCAGAAATTCGCTGAGGAACAAATTCAGACCCATACCGGTCGCCGCTTTATCTTTTGACATGGTCCCTTGCCCGGCGGTGCTGCAGACCAAGCCTATGCGCCAAAAAACGCATCCGCCGGCCGTGCATGGAAATGGCGATCCTCGCCACCTCGCAAATGAACAAGCTAAAATGATTCAACCAAACTGCCAGCACGGGCGGAGGGAATCGAACCCGCAACCCCCGGTTTTGGAGACCGGTGCTCTGCCAATTGAGCTACACCCGTAAGCAAACGCCCGGACCGCAGGGCCCGGGCATTGGGGCCACGGCTTCTCAAGGAAACCAGCGGTTCACCCACTAACAATCTACTAATCTGCCAGCACGAGCGACACCCCAATCGAGGGTCGCCAGCCGACATTTATTCGCTGATTACTCAACAACCTTGGTCACAACGCCCGAACCGACCGTCTTGCCACCTTCGCGAATGGCGAAGCGGATGCCGTCATCCATGGCGATAGGCTTGTGCAGAGTGACGACAACTTTCACATTGTCGCCAGGCATGCACATGTCAGCACCAACCAGATCAGCAGTGCCGGTCACGTCCGTGGTGCGGAAGTAGAACTGCGGGCGATAGCCGCTGAAGAACGGCGTGTGACGACCGCCCTCTTCCTTCGAAAGGCAGTAAACTTCGGCTTCGAACTTGGTGTGCGGCGTGATCGAGTTGATCTTCGCGAGCACTTGACCACGTTCGATATCTTCGCGGCGAACACCACGGAGCAAGCAGCCGACATTGTCTCCCGCACGACCCTCGCCGAGCTCCTTCTTGAACATTTCGACGCCGGTCACGATGGTTTTTTGCGGCTCTTTGCTCAAGCCGATAATCTGAACTTCGTCGCCAACTCGCACCATACCGCGCTCGATACGACCAGTCGCGACAGTACCACGACCTTCGATCGAGAAGACGTCTTCAACCGCCATGAGGAACGGCTTGTCTTCTTCGCGCTTCGGCTGGGGAATGTAGCTGTCAACCGCTTCAAGCAGCTCTTCGATACACTTGCGAGCAGTAGGATCGGCAGGATTCTGATAGGCCGGCAACGACGAACCACGCACGATCGGAATGTCGTCGCCCGGAAAGCCGTTCTTGGTGAGCAGCTCGCGGATTTCCATTTCGACCAGTTCGAGCAGGTCGGGATCGTCGACCAAGTCGATCTTGTTGAGGAACACCACCAGCGCGGGAACGTCCACCTGGCGAGCCAGCAGAACGTGTTCGCGAGTTTGCGGCATCGGACCGTCAGCAGCCGAGACGACCAGGATCGCACCGTCCATCTGGGCGGCACCGGTGATCATGTTCTTGATAAAGTCGGCGTGGCCAGGGCAGTCGATGTGAGCGTAGTGACGCTTTTCGGTTTCGTATTCGACGTGCGACACAGCAATGGTCACCGTCTTGGTGGCATCGCGAACGGTACCACCCTTGGCGATATCCGCGTACGACTTGATTGTAGCAAGGCCCTTTGCAGCCTGAACCGACACCAAGGCTGCCGTTGTCGTGGTCTTGCCATGGTCGATGTGGCCGATCGTGCCGACGTTGCAGTGCGGCTTAGTCCGCTGAAAAGTTTCCTTGGCCATTGCTTTCTTACCTACGTTACCTTGTGAATCGATGCCTGAAACATTGCTTCCATCAGGATACGGACTAATTAGCCATATCACTAGAGCTGCTGTCGGGACTCGAACCCGAGACCTCTTCCTTACCAAGGAAGTGCTCTACCAACTGAGCTACAGCAGCTAACACCAACCAAACCAACCGGCCAGAGCGGGTGAAGGGAATCGAACCCTCGTCATCAGCTTGGAAGGCTGTTGCTCTACCATTGAGCTACACCCGCGCGATTCGCATTTCGGTCGCCACCCAGAGGCACAACCGCCCGAACTGCCACGACTAGCACACCAATCTACCAGCTTTATCGCCGCCGACACAGCGACCCACTTGCAGGGCAACAGCGTCGAGCAAGTGGTGAGTGAAGGATTCGAACCTTCGAAGACCGAAGCCAACAGATTTACAGTCTGTCCCCTTTGACCGCTTGGGTAACTCACCAGACGTGAACTCAATCAACCAAAAACCAACCGGCCAGTTACGGCCCGACCCCATAAAAACACTGCAAAAAGTGGCAAAACTCACTAGATCGGCAGAGCCAGCGGAGGGACTTGAACCCACAACCTACGGTTTACAAAACCGTTGCTCTGCCAATTGAGCTACGCTGGCCACTATCTCGGTAGCGATTTTCCGGTGTCGAAAACCAGTTAATATAGTGACGCTTCCCAAGTACGCAAGATGACTTAGGGCAGTTTCCACGCCCAGCACGCCGAAAACCTCGGCAATACCGGATCTGCGGCCATCCTCTCTGAAGACCGAGAGGGGGAATTGCAGGTTCGCGCGGCTCGGGGCTCCTCTCGTCAAACTTGGGGATTGGTGGAAAAAGCCCGGTTGCATTGGCAGAATGCGTGGTACTCAGTGCCTGTATTGAGGCGGCCGCTGCACCACCGGAGCAGCTGCGGCCAAGATATCTGCGCGATTGCCGCTGAGGGGTGGGTAAATTCGCTGGCAATTGATCACCTGTTTTGTCTGCTTGGCTTTCGCCCCCTGAGCCACGACATGCCGGTCCCAGCCTTCGGTATAAACGGCTCCCCAGGAACCGAGATCGAGCACTGTGACATACCAGTCGATGTGCAGGGGTAGCATTGGCTGGGCAAACAGGTCGCAGACGACGTTGTGCCCGGCAAATCGCCCCATGGGCCTACCATGTTGGCAAGACATCACAGAGGCATGCTGCCCGTCCAGCATGGCTGTGGCCGAATCGCCGGCAGCGAACACGTTCGGGACATCTTTGACACGCAGGAACTCATCCACCGGTAATTGACCGAGGTGATTTAGCTCCACGCCGAACTGCTGCGTCAGCGGGCTGGACCTCATGCCTGCACACCAGATAACAGTCGCTGCAGGAATCACGTCACCATTGCCGAGTGTGACGCCAGCCGGCCCAATGGCCCCTACGTGCACACCCAACAATGTTTCGACACCCAGGGCCGCAAGAGCTGCTTCAATCACTGGACGGGCCGAACTCCCCATATCGGAACCGACCTGCGGATTGTGGTCGGCCAAGATGACACGAAAGGGGCAGTCGGTTCCCGTTGCAGCGATGATTTTACGCAGGCGTGCGGGAAGTTCCGCGGCGGTTTCAATGCCGGTCAATCCCGCCCCGACCACGATCACGGTGTATCGCCCCGGCGATTCAGGCCGTTGCGAAAGGGATTGAAGGTGCTGCTGAAGTTTCGCTGCGCCGTTGTAGGTGTCGACATCGAACGAGAGCTCAGCCAGACCAGGAATGGCCGGCCTCACAAGTTGACTACCGAGGGCGAACACCAACCGGTCGTAAGGCAGCCACCACGAACCGCTCGTTCCTTCGACCAGCACCGCTTGCTGGGCAACATCAATTCGATCGACTGTTGCTTCAATCCGCTGCACTCCAGCTGGCTGCAGCACATCATCCAGGGGGACTCGAATGCCCCTCAAATCTGCCTCGTAGTTGCGTACGCGAATGCTGTGGTAGGCATCTCGGTTCACCAGCGTGACGGTTGCTGCGCCGGGGCCAATTCCCAATTCTGCGAGCTTCCTCGCTGCGCCGACAGCGCTCCAGAGCCCGGCAAAACCACCACCGAGTACCACAATTTGCTTTGGACTCATGAGTTGACCGAACTCCGCTGGCTTCGTTCTTTACTCAGGCTTGCTCTCTAGTGGCGGCACCCGCTTCTCGGCCAGGTTTGGCACCAAGGTGGGATCGTACTTCGAGCCAGCGGCGACTTGCACCATGGTGATTCGCACTTTGGTCGGGAAGAACTTTTCGTGATCCATTCGCTTGTGCGCGTGACCGCTGCCGCCGCTGTTGTCTTTCATGACAAGATCCATCTGCTTGATCCCCTCCGACCAGACGATCGAGTCGTTTTGCCAGAACGATGTCATGGAAACATCCTGTTCGTAAACTCCCTTTTCTTTATAGACTTTGGTGCCTGTGCAGCCGTAGCCGTTCTTTTGCCCTTTGTTAGGGATGTAGCAGAGCGACCAGGTCGTTGGCTCACCGCCGGCCGGCTTCTCCAGAACCTCCAGCCGAATGTGAACCGTTCCGTTGCGATAGTCGACTGGAGCAGTCCAGTCTGTCGGCCGTTTCGGATTCAGTTTGTCGCCTTTGATGTAAACATGCGACTTGCTCGGTTTGGAGTTATCTGCATCTTCCTTCGTAAAGGTAAACGTCTCGTCGAACAGCACGAATTGTTGAGCCTTGGCAACCTGTGTGGTCAAGGCAAGAGCGACAACCAACGAAACAGAGGCTGAATGTGACCAAGTCATTAATGGGCTTCCTCGCGAAGTGAGTTGCGTGCTGGCCCTATCCTCGCCGCCGCGCAAGCGGGCAACAAGATAGGTGCGAACGTGTTGATTCATGCCGTCGGCGAATTGTGCGGGGAATAGTTGGCGACCAATGGTGACACCGTGCTAAGCTGACGCATCCTCATTATTCTTCGCGGAGGGCCTGCTCATGTCTCGCTTCGGCATTGGAGTGTTTCTCGCGGCATGGATGCTGTCGCAATTTTACCCGCTGCCATTCGCGGTGGCACAATCGCCGCCAGTGGTACCACCCCCGGCGGCCCCTAGTAAGTTGGACGCAAATGCTGCCGAACTACAAGCAGCGATCAACAAGTATGTCGCTGCGTATAGCGCCGGTACCATCGACACCGTGATGAGTCACTGGGCCGAGGATGCCGACTTCGTCGATATTCGCGGACGCTTCCACGAAGGGAAAGACTTGATCTCCGCTTTGTTCCGGCGGGGCTTTGCCAACAATCCCGGTCGCAAGCTCGAACTGAAATCTGCCGCACGTAAGTTTCTGACGCCCGATGTGGCAATGGATGACGGCATCCTCGAATTGACCGATGCCAATGGGGACAAAGACAGCGGCCGATACACCGTGGTCTGGACCAAAGTGAACGGCAAGTGGCTGATTCGCAGCGCTCGCGATATTCCGCTCGAAGCCGAAGAAGCCCCGGCCGCGGAACAGACTCCGCCCTTGGAAGAATTGGCCTGGTTGGTCGGCAAGTGGGAAGCGAAGTCGGACAAGCATCAGATTACGCTTGATTGCGATTGGCAACTCGACAAGAATTTTCTGGTGCAGACCTTTCACGTGAAGTCGGCCGAAGACGATTTTCGCGTCGTAACCTATCTGGCCTTTGACCCGGCCGAAGGCCGCTTTCGTTCCTGGTTCTTCGACAGTCGTGGTGGCTTTGGAGGAGGCACTTGGACGAAGCGCGACAAGGCCTACAAAGGGGCCATCGTGTCGGTGTTGCCAGACGGACAAATTGGCTCCGCGATCATGGTCTGGGTGCCAATCGATGCCGATACGCTGAGTTGGCAATCGCTGGAGCGGGAAGTAGGCGGCGAGTCGCTGCCCGATGCGTCGCAAAAATACGTGCGTGCCAAGTAACTGCGTCAAATGTAACAAGGAGACTGCGATGAAACTGATCCTCTCCTGGGCCTGTCTGATGCTCTCAATGCCTTTGGTTGTGCTGGCCGTGCCGCCTCGCGATGGCTCCCGAAAACCGCAACAGCCTGGGGCGCGGCCGACTCCCAACCAAGGCACGCCTTCGCTTAGTTCGGTAGCGAGACCCAATTCTCGTCCGCAACCAAGCGGTAACTTTGGCCGCCCCAGCGGTGGCAGCGATGCCAATCGCCGGCCCCCGGCTTCGATGCTACCCACAACGGTCAATCGTCCGCCAACCAGCAGCGGAAATCGTCAACCGACTGGCTCGCGTCCGTCGGGCGGAAATCCTGATCGGCCCAACATTGATCATCCCGGCGGCAATCGCCCTGGCTTTGATCGGCCAAATAACAACCGCCCCGAAAATAACCGTCCTGGTGGCAACCGCCCCAACTTCGGCAGACCCATCGACCATCGGCCTGACGTGGTGGTGAACCGCCCGGACGTCAATTTTCACCGGCCGACCATCAATCGGCCAGTGAATAACACAAACATCGTCAACGTCAACCGCCCCATTACCAACATCAACAATAACACTGTCAACAATACGGTCATCAATCAAAATACGAACGTCATCAACAAGAATTACGGCACGCAGAATACCTTCAACCGCCGAGGGGATTACAACCGGGGTTACTCCGGAAATTACTATCGCCCGCCACGCGACTACTATCCGCAGTTGCACAATCATTGGCGGCCGACGACGTGGTCCGGCGATTATCGCCCCGCCTTCTACAACTTTGGTTATTCCAGCGGCGCGATGACGGTGAGTGCTACGAATTTCGCGTTCTCCAATCCTTACTACGTGCAGCCGTCTGTGGCGACAACAGTACTTTACGATTACTCGCAGCCAATTCGTGTACCGGACCCAACGTACCAAGAAACAAACGACGACCTGGTTCGTTCGGAGCGGGCTATTCGGCGGTTTGATGATGCCCGTGAGGTGTTTCGTCGCGGTGAGTATGGACGGGCAAGCGAGTTGATTGACGAAGCAATCGAGTTACTCCCCAGCGATCCTAATTTGCACGAGTTTCGCTCGCTGGTTCTGTTTGCCCGGGGGAGATATTCTGAGTCGGCTGCCGCGCTCTACTCGGTGCTAGCCGTGAGTTCTGGCTGGGACGCCGGGACTATCGCCAAACTGTACGACGATCCCCAGACCTATCTGAAGCAGGCAGCGGCCCTCGAAGAGTTTGCTCGCGCCAACTTGAAATCGATGGATGCGCGATTCCTGTTGGTCTATCACGACCTGGTTCGGGGAGACCAATCGCGGGCAGAGCGTCTGCTCGAGAGCATCGTCGCTGCCCAACCGGAGGATCGAGTTACGCAGACGCTGCTAGCCGCCTTGAAAGGAAAGATCAGCGAGGAAAGCCAAGCTGACCCGGGATAGATGGTCGGTGCAGTACTTCTTGCGTTAGATCTCCGCCGCAGCCCGAGAAATCAGGCTGCGGGCGATCGACTGCGTTCCTGTGTGCTCGTAATAATTCACGCTCATATCGAGGAACGCGCCCAAGTAGTCGAGATGGCTTTCGACGCCGGGCAATGCCCCACGTAGGCTGCCGACGACCTTATCGACCCCGAGGTTACGAGACGAGACAAACGACGTCGACCAGTCTTTGACCGACGACAGCCCCTTTTGCATGAAGGTGATTTGCTCAGCAGTATTCTTGCCTGGAATATACTCCTTGATTTGATTGAAGCGGCTGTTGCTCTCTAGCCCCGACGCGCCGGTCTTATCAATCAACGCCAGCGCTTTGTCCAGGAAGTCAGGCCCCAGCGGAATCAGGCCATCGACGCAGACCATCGCTGCCATTCGCATGAGCGCTTCATCCTTGTAGTCGGCCAGTGATTCGACGAAGTCTCCCACGCTGTCTCCCGGAATGCCATTTATCTGGCAGAAGCAGGCAATCTCGGTCACCACCTTCAGTCCCAAATCGAAAGCTTGTGTGGTATCCGATTTCGGCGTGAGCCTGTCCAGAAACGAGAGAAAACTAACACTCTCGCCGATCTTGGAAAGGAGTGCGCCAAAGCCAGCGACACCCTGAACATAGTCAACCGTTTGGTACAGCCATAAGGCCCGCTGATAGCCTTGCGATTTGTCGTTGTAGAGGGCGATGGCTCGCTCACCAACTTTTTGAATAAAAGCCTGGTCAGTTTCGCGAGTGACGGCCTTGATGGTGTTCTCAAACCCGACGATGTTGTGCCACTGGCCGGGCACGACCCAGTCCAGCGCTTGCAGCATGCGCACGGTCATGTTGGTGGCAGGCAGGTCGTCGACAATTTTGTAGATTGCTTTGCTCATGGCTTATTTCCCTTCGGTAGTGGGTGTCTCGATTGGCGCTGCAATCCGACCGATTGCTTGCAAGTTGAATTTGGTCAGCCATTCTTCTCGCTCTGCCGGACCAAAGACTGGATCCATTGAGCGAATCTGCACTTGAAACCGATCGTTGACGAGGACCGCGGTTCCTTGTTCACCAATCGTGGCGAGTGGCATCCCCCCCAGCGTCTTCGTGGTGTCCTTGAACTTCTCTGTCGCTTCGGCGTTATTGGCTGTGTCAGAAACGGAAAGAACAGCCACCTCTCTGCCATTTTGCTGCAGGCTGGCTTGGGCAAAGCCTGTCTTCTCTTGCTTGAAAACAATGTCCCACGGGGCAGTTACCTGCGGGAAGAAGCGATTGAACTCACTGCCCGCAACGGCCTCCTTGCTGACGGCATGAGGGTTTTGGGTGGAGGCTTTTTGGGCCTCGGCCCAGCGATCGGGCTTTTTCTCGCAGCCCATAAATAGCAGAGCGGCCAGCGCCAGCCCCGGCAGATATCGAGAGGCAAATTGCATGGCAGTAGATCCTTGAGAAGTACAACTTTGAGAAGCCCCGAACTTATGAGCTGGTCGCTTGCGAGCTCATGACTCGGCCGTAAATGAGAACCAGGACGACGGCGCCGATAATCGACATGATCCAGCCGGCGGGATTCACAGCACCATCGGGGCTGCCAAAAATCAGCCACGAAATGCCCCCTCCTACAAACGAGCCGATCACTCCCAGCACGATCGTGGCGATCCAGTTCATCGACTGTTTACCCGGTACGAGCAGGCGGGCAATTGCACCGACAATCAACCCAAACACGATCCAGCTAATGACGCTGTAAATCATGATCTTCCCTTTCCACACAAGGCAGATAGCGGAGCCAGGACGAATCAGTCTACCCATGCACCGAAGGCATGGTTTCAAGTTCAACAGACTTCAACTTGGGACAAGCAAAATGGTCGTGAAAAGCAATTGGAGCGACCATCGACATGAAAAGCATTCGTGAGTCTATCAACTTCATTGCGCGAGGGAATCAGGCAAATCGAACTTCTAACCACAAATTCAAACTTGTGCTCAACCAACAAAAAAGGGATGAGCTTTCGCTCATCCCCAAAGGTTGCTTTTCAACTGTCGACAGGCAGAGTTTAGTCTGGCAGTTCGATGTGTTCGGTCAGCGCGACCTGGCGAGCCTTCGTGAGGGCTCGTGATTCGATCTGACGAACACGTTCCTTAGTCACACCCATTTCTTCGCCGACTTCTTTCAAGGTCAGCGGTTCCTGGCTGTGATCGAGGCCGAAACGGCTGATGATAATCTGCCGCTCCCGCTCGTCGAGTTGGGCGAGAATCTTCTCGACCTGCTTCTCGAGCGTGTTCTGAACCACTTCCTGGCCGAGTGAATCGGGCCGCTGATCAGCCTGCGCGACGAAGAGCTCGTCCTGGCTGGTGCGGAACCTATCACGTCGCTTGTACTCTTCCGGAATGGTGCGAGCAAAGTTCTTCATGATGGCCCAACTGGCATACGTGCTGAACTTGTTACCTCGCGAGAAGTCGAACTTCTCCACAGCACGAATCAGCGACATGTTGCCATCCGAAACCAAGCTAAAGAAGTCTTCGGTGCCGCTCACGTGACGCTTGGCGATCGAAACCACCAACCGCAAGTTCGCCTGCACGATCTCGTTCTTCACCTTCACTGCCTCATCGTACAACTCTTCGATCTCGTTCATCTCGCTGGTGCGAGCCGAGGTCGGGTGAAGTTGCCCACGCAGCTTCGCCGCTTTGTATTTGAGGAAGTTGAACTTCCGGAACAAATGCATTTCTTGTTCGCGAGCGAGCAGCGGCACTTCGTAGAGTGCAGCCAGGTAAGGCGGCAATCCAGTCGGGCTGCGCATCTTTCGCGTCGGAACTTCCGGGGCAGGTGTTGGCCCGAGAAATTCCTTGGCGTTACTAGCAACGTCAAAGCTTTCATGGTGCATGTACTCGAGTGGCAGTTCGAGAATTCGCTTGGCGCGCACTTCGTTCAGCACTCGATAGACCGTGGTCCGCGTGCGGCAGTACCGCTTGGCGAGCACGTCGACCGAATCACCACGCTTCGATTGTTGATAAATCCGCTGCTTCTGCTCGTCCGACAATAGGCCGGTTTGATCCGGAAAAACCGCTTGCTGCGGATTCTGCTGATCAAAATTGCGCAGAGTGTAGCGAATTGTCTCCACGCTGCGGTTCATGCGCTTGGCAACGCGGCGGGCCACTTCGGAGGGACATCCACCGGCTGCGGCCAAGCGCCGAGCGCGATCCACAATCTCAAGCTTCTCGGCGTCGGTCAGTTGGCTGAATCGTTCGCCGCGTTTGATCTTTTCTTCGTTCTGCGTCATGAAGCGCTCGACGCTGGAGCGCAGAAAACCCACGCGTTTGCGCCGACCTTCGAACACAAAACGTCGGCTCACCAACCCTTGCTCGCGCCACCGAGCGATGGTTTTGGTCGAAACCTTAAAGAGCTTGCTGAGTTCTTCGACGGTGTGAACGGGCTCACCCGCATCTTGCACGGGAATGTTAGCCGCGTCCGAAACGTCCTCCACAAACAAACGAAGATCGTGAATCGCATCGCTCCCCTGCATCACGACGGGGGCCGTGGAATCGGGGCGAAAATCGGTAATGCGATAACACAAATACTCGTACGAGTAAGTACGTTCCTTCTCCATTTCGGCGAGCAGACGCTCGGCTCGATTGACTTGTTCGATCTTCTTGTCGCGAGGCGCAAAACGAACCTGCTGATCGCGAAGTTGCTTGAGCACTGGGTTGACATAACTGGCATGCATGATAAGCCTCTTTCTACCCGTATCAGCCGGCTGTTCCTGGGATCCTCCCCCGCCTGATCTGGGTCGCCTGTTGCCAGCGAGTATCTTACCCGCTAACTGCCTGCATTCTCTACGCTTGCAATGGGTCGATTGTTCTCTCGGTGCAATCTCTTTACCGCGATGACGTCGTGTTCTTACACAACGTCGAAGTTCTTCTCCTGCTTCTCGGTTCCATTTTGGACTGTCCACGTGACAGTCTTGCGAGCGACCCTTTAGAGGGAAGCATTTGACGTGCCGCAGTGGACACTTTGGTCGATGTAACGCGGCAAACCGCGACCCTCTCCTTAGTCACACATTCCCTAACTCGTGTTCGCGCTTAGCATTTGGATTGATCGCAAGCGCACAACCGACCTTGAATCTGCTAGGACGAAACCCGCTCAATCGTGCCACAAAATCGCGAGTTTTCTAAAGTCCGACTGATCCGCGATCATATCGATTCCCGTTGAAACAATCGCGAGCCGGCTAGCAAATTGGTTCGTCCCGACAGTTTGGTTTTGTTGCACCCCATGGGCCCGACTAACCGATGATCTCGATGCGCTGAGGCCGATTACAACGATTGCATGGGCACATGGGTAAATCGGGAGGCTCAGGGCGATCTCATTCTGAGACTTTCGTCTCAACCAGGGACTCCACATGACGCAACTTCGCCAACCCCAGTCCTTCGTTGCTGCTGGGCCTACCTTGCAAACTTACCTTGCTCGGCGGTCGTTTTTGCGGCAATCGGCAGTCGCTTTGGCACTCGCCTCTTGCGGACTGCCCGTCTACGCGGCTGACGAGAAGACTCTTCTGGCGGTCAACTCCGACGAGACCCGTCCGACGCAGATAAAACTCGCCGTTGAAGCCTCGGGCCAAATGAAGATGAACCCGGACAGTCGCGAGGTGAAGTTCCTCCCGATGTCGGTGACCGCCGAACTCAACTTCCTGCAGCGCCGACTTCCCGCCCTGCAGGACTCGGCTGCCGTGCGTCTGGTTCGCCAGTATTCGACCGCCGAAACCAAGTTCAATCTGAAGAACACCGAGTTCAAGCAGGCAGTGCGCGACGACCGCCGGCTGATCGTTCTGCAAACCGAGGGTGACGCTGGAACTTACTTCTCGCCCCTCGGACCCCTGAGCCGAGAAGAGCTCGAACTGCTCGATACGCAAAGTGCCGGCGTGCTGCCAGAACTGTTGCTTCCGGGCAAGGAGATGAAGGTCGGCGAAACCTGGAACCTCACCGACGCAGCCGTCATTCGCCTCCTGAGTCTAGACGCCGTTCACAAGCAGGACGTCGTGGGCAAGTTCGACGAACTGCGTGAGGGCATCGCCATCCTCTCGCTCGAAGGCAAAGCCTCGGGAGCCGTTGGCGGGGTGGCTTCGGAAGTTGCACTGCGTGCCAAGCTGAACCTCGATCCCAAGCAACAGCTACTCACCTGGCTGGCGATCTCGATCAACGAGAACCGCGCCATTGGCCATGCTCAGCCTGGGTACGATGTCACCTCGCGGATTCGCATGCTTACCGCCTTCGCCGACGCCGCACCAGAACTCAGTGACGAGTCGCTCAGCAAGCTGCCGCTCATCGCCAAAGGTGGCGAAACTCTGCTGTCGTTCCGCAGCGAAAAAGGTGGCTTCGAACTCGTTCACGATCGCCGCTGGCGAGTAATGAACGAGCGGTACGATAGCGCCATTCTGCGGATGGTCGACCGAGGCGAACTCGTTGCTCAGTGCAATATCGCCAAGCTGAAAACCTTTGGCAAGGACGAGAAACTGTCCCTCGATACTTTCCAGGGAGACGTCAAAACGGCCCTCGAAAAGCAGAAGGCCCAGATCATCGAGGCCAGCGAATCGGTCAACGAGGCAGGCATCAAAGTGCAACGCCTGATGGTGGCTGGCTTCGCTTCGGAACTGCCCATTCAGTGGACCTACTATCACCTGACCGATGCGGCTGGACGTCGAGCTTCGGTGGTCTTCACCATCGACCAAAAGCTCGTCGAGAAGTACGCCCACATCGATCAAGAGATCATCGCTGGCTGCCGCTTCTTCGAACCGGTTCGCGACGAATCAAGCGAGCCCACTCCCGCCGCTGGTAAGGCGAAAGATGAGACGGCGAAAAAGCCCGCGACTAAAGAAGCCCGCTAGAATCGCAACCTAGCTGGGGTCGGGAGTCTTTGGCGAAGAACGTCTGGGCTACTAGGAAAGACCTGCTTCGCCAAAGACTCCCGACCCCGGACTTCTCCAGCTACGAAAAAAGCCCCGGCCAAGCTGACCGGGGCTCTAGTTCATTGCATTCCACAAGTATTACTACCGCGTGGCAGCAACCTTGTCCTTGCCGAGCGAACGCAGATAGTCGAGCGTAACGCCGATGCATTCGTCGAAGTAGAAGTCCTTGTCCACGACCTGGTCGCTTCCCTTCGATTGATTCTCGAAGGTTTTTTCTTCTTCTTTTTCTGAGTCGAGTTCGGCCCGGCGAGCCAGGAACTTCTTCTCGTTCAAAGGAACTTCCTTCTTGGTCTTCTGGTCGACGTACTTGTCGATGTCACGCAGCAGCTTCTTGAACTCTTCCGATTTCTCGCGGCGAGCAGCCGAAGCTTCCTTCAGCCGATTGACCTGGGCCGGGGTGACCTGGTCGAACGTGCCGAACTTCGAGGTCGGAATCTTGTCGAAGGCCAAAGCGTGATCGAGATCCGATTCGCTGACGTCCATATGATCGGTGATCGAAGGCAGAACCACGTCGGCCAGCACACCGCGACGCTGCGTGCTTTCGCCATTGGGGCGATAGAACTGCTGCATCGTCAGCTTCAACGCTCCCATGTTTGGCGGGTTGCCAACAGGGAACATGGTTTCGCCCAGGTCGAGCAAGCTTTGCACCGTCCCCTTACCGTGCGTGGTGCTGTCGCCAATGATCAGACCGCGGTGATAGTCCTGAATCGCACCGGCGAGAATCTCGCTGGCCGAAGCGCTGAATTTGCTGGTCAGAACCACCAGCGGGCCCTTCCAGTACATGCCGCTATCAAGGTCGTCGTACTGTTGCACGCGGCCGTTCGGATCCTTCACTTGCACTACCGGGCCGGCATCAATGAACAGGCCGGTCAGGTTGATCGCTTCCGTCAAGCTGCCACCACCGTTGCGGCGCAGGTCGAGCATGATCACGTCCACGCCCTTGGCCTTGAAGTCGTCGATCAGACGCTTCACGTCGCGGGTCGAGCTCTTGAAGTCGCTGGCGTTTTCGCGAGCGGCTTCCATGTCCATGTAGAAGCTTGGCAGATCGATCACGCCCACCTTGAATGGCGAACCATCTTGCTTTTTGCCTTCTTCAAAGATCACGCCGCGAGCTTCGCTGTCTTTCAGCTCGATCTTG
Organism: Anatilimnocola aquadivae; assembly: GCF_049819085.1. Lineage (GTDB taxonomy): Bacteria > Planctomycetota > Planctomycetia > Pirellulales > Pirellulaceae > Anatilimnocola. The sequence continues at coordinate 6,397,597 of NZ_CP187419.1, forward strand.
GCGCGCGTGATCTTCACGATCTTCGATTCTCCGCCAGCAGCTGGGATTACACCCAGCCGAACGATCGAACCGGCTTTGCCGCGAATCTTGTCGACCACGTCGTTGAGCTTCATGTCGACGACGTCGACCATCTCGCCAGATTCACCTTGGCCGACGCTGATGATCCGGTCTTCCACCTTCAGCTGGCCCGACTTTTCTGCCGCACCACCGGGAATCAGCTTGTTCAGCACCGTGTAGCCGTCGATCATTTGCAGCTGAGCGCCGATACCATCGAGGTTCAGGCCCATCACAATGCGGAAGTTCTCGAGCGAGCTCTTCGACATGAAGGTTGTGTGCGGATCGTACGACGTGGTGATGCTAGTCAGGTACATCTCCAGCAACTCGTCGGCGTCCGTTTGGTGCATTCGCTTGGAAAAGCTGTTGTAACGCCGCTTGAGGCGAACCTTGGGGTCTTCGCCCTTCAGCGACTTGTCTCCCTTGAGTACCAACAGGTCGTACTTCAGCCGCTTGCGCCAGCGGTCTTTTGCTTCAGCCGGGGTCTTGGCATAGGTCAGCTTGAGCGGGTCGGTAACCAGCACTTCGTCGACGGTATAGTCGAAATCTTCCTTCAGAAGTTCGTCGATCATTACCAGCCGTTCGTCGATCCGTTTCAGCAGCGTGTTGTAGACGCTGGCGGCAAACGAAACGTCGTTCGAACGGAGCATATCGTCCAATTCGTTGCGGCGTTTATTGAATTCATCGATGTCGGATTGATAGAAGTAGAGCTTCATCCCGTCGAGCGATTTCAGGAACTGATCCATGCCGCGTTGCGAGATTTCGTCGTCCAGGGCATGCTTCGACAGGTGTTGCCGCCCTACGAGGCTCGTCACCGCTCTGGTAATGTTACGGTCTGTCGGCCGGGGGAAATCCGTAATGTTGTCGGCACCAACGACCGTCAACGAGCGCATGCCCAGCACCACCACGCACACGCTGGCGGCACCTGTTAGTACCAACCTGTAAATCCATCGTGACGCTACAGACGTCGCATTTGCGGAAAGCGGTCGCATTCGGAATTCCTCGCCCCTCAAGACCGTTATTGGCTCACAAATATCGAACAACGAAAAATGTGAGATAAAGCGGGTCAGGTAAACCAGATAAAAAAGGATCGGTTGCGCGAATTCTATCGCGCGCGACTGGTCGGGACAACACGAATCGTGCCTTACCCAACAACCACCATTACTTGGAATTGACAAGAACGCTCGTGGAAGAATCCTCGCCAGCCCTCGCCCATTCGACGATCTCAGACTTGCTCCGTACTCAAATCGATGCAGCGGCCGCCGCACTGCGCGCCGGTCAATTGATCGCTTTCCCTACCGAAACCGTTTATGGCCTGGGAGCCAATGCCGAAGACGAGGCGGCTGTCCGCCAAATCTTCGCCGCCAAGGGACGACCTGCCGACCATCCACTGATTGTCCACCTCGCGCAAGCCCAGCAGATCGACGACTGGGCGATCGAGATCCCAGCGACTGCCTGGCAACTGGCTGAAGCTTTTTGGCCAGGTCCGCTGACGATGATCCTCAAACGCAGCCCCAAAGCCTTGGATGCGGTGACGGGCGGCCAAAACACTGTCGGGCTGCGTGTCCCCAGCCATCCCATCGCCCACGAGTTGTTGAAGCAGTTTGGCGGTGGAGTTGCCGCGCCGTCGGCCAATCGCTTTGGACGCCTCAGCCCCACCTTGGCCGCCCACGTGCGACAGGAACTGGGCGATGCGGTTTCGTTGATTCTCGATGGCGGCGCTTCCGAAGTCGGTCTTGAGTCGACGATCGTCGACCTGACCGGTCCACAGCCCGTGATCCTCCGACCCGGCCGCATCACCGCCGAGCAAATCTCGGCCGTCATCAACGCCCCGCTCGGCGATGCGAACGAAAACGAGACTCGTGCTTCTGGCCGGCTGCAAAGTCATTATGCTCCCCGCGCCGAACTCGTCATCATCGAGCCGCTGTCACTGCCAGCAACCGTCCGCGCCGCCGAAGCCGCCAAGGAACGCATCGCGGTGATCTGCGACGAGATGTACGTTCGCCCCGCCAACCTGAACCGTGCTCACTGGTTTAAGCTCCCCGCCGATCCCATCGCCCGCGCTCAGCGGCTCTACATCGCCCTGCGGGCAGCCGACGACGCCGGCTACCAAAAGCTGGTTGTCGTCCACGAGCGGGACGCTCAGCAGCAAGACGCCGCCATCTGGGACCGCCTGCAAAAGGCCTCAGCCCCGCGCAGTTAGCTGGCCATCGCGGCCAAACGTGCTTCCGAAAGTTCCTACTTGTTGAGAAATGCCCGCCATAGTTGGACACCCCCCTTTTGCGCACCTGGCAAACAACCGCCTATCTACTAACGACTTGCGCCAAACTATCCGTCTCCAGAATCAGCCAACTTGTCCAACAATGGCCCCGATTTATCAACACCCCCCTTTTGCGGATGCACGATTGCTAAGGTAACTCATTCGCTGACTTCGGGCCGCGCGGTAGCTCGTCCCGCCGGGACGGACCAAACCGCACAGCGTCCTTCGCTGAAATCTGCTCGACGCGTGATTCTTTGTCAAACAGAAAAGTAGGCCGGCCTAAGGGAGTGCGCTAGTTAATCATCAAGATGCCGCCCTTGATGGTGGCCATGCCGGAGCCTTGCACGGTGGTCATCAGGCCTTTGACGTCGGTCATCATTTGCCCCTCGATCTTGATCATCATCCCTTTGATCGTGACGCCCATCTGGTCGATCTTGATGCTGCTTTGGCCGACCTTGAACTCGATCGATTGCATCGCCTCGGTCTCGCTCTTGCCGAGATCGAGCTTGGTGGTGTCGTTGCCCAGGGAGAGCTTCGTTTCGCGATTGCCCATTTCGATCTTGAGCATCTCGTTGCCCGTTTTCAGCTTGGCATCGCGGTCTTTGTAGATCTCAAGCTTCTGACTGCCCTCCTTGGCCTGCGGTGTGCCGATCTTCACGGTTTGCGTGTTGAAGATCTCGATGGTCTGATCGCCATCGTCCTTCTTATCGAAGCCGACCTTGAGGGTGTCGTTGTTTTCGACGACGCGATTAAAATCCTTCTCGGCGTGGAAGTAGATTTCTTCCGAATCCTTTTTGTCTTCGAACCGCAGTTCGTTGAAGTTCTTGTCGCTGCCGTCTTTCGAACTGCGGCTCTTGTAGCCGGAGCGAGTCTGATTGTCGGGCATCGTATAGGGAGGCATGTTGTCGTGGTTGTACACACTCCCCACGACCAAAGGCTGATCGGGATCACCTTCCATAAAGGCCACGAGCACTTCGTGGCCAATGCGCGGCCAGCTGAAAGCGCCCCACTGTTTGCCCGAAGCGGGTTGCGACACGCGCAGCCAGCAGGAGCTGTTTTCGTCCTTCTTCCCTTCACGGTCCCAAGGAAACTGCACCTTGATGCGGCCGTACTTGTCGGTGTAGATCTCTTCGCCCTTGGGCCCGACAACGACCGCCGTGTGCATGCCATGCACGACCGGTTTGAACTTGGTGCGAGCCGGGCGGAACTTCACTTTCTTGGGCATGCAGACAAACGTGTTCTGGTACGGATTGTCGACTGATTCTTCAGAAAAGTACGAAGGGCTTTGCACGGCGGAGTGCTGCACGGCGGTCAGCACGTACGGGTTGTTCTTGCTGCGGCGACTTTCTTTGTCCTTGAGCGTGAACTGAAAGCCGGGCGAAAAGCCACGCATCGTGGAAGTGCCCGTGGCCAGCTGATTCGTCGCTTCTTCCTCTTCCATGCGAATTTTTGCGAGGCTCTTGCCCAACTGCTCGACATCGCCCATGCGCTGATCGGGCTTGTTGAACTGCTGAGCGCTGTAGCTGGGAAATTCGAACATCTCCAGCTTGTCGTTGCCGCCGACCTTCACTTGCGTCGTGGCCGTGGCGTCGAGCGTTTTGTCGGGCATTTGAAAGTTGAAGTCGCGCGAAACGAACTTGCCGGGCTTTAATTCTTGTGACAGTTGCCAGTCGAGTACGCCTTCGGTCTTCTTCCCTTCGCCAATTTCCGGAATGTACTGCGCTTCGGCAGCGACCGGGCAAGGCTTGTGCGCATCGGGCGAGTCGGCGAGCACCAGGGTGTGCTTATCCTTCTCGTGCTTGAAGTAATAGAAAATGCCTTCGTGTTCCATCAGTCGCGAGATGAAGTTGAAGTCGGTCTCGCGATACTGCACGCAGTAATCCCACTTGGTGTAACTGCCCGTCAGTTCATCTTTGAAATCCGAAAAACCAAGATCGCTGAAGATCTTCTTGATGATCTCCGGCACCGACTTGTCTTGAAACATGCGGCAGTCGGAGGTTTGTGTCAGCATCCAGAGCCACGGCACGGCTTCCAACTGATACGAACGAAGTCGCTCGTCTTCGGGCCCTTGTGAGAATCGCCGCACCACGCCGTGAAAGAATCGCTCGACGTCGCCATCGTGCGAAGTGACGCGCACGGTGATCGGTTTGCCGATCAGCGCGTCGGGCTTCACGTCGCGATCTTCGGAAAAGAGATCCGCCTGCAAGGTGAACAAGTCCGACATTTTCTCGGTCATCGAGAACGACTCGATGACGACCTTGTCTTCGCCCAGCGGGGTCGTGATGCCGAGGCAGCGCTTCTCTTGGGTCAATTTGGACATGGGTCGTTCACCTTGTTATGTACGGGGAGGGCCAGGCTCCCGTTGGATGTTTTTTCTTGAGCGGTGCCTTTGCAGGCGCACTTCCTCACTACTGTTCTCGCGGGCCGCACGCCTCCGGTTGTGCGATTTCTGGAGAAAATGACCAGAAATCGCCGGGATTTGTCGGGGTGGCAGGCAGGATGCCCATCCCTCGGACTATTCCAACTCGTAGGCAAATTGCGATTTATCGTCCAGCTTGATGTGGACGCGGCTGATGGACGTCCCTTCCGCCATGCGGGCGAGCACTTCGCGCGAAATCTCAGGGAGCATCGAACCCGTGAGGATATGGTCGACGTTGCGAGCCCCGCTTTCCACCTCGCGGCAGCGCTCGCGAACCGCTTCGACCACCCCATCGTCATAGCTGAACTTGGCCTTATGGTTCTCGGCGAGTCGCTTGCCAATGTGCCCAAGTTTCAGCTTGATGATGTCGCGCATCACGTCGTCGGCCAGCGGATAGTACGGGCAGACGACCATGCGGCCGAGAAACGCTGGCTTGAAGACCTTCAGCAACTCGGGACGGAGCGCTTCGGCCAGGGCTGTAGGATCGGGGCGAGTTTCGGGATCGGCACACATCTTGGCGATGGCATCGGTGCCGACATTCGAGGTGAGCAGAATGACCGTGTTCTTGAAATCGATCTCGCGCCCTTCGGCATCTTCGAGCATCCCCTTATCAAACACCTGATAGAACAGCTCCATCACGTCGTTGTGAGCCTTTTCGACTTCGTCGAGCAACACGACGCTATAAGGCTTGCGGCGAACAGCTTCGGTTAGCACGCCACCTTCCCCATAGCCGACGTACCCGGGAGGCGAACCCTTCAGGCTGGAAACCGTGTGTGCTTCCTGATACTCCGACATGTTGATGATGACCATGTTCTTGTCACCACCGTAGAGGATATCGGCGAGGGCCAGGGCCGTTTCTGTCTTACCGACGCCGCTCGGGCCGACCATCATGAACACGCCGATGGGACGGTTCGGATCGACGAGCCCCGCGCGGGCGGTGCGAATGCGTTGGCCGAGGGCATCGAGTGCGTGAGATTGGCCGATGACTCGCTCTTCGAGCTTCTCTTTCAGCTTGAGAACCGTTTTGATCTCGTCCGTGAACATCTTGCCGATAGGAATGCCTGTCCAGCCAGAGACCACTTCGGCAATCGTTTGCGAATCGACACAGACCTGCATTAGCGGATTCTCGCCTTGCAGTTTCTTGAGTTCGACGGTCTTGAGATCGAGATCCTTACGCAACTGGGCCAGTTCTTCAGCCGTTGGCGGAGTCGCTGTCGCACTATCGGCAGCGACAGCAGCTTGCGGACCAACCGCGCCACCCACGGGCACTTTCGCCGCAGGTGCAGTGGCAGCGGCCGTTGCTGGAGCAACTGCTGCAGGCTGGCCATTCCCCTTGGCGTCTTTCTTCTTCCCGGGTTTGGGTGGCAACACAACGGCGGCGATCTTGCCGCGAATCTCGCGAATCTGCGTCACCAGGGCGAGTTCTTTCTGCCAGCGCTCGTCGAGCGCTTTCAGCTTCGCTTCGGTCTGGGTGAGCTCTTCTTTCAATTGCGTGAGTAGTTCATCGTGGCCGCCACCAATGGCGTGCTCGCGCGAGAGCCCGTCGATCTGCCGATTGAGTTGTTCGATGCGACGGCGCGAATCTTCCACCTGGCCGGGCGTGGCGTTCTGGCTGATGGCCACGCGGGCAGCGGCCGTATCGAGCAGGCTGACCGACTTATCGGGCAGTTGCCGGCCGGTGATGTAGCGGCTGGAAAGCTTGACGGCATCGCGAATCGCCTCGTCGAGCACTTGCAAGCCGTGGTGATCTTCGAGCGTGGGTGTGAAGCCACGCATCATGTTGATGGCTTGCTCTTCACCAGGCTCTTCGACTTTGACAACTTGAAAGCGTCGCGCTAGAGCGGCATCTTTTTCGAAGTACTTCTTGTATTCCGACCAGGTCGTCGCTGCGATGGTGCGCAGTTCACCGCGAGCGAGTGCCGGCTTCAGCATGTTCGCCGCATCGCCCTGGCCAGCCGCGCCGCCAGCACCAATGAGCGTGTGAGCCTCGTCGATGAACAAGATGATGGGCTTGGGCGACGCTTTCACTTCGGCAATCACCTGCTTCAAGCGATTTTCGAACTCGCCTTTTACGCCTGCACCGGCTTGCAGCAGTCCCAGATCGAGCGAGCGGAGCGACACGTTTTGCAGAATGGGCGGCACATCGCCAGACGCAATGCGAATCGCAAAGCCTTCCACCACGGCCGTTTTGCCGACGCCCGCTTCGCCCGTAAGAATGGGGTTGTTTTGGCGACGACGCATCAGAATATCGACGAGTTGACGAATCTCGAAATCGCGACCGAGCACCGGATCGATCTGTCCGTCGCGCGCTCGCGCGGTGAGGTCAATGGTGAACTGATCGAGCGCGGGAGTCTTGCCGCCGGAACCCAATTGCGGGCCGGAGTCGCCGCCACTGCTGCCCGCTTCGCTGGCGGTGGGTACGTCTTCAATCGAACCGGAAGTGACATCGCGCATGTCTTTTTGCAGCTGAGCGACGTCGATGGTCCCCAGCTTGGGCAAGCTGCTGAGCATGAGCGTGGCGAGATCGGGCGTGGCGAGCACGGCTTGCAGCACGTGCCCCGAGCGAACCTTGCTGGCGCCAAATTCGACGGAGGCAATCAGCCAGGCTTCGCGAATGAGGTCGACGATTTTCGTGGAGAAGCCAGGGACGCGCGCATTGCCAGTCTTGAAGCGCTCGATGGCTTTGGTCAGTTCGCCGACGAGCCTTGATTGGTCGATCTCAAAATGTCGCAGCAAGCGGCTGATATCGGTGTTCGGAGCTTCCAGCAGCTGAAAGAACCAATGCTCCAATTCAATTTCGTAGTTGCTTTTTGAGGATGCGACCGCGGCTCCGCTGAGCAGCGCGCGATGACAATATTCATTGAGCTTGCCGAGCAGCGATTTCAGGTTGTGAGCCACGTGTTTCGTCCCCAAGGGGACGCCCCGCATTCGAGTGAAAGTTGAGAAAGAGCAACAGTGAGGTACGACAGGTCGAGGGACGAAAGATCTTCAGCGGATTACGGTTCGATTTGTTACGGAGATTCACACCACTGGCGAACAAAGCGTCGTTTAGGAGCCAAAAGAAACCTTGTTGTCGACTTGAAACACCGCATCATCGACGGGCTTCCGAAAAGGCTCGTTGCGAATCCAGGTATTCCAACCCAACCTGGCTCCCGGTGTCTCGTTGCCGCCCAAACGACACCAGGGAACTTCGGGCCCCAGCAAGGTCGGTTGTACGTCAAAATCGAAGCCGCCGCGCACATAAATCCGAGTAAGCTGTGCCAGTTTGCGAAATGCATTGCCCACCGGCAAGTAGTCTAAGAACCGCTTATAAGTAAGGGGCCCCAAGCTGATGCGAAACTTTCCCTGGACCTCCCAGATTCGCGACCCGATCACCGAATTCTGCCCCAAGCGCGGAATTGCCGTCTTCGGCGGCGACTTGGGGCTCGCGGCAGTCTTGTCCGAACCTGGTGGTTGAATCGCTTCTCGGACGGGCAAGCTCGTGCGGTACTCAGCAGGCAACTCAAGCCATTGCCCCACGAACTGCTGGACCTTAACCGGAGTATCGAAGAAGCCGCTCAGCAGTTGCTCGAGACCTAAGCCGCTGCGATGCGACTGCGAGAGCAAGCCAGCGTAGTGCCGAAAGGTCTCGTCGGCGATATCAACCCGATTGGCGAGCGCGCCGCGCACGATGTCTTTGTAGCGTTGCAGCGAAGTGCCGAGTCCGCCCAGATCGAGCAGGTTCTGCGACAGCGGATCCATCCGCGGGCGATCTTCGAGCACGAAGCCGCGAAACTTCTGTGAGCCCTGCGTCTTGCGAATCCGGCCAATATGCACGGCCTGTTCGTAGGCAAACCAAAAGCGATACTTCCGCCCGGCATCCGCAAACAGCGAGATCAGGCGATGATTGAAGACATCGAGAAAGTCGCGCAGCACATGATCGCGCTTGCGCATTCGCTCCATCACCAACTCGGTATAGTGCCGGGGCAAAGCCCCCATCGGTCCCGTCAGTCCGAAGAACGTCACCATCATTTCGATGGGACGCTTGGCGTTGGGCAGTACGCGTAGGTCGTGAATCTCACTCGCGGGGAACGATAGCGACTGGTGGGCGCGAAAGCGAATGGGAATCAGTTCGGCTTGGCCATCCAAATCGACATCGGGCCGCAGCAGGCGAATGCGCGTGAGCAAGTGCATGGCCGCGAAGAACTCAAAGCGATACGGCTCATCGCGCAGCAGTTGATCGAGGCCGGGCAAACCGGTGTGCGGCGCGGCCTTGCTGGTCGACGTCAGGCCGAGCCATTCGCTCAAGCCAGCGTCAGGTTGCCGGTCCGCGGCGCCCATTTTCGCTCCCAAAATTCCCGCTGTTTCGATTTGGCGATCATTCGCGTAAACGAATTGATCGTGGAATATTGTCCGAGAAAATGTTCGAGGACGCAGGCCAGCAGAAAGAAGCCTGTGCCGGGATACTTCTCGTCGTCAAAGGTGACGGTGACATCCAGCCCGCGACAAAAGCCGCGCGTCTTGGCATCTTGAATCGGCGCGACGCCACGCTCGCTGTTGATCGAAGTGATCCCTTCAATCAGCTGTGCCGTCGTTTGCGACGAGGTGTAGTCATACAGTCGCAGCAGTTCGCGAAGCGCTGCGGCACCATCGGGCCCGCCGGTGATCGACAGGTGATTGAGTGACAGGTGCGAGATCAGTCGCCAACGATTGGCGGCTTCTTTTAACCGCAAGGGCCGGGTCGGTTCCACCGGCGTGGTGATCTTACGAACGGGCGACTGCCCCGTGAGTTGAAAGCCCCATTCCGCCGTGCCGGTCTTTTGCGCGTCCGCAGGAATATCGCGATTGGTACAGGTCGTGGTAATCAACAACACTTCGGCCGAGGGAACCGTCGGGTTGAAGTTCAAATCGACGAGCGACAAAAAGACATCGGTTCCTTGATCGTCGGCTTTGATCGAAGGCACGCGATGATGCGCCCAGTACGCTCGTTCGCCAGCAGCGTCGGAATCGTGCTGAAACGAGAAGAACGGGCGATAGGCAATGGTTTCTTTGGTCTCGGGGTGAATGCTCTCGACTTCATCAATGGAGTAGATCTCCATCGCATTCAAACGGCGCATATCAGGATAAAGCGGGTACTGCGTCTTGGTACGCGTCAGCCGAATTGGCTCGGCCGATTGCTTGAACAAGTTCACGATGGGCGTGCAGCCCAGCCGAAAGGTGTCGGCCTTGATGCGCGTTTCCAGCTGCGGCGCGGTCCTGTTCAAAAAAATGACCACTTCGAGTTGATCGGTGGCCGGCAGACCTTGCAATGCAGACAGACCGGTGACATCGAAAAACAGGAACTTCTGTGGGAATGTAAAGAACTCGGTAAGCAGCCGATAGCCGGGCAGCGAGCGCGGTCCGTAGGGCAACATTCCCTCGTCGGGACCAAAGCCGACAGAGCGCAGACAGTTTGCCGGCAAAAAGGTGTAGCTTTCTTTCGGCATCACATCGGGAATACGAATCATCACACTCACGGCGTGATTGAAAATCAGTTCATACAGCTGATTCGTCGTCGGGGCATCGCCGCTGATGAAGAACCGCAGCTGAGCCAGGTCCAGCTTCTTCAGCGGATGAGCGCTCCACGACTTCAGTTCAATGCGAATGGCCGACTCGGCATCTCGCAGCCGGCGAGGATCGACGATGTCGCTAATTTCGCGGCCAAACGGTGCGCTTTCATACCGCGCCTTGGCCACTTCGAGCGGCCAGAGTTCCGTATCGGCAGTGGTGCGAAATCGGCAAGGGAGTCCTTGGATTTCTCGCGAGTAGATTTCGGTATGCCGCTTGATGACCTGCCCGGTCGTGAGGTTGCCTTGCGCGCGATCGAGATGCAATTGCGCGATGGCCATCGATGGAATCGGGGCCAGGTAATGCGGGTAGAGAATGTTCAGCAGAGCATCGGTGAGTTCGGGAAACTCGTCTTTGAGTTTCACTTGTACGCGGGCGGTGAGAAACGCGAACGCTTCGATCATCCGTTCGACGTGCGGATCTTGCGAGACGCCGGTGTCTTCGCTGACCATCAGCCTGCCGGCAATACCCGGGCGCTCGCGCGCAAATTCCGTCGCAAACTGGCGAATGAACACCAGTTCGTTTTCGTATTCGCGTTCCAGGCGAGTTGCCATGCGGGGCTGTTCCTTACTTCACCTTCCACTGACTCGTACCACTCTCGATCACCGTATCGAACTGCACCGGCACCGGGTTTGGTTCCACCTTCAGCACCGCATCGACCGTCAACCGCAAGCTACGGTCGGCACCAGCATAGCCTTGCTCGCGAACGCGAATGCTCGTGAGTCGCGGTTCGAACTGCCGAATTGCCTCCTCGACCGAGGCGCGGATCGATGCTCGCTGCTGGAGATTATCGGGGTTCACGTTCGAAATGTCCGGCAGGCCGAACGTCACTAACGATTTGCGCAGCTCCGATTCTTCGTCGATGTCTTCGGTAAATGTCTGACGCGTATTCAGCAGCGACTGCACATCGCGGAGCACATTCGCCTGCAACTCGCTGAGCGATAGTCCTTGCGTACTTTGCGACGTCGCCTCTTCGTTAGGCTGGAGCTCGATCAGCCGATCGAGCAGCGAAGGAAGGAGTCGATGGTGCGAAGGAACGCGTGACATGCTGTAAATCGCTCCGTTGGATGCTGTACACGAGCGCGGTGATTGTAGCATGCGGCCGCTTTGCGTTTTCAACCAAGTTTGATTCGACCGTGCGGGTAGTCATCCTGGAAAACTTTGGTGGTTCAGCCGCCGATACTGCGCGTGCCGACTGTGCCGGCCACGAACGACTGGCATTATCGGCAAGTTAGGCCCGCCAACAAAATCAGCCCGGAGCATGGCTGCCCTGGGCTGAGAGGTTGTTGGGTGACATTTTTTACTGAGCCGGAAGCGTCAGCGCCCGGAGTTCTTCAGACCAAGGTAGAGCAGATACTCTCCGGGCGCTGACGCTTCCAGCTCATGAATCCGCAGCTGTTACTTCACCTGCATGCTGTCGACCAAATCGCGGAACGCTTTTTCATTTTCAGAAACGGTCGCCTTGGGTCCGTAGAACTTCAGGAAGAAGTTGCCCGATTCCTTGGTCTGTACGATGGCGGCGAGCATGCGGTAGTTTTCTCGCAGCACGGGCTTGCCACCGGCGAAAGGGGCGGGGTTGTCTTTGTACGTGCCGGAAAGATCGACCCACTGCACATCCTGGCCGCTGACCTTCAGCTTTTCGATCTTGGCCTTGTCCTTCGTGTCGCCACCGTTCGGTTGGTCGAACTGGCCAATCCAGCGATCGATGTTGGCTTCGACAGTGCCGCCAGCGCCCATGACAGTCATGCGGCCCGCCAGGTCATCTCCCTTGGCGGCTGGCACTTCATACTCGACATCGATGATGCGGTTCTTGGGCGTCTTCTTGGCCCACGAGGCAGGAGCTTTGAATTCCAGCTTGCCATCGCCGACCGTGAACTTGGTGGCTTCTTGTGCGAAGAGAGAAGAGGTAACAGCCAGGCAGGACATCATTACTGCCGAAGTCCACAAACCACTGCGCATCGGTAGGCCCTTGATCGGAAGGTTGTTGTTGGTGAGCAACGTATTCGATAGGAGACGTTGTGCCGTCATTCTACGTAGCTGCTGCGCCGCCGGAAAGCACGAAAGCCAAGACCGCAACCAGGATTACGCAGATAATCGCGAGCAGCACCAGGATCGCCGTCCCCATCGCGCCGCTCGACTTCTTTCGCCCTGGCAGCGCTGCCGAGCTTGGCCGAGGAGCCGCCGCCGGTGATCCATACGCGGGTGTCGCGGCTTTGCCGATGGCAGGAAAGACGTCGGTCGCCGACAGCCAATCGGTCCAGCCTTCACGCCAAACCAGTGAATCGGCCGTGACGCGTCCCTCGGTCAGCCATTTGCGCATTACTTCGCCCCGCGCTGGTCCGAACTGACCTCCGGAGGGTGGCCGAACGAACCAAGTGGCTAGCGGATTCTCGGCGATCGGGTCGCGCTGGCCGTTGTTCATCGGCGGCGGCGGAGGCAACGAGTGCGCTGGCATGGCGTAAGGCGGTGCCGATGACGCCACGGGCTGTGGCCCCGCGTGCATCTGCGGCAAGGGCACTCCGCTGGGAACAGCCCCTACGGGAACCGCCGGCCGAGCGTACGAGGCCGTTGGAACGGCCGCAGCCACTGGGGCGGGAGCATAACCGGCAACCGGCATCGCGGCGACGGGCGCTACAGCAGGGGCCGAATGCACGGGCGCTGCAGGCTGTGGAGCATTGTGGACCGGCTGTTCCGCCAGCGTGGCCGCCACGGGCTGCTCGTCTGGTTCGTCACCGCCGAGGCCCGGTTCGGAGTGGGGCGGAATGCGGAACTTCGAGCCGCAATCGGGGCAAACTCCCTTTTTGCCGGCCAAGAACGACTTCACATTCAGCTTGTGGCCGTTTGGACAATGAAAACGAATCCCCATAAACACTCGCCCGCCGTCTATTCCGAACCCCTGCCCGCCTCCCCAGCCGCAATTGCTATTATAGATGCCCGGCCGGCAGAAATGAAAATCTCTTGCTCCCCTCCGGCCAGAATCTGCCGCAGATTGCCCAAGAAATGCTACCCGCTATGACCGCTACCGACGATACAACCGAACCATCCGACGAGGGCCCACTCGAACTGGCCATCTGTGGCGATCTCACCGAACGAGAGTCCGACCTCAGCGACAAACTGCTCAGCGTGCCTCCGGGTGGTGAGTGCGTGCTGTACTTCAACTCGCCCGGCGGCAGCGCGTATGTAGCACTGGCACTCTCGGGTTTGATCGCCCTGCGGGGGTTAAAGGCGACGGGCATCGTGATTGGCGAATGCTCGTCGGCGGCTCTTTGGCTGTTTGCTAGTTGCAAGCGCCGCCTCGTCACGCCTCATAGCGTGCTGCTGTTTCATCCCATGAAGTGGCAGAGCGAAGAGCACGTCCTCATCTCGGAAGCAGCCGAATGGGCTCGTCACTTCGAGCACTTGGAACGAGACATGGACGAACTGCTGGCCAAGCAATTCAACGTCCCGCTCGAAAAACTTCGCCCCTGGCTCCATCCCGGGCGGTACGTCACCGGCCGCGAACTGGTCGCTGCGAACCTGGCTGAACTGATCGAACTTTCTCCGCTCAGCGAATTGATGCCGCCGGAAGAGAAACCCAAGAAACAAAAACCGGGATTCCGCGTGTAGTGGCAAGACCGGCACCGGATTCCCTGCCCACGTAACCAGGAGCAATCAACGATGATCATCGGCGTACCGCGAGAGATCAAACGAGACGAGTACCGCGTGGCCATGTTGCCCGTCGGCGTCGACGAGCTCGTCCGCTCCGGCCATCAGGTGCTGCTCGAAATGGGAGCGGGGCTTGGCAGCGGCATCACCGATGCCGAATATCAAGAGCAGGGTGCCCGCATCGTCGGCACCGCGGCCGACGTCTATGGCGAAGCAGAACTGATCGTCAAAGTCAAAGAACCGCTGCCGCCCGAGTGGCCACTCATTCGCCCGGGCCAGGCGCTATTTACTTACTTTCATTTCGCTGCCAGCCGCGAATTGACCGAAGTGATGCTCGCCAGCGGGGCTACCTGTCTGGCCTACGAAACGCTCCGCGATGCCCAAGGTCGCTTGCCGCTGCTGACTCCCATGAGCGAAGTGGCCGGCCGCATGAGCATTCAGGAAGGGGCCAAGTATCTCGAACGGCCGCAAATGGGCCGGGGCATCTTGCTGGCGGGTGTTCCCGGCGTTGCTCCCGCGCATATCACGATTCTCGGTGGCGGCATTGTCGGTGCGAACGCCGCGAAGATTGCTGCCGGCTTTCAAGCCGATATTGCGATCCTCGACGTCAACATGGACCGCCTCCGTTACCTCGACGACATCATGCCGCCGAACGTCAACGTCCTCTACAGCGATCGCCACATGATTCGCCAGCAACTGCGTCTGGCAGACCTAGTCATCGGGGCGGTCCTCATCCCCGGCGCTCGGGCCCCCAAGCTCGTTACGCGGCAAGACCTGAAAGTGATGAAGCCCGGCAGTGTCATTATCGACGTGGCCATCGATCAAGGAGGCTGTATCGAGACCAGCCGGCCGACCACCCACAGCGATCCCACCTACATGGAAGAAGATGTGCTGCACTACTGCGTCACCAACATGCCCGGCGCTGTTGGCCGCACCAGCACCTTCGCCTTGTGCAACGTCACCCTTCCTTGGGTGCTGCAATTGGCCGAGCGCGGCATCGACGATGCCTGCCGCGAACTGCCGCCCCTTGCCACTGCCGTCAACATTCGCGCCGGCAAGGTGATGTATCGCGCAGTGGCGGACACGTTTGGCCTGCCGTTCGCTTCGTGATTTTCTCCCCCATCTGCAATTTGAAATCTGCAATCTGCAATGAACAAGCCTGTTGAAACCATGCGTTGGCTCGGCGACGAACGAGGCTCGCTGTCGCTCATTGACCAGACCCGCTTGCCGCTCGAACTCGTCGAGGTTAACTGCACGAATGTCGAAACGGTGTGGGAAGCGATCAAGCAACTGCGCGTGCGCGGTGCTCCGGCGATCGGCATTGCCGCCGCGTACGGCGTCGTGCTCGGCCTGCAGCAAGTGGCCGGCACATCCTCCGAAGCTTTCGATGCGCACCTGACCAAGACCATCGAGTATCTGGCTGGCAGCAGACCCACGGCAGTGAATCTCTTCTGGGCGCTCGACCGCATGCGTCGCACAGCCGACAAGCTGCGTGCAGAACAACCGCTCGAAGCAATTCCGGCGTTGCTCTTGAAAGAAGCGAAGGCGATTCATGAAGAAGATCGGCAACTCTGCCGCGCGATTGGCCGCCATGGTGCGGCACTGATCGCTGCCGGCAGCGGAGTGCTGACGCACTGCAATGCCGGCGGTCTCGCCACGGCCGAATATGGCACGGCCCTCTCGGTCTTCTTCACTTGCCAGGATCAGGGCAAATCGCTGAAGGTCTTTGTCGACGAAACTCGCCCACTGTTGCAAGGCGCGCGGCTCACTGCGTGGGAGCTGTCCCAGCGTGGCATCGATGCCACGCTAATCTGCGACAACATGGCCGGCCAGGTGATGCGCGAAGGGAAGGTGCAAGCCGTCGTCGTCGGTGCTGATCGTATCACCGCCAACGGCGACACGGCGAACAAGATCGGTACCTACAGCGTCGCCGTTCTCGCCCACGCCCACGGCATTCCGTTTTATGTCGCCGCGCCGACGACTACTTTTGATCTCACCCTGCCCACTGGCGACCTGATCCCCATCGAGCAACGCGCCAGCACCGAGATCACGCACGGCTTCGGCCGCCAAACGGCTCCCGACGGCATCAATGTCTATAACCCGGCCTTCGACGTGACTCCCGCGAGGCTCATCCGCGGCATCATCACCGAACGGGGAGTCATCGACCCGGTGAATGAAGAGAACATTCGCAAGATGCTCGCCTGAATACGCGACGAACTTCGTGGCGACACTCAGCTCGGCTGACAGACCTGTGCTTGTGGACTGCGCCCGAATCCTGGCCTGACACGCCGTAAGTGCCAGGCCGTAAGTACCTGCCGCGAACATGCGACTGGTCTGCACTTGTTCACAAACCGGCCCGCGGCGGCCACCTCCGATCGCGCCATTCCCGAGGAATACTCACATTTCGCCGTGGCAAGCAGCGAGGTTTGTGAACACCCCCTGCTTTAGCGTGTTGGCACTTGCGTTCCTCACCGAGGTGACTAGCCGTCCATCGCTGATGAAGCAAAACGTCCAAAAACCGGTACGGCTCTTGGACAGGCACCCGCATCGCACCAGCGTCCCCGCTCCGCGCGCACGACGTAACCCAACGGCGTTACGCGGGAACTTTCCGTCGACCACCAAACTGTGAGAGAACGTCCCGACATTAGCTCATGGTGCTGATTGATTGTCAATCGTGTATTTCGTAATTTTATATAATTTACTGAAATGTATTGAGGTCCGTTGCCCTGCGAGCGACCCAAACCGAATCTGCCCCAAATCCATCAAAAGATTGACATCGGTTCGCCGATCTACCTATATTGCTCTATTGGGTTTGCGCTCCGCCAGTCAGGCTGGGCCGCGAATCTCCCTCCCCCGCTCTGCCGACTCGCCGCTAGGAGTTTTCACGATGCTGTGCATCCCTGGACAACCGGGCAAGGATCTGTGCGATTCGCATTTGGGCGTCACCCGCCGCGATATTCTCCGCGTGGGTGGTTCCGGCATTCTCGGGCTCAGCCTGGGGGGCCTGCTGAAAACGCAAGCGGCCCAAGGAGCAACCTCGGGAGGCGGTCCCGGTTGGGGCAAAGCCAAAAGCGTGATCATGATCTACTTGCAAGGTGGCCCGAGCCATCTGGATCTCTGGGATCCCAAGGAAAATGTTCCCGATAACGTGAAGAGTGTGTTCAAGACCATCCCCAGCAAAGTGCCGGGCATGGACCTGACCGAACTGCTGCCGAACCTGTCGAAAGTCACCGACAAGCTGTCCCTCATTCGCTCGATGAGCTACACGCCGGTCGGCCTGTTCAACCACACGGCCGCCATCTATCAGATTCACACGGGTTACACGGCCGATAAGGTCAGCCCGTCGGGCCAGCTGGAACCTCCCTCGCCCAAAGATTATCCCACGTTCGGCAGCAACATCGTCCGGCTCAAGCCGCCAGAAACGCCGATGTTGCCCTTCGTGATGATGCCTCGCCCGCTGCAAGAGAGCAACGTGGTGAACAAGGCGGGAACCGCGGGCTTTTTGGGCCGCGCGTTTGATCCCTACTATCTGTTTCCACCAGGCGATGACATGGACATGGCCAAGATGGAAAAGATCCGTGTCGACGACCTGACGTTGCGGCCGGAAGTCTCCGAGGCTCGTCTCGACCGCCGCGCTCGCCTGCGAGATCTGGTGAATCAAGGGATGCCGGAAATCGACAAGGCGGTCGCCAAGTACGACCTCGATAAGTACTACGATTCGGCCCTGAACCTGATTATGTCGGGCAAGGCCCGCGAGGCGTTTTCGATCAACAAAGAATCGAACGACATCCGCGATAAGTACGGCCGCAACACGTTCGGCCAATGCTGCTTGCTCGCTCGCCGCCTGGTGGAAGCTGGCACGCGCGTGGTGGAAGTGATTTGGCCGAAGGTGGCCAATAGCGACAACCACTCGTGGGACGTACACGTCGGCTTGCCGGACCGGATGAAGAAGCAAGCGGCCCCGATGCTCGACTCGGGCCTGAGTTCCTTGCTGGAAGATCTCGATCAACGTGGTTTGCTCGACGAGACACTTGTGGTGGCGCTCGGCGAATTCGGCCGCAGCCCGCAGCGAGGTGTGAGCACCAGCGGTAACGGCAACAGCGCCGATGGCCGCGATCACTGGCCCTATTGCTACACAGCCGTCGTGGCTGGTGCCGGGATCAAGCGGGGCGAAGTGTACGGCAAGAGCGACAAAACCGCTTCGGCACCGCTCGAAACCCCGGTCCATCCGATCGACTTGCTGGCGACCATCTATCACGCCGTCGGCATCAATCCGCAGACCATCGTCTACAACCACCTCAATCAGCCTCGCGAGCTGGTGAAGGCCGACCCGGTGACCAAACTGTTCGCGTAGGCGTTCATGCTGGCCTGAATCCTCCCGGGCTTAATGATAGCCCCGGGAGGGATGCGCTCTTCGCATCTCGTCCCGAAGGGACGCTGTGTGTAGCCCGTGGTATTCGTCCCGAAGGGACGCTGCGTGTAGCCACGGGTGTAACCCGTGGTTAGCGACACAAACAGATCCCTCCGTCCCGCAGGGACGCTGAAGGGCAGATTCGCAGCACACGGTGGTCCGGATGTTTGGGGCTTCCGTCGTCCCTCCGGGACGAAGAGGTGCTTCGTATTCGTGATTTCCACGGGTTACGCTTCGCTCGCTGAAGCGATCGGCGCTAAACCCGTGGCTACACACAGCGTCCCTTCGGGACGGGCGAAACCGGTGGCTACAGCCAGCGTCCTTACGGGACGGATGAAGTCTGTGGCGAAAGGCAACGTCCGTACGTGCGACGGATGTGGCCCGTGGCGAACACCAGCGTCTCGGTGTGACGAATGCCTGCGAGAGAGGCTACAAGAAACAAAAAAGCCCCGCGTCGAACTGGTCAACGCGGGGCTAGTGTTTTGGGTGAGCGAGCAATCGAGAAGACTGCTCATTCACGATTAGAATTCTGGGATCACGCCGCCGTCGTCACGAATGCTGAGACGCTTGAGGACGTAGGTCGGAGTCGACTTGGTCAACAGCTGGACGTGGCCGTCCATGAAGCCAACCATCGCACCAGCGGGGTGAGCCGCGAGGAGAGGGTTGTTGAGACCAAGTGAGGTACCGCCAGTGCCGACAGCGCCCACACCGTTGCCGCCAGGAGCGGGAGCAGTGTCTGCGGTCCCTTGGCGATTGTTGATACCAACTGGATGGCTGACCGAAACCAGGTTGTAAACCGAGTCAGCAGCGATCGTCGAGAGCGTGGGAACGCTCTGAGGCGGAGCCTGTTGATTGGCACCGGCTCCCAAGCTCGTACCAGCGAGCCAGCCGCCACCCATGGACATGGCTGGATTCAAGCGAGCAGCAGCGTCGGTGTAGTACCAATCCGCGACTTCGCCGACAATGATCGTGTTGGCCGTGCCGTCGGTGCAAGCTGCCATCGACAACGATTCGTTGATGGGCAACATGCCGTTACCAGCCACACCGGTTGGCTGCGGAGTGGTGCTGGTGGCCGAACCCACTGGACCCGAGGCATAGCGAGTGTCGGTCACAGTCTGGCCGGTGGTTTGGGTGTCGTTAGTGCCACCCATGATGCCGACATACGAGGGCACGACAATGATGCAGGACGTACCGATGGTCTGCGTTTCTGGCAGAGGGCTCGATGGGCACAGCATGTACTTGATCTTGGCGTTGCTGGCGGCGCCCAAGGTGCCGGTCACAGGATTCGTATTGCCCACACCGGTCCGATAGTCGGAACCTGCGACGTCGGCCGCTTGAATCTTGGTGAACAATGGTTGTTGTTCGCAGAAAGGGAGCGTGGCAACCAGCCACGAAGAACCCATGCTGCCTGCGTTGTAGGCAGTCGGGATGGTGCGGACGCGGGCACCGTAGGGGAGTGTCAGATAAGTGTCGTGGTAGTTTTGCAAACCCAAGGCCAATTGCTTGACGTTGTTACCACATTGCATACGACGAGCAGCTTCGCGAGCCGCTTGCACCGCTGGTAGCAGCAGTGCGACGAGTACGCCGATGATCGCGATGACCACCAGCAACTCGACGAGTGTAAAGCCTCTTCTCTTCATGCTTCCGTTCCCCGAAATACGAATAAATAAAAACAGACGACCGACTTGGTGCCTCACCAAGCGGCCGGACATGTCTCTAAAATTCGCACAGAGGGCGCGAAAAGTCAACCAAATTGGCTGGGCTTTCGTACACCGAGTAGCGTCAGGGCCGGCGGTCAGCGTGGGGAGAGTGACGGCCAGCATGTGAGGATTGGGTTAGCAAATGCGCAATAATCCCTCCGTTGCAACTAGTCCAGTGGTAGGTACGAGGCAGTTCGGAGCCAGCAAAAGGTGCCACTTCCGGCGAAGTGGCACCGCCGTTAAGTCCAGCAAACGACTAGGAAAAATCTCTTAGAATTCCGGCAGCACACCGTTGTCGTCACGAATGGCGAGCCGCTTCAGCACGTACGTCGGCGTTTGCTTGGTCAGCAGTTGGACGTGGCCGTCCATGAAACCGACCATCGCACCCGCTGGGTGAGCCGCCAACAGCGGGTTGTTGATCCCAGGCTGGGCCTGACCACCAGTGCCAGTGCCACCGATGCCCTGCGTACCCGCATTTGGATGATTGTCCGCAGTACCTTGGCGATTGTTAATGCCAACCGCATGTGTGACGGTGCTGATATTGTAAACATCGTCAGCACCGATGGTGGTGAGTGTGGGAATGCCCCTTGGTGGCGTTTGTTGATTTGTGCCTTGACCGATGTCGGAGCCAGCCAACCAACCAGCAATCATCGACCGGGCGGGATTGAGCCGCTGACCGTTATCGTTGTAGTACCAGTCGGCCGTTTCGCCCACGATGATAGTATTGGCAGTTCCGTCAGTGCAGGCCGCCATCGACAGCGATTCATTCAATGGCAACATGCCATTGCCGGCAACGCCTTGGCCGCTCGTGGCAGGAGGGCCGCCAGTCACTGCCGAACCCCAAGGACCACTCGCATAGCGAGTGTCCGTAACGGGTTGACCGGTGGTTGCATTGTCAGGTGAACCACCCATGATGCCCGTGTAAGACGGAATCACCAAGATGCAACCCGTACCCAGAGTCTGCGTTTCTGGCAGCGGACTGGAAGGGCACAGCATGTACTTAATCTTGGCATTGGTTGCCATACCCATCGGGCCAGTCTGGGGATTGGCCGTGCCATTGCCGACCCGGTAATGATTGCCAGTGGCCAGCACGTCCGCGGCAATGACTCTGTTAAACAAGGGCTGCTGTTCACAGAAAGGTAACGTGGCAAAAAGCCACGAAGAGCCCCAGCTGGCCGCGTTGTAGGCCGTGGGAACCGTTCGCACGCGCGCTCCGTAAGGAAGCGTGTTGTACGTGTCGTGGTAGTTTTGCAAACCCAACGCCATCTGCTTGACGTTGTTACCACATTGCATACGACGAGCAGCTTCGCGAGCCGCTTGCACCGCTGGTAACAGCAGTGCGACGAGTACGCCGATGATCGCAATGACCACCAGCAACTCGACGAGTGTAAAACCCCGTCTTTTCATGTCAGAACCCTTGAATGAAGAGAATGAATAGAACAATCGGCCGCTTCGAGCGAAGCAGTCGTTGGACCACGAGATAAGGAATCGATGACGAGCTGATTGATGACGAGCTGATTGATGACAAGCGGATCAGTGTCGAGTAGATCGGAGACAAGTAGATCGGTCGGAGAATCAATTCGCCTCTGCGCGATCCGACTCACTCGGGCAGAGGCATCTTTGGTCGGGGGTTCGTGTTCGCTGCCCTGTTCACTACTGGGTGGCAGCATTGCCGAGACTCGCTGCAGGGTGGCTAAGATTTGCAGCCGCTCCCAGGTCTGAAGCGGAGCCAGGCGACGTTCAAACTGCAGTTCGAAAGAGGCTGTTTCCGAGGCCGAAAGAGCCGCCGAACCGGCCGCCGGCTGACGAGAATTTTCGTACGCCAGCGCGATCTCGCGCAGCGCATGAATGATTTCGGAATCGAGAGAGGAGAGGGTCGACACAAGAAACTCCCGTTGTGAGCTCTGTTCGCCACCGAAGTATGCAAATAGTCCGATAGGGTGTCAATCTTTTTCGCACTCGAAATCTAAATATTGCTGGCGTGGATGTGCATTTTACGCATCAAAAACGCGTCAAACTGTCGTGCCGCACGCGTAATCAAAGGTTGTTTTAACGACCCTCGTGATTCAAAATCATACAGTCAATTAGTTAGTGTGCTAAAATAATGCACTGGTCCGTTTAGGGGAAATTAATCTACCCTTGCCAAGGATGCGTACTAAATTTGACTGGGCGTCCCCTGGCAGTTCCGTCGTGGCCTGATTGGCTCCGCGCAGCGACGTTTGTTACGATGCAGGGAGTGACCTGGCAGACTGTCTTAGCCAGTCGCGTCCTTTTCGAATTGCGGCGAATAAATCATGAAATTCATCGAGATGACCGGCAGAGTTCTCAAGGAAATCATCAAGGACGATGAACTGCATGTTGCCGATCTGGGCGGCGCAGGGATCGCCGAAGACACCATCGTGCGGATCAATCAGCAGGGAGACATTGAGGTTCGACGTACCGACCGCTGGGACTGCATTGGCGGCCTGCTGGGGAACTACGAGCAGCGGCTGCAGAAGCGAACGGGCCTCGACTGGGCGTAAAGGTTGGAAGAGATGGGGGGCGAGAGGCGGGGGACGAGAGCAGGCAGAAAAACTGCGGAGCAGCGTTTGACAAAGAATCACGAGTCGAACAGATTCGAGCTTTCCTCACGTTCAGGGGTTGATTGCTTCGCCGGGGCTGGTCGTGACGACCGGGGCCAGGGCAGCGGCGAGTCGACGCTGAAATGGGGGAGTTGGAGATGCTGCCAAGTGGTAATCAAATGGTTATCAAGTTTTTGGCTGAATCCCCAGAAACTTCGTCCTAAGTTGATTGCCTGCAGGAGGTTCGAGCAAATGGTTATCGCGCAAAAAACGCTCAAAAAGTTATCAAAACTGGTTATCAATGGCTATCGCGAGCCGGCTGGTGGCTTTTCGGCAAATTGGCCGGCTGGCATTTGACCGAGCCCGGTTTGCGACCTAGATATCAGTTACGCACTTGCTTTGCCTCGCTCATGGCAGATGCGTTTCACAAGCCCGACTACCACCCCGGTGAGCACTTCATCGCCGTGGGTAAGGTGGGATAGGGCTTGGATTTTCCTTTTCGTTCGCGATTCTGGCTGGGCTTGCTCGTGGAGCGCCCGCGCCAGGATTCGCACTTCGGCCCAAGCTCTGCTCTCGCCGTTCGTCGGAGGCTGGTGTGACCACGTTGACTATGGATTGGAGCTCGCAGGGACAGGCCACTGCGCCCAGCATCGGCTTTGCCCCGGACGAGCCGCGCGGGGATCTCATCAGCCAGCAGGTGCAAGTTGCCTTGGCTGGTGCCCAGGCCGATCGGCAGATCGAACGGAGGACCGAGACACGGCATCCGTATCCGTACCCGATCCATATGACCCCCGTCGATCGCGACGGCCACCCGCTGGTCGATCAGACCTTTGTCGTGGTGGGAAAGCATGTCTCGAACCACGGGGTCGACTTTTATTATGCTCAGCCGGTCGAGTGGTCGAAGGTAATCGCCTCGTTCAACTTGCCCGAAGGTCGCTGGATCGGCCTGCTGATGGAGCTGACCTGGTGCCGCTTCAGTCGTCACGGGTGGTACGACAACGGCGGCCGCTTCGTCAGCGTGGTGCCCTCACCGCTGGGCAACGCGTAGCGTTCTGCACCGACATATTGCCCACGAAGGTTGCCGCCAGCCTTCAATTCGCAAGCCTGGAATCCAGGCAAAGTGAGCCGTATTCCCCGTGGCCAACACGCGGCCGTTTACAATCGCCATCTCGCTAGCCCAGGCAAGCTACCCAAGAAACCGAGAAGCCCCAAGCACGTGAACCTCGTTGAAAGAGGTTCCCATCCTTGGGGCTCGTTGATCGTGGATCAATCAGCCGTGAAAGCAGGTGCTAGCGGCCGATCGAGATTCCCCAGTGCACGTTGCTGCCGCGGTGGGCATGCCCGTGATGATGGTGGTAGTGGGGATGGTGATATCCGTGCCAATAGTACGGCGGCGGAGCATAGTAGCGTGGCCCGTAGACGTGTTCGACGATGACCGGCGGCGGGGCGGGCGGGGCTGGAATCGCAGCCGTGTAGGCCGATTGATAGCGAGCCTGCGAGGTCGGAGCGGTTTGCATGGCTTGCAGCACCGAGTCTGGCACGCCTTGATTCCGCAGGTAGATCAGATCGTTCACTTGCAGGGTTTGCGTCACGCCGTTGGAACGAACGTGGGTGACGATCACTTCTTCGCTCAGGCCAGCGCGGCACATGGCGACGACATCTTGGGGAGCAACGGCGCCCTTCACGGCCTGCTGGGCTGAACCGCTGGCATAGGCCTGTTGCTGAGCTTGCTGCCGGTCCTGGTCGATTCCCTGGCCGATGGCGTTACCGGTAATGGCACCGACGGCACCACCGATGAGACCGCCTGCGAGGGCATTTTGGCTCTTATTGCCGATGGCGGCACCCAGCCCCGCACCGGTGAGGCCACCGAGCACGGTGCCATTGCGCTGATAGTTGGGCGTTTGGCAGCCTGCCGAAACCACCGTCGAGAGCGTCACGCCCACCGACAGCAAGAGAATGACGAGCGACTTCATGTCTGTTTCTCGTTTGCGATTCGTCTCAAATCCATTCACGTCAGCAATCCATGCACACGCGTTCTGCGATCCCAGGCTCAGCCTGAAGCCCCCGGCTACTCCCCCTCAAACCTTGAGAGAAAAACACCGGTCGCGAATGTTCGCCTCTTCCGCCCGTAGCGTCAAGACGAACTCCCCGCTCGCTCCTAGCCATTTACCGCAGCTAGCACGCACTTTTCCTTGCGCGCAGCGGAATGCTTCGTTATCTTCATCGGCATTCCACCCAACGGAGTCGAATGAATTGAGATTCCAAGAATCACAAGTGTTGAAGCCGCCCAGCCTAAAAGGAAAATGCTAGCACGATGCGGACATTCGATGCTACAACTAGCAACTCAATTCACGCCAGAAGACAGCGCACTCGCTACCAGACTTTGATACGTAGCGCACTCGATCGGTTAAATCTTTATGGACAAGCCAAGCGAGATCACGCCTGCCCTCGATGACCTCTATCGAATGGTTGCTTCAATATACGAAGAGAAAAACTCGCAGCGCCCGCCGACGTCAACTTTTGCGCATTTCGTCGAAACTTGCGGAATGCTAACGATAATCGATCGCAAGAAAAAGCGTGACGAAATCACAATTGTTGACGCTTTGTGTAAGAGCCTAGGATGGTTTTTTCCTCTGCTAGCAAGACTCCGCGTGACAAGCGTTGAAGAGCTTGTTTATCGGAAGTATCCATATGCCTGCCCATATTGCCGGCTAGTTCCGCACAGCGACAAGCAATGCAAGACCACCAAGGGCACCGAGGCAACCCTCAACCACGATGCGCTGATAGTCAAGTATCAAGAGAATCAGCACAGACGACCTAGCGGGCTGAACGAATGGCAAAAGATGTTCGACCTGATTTACCCAAGGGAAGCGAGTGCATTAGGTTCCGGTCGTAGCAGTTTGGGTCTACTTGAAGAAATTGGAGAATTAGCAGAAGCTATCCGCGTTTTCGACAAATACCCAAAGTATTTCGCAGGTGAGGCCGCGGATGTGTTTTCATACATCATGGGCGTTGCCAATGAGTTCCAGATCAAGCAAGAGATGGAGGGCGGTGAATTCGACTTCGAGAAGGAGTTTCTTCTCCGCTACCCAGGTCTATGCCTCCAATGCGGATATGAGTCGTGCGTCTGCCCGAGCGTTCCAGAGTCGACGGTTGGTCGGCTGGCAAAGGAACTCGATCTAAGCCCAACTGAGCTGTTCTGCTCAGACATGACAAAACACTTGAACAAAGGCCGCGAGTTTGGTGCCAACTTGCTCGACGGTCTTGGTGGCCTTCCTTCAGTAGCAGGTAGGTTGCCTCTAGACCGCGGCGAAACCAACAGAGCGCTTGTCCTACTCTGCTTCAAACTTGCGGACGAAGTCGAGAAGAGAGATTCCAGTTTGGCAATCAATCTCCGTCAAGCTGCCATGAAAACAGCTGCGGATACTAGAGCGGCTGGCAGCCGTGGACAATCATCCGCGTATCAGGATGTTGTCAATCTTCTGGGGAGTGTATGGCCCCTGCTTGACCTCGCGGCAATTCCAGATGATTCGTCCATGTCCGCCCGGGTTGGTAAGACACTTCGCGCAACATCGTGCCGAATAGGGATTGTCACGGCGCTCCCAAAAGAGTTTGCCGCGATGAGAGCAATGCTCGATGAAGAAAGAGACCTGTCGATTGCTGGGGACCCAAACACATATGTACTGGGATCCATTCCAGCACCCGACAACAAGGGATCACATGTCGTTGTTGTCACGATGCTAAAAGAAATGGGTAACAACAGTGCCGCAGCGGCAGCAACTCATCTGCTTAGGAGCTTTCCTTCAGTAGACGAAGTCGTCATGGTTGGGATTGCTGGCGGAATCCCCAACTATGAGAATGCCGGTAGTCATGTTCGTTTGGGTGACATCGTTATATCGCGTGGACAAGGCATAGTTCAGTACGACAATCTAAAAGTCGGTAATTCCAAGATAGAATTGCGTGGTTCCTCAGATAGGCCATCGTCAAACATGGTTGGTATAATAAATAGGCTTGAATCCGAGCGGCTCATGAACAAGTATCCCTGGGATGAACTAATTGAGCGAGGGTCGAAGTTGGAATTGGGGTTACGCCCCGACCAGAGCCTCGATGTTCTTTACAAATGGGATGGGGATGTTGCAACCAGAGTCGACCATCCTGAAATTGAAAGCGATCCTCGTAAGGGAAAGCCTAAGCTCCATTACGGAAAAATTGGAGCCGCCAATACGCTGCTAAAGAATACAATGCTCAGGGACCGAGTTGCCAAAGATTGTGGAGTTATCGCCATTGAAATGGAAGGCTCAGGCATTGCCGACGCTGCCTGGATCGCAGGAAAGAACTACACAATCATCCGGGGAATCTGCGACTACTGCGACCCAAAGAAGAACGACCATTGGCAAATGTATGCCGCCGTAGTCGCGGCCGCTTATGCCAGAGTGCTGATTTCGCATTTGCCATTGAGCAATGTTGGATTGGAGCCATCTAAATAGCTATCGTGAGTCCTACCGCCGTTCGGCACGAGGTCGGCGGGGACAAAAAAAGAGCACGGTGCCATTCGTAGCTAGTGCAAAATCATGGCTCCACTGAGGCAAGCTCAGTGGTGGCCAAGGCGGGGTGTCTGCCAGTCCTTCAAGAGGTAAAGCGGCTTTACCTTATTAAGATAAAGCCGCTTTATCTCCACTCCAGACTTTACGCAACCGCTACCGCGCATTGAACTTGCGCTGATCCACTCATCGTTGCGAAGTCGGCGACGACGCAAAATCAGCGGTCGTGAATCCGCGAGGATCACGGGGAGATGTAATTGAAAAACGTTTCCATGCGGATGGTGACTTTTTGGATGACGGCGAGCGGGGTGAGGGTCTGGGTGTAGACGACGGCGGAGGCGGCGGCACCCATGGGCAGGTCAACGTCTTCTTTCAGCTTGATGCGGACGGCGAAACGGCTGCGAGCGGCGTCGGTGATCTCGGGGAGTTGCCCGCTGGGCAGGAGTTGCCCTTTGTCGGAGGCGGGGATGATCGTTTCGACTTCCCCTTTCAAGATCTGGCCGGGCTTGTTGGCAAAGGCGAGTTCGACCGGGTCGCCGGGGGCAATCACTGCGAGCGCGCTCTGGGCAAATGCTCCAACCACGATTCCTTGATCGGAAGTATTGACGAACGTCATCACGGCGCTTGAAGGCGTCACGATGGAGCCATTGCGAATCTGCAGGTTCGTCACGAATCCGTCGTGTGGCGCGACGATGGTTGTTTCTGCCAGGTTTAATTCAGCAGCTGCCAGTTGTTGGCGAACTTGGGCGACCGAAGTGAACTCGTTCCCTACCTTCGAATCGAGTTCCAGCTGCGCGCGGTCGCGACTGGCGTTGGCTGAGTCGAGTCTGGCACGCGCAGCCTGAAATTGCTTCTCGTCGTTATCGAGTTCAGCCTTGGCAATGGCTCCCGAGACGACCAGTTTTTTCGAGCGCTCGTAGTCGGTTTGCTTATCCGTCAGATCGGCCTGGGCCGTGACAATCGCCGCTTCTGCCGATTTGAGCGCGGCCGCCAATTCGGGCTCGTCCTGGTTCGCGGCTGCAAGTGCCGCCTGCAAGCGGCTGACCTCGTATTGGAACGGACGAGCATCCAGCTTGAAGAGGACATCGCCTTCTTTTACATGCGTATTCGGTTGAACGGCAACTTCGATGACGCGCGAAGGTTGCGAAACCCAAGGAACGATCGGAATCACGTTCTGAAAGACCCGCACCTGCGACGAATAAGGATGGCAGTAGAGCATCGTCAAGTAGATGCCCAGGATGCCGATGGTTCCCACCAGCGTGACAGCGATCTTGTAGGTGAGATTGAAGGGGAGCCACTTGAAACGAAAGAAGATCAGCCAGACGACGAACAGATAAAGCAGCGTGAGCACAAATATCATCGGCTGGCCTCCCGAACGGCTGCTGTGCCTGAATACCACATGGCCCAGACGAAGGCGATGATCCAGACCGGCGGCAGCAGAATTCCCAACCAGCCGGCCGCGCGCACCGCGTCCGTTTGTGGATGCTGACGAGACTCCGCAATGGTTCCTGGCAGCGACCCCAGCCAAACAATCAGCACGATGCCGATGATGACAAACGAAAACAGAAAAGAGATCGCCATCACGTTAAACAGCGGATCGAAAAAATCGAACATCGGCGGCCTCGCCCGACCTACGAGTGGAGTGGAATCGACTGCACCCGCGTTATCTTTCCCTTTGCCTCGCGAGAATGCAATCGTCCTGGGTGAGGCCTAACCGGACTTTAGCGAACTGGCTCTGGCTCGCGCGGCGGTGATTTGATCTGCGGTGAGCTTGTCGGGGTTGTTGCGTTTGGGATGTCGCACTTCGAACATCAGGTTGCTGGCATCGTCGTTGTGTTCGTGGCCGAGCAAGCAGTGCCCCAGCTCATGTGCCAAGATGCTGGGAAAGTAGCTGGCCACAGCTTCGTCTCCCTTTTTCAAGGCAATGACGGCCGCTTTGCCGCCACCCACGCCGCCGATCTTGCCAGCCAGGTCGTAGACGAAACCCACACCTACGCCGGGCGTGCCCGTGTTGGGCGAGATCTTGTTGACGAACTCGATCCACATGCCGGTGTCATCGTCGGGCACCCACATTTCGCGATCGCCGATCGTGACCGGGCCGAATTCGATCTTGGCCTGAGCCCAGATTTTGTTGGCCCCTTGGAAGGTCTTGTCGATTTGCTCTTTCGACCAGAACGAAGGAATCGCCAGGCCGTTGGTCAGTGGCCGCAGCTTGGGGTTGTCGCGAGCCTCGGCCTTCTTCTCGCCGGACGAAGGATAGAGATCGAGAATCCAGGCCTGCACGGCAACTTTTAGGGTGGGCGTAGACATGCGAGCCGATCGTCAAAGGTTTTGCGCAGGAAGGAGGTACTCTCCTGCCTAGCGCAAAACGGGGCTCGATGTTACAGGCCGTGCTAAGGCTTGGCCTTTTCGGCTTCTTTCTTGGCCGCTTCCGCTTTGATCACGTCTTCCTTGGCAGCTTGATCTTTCGCTGCCCGCTCACGAGCTTCGGCTGCTTTCGCTGCTTCATCCTTCGCGATTTCCCTGGCGATGGCTAGCCGTGCGGCTGCCGCAGCTTTGGCTGGTTCCTTTTTCGCAAAGTCAGCAGCGGCCTTGCTTGCGTCTTCCGCATCGATGGCTGCGGCCGCGGCAGCTTCCTTAGCGAGCACATCGCCCCGCTTAGCAGGCTCGGCATTCGCGCCTTCTTCCTTGGCGGGAGCGGGAGCCGGCCCTGGATTCTTCTCGCGGTATTCGGCCCACTTCTTAAAGGTCTCGGCTCGCTTGGCTTCTTCAGCAAAGCCGATGATCCGCGGATTGGTCAGAACCTGCTGCGGGTCGCCGACGGTCTGGCCTTCGCGCACAGGAAAGTAGGCTTTCAGGTCTTGCTTGGTGAGGAAGATCGCCGCGGCGAGCGCGGCGTCGCGAACTTCGATCTTGTAGATGACTTTGTCCTTCTCGTGCATCTGCGTGACGACGTTCTTATCGGTCAGCAGTTTTTCGACGAGCGGCATGTGCGAGTCGTCGCCCATCGACGCAACCGTCGCCAGTGCATAGTAGGCCATGTGAGGCTGGCGGTTTCCCTTGAGGATCTTCTCGGCGGGAATGAGGCCTTCCTTCATGCCGAACCGCTTGGCCAGCGACATGGCCTGATAGGCGGCCCAGTCTTCGCTGCGGACGATCACGCGGACGACCATCTTGCGCGGGATCTCGTGGCGGGTGCCATTGCCGATGGCGTCGGCCAGTGAAGGCTGATTGCAAAAGCTGAACACTGCCTGCATCGTTTGCTGATTGAGCGTGATGTCTTCTTCGCCGGCGGCAAACACCAGCGCGGCCACCTGGCCAAAGTTCAGCTGCAGGCCCGTGTTAACGCCCCCCAGCTGCTGCAATTGCGACAACTGCTGATACTGAGTCACGCGCGAGGCAGCGACATCGGCCGCTGACTTGGGATTGTTCTCGATAGCCTGCAACAACTCGGCATCGGCTTTGGTGAGATCGACAAACACCGCGCGGGCGTTGGCATCGTCGCCATACACCTTTTTAAAGCGGCCCCAAGCGGGCAGAGCGTAGTCGTCAGTAGCCTCGGCCCCGCGCAAAAACGCATCGAGCCGCCGTTGCAGGTCGAGCTGGCGAATGCGCCCCAGAATCCGTTCGGCCCGGTAGCGAATCTCGCGATCGGGATGCTGGACGGCGTCTTCCACGGCTTTGTAGGCAGGCAGGCCGATGAGGGCCAGTTGTTCGGTCGCCGCTTCGCGCGCGGTGAACTCGTCGGCTCCTAGTTCGTCGATGAGGCGCTTGATCGTCGCGGCATCGGCCTTGGGTGCCTTGCCTTCGGCAGCTCGCGCGCTGCTGGTCGAAAGCCCAACCAGTGCGAACACGAACGAGAGAGCAACAAGCGAGCGCAGGTGGTGAGCGGATTTCATTCCCGACCCTTTCTCACGCAGACGATAGAGACAGCGGTACCGCAGCGGCCTGACAGCCGCGCAGATGACATCGAAGAAGCTCGATTATATCCGCCTGCGAGCGGACTCTGCGAGCATTCGGTGGACAAAATTCTTCAGGTAACCGAGGGGCTGTCTGCTAAGAAGCCGATGCCTGGCTAATGGCACCGACACTGCGGTTAGCTTTTTTGTTATCCACAGCTTCGCGAATGGTCTCGAACACCTGGTCGGTGGGACGCATGGCATCCACCGTGGTGAGCAGACCCTGCAGGCGATAATAGTCCAGCAAGGGAGCCGTTTGGCGGTGATAGACTTCCATTCGCCGGCCAATCGTTTCCGGAGTATCATCCGGGCGATTCTCGGCGGTTGCCCGACGAAGCATGCGACTGACGAGCTCTGACTCGTCCGCCCGCAGTTCGATCACGATATCGAGCGGTGTGCCCCGCTGGCGAAGAGAGTCGTCCAGCGACTTGGCCTGCTGAATCGTGCGCGGGAAGCCATCGAACATGCAGCCGTTGACGAAGTTGGGCTTGTCGAGCTCTTCGCCCACCATGCTGAGGACGATGGGATCGGGAACGAGCTGTCCCTTGTCCATGTACTGAGCAGCGAGGCGGCCGAGAGGTGAAGCCTGTTTGCCGCGAAGCAACTCCCCGGTCGACAGATGAGGGATCTGAAGATACTCGAGCAGCCGCTTGGACTGTGTACCTTTACCGGCGCCTGGCGGCCCGATGAACACGATCAGCATCGTAACCTCGCGGCCAAGACCCCCATCGGTGATAACTCCTGGCTGACGAGCGGGGCTGGCAGTTCCGCCTCAAAAACTGCCAACCCAAACTACAGCCCCATCGACCTACGCGTCTAGCAAACCACGATAATCACGCATCACCAGATGGCTATCAATCTTTTGAATCAAATCGAATGCCACACTCACGGCGATCAGCAGACCTGTACCGCCGTAGAAGCTGGCCACGCCCGCATCAACCCCCAACGCACTAGAAATGATCGTGGGCACAATCGCGACCAGGGCGAGGAACGCGGCACCGACATAAGTGATGCGAATCATCACCTTTTCCAGGTGTTCGGCGGTGCGACGACCCGGGCGATAACCGGGAATGAACGTGCCGAAGTCCTTCAGGTTCTCGGCCATTTCCTTCGGATTGAAGGTGATGGCCATCCAGAAGTAGCTGAAGAAGTAGATCAGCGCGACGTAGAGCAAGTTGTAGATGAACGAAGTTCCACTGCTGAGCGAATCGCCAATGGTCTTAAGCGTCGTGGCCAGGTCGCCATTCACATTCTGCAGCGACGAAGCCAAGATCTGGAACAG
Source organism: Anatilimnocola aquadivae (assembly GCF_049819085.1). Classification (GTDB taxonomy): domain Bacteria; phylum Planctomycetota; class Planctomycetia; order Pirellulales; family Pirellulaceae; genus Anatilimnocola. The sequence continues at coordinate 6,430,015 of NZ_CP187419.1, forward strand.
GAACGCCGGCAACATCAACATGCTGCTCGCAAAGATGATCGGCATCACGCCCGACTGATTGAGCTTGAGCGGCAAGTACTGGCGTGACCCGCCGTACACCCGGCGACCGCGAACATGCTTCGCACTCTGCGTCGGAATCTGTCGTTGGCCCAAGGTAATGAAGCAGACGCCCATCACCACGACCACAAACAGCACGAGCAGGATCACCAGATGATCGATGCCCATCCGACCGCTGGCATCCGCACCAACGAGTCTCCAATCCATCGTGCCAAAGAAGCGAGTCATCGCTGCGGGCATCTGAGCCAAAATACCGGCCATGATGAGCAAGCTGATGCCGTTGCCGATGCCGAATTCGTCGATCTGTTCGCCAATCCACATCACGAACATCGTGCCCGTGGTCATAATCAGCAACGAAGTGACGAACCAGGCCCAGTGCAGGTGGGCACCCGTGGCAGTAGACACTAAAAAGCTATCGTAGATAGGGACCGAGTTAGCACCCGGCGTCACCATCCCCTTCAGGTAGAAGACGCTTTGAATGATGCAGATGGCAACCGTCAAATATCGTGTGTACTCGTTGATCTTCTTGCGGCCGGTCTCGCCTTCTTTGCGCAGATCTTCCAGCGGCTTATACACGCTGCCGAGCAACTGCAAAATGATCGAGGCCGAAATGTACGGCATGATGCCGAGGCCGAGGATCGTAATGGTTCGCAGGTCCGAGGCGCTGAAGACGGCGACCTTGCGAAGCAAGTTGCCCAGCGGAGTATCGTTCTCCTGCGACAACTTCGCCGCCATCGCTTCCTGATCGATAATCGGCAGAGGAATCTGATAACCAAACCGGAACACAGCGAGCAAGATCAACGTAAAGAAGATCTTCTGCCGAAGTTCAGGAATGGTGAAGATTGCTCGGAATTTCTCCCACATGGCATCCATCCAGATTTTGTTGCGAGCGAATACTACCGTGGCAGCGGGGCCAGGGCCAAACAGCCGGTACCCAGACTACCAGAAAGCAAGGTAGCAAAAAAAGAGCAGCGCCACGATGCCGCTGCTCTTGAAAACTGTTCGGAGGTGGGACAAATCAGGCGAGCCCAGCAGTCAACTACTTCTTGGCAGGCTTTTTGTCAGCCTTTTTGGCGGCCTTGATCGCTGCTTGCTTTTCGGCAACCGGGGTGCGTCCTGGAACGACCGTCACGGTGCCACCGGCCTTTTCGATCTTTTCCTTCGCCGATTCGCTGAAGCGATGGGCCGAAACCTTGAGCTTCTTCGAGAGCTCGCCGTTGCCCAGCACCTTCAACAGATCGAACCGCTTCTTGAGCAAGCCTTTGCTCTGGAGCGATTCGACAGAGACTTCTTCGCCCGCTTCGAACAAATCTTGGAGCTGGCTGACATTGACTTCGATCACCGTGAGGGCGAACGAATTGGTGAAACCACGCTTCGGGACGCGGCGAACGAGGGGGCTACCACCACCTTGGAAGATCGACAGACCTTTCCAACCGGCGCGAGCCAACTGACCCTTGTGACCTTTACCCGACGTCTTGCCCTTGCCCGAACCAACACCGCGGCCGATTCGCATCGACTTCTTGTGCTTGTGGACGCCTTGATTAACTTCGTGCAAACTCATGACAACGTGACTCCCCGCAAGCGTTCCGTATCTTGGGTCGTGCGCAGTTGCTTCAGCGCCTTGATGGCCGCCTTGACGACGGTGATCTGGTTGCTGGTGCCCATGCTCTTGGTGATGATGTTCTTAATACCCGCTGCTTCGCATACCGAGCGGACGGCGGCTCCGGCAATGATGCCCGTACCACCACCAGCTGGCATCAACAGCACATCGGCCGAGCCAAACTTGGCTCGCACGGCGTGCGGAATGGTGTCATTCACCAGCGGGACGGTAACCAGGCTACGCGTAGCCTGCTTCTGACCCTTCTCAACCGCAGGGGGGACTTCGTTGGCCTTGCCGTAACCCCAACCCACACGCCCGCGGCCATCGCCGACGACGACCATCGCTGCAAAGCTGAAGCGACGACCACCCTTGACCACTGCGGCGCACCGCTTGATCTGGACGGTTTTGTCAACAAATTCACCGCGATTCGATTCGTTAGCCACGCTCGAATATCTCCTGCTGCTGCCGGCTGACCGATTGGAGGACTACAGCGCCGACTCTTGCCAAATCTCGTAACTGAATGGGACTAAAAGCTCAGACCGCCTTCGCGTGCAGCATCGGCCAGCGATGCCACCCGACCATGATACCGCAAATGGCCGCGATCGAACGCGACCTCTTTAATTCCCTTGGCGATCGCTCGCTCGGCAACGATCTTGCCCAACTTGGCTGCCGCATCCTTGTTGCCGCCATACTTGAACTCGGCTCGCAAGTCCTTATCGATGGTGTTGGCCGAAACCAGGGTGGTACCCGTGGCATCGTCGATAATCTGCACACCCAAGTTCTTATGGCTACGGCTGATCGACATGCGAGGACGCTCGGCACCGTGGCCAAACTTCTTCCGCACGCGATATGCCCGACGAATTCGTCGGCCGCCCAAAGTCCGCTGCTTGTCCATTGCCGTCTTTCCCTTCTCGTAGTGGGCATCCGCGTATTAGATGCCGCCGAGAATATCTTGCTTAAATTGCGAGGTCTGAATTCGTAACTGAAATTACTTCGAGGCTGCCTTACCGGGCTTGAGCTTGATCTGCTCGCCTTGGTAACGGACGCCCTTGCCTTTGTATGGTTCTGGTTTGCGGAGCTGACGCAACTCGGCGGCAAACTGGCCAACCTTTTGCTTGTCAGCGCCCTGAATCACAACGTGAGTGGCATCGGGCAAAGTGACCGTGAGACCTTCGGGGATCGCCCGCTGCAGTTCGTTGGCATAGCCAACACGCATGGCAATCATCTTACCCTTCAGCGTCGCTTGATAACCGACGCCGATGATCTCAAGTCGCTTCTCGTAACCGTTCTTCACGCCGAAGATCATGTTGTTGATGACGGCGCGAGTCAGGCCGTGGAACGCCCGAGCTTCACGCTCATCGTTCTGGCGGGCGACCGTAATTAGCTTGGTACCAGCGTCAACCGTCACGGAAACTTCAGGCCGGTGTTCCCAGCTGAGTTTGCCCTTCGGGCCTTCGACGTTGATCTGGCGACCTGTCACCGAGATCTTCACGCCGTCGATGATGGCGACTGGTTTATTTCCGATTCGTGACATGGCTCTTACCTCAAAAACTCGCACACTCGACGGGAAACTGAAAGCGGATCGGTTCGCTGCGATGGGCAGATTGCACTCGCCGAAGCGAGCTACGAAACTACCAAATTTCGCACAGCACTTCGCCGCCGACATTCCGCTGCCGAGCTTCGCGGTCGCTAACGACGCCACCGCTGGTGCTCAAAATGGTGATGCCTTGGCCATTCAACACGGGGCGGAGCTCCTTGGCACGACGAAACACGCGTCGGCCGGGAGTGCTTACACGCTTAATGTGCTGAATGACATGTTCGCCGTTGGGACCGTACTTCAGTTCCAGGCGGATCTGATGGACGGGGTCCAATTCGACGACTTGCCAATCCCAGATGTAGCCTTCGCGCTTGAGCACATCGGCCAAGCCACGCTTCACCAGGGAAAGGGGCACATCCACGTGAGGCCGCTCTACCGAGACGGCATTCCGGATGCGAGTCAACATATCTGCGATTGGGTCAGTCAACATGGTTACCGAGGACCCCTCTTACCAACTGGCCTTACGAACACCGGGAATCAACCCAGAATCCGCGAGCTTGCGAAAACAAATACGACAGATGCCGAACTTCCGATAGACGGCCCGCGGGCGACCGCACATTTGACAACGCCGGACGAGACGCGAAGGGAACTTCGGCGTCTCTTTGGCTTTGGCAATCTTCGATTTGCTTGCCACTGGTTATTCTCACACTGCAAAAAATGGATATCTCAGCGATCGTTGTCGCCGCCAAATCTGACGGGCCAACGATGCCAACGACGAGTTAAATCTCTGGCTACTTATTCTTGGGTTGATTCTCAGCCACGAAAGGAATGCCCAGAATCGTGAGCAGTTCCCGAGATTCGTCGTCCGAAGCATTTCGGACCACGAATGTTATGTTCATCCCCTGCACTCGCAGGTACTTGTCCGGATTCAATTCCGGAAACACCAACTGCTCGGCCAGGCCCATGCTATAGCTGCCATTGCCGTCGAACGCCTTGCGTGGCACACCGCGAAAGTCGCGGACGCGGGGCAGAGCGATCGAAACCAAGCGGTCGAAAAACTCGTACATCTTCCGGCCACGCAGGGTTACCTTGCAGCCGATCGGCATGTCTTCGCGAAGCTTGAACGCCGAGATGGCCTTGCGCGACTTGGTGATGATCGGCTTCTGGCCGGTAATCAAACCCATCGCTTCAACGGCGACCTCAAGGTGCTTCTTCTCTTGCGTGGCAATGCCGACGCCCATGTTCACGACGATCTTTTCCAGCTTCGGCAAAGACATCGGATTGTCGCGACCCAGCTTCTTCGCGAGAGCGGGGAGCGCTTCCTGGATGTACTTCGTCTTCAGGCGTGGAGGAGCTGACGGTCCGCTGGGACCGGCTTCAGCTGCTTCGGCTTTTGCTTTCTTAGCCACTTGTTAGTACCTCTGCCTAGCGACCTTACTTGGTCGCGGCCTGCTTCTTGGACTTGGAAATATCACCCAGCGATGCATCGCACTTGCGACACACCCGCTGCTTGGTACCGCTCTCCAGCACCTTCACACCCGTTCGCACGCCCTTGTTGCACTTGGGGCAAACGAGCAGCACATTGGAAATTTGGACGGGCATCTCTTTCGAGAGACGGCCACCCTGTGGATTGCGTTGGCTGCGGCGAACGTGCTTGTAAACACGATTCACCCCTTCCACCGTGATGCGGCCGGCTTCCCGGTCGATGTGGAGGACCTTACCCTTGACGTCTTTGTCGTCGCCGGCGATCACTTGTACGATATCGTTGGTTCGAATGTGCATTAGACCACCTCACTCGCCAGGCTGACGATCTTCATGAAGTTCATATCACGCAGCTCGCGAGCGACAGCGCCGAAGATGCGTGTGCCGCGCGGGTTGTTATCCGCATCGATCAGCACCACGGCGTTGCTATCGAACTTGACGTAGCTGCCATCGACGCGGCGATTCGGGCTCTTGGTACGAACCACGACGCCACGGACCACAGCCTTCTTCTTGATTTCGCTGCCGGCGATCACACTCTTCACGCTGCAAATGATGATGTCGCCGATACCGGCGGTTCGCTTCTTCGAACCACCGAGCACCTTGATGCACATCACTTCTTTGGCGCCCGTGTTGTCTGCGACGGCCAAGCGAGTTTCTTGTTGAATCATGTTCCTATCCTCCAGTGGCTGCCCTGAGGCTGCAGCGACGAATATCCGACCAGCTTAAGTAGTGGGTGCATCAACTTTCGGAGCGTTCGCCGAGGCCGTTGCCTGGCTGACAACTCGCGTGAGCACCCAACGCTTCAGCTTCGACAGTGGGCGAGATTCTTCAATCTCTACCGTGTCGCCGTTGTGGGAAATGCCGGCGGCGTCGTGAGCGTAGCAAATGGTCCGACGACGCATCGTCTTGCCATACACTTCGTGCTTAACGAGGCGAGCCACTTCCACGCGACGCGTGGTCGGAGACTTATCTCGCGTGACCGTGCCGATCAACAATCGCTTAGGCATATTCCACCAATTCCGTCTGCTCTAACTATCTGCGTGTTTCAAAATCCGTGTCTTTAAAATCCGACATTGCTGAAATGTCGCAAAGGTCGTACTACTTGGCAGCAGCCGACAGTCGCTGTGTTTGCACCGTCTTGACGCGGGCAATCAGCCGGCGTTGGTGACGGAGTTCGCTAGGAACGTCCAAACGCTCGGTCGAAGCTTGCATGCGCAGCTTGAACAAGCTCTTTTCGGTCTCTTCGATGGTGAGCCGCAATTGCTCATCGCTCATCTGTCGCAGTTCCGCAGCTTTCATCCCAGCAATCCTCAAATCGACGATTCGTTGTACTAAACTCACCAGCACTAAGCTGGACGGCGGCGAACCATGCGGACCGGAATCGGCATCTTGTGAGCCAGGCGTGCAAAGCACAGCTTCGCTTGTGCCTCAGTCACACCAGCCAACTCGAACAACACAGTTCCTTCCTTCACCACAGCAACCCAGTGATCCGGTTCGCCCTTACCCTTACCCATGCGGGTTTCGAGCGGACGAGAGGTCACCGACTTGTGCGGGAAGATGCGGATATACAGCCGACCTTCGCCGCGGATGTATTGCTGGGCAGCAATACGACCGGACTCAATCGTGGTAGCCTTGATCCAGCCACCCATGGTTGCCTGCAAACCGTAATCACCAAATACGACGCGGTTGCCACGAGTGGCCTTACCTTTTATACGTCCTCTTTGGCTTTTTCGGTGCTTCACTCGCTTGGGCATCAGGGCCATTTGTCGCGTCTCCCTCGTGCATTCCTTGATTCACCCAGACCTGTACGCCGATGTTGCCCTGGGCAGTGGCGGCCTCGGTAAAGCCGTAATCGATCTTTGCTCGCAACGTGCTGAGCGGCAGCGAACCGGCCGAAGCCTTTTCGCACCGCGCCATTTCTGCCCCGCCAAGTCGGCCGGCCAGCTGGATCTTCACACCACGAGCACCCGAATCCATCACGGATTCGATCGCTCGCTTAATGGTCCGGCGAAAACTGGCCCGCTTGGCTAATTGCTGAGCGATTTCCTCAGCAATCAACTGAGCCATAATTTCCGGACGAGCAATTTCTTCAATCTTCAAATTGACGCGGCGGCCGGTGAGGTTTTGCAGTTCTTCCTGCAGAATCTCAACCTCCTGCCCCTTCTTGCCAATGATCAAACCTGGACGAGCAACGTGCAGGACGACCTTGACTTCGTCACGTGTCCGTTCGACTTCGATGCGGTCGATACCGGCGCTTTTGTATTCGCGGCGAGGATGGTTCTTGATGAACTTGCGAATCTTGGAGTCTTCGAGCAGGAGTGCAGAGAACTCCTTCTTCGAAGCGTACCAACGACTCTTCCAGCCGATCATGATCCCGACGCGGAAGGCGATCGGATTCACTTTTTGACCCATAAATATCCCTTAGTCACTCAAGCGGTGAGCGAAGTACTGCTGTTGCCAACAGAGCTTCTCTTACAACTCGGAGATCTCCTCAAGTGCGACAGAAATGTGAGCCGAACGCCGCTTGATCATGTAGGCCATGCCGCGCGACACGGGGCGAATCCGCTTAAACATCGGGCCACCATCGACCCGAGCGTCAGTCACCACCAATTGTTCTACGCGAACCGTCTTGCCCGGATTCTGATCGGGGTCCTGAGCATTACCGAGCGCGCTCTTCAGCACCTTCTCGAGCAGCCGAGCACCACGGTCCGGTTGAAACTTCAAAATGTCGAGCGCTTCATCAGCGAACTTGCCACGAATCATCGTGGCGAGCGGACGCACCTTGCGGGCGCTAATCCGGCTGAAGCGATGAGTTGCCTTGTATGCCATGTTGAATCCCTTAAGGAAATCGTCCTGCCAGCTCACGCAGAGCGGCGAACTACTTCGCTTCCTTCTTGGTCTTACCGCCGTGTCCTTTGAATGTTCGCGTGGGAGCGAACTCACCCAACCGATGGCCGACCATTTCTTCCGACACGAACACCTTCAGGTGAGCCTTGCCGTTATGAACCATGAAGGTCAAGCCGACAAACTCAGGAACGATCGTGCAGGCGCGAGCCCACGTCTTGATCGGTTCCTTCGAACCGCCGCCCAACTGAGCTTGCACCTTCTTGTACACGTTGGGGTCGACGTACGGCCCCTTTTTGCTGGAACGGCTCATGAACAACTCTCACTAAGTAACAAACTGGTAGCGACCCCGAACCAACGTCAACAACTATTTCAACTTCAGCTGACCGTAGCGACGCGACTTGCGACGACGAACGATGGCCGAGTTCGATGGCTTACGACGCTTACGAGTCGAACCACCCTTGGCCAACTTGCCTTCTGGGCTGACGGGGTGACGACCACCCTTGGTACGACCTTCACCACCACCGTGCGGGTGATCGATCGGGTTCATCGCAGTACCGCGGACAGTCGGGCGAATACCCTTCCAGCGATTGCGACCAGCCTTACCGATCACGACATTCATTTGTTCCGAGTTGCCCACCATGCCGACCGTGGCGCGGCAGGTAACTGGCACCTTGCGAATTTCACCGCTGGGCAGCGAAATTTGAGCCCAGTCACCATCGCGGGCCATCAGTACCGCACTCATGCCGGCTGCGCGGCACATCTTGGCGCCGGTACCTGGCAGGAACTCGATATTGTGGATCTGCGTGCTGAGCGGAATACGAGTCAGCGGCAAGCAGTTGCCAACAGTCGGAGTGGCATCGGGGCCATTCTCAACCATTTGACCGGCTTGCAGACCGTCGGGAGCGATAATGTATCGCTTTTCACCGTCGGCGTAATGCAGCAACGCAATACGGCAATTGCGATTGGGGTCGTACTGAATCGAATCGACCTTAGCCGGCACACCATCTTTGTTGCGGTGAAAGTCGACGACGCGATATTTTTGCTTGTGACCACCACCACGGTGACGGGCGGTGATACGGCCTTGGTTATTGCGGCCGCCAGTCTTTTGCTTCGGACGAAGCAACGACTTTTCCGGCTTGGCGCCAGGCGTCAATTCAGCGAAGTCGCTAACGCTCGCGCCGCGGCGTCCTGCAGTTACCGGCTTGTATTGTCTGATACCCATGACTGACCTTATTCCTAACACGCCTGCCCAAGTTGGAGCAGCAAACCTTGCTAATCGGAGTTTGTGCAAACCTTAGAAGAAGTCGATGCGATGCTCTTCGTTGAGCGTGACAAGCGCCTTCTTCCAACCCTTGGTGGAGCCAGCCTTGAACTTGTGGCGGCGAGCCTTACCCAAGCGATTCTGCGTGCGAACCTTCTCGACCTTGACATTGAACAATTCTTCGACGGCCCGCTTCACGTCTTCCTTGCTGGCCTGCGAGTTCACTTCGAACGCATACTGGTTGTAGCGTGTCGAGCGGTGCATGCCCTTTTCGGTAACCAGCGGACGGACGATGACCTGGTAGCTGGGCAGGTTAGCCGGCGAATATTCGGTATTGGCTTCGGTGCTCATCTGTTAACCTTCCACAATCTCTGACAACTCACCCGGCAACACGACCAACCACTCACAGCAAACTAAGCAGGCTTAGCAGGCTTCTTGGCCCGATCGCGAATCAGATCCAAAGCGGCTCGCGTAACCACGAGTTTCTTTGGCACCAACACCGACAGGGCGTTCAGGTCGGCCACAGGAGCCACCGTAACCCGGTCGATATTGCGAGCACTCTTGTAAACCATCGGATCCAGCTTTTCAGTAGCGAGCATCAGCGACACACCCTGCAACTGCAGAGCTTTCAGCAGATTCGCTACGTCTTTTGTCTTAGGAGCCGAGAGCGACAACTCGTCGAGCACGATCACATCTTGCGATTGCAACTTGGTGGCAATCGCCATGCGGGTGGCTGACTGAATGGCCTTCTTCGGCAAGCGATACGAGTAGTCGCGATTTCGCAGAGCGAACACGTGACCACCACCGCGACGCTGAGCGGCTTGCTTCGAGCCCGCACGAGCGTTGCCTGTACCTTTTTGGCGGTACATCTTCTTGGTCGTACCACGAACTTCGCTGCGGGTCTTGGTCTTGTGGGTACCCATGCGGCGCGAAGCCTGGTACATCACCACCACATCGTGCAGCAATTGCTTATTGATGGACGGAGCGATTTGCGCGGGGTCGATCTCATACTTACCGACCTCCTTGCCTGCTCGATCATACACCGGAAGACTTACCATGATTATTTCCAACGATCTTGACTGCTGCGTGAATAGTGAACTTGCCGCGAATGCCCTCACAGGCAGTAGGCGAGACTAACCAACCTTGTTTGTCTCGCGAATAATCAGATACGCTCCAGGCGGACCAGGAACAGCACCATTGATCAGAAGCAAGTTCTTTTCTTTGTCCAGCTTCACGAGCCGCATGTTGCGGATCGTCACTTGTTCGTTGCCGTAGCGGCCAGGCATCTTCTTGCCCTTCTTCATACGACCGCCACCGCGGTTCGCAGCCAGAGCACCCGTACCACCCATGTGACGATGAACCTTCTTGACACCGTGCGTAGCACGCTGACCAGCGAAGTTCCATCGCTTCATGGCACCGGTGAAACCACGACCCTTAGTGAAGCCGGTAACGTCGACGGCCTTCACACCCTCAAGCGAGGCAACGTCAATCGTATTGCCAACAGCAAGAGCACCGGGAGCACCACGCAATTCGCGAACGAAGCGTTGCGGCTCACAACCGGCTTTAGCAGGGGCTTCAACGCCAGCTGCCTTTGACTTTTTCGAACGACGGCTGCCGATATCGGCAACATGGCCGCTTTCACTGCGACTGGCGAGCCGGCGAGGCTTATCGAGAAAGCCCAACTGCACAGCTTCATAGCCATCGCGATCCTGGGTACGAACCTGGAGCACGCGACAAGGGCCAGCGAGAACAACCGTAACGGGCAAGCAGGCCCCGCTCTCATCAAATATTTGCGTCATCCCGACCTTGCGGCCGAGTATTCCCTTGGTCATCGCGATATTCCTATGGTCCGTTGCCTGCCGAGAACACAACAGCCCTGAAGTTTTCAGAGCCCTGCTTTACCCGGACGGCTTCCCGTCAATATAAAACGGCTCGCGGCTAGGTTTTGAAACTACACTTCAACCAACACAACCTGCAGTGGCCAACTCGAACTAGCGAGTCGTGGCCTTGATTTTGATATCGACACCAGCGGGCAAGCTCAGCTTATTGAGCGCCTCGATGGTCTTGGCAGTTGCCTGCACAATGTCAATCAAACGCTTGTGCGTCCGAATTTCGTATTGCTGACGAGCTTTCTTATCGATCGTTGGGCCCGAGAGGACCGTGTAACGCTCGACGCGCGTTGGCAATGGAATCGGACCATGCACTTCGCTGTGGGTGCGCTTAGCCGTATCCACGATCTCTTGGGCACTTTGGTCCAAGATCGCGTGGTCGTAAGCTTCCATGCGAATGCGAATTACTTCTTTCTGACCAGCCACTGAGGCTATCTCCTAATGAGCCGGGCCCAGATTGAGCTCGACTCCAAAGTCCGCGGTTCGAACCGATCACGCAATGATCGACTGTGCACGCTGTTAACTTCACTTTGGTCGGGGTCGACCAATTGGGAAGCGACTAAGGTTAGCAAAGAGACAGCAAAGCAGTCAATTGGGTCCGCTGGGAAAAATCACAAATCCCGGGAAGAATCTGGTTCGATCTCGGCGGCGGAAGGCCGGTTTGCGGATTTAGCGTTCGGAGGCAAACGTAAAATTGGCCTGATTGCGGGCTCTGCGGTGAGTGTGCTGGCGATGAGGTAGTAAGTTGAGAGCATCATGCCGGAACAGCGCGAAGTACCGCTTGTTCCAGCCTACTTTATTGCCGCAGCACTAATACGGGGCAGTGGGCCAAGCGGACGACGCGCTCGGCCGTCGAGCCCATGAGCAGGCGAGTCAAGCCGCGGCGACCGTGCGAGGGAATGACAACGAGCTCTGCCGCATTTTGCTGGGCGTATTCGGCGATCGCTTCGGCCGGGTCACCCAACACGACTTCTAAATGGATGTCGCTGTACTTTTCAGCAGTGAGTCGTTCTCGCAGGGCCCGCCGAGCACTTTCGATACGAGCCGTGGGGTCGACCACGCCCCAAACTTCGCCCGCTTCGAGGGGAGTCAGGTCTTGGATCACGTGAATGATCGAGACCTGGTTGGGCCGCTCGACGATTTGCAGCCCCACATCGAGCGCTGCAAACGATTCCGTCGAGAAATCGATGGGGACAATCACGCGTTGCTTCGGGAACCAGGCCATGGAATCGCATCCTTCGCAGAGAGGTTGGCCGCATCGTAAGCGATGAACGCCGGCATTTCAAAGCGGTTAAGGCATTTCGGCAGGCATCGGCTTTTTGCTCACGCGAACATCGGGTGCCACGAGCGCTTCGAGTGGAAGTCGCGAATTCGCTGGCAAGGCGGCCATTTTCGTGTGTCGAACCAGCTTGTGACACTTGACACACTTCAGCGTCATGTCGACGTAAGCCAGGGCAGCACGGTCGAGATTCTTGGCCTTGGCCGCTTCGGTCAGTTCATCAGCCGCGCGGCGAAACGAATCGCTTTCGTACAGATAATCGGGCGTTTGCAGCAATTGCCATTGTTCGGCCCGGGTGAGCAGGCTCATTTCCTGGGCACTCTTGGCCATCTTTTCATAGTCTTCCAGAGCCAGCGACTCGATCAGCTTTTGCGAGTGCTCGAGTTTCGCGCGCATGAACTTCGAGATTGCCGGTTCGTTCTCGTCCATGATTCGCGGTTTCGCCTTGGCTTGAGCGAATAGGTCCGCTGCTGGCAACATCGCCGCTGCCAGCACAAGGCAGCCCATCAGTTTCGATAGTAGCCGGGACATATTGATTTCCTTTGGAAGCGGGTGACTGCAGGCGACCAAGTGGCCGCGACGTTGGGCGTTAATTGCAAAGGCAGTTCCAGTGCGCGAGATTTGGAATAAACGCCTGAAATGCACGGTTCGGAGCGGAAGGATCGAGATGAAGTGTGCTGTGGTGCACACCCGCTGCCGTCGTCGGTGTGCGATAGCGCGCGAATCTGGCAAGCCGGAAAGAGGGGCCGTTCGATGGCCAAACGCTAGCATTGCCAGTGAGGCCAGCCGGAAAAGTCGACCTATTCAGCCGAATCGGAGCCAGTCGTCAAAGTCGACTAAACCGCTACGACCCGCGCAGCCGATACCTACGGCGACAAGACATTCTTTCGTTCCGTAGAAGGGGATTGGCGATGCCTCGCAAGGCAACTTGGGTATCTGCCCTACTGTTGACTGCTATCTGTGTTGTGGCGATTGTTCGCGCCCAAGACGGAAATTGGCGCCCGCTCGAAGCTCGGCCGCCCGCTGCGCCAGCCTTCTTGCCCGCCAACACCACTGCGGACGCGATGCCCGTAGCGATGCAGGTGGACGAACAGGGCGAAAACACACAGCAAGCGGTGTTTGGCCGCGCTAATCGTCGGCAACCAAGCAACGGCCAGCCCGCCCAGTTGCAGGCTTTCACGCCGGCGGGAACTGAACCTGCCTACGAAGAGCCACGTCCGCTGCCGACGACCATCAGCGACGATGCTGCTGCCACGCCAGAGATTGCTCAACAACCCGGACCGCTCCCCACGCGCAGTGTGCTTCGTCGACCCGGACAGCCTGCACCGCAGCCCATTCCGATGGCCAGCGAAGAACCGCAGCAGTTCGTCTCGCAAAGCATCAGCGATGAGCCCAGCCCGTCCGATCAAACCACGGGTCGCTCGGTGCTCAAGCGCCCCGCTGGTCCAGTCGTCGGCGAAGCAGCGGCCCCCATCATGCCGCGAGAACCCGCTCAACTGCCTGCTACCAATACGAATCCAAGCAACTCGTCACGCCGCGTTTACGATCCCGAAACGGTCACTCGCCCGCGTACACCATCGCCCCGTGCCGCCCAAGGTTCGATCAGCAGCGATCTCGTGGTTGTTGCCAATGGTCCGCGGTTGCGTGCCGAAGTCGCTGGTCCTCAAGCCCTGATGGTGGGCAAGCCTGCTCGCTATGTGGTGAACCTAGTCAACGAAGGTGATGCGCCGGCGGACGAGGTTCAGCTGCGCTTGAACCTGCCCGCTTGGATCGCTGTGGAATCGGGCGAGTCGACTTCGGGTGAAGCTCATGCTCAGGCCGATGCCAATGGCTCGACCCGCATGGTTTGGAGCTTGCCCCGCGTCAAAGCCCATTCGCAAGAGACCTTGCGTCTGCAACTCGTCGCTCAAGAAGGCCAGCCCTTCGAACTGACCGCCGATTGGAGCTGCAAGCCAACGACGCTGAAGGCCGCGATTGCGGTTCGTCAGCCTCAGATTGAACTGTCGCTCGCTGGCCCCAGCGATATGACCTTTGGTGAAGAGAAGCCGTTCACGATCACGGTTAGCAATCCCGGCACCGGCGATGCCGATGGTGTTGTGGTGCAACTGATCGCGGGCGTGAATGCTCCACAGCAAATTGAAGTGGGCACTGTCCCTGCTGGCAAGACTCGCGAAGTGACCGTAAAGGTTGCTGCGAACCAGCAGAACGCGATGGATCTCAAACTGAGCGCCACCGCCGACGGGAACCTGCGAGCCGAAGCGGCGGGACGAATCGTCGTAAAGCAAGCCATCATCGAGCTGGTTGTCGAAGGGCCACCTCTCAAGTTCGCGGGTGCCGAAGCCATCTACGCGGTCACGATCTCGAATCGTGGTAACGCCGCCGCCGATGACCTGACGGTCTCTGCCACGCTGCCCACCGGTGCCAAGTACCTGGGTGGCATCGATGGTGCGACCTTCGCCGGCAATGTACTGAAGTGGAAAGCTGGCTTGCTGCCTGCCGAAACCGAACGCACCTATGACGTGCGTTGCCAATTGAATGCCGCCGGTAATCATCGCTTTGTCGCACAAGCTCAAGGTTCTCGCACCGTCGGTGCCAGCCACGAAGCCGAAACCACCGTCGAGGCCGTTTCGCAGCTGAAGCTTGCGGTGAACGATCCCGCTGGGCCTGCTCCCGTGGGCGAGGAAGTTACCTACGAAGTGCAGCTGATGAATCGTGGCACGCAAGCCGCGAAGGGTGTGAAAGTCGTAATGCAATTCTCAGAAGGTCTCGAACCGATGGCTTTGGCGGGCGCCGAAGGTCGTGTGGTGCCAGGCCAGGTGTTGTTCGATTCGCTGCCTGAGCTAGGTGCCGGCGAACAAGTAGTGGTCCACGTCAAGGCACGAGCTGACAAAGTAGGGGCCCATCGCTTCCGCGTCGAAGTGGTCAGCACCGACAACGACACTCGTCTGGTCTCGGAAGGTACCACGCGGTTCTTTGCCGACTCTCGCGCCGGTGCCGCTGCGGCCGCTGCTCGCACGGCAACCAAGCCCCGCGTGCTGCCCGCCGCTGATGGCACACTGCAACGATAAATTTTGTGAATTGCGGAAGAAGATTCGCTTAGCGAAACTCTTCCGAAAGATTGCCAGCAACAAGGGCCCTCACTGTGGGCCCTTGTTCGTTTCTTGGGGTGCTTTCGACAATTGCTAGCGGGGCTGGGCGAGGCTCACACAGTCTGACTCACCAGCAACCAACCAATCTGGTGGAAATCTGCGGCGATTTCACGGGCCGCACGACGGGCCGATTTTCTTCCGCTGGCTGAACTGCGAAATACCGCTTCGTTTTTGGGCGCGAGCAGGCCCTAGCAGCATCGGTGCCAAAGCGATTTTGGCACGCTGATTGCTTATTCAGATTTCACCAAAACTACTCTCTGCCGAAATGACCTAACTATTGTCAAGCACTTTACTTGGCACGAGTGATGGCGTCTCGTTAGCGGCGGTTTTGGCGTCCTGCATTTGCGTTTATCTGATGCGAACGAAGGAGGCGGTCGAGCATGGGCTCATGCACGCAGTTCATCTGCAACAAGTGATGCCCGTTATGGGGCCGACTGCTGCCTTCTAGTTCTCTGGAAGAGCCAACATCCGATCAAAGCGGGTCTCGTTGGCACGATTCCAGAGAATGTTATCGAGCGGCCTCCAACACTCAGCGGTTGGAGGCCGCTCACTTTTCTTGGCACCCTTCTGCACACCAAAACTGGCCAAGCCGGCGACAAAAGCGCAAGTCGGTTGGCCTCGCATTCCGCAACCGATTCTCAAGCCAAGCGCTTGCATTGCGGCGGTGCCATGCTAAAACGGCGGAAACACGTGTCATCACGTGACGCCAACGCAGCCGCTGAAAAAGTCTCGGAACAAGGCGCCGATCGGACCCCATCCATCGCCCGCCTGCTTTGATCCGTTCCCGAAGCCACTCTCAGCACCACCATGCTCGTTGTTGGCGTTTTCGTTTTCGTAGGGATCGAACGTCTTCGGTTGGATGGGGCAATATGACGGATGGAACCGGCACACTTCGTGTCGATGGCCAGCGCGCCAACGGCAATACCACATCAACGGTCGAGCAGTGCTTTCAGGCAATCATTGCCGAAGCGGAAGAAGGGGTGCTGGTCCTATACCCGACCGGCGTGATTGGCTATTCCAATCCAGCCGCCGAGTTTCTCCTCGGGCACGGCCGCCGCGAACTGGTCGGCGAGATGTTTGGCCTGCCGCTCGCGCCGGCTGAGTTTCCTACGTCCATCAATGTGATCTCGCGCGATGATCAGGTTCGCCTGGTCGAACTGCGCATCGAGCCGCTCGCTGCCGGGCCAGAAGGGACGCTCGTCCTCAGGCTGCGCGACATCACCACGCAGCATCGACACCTTTCCGAAGCGCGCGACGAAGTTCGCCGCCGCGACGAGTTCCTGGCGATGCTCTCGCACGAACTGCGCAATCCGCTCGCGGCCATTCAAAATGCCTCTCAGCTACTGACGTTCGACGATCTGTCGAACAACGCGCGCCGCGATGCCGGCTCGGTGTTGGAGCGTCAATTCAAGCATCTCACCCGCATTCTCGACGACCTGCTCGATATCTCGCGCATCACCCGCGGCAAACTCGTGTTGATGCAAGAGCGAGTCGAACTGCTGCAAGTGCTGCGCGATGCCGTGGAAGCCGTCTTGCCAGCCATCACGCGGCGCGATCATTCGCTAGAGATCGACCTGCCCTCGCACGAGCTATGGGTGTGGGGCGATACCACGCGGCTCGAACAGATCTTTGTGAATCTGTTGACCAATGCCACCAAATTTACGGCGACGGGCGGTGAGCTGAAATTGCAGGCCATCGTGCGAGACGGCGAAGTCGAGATTCGCGTGCAAGACAACGGCCCGGGCATACCCCAGGAGCTGATGGCGACCATCTTCGAACCCTTCGTACAAATGCAGCAAACGCTCGATCGCAGCGAAGGGGGCATGGGCATCGGCCTGATGCTGGCCCGCACCTTTGTCGAACTGCACAAAGGCTCGATCGAGGTGCAGGCCAACCAAGGAACGCAGGGCGTAACGTTTGTCGTTCACCTGCCGCTTCTCGCGCAACCGCCGCAGCGTCTGGCGGAAACTGCGGAACCCGAGCAGCAAGAGCCCCCGCTCAGTATCGCGCTCGTCGAAGACAGCGACGATGGCCGGCGAATGCTCGCCCTGCTGTTGCAAGCCGATGGCCACCGCGTGCTCGAGGCGGCCACCGGGCCCGAAGGGCTGGCGCTCATCTTGCGAGAACAGCCCCAGATTGCCTTCATCGATATCGGCCTGCCCGAACTCAACGGCTACGAAGTAGCCAAGCGAATTCAAAATGTGTGTGGATCAGACAAGTGCCGCTTGATTGCCATTACAGGCTACGGCACCGAAGACGACGCGCAAACTGCGCGTGCGGCCGGCTTTCATGGACATCTCGTGAAGCCAGTTGAGTTCCCGCGCCTGCGCGAACTCCTCTTCAAATTCCAGCAAGAATTACTTGCCCAGCGCGCCCCCGGTGGGACGACTACGCAGCCGTAGCGACCTGCCACAAGGATACTATTTATGGAGCAATACTCATTCACACTCTACGTGGCCGGCAGCGCCGATCTCGCTGCGCGGGCGCTCGCGAATTTCGATCGCTACGTCCGTCAACGAATTCCTGGCCAGTGCCAACTGACCCTGGTCGATATCGTCCAAGAGCCGCGCCGCGCACGCGAGCAGCGCGTCGTTGCCACGCCGATGCTTGTCCGCGAAAGTCCCCTCCCAGTCCTGAAAATCCTGGGTGACCTTTCCGAAGAGCTCAAAGTTGTTTCGCAGCTGGGGTTATTGAACCTGGGCGGCAAAACGGATCTCCCGCCCCCTTTCGCCCAATAACCCTTTCGCCCAATAACTCGTCCCCATAAATCGGAGAGAGCATGATTGATTTCCTTGACGTTGAACCCCTGCGCAGAGTCCCCACCGGTATTCGCGGCTTCGAACACATCAGCCTGGGTGGCCTGGTGGAAGGTCGTACGACGCTGCTGGTCGGCACGTCGGGCTCTGGCAAAACACTGTTTGCGACCGAGTTGCTGTTCCGCGCCATCACCCAGTTCGAACAAAAAGCTGTGTTCGTGACGTTCGAAGAAAAGCCGACCGACATCATTCGCAACGTGCAACAGCTGAAGTGGAACCTCTCCACGCTCGTCCGCAATCAACAGCTGATCATTCTCGATGCTTCGATGGACCGCTCGATTGTCGAAGAGGCCGGCAACTATGACCTGTCGGGCATCATCACGCAAATCGCCGATGCCGTGCAGGAGTTGGGAGCGAAGTTTGTCATTCTCGATTCACTGGGCGCTCTCTTTTATCAGTTCGCCAATCCGGGCATCTTGCGCCGCGAGATTCTACGACTGACAGATCAGCTGCAAGAGATGGGCGTGACCTCGCTGATGACGGCCGAACGACTCGAAGAGTACGGCTCGATTACGCGATTTGGGATCGAAGAGTTTGTCTCCGACTGCGTGGTCGTGCTGCGTCACCAATTGCTCGACGAGAAGGTCCGCCGCACGGTGCAAATTTACAAACTGCGCGGCGATCGCCACCACAAAGACGAGTTTCCTTTTACCATCGAATCGCAAGGCTTTTGCATCCTGCCGTTGTCGGCGGCAGAGCTTACGCAGGCCTCGTCGGCCGAGCGAGTCAGCTTCGGCAGTTCCAAGCTGGATGAAATGGCCGGCGGCGGTCTGTTTCAAGACTCCGTGATTCTCATCAGCGGGCCCACCGGCAGCGGCAAAACCTTGATGGGAACCACCTTCGCCGCTGAGGCCTGCAGCCGCGGCGAACGAGTGCTGCTCTTGGGTTACGAAGAGTCGCGACCGCAATTGATGCGCAATGCCCTGTCGTGGGGCATGGATTTTCAAGAGTGGGAGCGGCAAGGACTGCTCAAGATTGTGTGCCAATACCCCGAGGCCCAGGGGCTCGAAGGTCACTTGTTTTCGATCGAGCGCGAGATTGAACAGTTCCGCCCAACGCGCCTGGTGCTCGACAGCATCTCGGCACTCGAACGGGTCGGCAACGTGCGGAACTTTCGCGAATTCGTGATCGGCCTCACGGGCTTCGTCAAGCAGCACCAAATCTGCAGCTTGTTTACCAGTTCTTCGCCCAGCCTATCCGGCGGCGACTCGATCACCGATGCCCACATTTCGACCATCACCGACGCCATCGTGCTGCTGCGGTATGTCGAGAAAGCCGGAGCGCTCAGCCGGGGTGCCATCATCATCAAGATGCGTGGCTCGCAGCACGACAAGCAATTTCACGAGTTCAGCATCACCGACCAAGGCCTCGTGATCGGCCAGCCCTTTGTGCACGTCCCAACAGCATTGCTAGGGATTGCCTCGTCGGGCTCGGTCTTCTCGCGCGATACCGATGAGGATCGGGATCGATCGTAACCAGGCCCGCAAAGTTTACGATTCGTCGACGCGATTTTGCAGGGCCTGCAACACGCCGATGGATTCGATGCCGGTCAAACCGAAGCACTCGAACAACAATACGAGTGCGCCGTTATACGAACCGCTGGTCACTTCGGTGCGCAGCTGCATCGCGCGAGTGATGAACTCTGGATCGCGCCGCCAGCGTTCGGCAAACGTGGCGGCACACAACAGCGCGCGGCTTTCGGAGATGGCAAACAAACTGGCCAGCGTGCGTCCCGCCGCCCGGACATCGCTCGATTGCACCTGCAGCACAAACCGTTGGAACGAAGCTTCTTCCTCGGGGTAGGCCGAGTCGACCTTGGGGGCCGGCAGCGCGGGTGCCGATACGTACATCGGTCCGACGAGTGCCGGGCGAGGATTGGCCGCCACCATGTCGTGGCTGATGGTCTCTTCGGCAACGACCGGATAGTCCTGAGAACCAAAATCATCGGTCCGGAACTGATTCGTTTGCGGCTGCACTTCCTCCGCGGGCAAGTTGCCGAGCATCTGCGTGATGTGCGAGAGCTTCACGCCGACTTGCTCGTACACGGCGTCGATATCGTTCATGTACGATTCGCCGCGAGCGTCGTTCAGAATTTCTTCGGCCGAGTCGAGCACTCGCTCGGTTAAACGAGCGGCCAGAATCTCGCGAGCTTCTGTCAGGATTGCGATCGCGCGATTGCGCGCGGGTTGATTGCTGTCGACCATGGTGTTGCACAACTCAAAGTGGCAGGCACAGGGCGGGAAGCAGGCACGAACATTCGCCCGAGGGAGAAGAGTAAGTCTCGTGGCGAGTCCTACCTTCTAGCTTATTCAGATGAAGGTCAGAAGAAAAGTATTTTGTGCGAAAGTGGCCGTTGGCTATCATTTAGCGGCAATATCTGGCTTGATCCTCTCACCTGCGGGCGATTTCATGGCTGACAACTTCTTCGCGAAACCGACCGCTGACGCACTTTCGAATCCATATGCGTCGCCCACGATTTACGAGGCCCAAGTAGCGCCGCAGCCCGGCTTGTCGGCAGGGAACACGTATCGCGACGGCAAGCGACTGGTGGTGGTGTTCCCGGGGTTTTCGTTTCCGGCGCGCTGTATCAAGACCGGGCGTACCGATGAATTGGTCCCCAAGCCGTTGACCGTGAAGCACCTGAATAATGCCGTCATCTGGATGCTGGTGGGAGGACTTGTGGGCATTGCGATTGGCCACGCACTATACGGCCGCAAGCTCGAAATGACGTTGCCGGTAAGTGACTACTATTTGCAGTCCAAGAAAAAGCACTTCCGCATTAGTTTGATGATCGTCTTGGCCGGCGCTGCCATGTTTGTCCTCTCGCTGGTGGCGGTCATGCTGATCGACCCTTCGCAACAGGAATTGTCGAACCTGGCAGCGATGCCGATGCTGCTCGGCATGTTCACCGGCATTGGTGGATTGATCTATATGGCGATTGCAGGCTCGGTGAATCTGCTCACCTGCAATCGCATGGTCGGCAACGTCGCCTGGCTCGATGGCGCGTCGGTCGACTTCCTCACGGGCTTGCCCGACTGGAGCACCAGCGGACCCGTGGGCGCTCCGGGCGTCGTGCGGCGATCGTAAGCTGAGAGGACAAAATGCCGCCAGCAAAGCAACCTATACTCGAACCCTATCGAGTTTGTGTCGTTGAGGGCGAAGCACTCATGATCGGTCAATGTTCATTTTGATATTCGTCCCGTAGGGACGCTGAATGTAGCCAGGGGTGAAGCGCCGGTCGCGTTAGCGAACGAAGCGTACCCCCTGGAAACGGTAACAATAGAATTCCTCCGTCCCGGCAGGGACGACGGAAACGTCGCTCGCAGAACAACGGCGTGCTGCAATCAAGCCGTTCAGCGTCCCTTCGGGACGAGTTGCCGCCTTACTCGACCAGCCTAGTGCAGAATCACGGCTCCAATGCGACAAGTTTAGTGCTGGCACCTTGTGCCAGAGAGCGTTGGTTGATTGCTACAGCACGCCGTACTTCTGAAACGCGGCGGTCGCGGTCATGCCGTCGGCAATGGCTTGGCGAACGATGTTTTCGTCGTGCACTTTATTCCAGGCATGGCGTACGACCTGTTCCTCGACGGCCCGCGGCACGACGACGATGCCATCGATATCGGCGACCACCAGATCGCCGGGCGAAAACCGCACGCCGTCAATTTCGACCGGCACATCCACATCCACCACGCGATTCCGGTCCTTGCTGTCGTACAGGCACGTACCACGCGCCCAAATCGGAAAACCCATCGCGGTCATCTTGTTCACGTCGCGCACCGCGCCATCGACAATCGCGCCGACACAACCGGTGCGGCGAGCAGCCGTCGAGAGCAATTCGCCCCACAGGCCCGAGCGCATCGAACCGCCGGCAGCGGCAATGATGATGTCGTCGCTCTGGCAACTATCGACTGCCTGCAATTCCAACTCGTAAGGCTGCGGATCGCGATGCGCCATATCGGCCCAGAGGGTCGTCTTGCAACGGCCAATCAGCACGCCCGCGGTCGTCAGCGGCTTCAGCTGCACGCGCGGCGATTGATGCGGATAGCCCAGCGCATCGAGCGCGTCGCACACCACCGCCGAGTAAAACACCTGCCGCATCTGGTCGAGCGAAATAGGCTGATCTTGGGCAGCAGACATAAGACAAAACTCCGCAGGCGGGTAAATAGCGAGGGTGGGATGCAGACAAGGGTAAGGTGCCGAAGGAGGGGAATCAATCTGGGGACTCGGGACTAGGAACTAGGGGCTGGGACTCGGAGGAGGCTCTTACTCCCTCGCCTCGGTACTCCGGGGAGAGGGGCTGGGTAGCAGCAAACCTCAGCTATTGGTGAGCGGCCGTTGAGGGAAGAATTTTTGAAAAAGTACTTGCGAATGAATCACCCGGGCGAGATATTGGTGATTATGTGCGTACTATGTCGTGCGCAGTTGGCTAGTACTTTCGTTGTAGTGGGAGGGTGAGAAGGCAGGTGTTCTTGGTTAACCGAGCCGCTGCCGGCCGTTGAATGGAAGTTGGGGCGCTAGTTACGGGCAGAGTTGTTACAAAGTTCAGCCCCTCACCCCGACCCTCTCCCCGGAGTACCGAGGAGAGGGAGGAAAGGCGGGGAGCGGCTCGGTTAACCAGAAAAATACGGGTACGAAGGCGGGCATTTGTCTCCCCCTCTCCCCCTCTCCCCGTCTTTCCCGCACCCGGAGTTCGAAACATG
This sequence comes from Anatilimnocola aquadivae, assembly GCF_049819085.1. Lineage (GTDB taxonomy): Bacteria > Planctomycetota > Planctomycetia > Pirellulales > Pirellulaceae > Anatilimnocola. The sequence goes on from NZ_CP187419.1 coordinate 6,452,632, forward strand.
AGCAAGAAAAAGAAGTCACAGAGCATCTTTCGTGCGCCGAAGCCGAGGGATCTGGAGATCTACGAGCGATGCTCGACGCATGGGGTCTCGCAGCGGATGGTGGCGGCGGAGTTTGGTCTTTCGCAGCCTGCGGTGAGCAAGATTTTTCACAAGCTGCAGCGCTGGGAAGGTGAGCCGGAACTGACGACCAATCGCGAGACGGAACACAAGAGCGAGCAAGGGCGGATTCAGCGCTTGCACATGCTGACGCGGCAGCACAAGCGTCGGCTGGATATGGGTTACTCGCAGATGTGCGAAAAGTGGCGGGAGTCGCAAAAGCCGCAGAATTCGGCCAAGATTCGGGACTTCAAGGGCGAATTGATGAAGGAAACGATGACGAAGACCCGCGATGGCAATCCGCGGTTTCTCAACGATGCGATTCGCATGAGCGAAAAGATGCTGAAGTTTGAGGGGATCAAACTTGATGGAACGGTTGACTTCGAGACGAAGAATCGGCTTCCGGAAGAGCCGGAGATGACCTACGACGAGCGGATGGCGGAGCAGCGGCGGTGGATCGACGCGGCGCTGCCGGAGGTGGAGAAGTGGGAGGCGAAGGAAAGGGAGAAGGAAAGGCAGAAGGAAGAACGCAGAATGCAGAATGAGGGGAAGCTACGAGGAGTTGCTGCTGCTGCCGCATTGGCTCCCTCTCCTCTGTACTCAGGGGAGAGGGTTGGGGTGCGGGGCGACCGCTGGGAGAGCGGGCTGGGTTCGCAGGAGAGCTTGCGAGCGGGCGACGCGATGTTGACGCGCGGTAGTGCAAAAGCCGTTGAACCCCCGGGGCAGGCCCGGGGGCGGAAGGAACAGGAGGGGCGAATGGACGAATTCAGTGCCTGCGAAAATGGTTATCAAACGGTTATCACCGACGGCGGAAAAACACCGGAAATAACGGATATTAAATCGTGCGAAGGCGTTGATGCAGTAGAAGATAGCGACGACGTGGTTATCGCGGAAATTATCGACGAAAAAGTTATCAAGGAAATGCAGAGGGAAGAAGGCAGATTGCAGAATGAGGGGCAGGAAAGTTGGCGAGCAGGCAGCGAGATGTTGACGGGCGGTAGTGCAAAAGCCAATGAACCCCCGGGGCAGGCCCGGGGGCGGGTAGAGGAAAGACGGGGGCGGATGGGAGAAGGTCGAGGGCAGGAGCGGTCGGATGCGACAATCTCCCCCTCTCCCGCTCTTCCACACTCCCCCTCTTCTTCCTGCCCGACGATTGAGTTCCTGCGGTCGACGGCGCCGGCGTTTACGACGGAGCGGCATCCTTCAGCGCCGGAGAACTACACGCCGAAGCCGGGCTCGGCGTTCAGCGTGGATGCCCGGGGGAGGCTGGTGCAGGAGGCAGAAGGCTTTCGCCGGCTGGTGCCAACGAACTGGATTGAGCCGCCACCGAGTAAGTTTCCCGTGCAGACCGTGGAAGAATCGTTCTGAGTGCGGAGTAGTTCGAAGTTTGTAGTTCGTAGTTTGAGGATAGGGAGAGCTCGCGAGCGGGTCGGGCGATGTTGCCGGGCGGTAGTGCAAAAGCCAATAAACCCCCTCCGCAGGGGCGGGGGCGAGGGAGTGAAGACGGGGAAAGTAACTGGCTTCGAACTTCGAACTAAGCGCGCCAGCGGTCTTGCCAGACGCAGCCGGCCCAGGACCAGCCGACGCCGAAGCCGATGAGCATGTTGCGCATGTTGCGGGTGAGCTTGCCTTTTTGGCGCAGCGAGTCGATGAGAATGGGCAAGGTTGACGAGACGGTATTGCCGCATTGCTCGAGAGCCATCGGCATCCGCTCTTCAGCGATGCTGAGGCGTTCTCGCAGTTGGTCGAGCATTTTGCGAGTGGCTTGATGAAACAGATATAGGTCGATGGCGGGCTCGGTGAGGTTTGCGGCTTGCAGAATGTCGTCGACCAATTGTGGCACAGCGCTGACCGTGAAGTTGATCAAACTGGGGCCGTCCATGTAGAGCGCGCTCTCCCACCGCTGACGATGGCGAGGCTTGATGCAATCCGACTGCGGACGATTGCCGCCGCGCGTCACCAGCAGCGTGTCGGCACCGGTGCCGTCGGTACCAAACTGAAATGCGGTTAGCGAAGGTTCGCTGGCGGCTTCGACGAGGGTCGCTGCGGCGGCATCACCAAAAATGGTGCGCAGGCTGCGATCGCCTTCGTGGATGTACTTGCTGTAGGTCTCGGCAGTGATGAGCAGCACGCGCTTGATCGAGCCGCTGCGAATCAGGCCGTCGGCGAGCGACAAGCCATACACGAAGCCGGAGCAACCAAGATTGAAATCGAGCGCGCCAATGTTGGTTCGCAGGCCGAGCCGATCTTGCACCAGGCAGGCCGTGGTCGGCAGCGGATAGTCGGGCGTTTGCGTGCAGAGCAGCACGAAGTCGATGCTCTGGGGATCGATGTTGTGCTCAGCGAACAGCTTCTGGCAAGCCTTCACGGCCAGATCGGAGGCACATTCATCGGGCGCTGCGATGTGCCGGGCGGCGATGCCGGTTTTCTCGAAGATCGTATCCATATCCCAGCCGGGATAGGCCGCCTTCAACTGAGCATTCGTCTCCACCCGTTCCGGCAGATGGATGGCGATAGGACCTACCGCTGCGTACTTCACGTTCTCAGGTTTCCTTCGCCAGTTTTCCGCCGCGTGCCACTTCTGCCACCGCTTCCGTCTGGGATCTGCGGGAGCGAATTCTGCCCGCAGGCCAATCGCTCAACCTTAACGGGGATAGCGAGTTGGGTCAATTGGAGGAAGGTAGTCAACGCACCCGTCAGACAGCAAATGCATGCTGGCAGACTGCTTGCCGGCAGACTATCCCAGCAGCTTGGCCCCGTGCATTTCCTGACAGCTGGTGACGATTCGCTGGATGATGCCATCGGCCTCTTCGCCGGTCAGGGTGCGCTCGGCAGATCGCAGCTGAACCGAGAACAGGAGCCGCTTTTTGCCGGTGCCGTCTTTCTCGGCATCGCGATAGGTATCGAGGTACGAGATGCCTTGCAAGCGTTCGCCGGCCGCTGCCTTGACCGTGGCGGCCAACTGGGACCAGCGGAGGGGTTCGTCGACGACCAGGTTCAAATCGCGAGCGATCGCCGGGAAGGAGATTTGCGGTTGATACTGAGGAGTGAGCACTGCCAGCGGCACCAGCGCGGCCAGGTCGAACTCGACGATGGTGGCCTCGCGCCGCAGGCCGAATTGCTTCAAGCCGGCGGGGGACAACTTGCCGAGATACCCGAACCGCTGACCGGCGAGTCGCAGTTCGCTGGCTTGATCGGCGAGCAACAGCGGGTGGCGATAGTCGACCACTTCGAGATGCAATGCGGGATTCACCCGGGCGAGCACGCTTTCGACGACACCCTTGAGCGACAGGTAGTCCTGCCCGCTGACGGCGGCCAGCGACCATTGCTCATGCGGCAAGCTGTTTTGCAACGGCAGATAGATGCGGGCCGTTTCGAACAACTGGCTGGTATCGCAGCCCAGCGATTCGTTCAGGCGGCGCGATTCGAGCAGGCTGGGGACGATGCTGCGACGCAAGCGATCGGCACCCTTGAGCATCGGCTGATTGCAGACGAGCGAAGCAGCATGCGTCCAGGGACTGAAGGCGTTCGACCAGGCTTCGCTGACGACGCTCGTGGTGAGTGCTTCGTCGAAGCCCGCAGCGGTCATCACGTGCCGCACCTTCTGCAGCACGCGGTCGTGGTCGCTCTTGTGCGAGGGAGCCATCGGCACGCCGATGTCTTCGGGAATCTTGTCGTAGCCGTGAATACGGGCGGCCTCTTCGATCAGGTCGATCTCGCGGGTGAGATCTCGCCGCCAGGTCGGAGCGGTCGCAGTCAGCGAAGTGGCATTCACGCTGCTGATGGCACAACCGAGTGCCGCCAGAATGCGCTGCACTTCCGCCGCCGGAATCTCGATGCCGAGAATCCGCTTCAACTGCGACAGTCGCAGCACGATGGGCTGGGGCGCGGGAACCTTCGGCCCGAGATCGATGACACCGGGAGCGAGTTCGCCGCCGGCAAGTTGCAGGATCAATTCGCAGGCTCGCAGGCTGGCCCAATCGACGCCGGCGGGATCGGTGCCGCGCTCGAACCGGTACGAAGAGTCGCTGGCCAATTTCAACTTGCGCGAAGCACCACGGACGGCCAAAGGAGCGAACTGAGCGGACTCGATCAGCACATCGACTGTGTCGGGCCCGACTTCTGTTTCTCCACCGCCCATCACACCGGCCAGAGCCACGGGCCGCGCAGCATCGGCGATGACGCACATCTCGCTGCCGAGCGTGTAGGTCTTGTGATCGATGGCGGGGAACTGCTCTTCGTGATTAGCGCGGCGAACGATGATTTGGCCACCGGCCAGTTTGCGAAAGTCGAAGGCATGCAGCGGCTGGCCACATTCCATCAGCACGTAGTTGGTCACGTCGACGACATTGTTGATCGCCGGCTGGCCGATGGTCTGCAGTCGCTCGACGAGCCAGGCGGGGCTTGGCTTCACCTTGACGCCGCGAATCAGGCGGGCCGAATAGCGCGGGCAAAGTTCCGGCGCGTCGATCTGAATCTTGACCGATTTCTCAATCGGCTCGCCAGCGGACTTGGGTGCTGGCTGCGGCACTTTCAATTGCTGGCCGAGCAACACGGCCGCTTCGCGCGCGACGCCGATGTGCCCGAGGCAATCGGGCCGATTGCTGGTGACTTCGAGGTCGATGCAGAAGTCACCGGGGACGCCTGCTGCTGGTTCGGTCGATTCGTGATTCAGCCCCGCCATCATCAGTCGCTGCGTGAGTTCCGCAGGCGAGACCGTGAGCGTGACGTATTCTTGCAGCCATTTCCAAGAGACAAGCATGAGTCAAATTTCCGTCGTGACGATCGAGTGTTCGTGTTGGTTGAAGGGTGGGGCCCACCAAGTGGAAGGACCGTATCGAATCGCAAGTCAGGCCCCTCACCCCTACCCTCTCCCCGGAGTACCGAGGAGAGGGAGTAAGAGCGAATTGCCCCCAGCCCCTAGCTCCCAATTCCCAGTCCCCTGCCTAAAACTGTTCCAAAAAGCGGACGTCGTTCTTGTACAACTCGCGGATGTCGGTGATGCCGTGGCGGCGCATGCAGAGGCGTTCGATGCCGAGGCCAAAGGCGAAGCCGCAGACTTCTTCGGGATCGTAGCCAACCGCCCGCAGCACGTTCGGGTCCACCATGCCAGCGCCGCCGAACTCCATCCACTTGTCTCCCCAACTCATGTCGACTTCCACGCTGGGCTCGGTGAACGGAAAGAACGACGGTCGGAAGCGAACGTGCACATCGCGGCCGAGGTAGGTCGTCGCGAACATTCGCAGCACGCTCTTGAGATCGGCGAGCGTGACATGCTTGTCGATGAGCAGGCCTTCCATCTGATGGAACATGGGGAAGTGCGTTGCATCGGCTTCGTCGGGACGATAGACGCGGCCGAGCGAAATGATGCGGACCGGCGGCTTGGTCGTCTCCATCGTACGGATTTGCACGGTGCTGGTTTGACTGCGAAGCAGCATGAGCCCGCTGGGCGAAGTGGGCTTGGTCGTGGCCGAGTGCGAGGCAGCGGTCGTTGGCTGCGTGGCTTCGGCCACCTGCAGGTAGAAGTTGTCGAGCGGGTTTCGGGCCGGATGTTCTTGCGGAATGTTGAGTGCTTCGAAGTTGTGCCATTCGTCTTCCACTTCTGGCCCTTCGGCGATCGAGAACCCCAGCCGTCCCATGATGTCTTTCAGTTCATCGATGGTCTGCGAAATGGGATGCAGCCGGCCGATCCGCGGGCGAATGCCAGGCAAGCTGATATCGAAGCGGGCAGCATGCGGATCGACGACTTCGCCGGTGGCTTGCTTCTGCTGGATCTCGGCGAAGGCAGCTTCGATGGCTTGCTTCACTTCGTTGAAGCGTTTGCCGGCACCGGGCTTATCGGGTCCCGTGACTTGCCCAAGTCCCTTTTGGGCAGCCTTCAAGCGGCCGCTCTTGGCGCCGAGAAATTCGATGCGGGCCGCTTCGAGCGCGTCAGCCGATTTGGCAGCCGCGAACGCGCTGTGGGCATCGGCCAGCAGCTGATCCAACTCTTGTAAGAACTCGGGCAAAGCCATGCCGGGCAAATCCACCTACGAGTGAACGATGAGCCCCCTCGATTGCCTTGCGGCGGGAGATCTGGGGCGGGAAGCGAAGCCTCCTATCTTCCCGGCAGGGGCTGTTGGCGACAAGGTGAGGATGCGGTTGGCAGCCGCAAAAATGTGCCACTAACGCAGCACGATCGGCAACGAGGGGAGGTCCTTCGACTTTGGAATAAACTCGGGAATCTCGACGTCGGCGATGCCCACGCGAATGCGGCTGATCATGGTGTTGCGCACGTTCTCGTCGCTGACATCTTGCTTGGCCAGTTCCGCGAGAGCTGGCCCCAAGATTCTCTTCTGCCACAGGGGCTGGGCATTTCCATCCTGCAGCAAGTCAATCGTCAGCGAGCCGAGAGCTTCGACGGCTGGGATTTCGCCGACGGTCGGTTCCGAAACCGTGGACTCGGTATAGCGCAACCGCAGCGAGGTCTTCGCTCCCTCCTTCACCTGAATGCCATCGCGATTCAAACGCGCGGTCATGGCCGCGTAGAGCCACTCGGCCGTGACCTTCGGATCGCTTTGCACCTTGCCCAGTTCCAAACGCAGCGCCACGGAAGTGCCCGAGGTGAGCACGGCTCCTTCTTTGGCTTTGAAGGCGGCGACGGAGTCGCGAATCTCTTTCCAGGGAATCTTGAACATCTCGATCAGGCCAGGCTTGGCGGGAAAGGTGCCGAGCAAATGATCGGCATCGTGCACGGCGACTTGCAGATCCTGAGCGAACTTCTCCTTGATCACAATCACGTTCATCCCCGACTCGCGGTCGTGCACAAAGTTGCCGACGAGCCAGGCATTGCGATCGGGAAACCACTCCAGCCGCTCTTCAGAACCCGCGCGGCGAAGGTCGCCGGGCAAGGCACCAATGCGGCTCACTTTGCCGGCGGTATTCCAACAGATGAGACGTGCCGAGGGATGCGTCGAGACCATCGCCAGTTCTTGAGAGTCGGGAGCGAAGGCCAGCGATTGCATCCAGGCCAGAGTAAACACGGCTTCGTTGTCCGGGTCTGCCATCACGGCGGCCTGCTTGCCATCGGACAGCCGAAACACGGTCAGCCTGCGACGCACTTCGATCGCGATGTACTTGCCGTCAAGCGTGATCGCATGGTTGTCATCACGCAGGCGGGCATCACCAAAAGTGAGCGTACGCAGATGAGCGCCGGTGGTGGTATTGAACGAGTCGAGAGTCGGCTCCGATCGTCCGCCGACGTAGAGCGTGTCGTTGGAGAGCAAAACCATGTCAGCAAACTTATTGGGGTCGCCCAGGACTTTGAACTTTTGCTTGCCAGTGCGAGTATCCCAAACCAGCACTTCGGTATCTTGCTGATTGGGAGACTTGCTCGAGGCGGCAAAGGTCAAACCATCGGGCGAGAGGACTTTGTGTCCTCGCTTTTCATAGGTCCCTTCCAGTTCGGCCACACTGCGATTTTCGGCGATGTTCCAAGCCTGATTGCCGACAATGAGAGTCGGGCAACCCAAGGGCCCCAGAGTGATCTCGTCTTTGTTGCTGACCGGAATGCTGAGCGGGCCGGAATTGTCGGTGCCAAACTCGGGCCGGATCGGTTTGGGCGCAGGCACGGGATCTGTAGTGGTCGACTCAAACGGGTTGATGGAGGCTAGAGTGGGCGGATCGTTCTTGGCGAGCTCGGTTGGCGTTGGCGATGTTGGAGTGACTTCCTGCTGCGGAGTTACTGCCGGTTTGAACTCGGGCGGTGGCGCGACGGGAGGAGCCACTCGCACCGGCGGTGGTGGTGCCGGAATGGTGCGATTTGGTTGCTCGATGGGAACCACCGGTTGTGGCGCCGGTTTCACCGGTTCTACGACAGCAACGACCGGTACGTTGTCGCCACCTCGCGGCCGCTTCATCGCCTTGAACGAGATAAACGCCAGCACGATCAACAGTGCATACGCGCCAACACCGGCCAGCGCCAAGTTTGCGTACAACTCGGACGAACCTTGCACCGCAGGTGGCACAGCCATACCCGCTACGGGCAACAACTGTCCTGGAGGCGGCGCAGGAACTTGCATCGGCACGCCGCACGTTTGGCAAATCGTGGTGCGACCGCCCCAGGTGATGGGCACCGGGTATTGCTTGTTGCACTGCGAACACTGACATACCAATTGCATGTCGTCACATCCTGGAGAAGGGATGTCGAGATCAACTATCGACGAGGCAACAGCTTTTATAACCGGCACAGTTGGCGAATAGAACACCAAGGGAAGATTTCGTTCGACCGCTCAAATGTCGCCGTTATACTGTCCGAGCGTGGGTACAGATCACATCATTGCCAAGTTACTGAACAAAGCAAACAGGCAACAAGACTGAGGGCCAAACGCGAAATAACTTCCTTTGGTACTGTCGCATGATAATCTGAAGGGGGGCATGGAGTCAGTCACAGGAGGGCTCAACGATGAAGGTTTATCGGGCAACGGTCGAGCGGCAGATGGTGAAGGTGTATGGGGCGTTATCCGAGAAGGATCGGCGACGCTACGCGGCGGTCGAAGCGGTGAAGCTCGGGCATGGCGGTGTGCAGTACATCGCCGATTTGTTTGGTTGCGATCCCGACACGATTCGCCACGGCGCGGAGGACATCGAGCAGCTGCCGGAGGACGAAGCTGCGGGACGCGTTCGCAAAAAAGGGGAGGCCGAAAGCCAGCTCAGCGTTGCGCAACCGGAAATCATTCCTGCAGTGGAAGCCCTGATCGAGCGCGACACGGCCGGTTCGCCCGTCGACGAAAACATTCGCTGGACGAACCGCTCGGTTCCTGAATTGGCGGAGGAGTTGCAAGAGCAAGGCTTTGAGATTGGTCCCGATGCGTTGCGGCGAATCTTGTTCGACGAGCTTGGTCTCTCGCGGCGACAGGCGTACAAGGACGAAGCGGCGTGTGAGTTTGAACATCGCGACGAGCAGTTTCAATTCATTGCCAAGCTCCGCGCCAAGTACGAGCGGAACGATTGGCCGGTGCTGAGCATCGACACGAAAAAGAAGGAAATTCTCGGCGATTTCTTTCATCCGGGCCGAGCGATCACCGATGGCCGCGTGGTCGTGCAAGATCACGACTTCGTGACTGCCGAGCAACGACTCGTTCCTTACGGCGTGTACGACACTCGCCGCAACGAAGCGTTCATGTACTTGGCCCGCGGCGCCGACACCAGCGAACTCGCTTGCGATGCGATCCGTCGGTGGTGGGAGCGAATGGGTCGGGAACATTACTGGTACGCGCCGCGACTGTTGTTGCTGTGCGACTGCGGCGGCAGCAACGGGTGTCGCCAGCATCGCTTCAAGGAAACGCTATGCCACCTGGCCCATGATCTGCGCTGCGACGTGCAGGTGGCTCACTACCCGCCGGGCTGTTCGAAATACAATCCCATTGAGCATCGCCTCTTCTGTCACGTCTCGCGCGCGATCAAGGCCGTGGTGCTCAAGACCATTCAAGTTGCGCGGAACTTTATCGCACGCACTCACACGACGCACGGACTGCATGTCGTCGCGGAAGTTGCCCGCCGGATGTATCAGAAGGGAATCAAAGCCAGCCAAGCCTTCCTCGATCACAATCCCATTCGCTTCAATAGCTTTCCTGCCCCAACTCAACTACACAGCGCCCGCCTTCAACCCGCTATGATCAAAAGCCGAAGTTATTTCGCGTTGGGTTCTGACTGACAACGGCGTTACACTTCACCTCGTCACGAATATTCAATAGGTACCGCAAATGCCACTAACTCCCGAGTTTCTAGACATTGTTAAGTCTGGTAACGAAACGGCGATCGACAAGGCGTTCTTCGAGGGCCACTACCCGGAAGTCTTTCACGTTGATTGGAAAGAAGACGACGCGGACATTGTCAGCTATTGCGCAGAGTCCTTGAGGCTCGACGATCTATCAGCCGTGTGGAACGAGGACCAAGACGTTCTCACAGTGATCTATCGTGGCAAGGAGAACGTGGTGCCACTTCAGCTCCATGGTGGTGATCGCTACATCACTATCTGTACATTGAACAAGTTGCTCGAACCTGACTATGAAATTCGGTATATGGTCTGCTCGCATGGCAGCGACACCGGCGGTTTTGTCGCTCTCAGCAATTCCGAATGGCAACAACTGGAAGCGGCGAACGCCGTCGTCGCCGCCGAAAACTTTATCAATCCCGGCTGGCTTCCCGACATTTTTATGGATCTAACCGACGATCACCTGCCTCCCGCTGCACTTGCTCGCCACAAGCGAATGGTGAATCGGCATCGATAGGGCGAACAGCTATTCCTTCAGCGATGAGTTCAACTGCAGCAGCGAGGAAGACCCTGTCTCACTCTTCCGACTCGGGCAACTTCCGCAGCCGCTCGCACAACCAGAACTGTTACCAGGCACGATGTATTTTCTGGCGCGCAGCAAAAGCGAGATGCTGGCCGACATCACAATCGCAGCAACGATCAGGTTTTGAATGTTCAGGATCTCGTTCATCACTCACCATCCCAGCCAGGTGCCGCCTTGATAGGCGATGAAGGCCCCGACGTAAGCGAGGCTGGTCATGTAGACGAACGTGAACACAGGCCACCAGTAGGAGCCTGTTTCTCGCTTCATGATGGCCAGCGTCGAGGCACACTGGGCACACAGGGCGAAGAAAACCATGACGGACAAAGCCACCGGAATGTTGAACACAGGGCGGCTGGTTCCTGCCCATTTGGCGTCACGCAATTTCTGGCGCAGTGGTTTCGATTTTTCGTCCTGACCATCTCCTAGGCTGTAGATGGTTCCCAGGGTGGCCACGATGACCTCGCGCGCGGGGAGGGAAGCAATGGCGGCGCAGCCAATCTTCCAGTCCCAGCCCAAGGGGCGAACCGCTGGTTCAATCGCTTTGCCCATTTGGCCGAGAAAGCTGTTTTCCAGATGCGATGCCGCGATGTGATTTTTCACCTCGTCTAACTCCGCTTCCTTGGCCGCGAGTTGCTCCTCAGCGGGAGTGAACTTGGGTTCTTCGCCCTCTTTGGGGGCGGGCTTGGCAGCGAGAATCGGTTCGATCTGCTCCGTCAGCAACGCGACTTCCGTCGCCAGTGCCTGCTTGCGCTCCATTGCCACGCGAATCGGCTCGGTGGTTGTCCGGGGATAATAGGCCAGGGCCCACACCACGACGGAGACCGCCATAATGAGTGTTCCGGCGCGGTAGATAAAGGCCCAGCCTTGCTCGAGCATGCGGGAGACGACGATCCAGATACCGGGGAACTTGTAAGTCGGCAGTTCCATCACAAACGGCGGTGTCGGCCCGCGAAGGATAGTTTTCTTAAGCAGCCAAGCCACGCCGATTCCCGTGATGCTGCCCACGGCGTACATGGCGAACATCACCAGGCCCTGCAGCGAGATGATGCCGAACAGCCAGGATCGCTCGGGGATGAAGGTTTCGACAAAGAGGATGTAGACCGGCAAACGGGCACTGCAACTCATCAGTGGAGCGACCAAAATGGTGACGAGCCGGTCGCGACGATTCTCGATTACGCGTGCTGCCATGATGCCGGGAATGGCGCAGGCAAACGACGAGAGGAGCGGAATGAAGCTCTTGCCGCTGAGGCCGACGCGGACCATGAGCTTGTCCATCAGGTAGGCCGCGCGGGCCATGTAGCCGCAGTCTTCCAAAATGGCAATGAACAAGAACAGCAGCATGATTTGCGGGACAAAGACAATCACACCGCCGACCCCGGCAATCACGCCGTTGATCAGCAGAGACTGCAGCGGTCCCTCAGTGGTGAGCGTTCCAACCCAACCGGCGAGCAGTCCGTTCAAGGCATCGACCAGATCACCACTCGGCCCGGCGATCCACGAGACCGCTTGAAACAGCACGAACATCACGAACAGAAAGAACATCGTTCCCGTGAACCAGTGCGTCAGCAGGCGGTCGACACGATCGCTGAACGTAGCGGTTCGCTTCGTCGGCCGCGTAACTGCCGGCTTAAGCACAGCGGCCGCCCATTGATAGCGGGCCATCGCCTCGACGGCTGGAACTGGCGCGCCGGCCTTCGCGAGGCGTTCTCGTGCGGGACCAAGCGCCGCAAGAATCTCGGCCGACACGCCGGGCAAGTTGGCCGAGGCGAGATAGCCGCTGGTATCGAGCAGTAGTCGTTCTGCCAGGTAGCGGGGAAGACTCTCGTCGCTCACCAACTGTTCCAGCTTGGTGACTTCCGCTTGAAAGGCCGGCGGAAAGGGACTCTCGATCTTCGGCGGCGATTTCTCGGCCGCCTTCGACAATGCCTGCTTCAGCTTGTCGAGCCCAATGCCGCGATGAGCTTGAACGGGAATGAACTCCACCGGTACTTGCGTGCTCAGTTTGTCGAGTTGAATCTTCAGCCCACGTTCTTCGGCCAAGTCCATCATGTTGACAGCAACGACTGTCGGCAGGCCAAGCTCCAGAACCTGGCTGAGCAAGTAAAAGTTCCGCTCGAGGTTGCTCGCATCAACGATGCACATCACCACATCGGGGCGAGGTTCCGTCGCCACTCTTCCCAGCAACACATCGACGGCAACCATCTCGTCCGGCGAGCGTGGCGCCAAACTGTACGTGCCTGGCAGATCGATCAGGTTGAATTTTCGGCCATGAAACTCAGCTTTGCCGGTCTTCTTCTCAACCGTCACGCCCGGGTAGTTGCCCGTTCGAACACGACCACCCGAGAGCGCATTAAAGAGCGTCGACTTGCCCGTATTCGGGTTGCCAATCAGAGCGACCGTCAAAGCTCGTGTCGCAGACGATGTTGCCGTAGCCGTCATGAATTGCCTGTCAATGTGCCTGTCGCGCCACGATCCTCCCTAGCAAGCCAGTTGGCTTGAGAGGTCGGAGAAGGATCGAATTATTTCCTGGGTTAGCGTCGTACCCGGTCGACGCTCCGGCCGCACGCACACCACCATTTGAATTGGGTTCAACTCCGGGGATATCTTCATCGTTCCAGACCACTCAACAAAACCTTGGCGACCTGCCTCGACCTTTCCAGTGAGGCACTCAACGAAAGGTCTCGCCCAATTCCAGCCGGTAACAAAGAGAACTCTCTTTGGCTGCCAGATCTCAATTTCTGCCGCCAAGTGCCGTTCGCATGCAGATTGTTGGGCAGCACAAAGTGAGTTACTCGGATTGCCCCCCATCCACGGTGCAACTTTGTACAAGTTGGACCAGATCAGTCGGTTTGGCCACCGTGCCTCATCGTAACCCGGCAGTTCGCGAGAGACCGATTTCATGAGGCGGCAAAAGGATGATCTTCTCCAATTCCATTCCTTGGGATCGCGAGTCATGGTGACCCAAGTCATGGGACAATCTGGACCGGCAATGATCGGATTTACGACGTCCTGAATGATCTCGCTCCGCTGTGCGGCGCCCTGAGTTTGAGAGATCGGCCAGCCTTTGATCCATCCGTTGACGGCTCGTCCAACCACCATCAACTCGTTGGTCGATTCCAGGCCTCTGAGCGGAAAAAATGTCGTTAACCAGTTGGCTTCCAGCGAAGGATCTGGCGAGCCATACGTGTGGAGTTGAGAAATCGATTGCAACAGTTCGTCGTGAATTGATCGCAAACGATCGAGACTAGGTTCGGACGTGTAGATGCTGCTAATCATTCGTTGGCGATCATCCGCACTGCGAAAAGGTATTGCTTGACCCGCTCTAGCCGGCCATGATTTGCACGCGTGATGCTTCTGTCTTACGCAGGCTGAGCCGGTATCCCCGCACGTCAATCTCGAGCGGATCGCCCAGCGGCGCGGTTCCCAAAATGGTGAAACCCGTGCCCGGCACGAGCCCCATTTCCATGAGCCTGATGCTGATTTCGTCGATGCCGTCGATTGCAGCCACACTGCCGCTCTCACCGACCTTCAGGTCCGCGAGCGTTTTCACTGGCCTGCTCCCAACTCCGCGGATCCCGGCCGCACCATCACCTGAAACATGCTCGCTCCCCGCAAGCAAACGGTGCTGGCCAGCAGCTTGACTATGCAGGCATCGTCCTGTTGAACCATCTCCACCCAGGCACCAGGCTGCAGCCCCATTTCGTGCAATCGCTGCACGTCGTCAGGCGCGCCGAGCAACTGGTCGACATGAGCCTCCTGACCAGGCTGGAGCATTTGCAGCGGAATGATGTCGACCACGGCGAGTCACTTGTGCGTGCGGCGGGAGGGAAAGGCGAGAGAAACGCAGCTCGCCTATGCCTATTGAGACTCAGTTTCAGCGAGGACTTGTATCTTAAGTGACCCGCGACTCGAAGGCAATTGCCGCCCAAGAAACAAACCGAGCGAGCCAAACCCGAAAGTCCGCTCGCTCCAATTTGTGCTTCGACCAACCATTCGGCTAATCTCGTGAACCAGCCTTGGTGATCAACTGAATGAACTCGGCATTGGTCTTGAACTTGCCGAGTTGCTTGGTCAGTTGCTCCATGGCATCGACGGGATTCATCGACGACAGGGTGCGACGCAGCATGGTGATGGCGTGCAGCACTTCCGGCGGCAGCAGCAATTCTTCGCGGCGAGTGCCGGATTGTTGCACGTCGATCGCGGGGTAAACGCGACGTTCGGCCAGCTTGCGGTCGAGCACCAGTTCCATGTTGCCCGTACCCTTGAACTCCTGGAAGATCGCGTCGTCCATCTTGCTTTCGGTCTGGATGAGCGCGGTACCCATGATGGTAACCGAGCCCCCTTCTTCGAAGGCACGAGCCGTAGCAAACAGCTTCTTGGGGATGTCCATGGCACGAGTGCCGAGACCGCCCGATTGAATGCCGTCGCCCCGCTTGTTGCCCACGTACTTGTTGAAAGCACGAGCCAGACGCGTGATCGAATCAAGCAGCACGAAGACGTCTTGCCCCATTTCGGCCAAACGCTTGCAGCGTTCGATGACGAGTTGAGCCAGACGAACGTGACTTTCGATGTCGTTATCGAGACTGCTGGCTACGACTTCGCCCTTCACATTGCGGCGCATGTCGGTGACTTCTTCCGGCCGCTCGTCGATCAGCAGAATGAACTGCTTCACTTCGGGATAGTTGGCCGTCATCGCCTGGCTGGCATGTTGCAGCAGGATCGTCTTACCGCTGCGAGGCGGAGCGACGATGAGTGCACGCTGGCCGCGTCCGAGCGGGGTCAGCAGGTCCATCACTCGCGTGGTGAGCGGAGTCGCGCCCGTTTCGAGGCGGAACCACTTATCGGGATTGATGGGGGTCTTCTGATCGAAATTCTTGATCTTCAGATAGTCTTCGGGCGCCATGCCATCGACATCGACGATTTCACGCAGGCGCGGCCCTTGCTGCTTGCGGGCAGGCTGGACGGTTCCCTTAATGATCACGCCTTCGCGCAGACCAAACCGCTCGATCATCGTGCCAGGCACAAACGGGTCGGAGCGTTCGCGGTTGTAGAAGTTCTCGGGGCTACGCAAGAAGCCGTAACCGTTGGGATGCATTTCGAGCAGGCCAAAACCTTGCTCCAACTGTATCTCCGCGCCAGCAGGCACAGGATAGGCACCACCCGCACCGGCAGGAGCGCCGTTGTAGCCATCGGGAGCAGCTTCGCCGCCAAAGGGAATTTCGCCGGGAATGCCGGTGTCGTCACCGGGCAAAGGACGGCGTTCGCCACCTTCACCGCCAGGACCGCCGGGCGGGCCACCTTGGCCTGGAGGACGACGTCGGCGTCGCGAACGGTTTCCACCGCCGCCACCTCCTCCTCCGCCGCCGCCGTAGCCATTGCCACCGCCGCCACCGTAACCACCACCTCCGCCTCCACCGCCGTAGCCATCACGGTCGCGGTATCCACCACCGCCGCCGTAACCACCACCTTGCGAGCCACCTCGACCACCCGAGGAGCGAGGACGGAACTTCTTCTTGCCCATGCGTCACCAAAGAACTACGAAAACGAATCCAAGACGATGAGTGCTTTCTCAGCATAATGCTGCAGAAAGTACCGCTTTGTTATTTGCAATTAACTGCTGATTGCGTGATGATTTCTCGCCGGCAGGAGCGACCAAACTGCGTTCACCGGCCGCCCATTCCTTGGACAAAACCAGCCGCAACTCGGTGCGAAGCAAGCAATCTCAAGCAGGGACCGCAAAGTTTATCTGCGAGCCCGACGGCTTCCATCTGCGAAGGTGTGCAATCACACCGAAGTACCAAAGGACGGCTCATAGCCGGCCATGTAAGACAGCTCCAGCACCCGCTGAACACCTCTCTGCCCTGACTCGCCCAATCGCCGGCAGTTCCGAGCGGATGAGCGAAGTTCGCCGCATCTTGCTGGGAGGTACTGCTGGTTGTTTAACCGTTGCTGTTCAAACAGATGCTGCTAAAGCGATGCGCTGGCGTACCGGCGAGCTGGTCAGCAGAATTTCGTCAAAACGGCAGTGGAAATCCGTTGGCTTGGGTGACGTTCTGGGGCGGCCGCACCCTCTGCGGCCCTAGGGGAGAGAAGCGCTCTTACCGGCGAATCAATCGGACACTCGGGCATCGCCACAAGGCCTTCGATTCGACTGGCAGCCACAACTTTCGTTGCGACAAAGAGTACCGCTTACAAGTGAGACAGAAGTCGTTCTATGGCGAATCTTATTAAAGTGTTCGGCCATGTCAAGTCTGGAGTGGAGAGAATCCACCAGAATCTTGAGAAAAGGCGGCAAGTGGCGACCGACTCCCGCCGAGCTGGCTCGACTTAACCATCCAAAATCACATCCCTTTTGTCCAATAACCCGGCTCTCGCTTCGTCGGAAATTGCCGCCAAACATGCAGAAAATGCAACGCAGTAGTTGGTCAGCCACGAGGTTTTTGGACACGCTGCTCTTGCTCGCACCGCTCAAGTCAGTCCCCAACTTGTCCCAGACAACCCTAGCGCTGCATTTGCGATCCCACTGCCGCCGGCGAATTTTGATAACTTTTTCGCACACAATTTCATTCCTCACTTCCTCACACAAACCACTTTCAGATCTCAACTTACGACAACCACAAGCAGTCATCACCCCGCCAAGCTGATAACCGTTTGATAACCACCTTGTCTCCCAGTTCGGCAACTCGCTAACGGCGAGTAGGCACCCCTTGCAAGAACAACTCCGACAAAGCTATCTGACACACAACCAAACAACTTCAAATCAATCACTTTCCAGTCATACATCACGTCGTGACTAGTCTGGTCACTCGTGGGATAGACCTCCGACCTCCGACCTCCGACCTTCGACCTTCGACCTTCGACCTTCGACCTTCGACCTTCGACCTTCGACCTTCGACCTGAAATCTGCTCAATGTGTGATTCTTTGTCAAACGGTTCTCTGCAAGTCGTTTTCCTTTCCTGAGTAGGAATGGGAGCGTTCGCATAATCCGACTTCCTGCAGGTTTTGTAATGCTCGGCGTTCCGGTCGTACCGGTTACGCAGGCTGCCGCGCTTGCATCTTTGTAATGTGCGAAAAACACAGTGCAGGCCCGATATCGACTCCAGACGACTTGTTCCCTTCGCTCGGTGCAACCCGAGCATCTCAGGAGCGCTACTCGGATGAGTTGCCCACTTTGGAAAATCTTGCGGATTAGGTTCGGACTACCGACCATTCTGCTATTCAGTGGCTTTTGCTCAGCCACTACTTTGCGGGCCCAACAGCCCGTTTCACACCCGCCCCATGCTTACGATTCCATCGAAAGCATTCAGCAGGTCGATTTCGAACGGCCGCAATTCGTCTCGCAGGAGCCGCCGGCTGCTGATGAATACAACCTGCTCCTCCAGCGGTTGCAGATGACCGAGCAACGGCTGCAGCAGCTCGAACAACAGAGTGCGGCCGACCATCACTTGCTTGAGCACCAGCATCCCCATGCCGATGGCAACCCGCGAGTGCCGTCGAGCGAACAGCGCATGGATGCGCTTGAAAAAGCTCTCGGCAAAGATAAGAAGCCAACCTATCCCAGCGTACGGCTGACGGGCTTCTTTCATTTGGATCAGGGCTTCTTCAGCCAGGATGCAAACAATCGAGCGACGCTCGGCGACATTCAGGATGGCGTCGGTTTTCGCCGCGCCCGTCTGCAAGCAGTCGGCAGCGTCTCGGAGTTCACCAATTACTCGATCGAAATGGATTTTGGCGTTGCCGGTCGCCCCAGCTTTATGGACGTCTGGGGCGAACAAACGCACATTCCCTTTTTTGGCAATGTTCGCATCGGCCACTATCGCCAGCCGTTGACGATGGACTCGCTGACGCCCATCCGCCAATTGGAGTTTCTCGAGCGCTCATTGCCGTTTCAGGCCTTCGATCCCTTTCGCCGCGTCGGTGTGATGGCGTACGACAAATCAGAAAACGAAATGTCTTCGTGGGCCTACGGCGTCTACAAGACTGGCGGTTTCAACAACGGTCCGATTGGCGATTCTCGGTTTACCACCGACATCGGCGATCAAGGCGGCTACTCGTTTGCGATGCGCGGCACGCACTTGATGTATTACGACGAGGCGGCCGAAGGTCGCTATCTGTTTCACGTCGGTGGTCACGCCAACTTCAGCCAAATGACCGCCAGCCTGGCGAACCCAGTCCCGTACTATCAGGCGCAGGTCATTCCTGAGTTCTTCGTGGGCGATCCGGCGGGTGGCTTCTCAACTACGAACGGCACGCCCGCGTTCCTGAACACCGGTCGAATCGCTGCCGACTCTTACGGCTTTTACGGGATGCAAGCTGCTGGCCAATACGGCCCGGTCCACTTCCAGGCTGAGTATATGGCGACCAGTGTCAATCAGATCAATAACCCGAACGTGTTCTACGACGGCTACTACGTGCAGGCCGGTTACTTTCTCACCGGAGAGAATCGCGCCTACAACCGGATGTTCGGAGTCTTCGATCGCGTGACGCCCTACACCGACTTCTTTGCCCTGGGACGCAATGCCGGCTTCTGTGGCTGGGGAGCCTGGGAAGTGACGGCTCGCTGGAGCTACGTCAATCTGTTTGACCCCAACGCGGTGCCCCTGCCTGGGCAGCCAGTGCCACCGCCGCCGCCCAACGTGTTCCCCAACCCGGGCAACATGAACGAATCAACCCTTGGGCTGAACTGGTATTGGAACTCGTACTCCAAACTCCAGTTCTGCTGGATGCACTGCATGCTCAATGACGCTGCCACCGGTAGCAGCAATGCCGACATCTTCTGCAGCCGCTTTCAAGTCGAGTTCTAAACCGCAGCACACCAACCATCCAACATTCACGGAGGATATGCCATGGTTCTCTCTCGAAAACTGTTTCTCGTCGCTGCAGGTATGTGCCTGCTGGCTCCGCTGGGAGCGTGGGCCGTCGATAGCCTGGGTCACGCAGGTTGCTGCAGTCATTGCGGCTGCAACTGTGCCTGCGAAAAGGTCTGCCGCATGATTTGCGAAATGAAAGACGTCAAAAAGACCTGCTACACCTGCAAGTGCGAAGACTTCTGCGTCCCTGGCCCCAGTCGACGCTGCCAATCGGCCTGCGGCAACTGCGGCCATTGCAAGGATTGCCGCGAGGCTTCCTTTGTTCCCACTGCTGCGTACATCAAGACCAAGAAGGTGCCGGTCAAACACGAAACGATCGTAAAGAAGCCCACCTACCGCTTTGTCGTCGAGTACGTCTGCCCCAAGTGCGCGGGCTGCGCACCGAAGTAATTTCCAAGTGGATAGTCGAACCCGCGCGATACCAATGCTCGCGCGGGCGCTACTCCCCGATGATCTCCACCAGCACACGCTTTTTCCGGTGCCCATCGAATTCGAAATAGAAGATGTGTTCCCACGGGCCGAGGTGCAGTTTGCCCTCGGTAATGGCGACGACGACTTCCCGGCCCATCACTTGCCGCTTGAGATGAGCATCGGCGTTGTCTTCGCCGGTGCGATTGTGGTGGTATCGCTCGTCGGAAGCATCAAACGGCGCAAGCTTTTCGAGCCAGACTTCGTAGTCGTGATGCAGCCCGCCTCCAGCAAGCCGACGACGAAGCCCAAGCACATCATCCCGCCTGAACTTCGGGCCGTCTACGTTCAGCCATCGTCAAGGGCGTCTTTCCCCAACGACCACCTTGTACACCCAGGCTATCGTGCCTGCACGCCCTTCAAGGGCGTGGACGAATCTGCCGGTTGCATTCCTTGGCGGCCACGGTATCCGCACCATGCCGTGTTCTCCTGCTTCCCCAAGTTTGCAGTCAACCCAGGAAACCTCGTCTTTGGTTTTCGAGGCTTGAATGTGAAGATGGATCGGGGTCAGAGTTTGGTCGGAGATGATGATGCAGAGGCCGAAGATCTCGGCTTCTCCATCTCCGGTTTTGCGGGCGACAAGGGGGAGGAAACCGTCCAGACTCTCATGCTCCCATTCGGGGTAAGATGCACTGAGGACTTGCGGGAGGAAATACTCAAGACCACTGAAGAGTTTTTGAATCTGATCGGAGTGGGCAATACTCGCCCCATTCGGCAAATCTGCGAGAATCGTCCGCAGCCAGCGGCAGACCCACTCCTCTGCTTTCGACGCCATCATCTACCCCTCGTTCGTGAAAAAACTGCGGAGAACCCCGCTACTCCCCGATGATCTTCACCAGCACTCGTTTCTTCCGATGTCCATCGAATTCGAAATAGAAAATGTGCTCCCACGGGCCGAGGTGTAGCTTGCCCTCGGTAATGGCGACGACGACTTCGCGGCCCATCACTTGCCGCTTGAGATGGGCGTCGGCGTTGTCTTCGCCAGTGCGATTGTGGTGGTAGCGATCTGCGGATGGATCAAACGGCGCGAGCTTTTCGAGCCAGACTTCGTAGTCGTGATGCAGACCACTTTCGTTGTCGTTAATGAACACGCTCGCGGTAATGTGCATTGCGTTTACAAGCACGAGCCCATCCTGCACACCACTTTCGGCGACGAGGCGTTCGACTTCGCGATGGAGCGAAATGATCGCTCGCCGCTGGGGGATGTTCATCCAGAGTTCTTTGGTCAGTGTCTTCATGGGGGCTAGGAACTGGGGACTAGAAATTAGGGCGAATGCGGGGGAATCAGGACATCACTTCTGCCAGGTCTACCAGGCGGCTCTTTTCGCTGAGCGATTTGGCGGCGGCGTGAATGATGGCGGTGACTTCGAGGATTTCGTTGTGCGGCACGGGTTCGATGCCCGTTTCGAGCATACGGCGAAAGGCGTTGGCCATTTGCATCATCTGGTACGAGTGCCCCAGCCAATAGTTGCCATCGATGGCTGGCGTCCAGGTGTGCGTCTTCTTCGCGAAGTGGACTTTCGTCTCGCAGTACAGGCCGACAAGATCGGGCCGCCCGTACCAGACCTCGGCGGGCATCCGGTCGGCGTAGGTGAGCAGCGCGTGGCACGCGTTGTCTTTGGCGTACATGCTCACGCTTTCCACGCCAGGTCCGCACAAGGTTTCGACCATCCACACCGGATGTTGCCCATAGATGAACCACGAGGGAAGTGTCCAACCGCCGGCCTGACAGGCTTGGACAAATTGCAGCGGGCCGATGTCCTTGGTGGCCTTGAGTCGCAGAGCTTCCGCCGTGCCCCACTGATGCCGGAATAAGCTGGAAGACATCAGCTTGGCATTGTACTTTTTGGCGAGATCGAGAATTTGCTTCGTGCCGGCGACAGTCTTGCCGATCGGCTTATCGACGAACGAGGGCAAGCCCTTTTCGAGCGCCGGTGCAATCAGGTCGAAGTGATCGCTGCCGGTGCCCGAAGCATCGCCCAGCCACACGGCATCCACTTCTTGCACCATCTTCTCGACCGAGTCCGCCACTTGCACGCCCGGATACGCGCTGGCAAATAGCTCGGCGCTTGCGCGGTCGGCATCGTAGACATGCGTCAGCCGCGTGTTCGGAAACGGCATGAGATCGAAATTCAGCGCCGGGTTCCGGAAGTACTCGGCAAAGATGCGAACCGAGCCGGGATCGAGCGTCTTCTTGATGACGTCTTGATTCACTTCCGGATGAAACGGATGGCAGAAGTGCCAGGTGTGCCCATTCGTCCGCTGCGTTTTTCCCTCGATGCTCGCCGAGATCACGCCGATCCGAAAAACCTTGCCCGCCGCGGCCACTTCTTGCGCCGCGGCCTGCGCTTGAACTCCAGCGGCCAGCAAACCGGCGCCCGCCAGTCCAGCTGCACTCGTCAACCATTCCCGCCTGCTATTCATGGTGGCTCGCCTTCGCCGATGAGGGTAACTCCATTGGCAGCAGTATCCGAGCGCCGCCCACGGAAGTAAAGCAATTCCTGCTCTCCCTCTCTCCCAGCCACGCTGCAACCCCCTCGTCGCGCACCACAGCCCCAGTTAGCATTGAACCCATGAGTACCACACCAGGATTAACGGGCCTGCGCGTCGCTTCGCTGGAGAGTCGCAAGCAGGAAGAGATAGCGCGGCTGATCGAGAAATTTGGCGGCCAGCCGTTCTTGAGTGCCAGCCTGCGCGAAGTGGCAATCAGCGAGAATCGCGAAGCTATCGACTTCGCTCAGCGACTGGTCACCGGCGGCATCGACGTGATGATTCTGCTTACGGGTGTTGGCTTTCGGCACTTGCTTGCGGCCGTCGAAAAGCATGTCGACCGCCAACGCGTTTTGAACAGTCTCGCGGACATTGTCACCATCTGCCGCGGCCCGAAGCCCGTGGTAGCTATGAGCGAAGTCGGGCTCAAGCCGACGCATCGCGTCCCGGAACCAAACACCTGGCGCGAGTTGCTCGCGACCATCGACGGTGGCATTCCCGTCATCAACCAAAACGTCGGGCTGCAAGAATACGGCGTAACGAATCGCAGCTTGATTGCCGGTCTGGAAGCCCGCGGCGCGCGAGTGTTGCCGGTTCGTGTTTATCAATGGGAACTGCCCGTCGATATTGGTCCACTCGAAGCGAACATTCGAGCGATGGTCGCTGGCGAACGCGACTTGCTGATGTTCACCTCGGCCCATCAGGCAGTGAACTTGCTCCGCATCGCCGATCAATTGCAGCTACTTGAGCCATTGCGTGAAGCACTCAAAAAACTGGCCGTTGTTTCAATCGGACCTACCACCAGCGAAGCGCTCCGCGAGCATGACTTGCCGGTAGATATTGAACCCGAACATCCCAAAATGGGCTCGATGGTGCTGGCTGCCGCCGAACAGGTGGCCGACGTGCTGGCCCGCAAGCGTCGCCCCTCCATTTCGTTCACTGGTGCAGAGATGAACCCGCAACTCGATACGAAAGCGGCCTGGTACAACAGCCCCTTTATGAAGGCCTGTCGTCTGGAGCCCACCGACGTCACTCCCGTTTGGCTCATGCGTCAAGCAGGTCGCTACATGGAAGAGTACCGCCAGGTTCGCGGCCAGACGACCTTTCTGGAGCTGTGCAAAAATCCCCAGCTATGCAGCGAGGTCATGTGTACCGCCGTTCGCAAGTTGGGTGTCGACGCAGCGATCATTTTCTCCGACTTGTTGCCCATCCTCGAGCCGATGGGCCTCGAGTTGGAGTTTGCGAAGGGAGAAGGGCCGGTCATCTATAACCCCGTCCGGGCCCCCGCCGATGTCGACCGCGTGGAAGAACTCGAAGACCTGAGCGAGCTTGAATTCGTCTTCGAAACTGTTCGTCAAACGCGGGCGGACCTGCCCAGCGATTTGCCGCTGATCGGTTTTGCTGGGGCACCTTTCACGCTGGCCAGCTATACCATTGAAGGGGGCAGCAGCCGCACTTACCAGCACACCAAGGCGCTCATGTATCGTGATGAAGGAGCCTGGCGCACGCTGATGACCAAGCTGGCTCGCACTGTGACTCGCTATCTGAATGCCCAGATCAAAGCCGGCGCACAAGCCGTGCAGATCTTCGATTCCTGGGTGGGCTGCCTCGGGCCCGACGACTACAAGCGGTACGTGATGCCGTATTCGAAGATGATTATTGACGGCATCATTCCGGGCGTGCCGGTCATTAACTTCGCCGCGGGCAACCCGGCTCTGCTACCGCTGATCGCGCAGACGGGCGGTCATGTCATCGGCGTTGATTGGCGGGTGCGGCTCGACGACGCCTGGAAGACGGTAGGCTATGACCGCGCAGTGCAGGGGAATCTCGATCCGCTCGTGCTGCTGGGCGAGCAAAAAGAGATTCGCAAGCGCGTGAAGGAAGTCCTCGACCAGGCCGCTGGACGTCCTGGTCACATCTTCAATTTGGGCCACGGCGTTGTTCAACAAACGCCGGTCGAGAATGCTATTGCCATCATCGAGATGGTGCACGAACTGAGCCGGCGATAAAGCCGAGACTGCGTCTGCAGCATCGCTCGCCAACTGGGATCAATGCCAGCGGCAATCGCGAAAAGCCAGCAAGGTTTTGCGGGCGAGGCTTGAGTTTCGCGCAAACATCTGCAGCGAGAAATTGTCGCCGAAGAAGTCGCTGAAGCCTGCAAGTTTTTCCGCATGATGTGTGTTGACGAACCCCATTCGCCAGTCGCCAAAGCTACGCTCGGCGAGTTGGCCACTCATCAAGATCGAGACGTCTTCATGTCTTGGGTCTTGGCCGATCTTCTCGAAGAGCCGTTCTACCGCTTGTGTTGGACCTTCCAGCACTTGCAGGAAGCAGCGGTCGCGATAGACGAGCATACCCGTGATGCCCAACGGATGATTGTTGGAACGGGCTTTGGCCAGCAGCTCCTCTAGCTCGCGTTCGCTAAACTCGTGAGTGCTCAGGCTCAGATAAATGATCTGCCACAGCTTGCCTGCGGTGGTCGGCACCGGTGGATCGGACGAAACATCGACGGTCGCGCTAAGATTGACGCTCATAATTCCCACTCGAATCGCTGCCCCGAAAAGGCCTGCCGTCCAGCTTGAGTCAGGCCTCCATAGTCTGCCGAACTATACAACCGATTTCGCAGTGGCGACGTAGCTTATGGCGATTCGAGCCCGACTGCGGGCTTTCAGGGGGCCCTGGCGAAGAAAGCGTTACGGCTTGTAACGCGCGTACCGAAGATTCCGCTGCTTCAAAACGACCGGCCGAATGAATAATGCAAGATACTCACCCGGCGATACCGCTTCCGTGGACGACGCACGCAGCGCCGAACGCACGCCTTAGGAATTGTCTGCTTGCCGCTTGAACTTCTTCATTTTGTTCACGGCTTTGCGCCGCGCTTCTTTGCTCTTGAGCGTATTCAGCTTGCGGGCGTACTTGTCACTGAGGGCCAGTTTACGAGCTGCTTCGGGAGATTCTTGCGACATGATCGGTCTCGCGGGAAGTGAATTGAGTGAGGTAACAAAACGGTTCGTCGAGTGCCGACAAACAATTGACTGCATCGACTGGTCAACTACACGCCCCGGCGATAACGCTTCGGCGGGCGACGCATCAGGTTGGTCGGCAGGGGCGGCGGCGGTGGACCATCGGGAATCTCGTTGCCTTCGGCATCGACCTGACGATTCATCGGGATCGGCGCACCCACCATCTCGAAGTTTTCCATCTCGCCTCGCTTCAGCTGAATGTTAATTCGCTGTTCGATGCGAGTGAGTTCTGGCCCCTCATCGGGAGCCACGAACGTGTAGGCCACACCTTCGCGACCCATGCGGCCGGTTCGACCCACGCGATGCACGTAGTCGTCGCTGAAGGCCGGGATATCGAAATTGATGATGTGGGACACGGCCGAGACGTCGATACCGCGACCGACGACGTCCGTCGCAATCAAATAGGTCACGCTGGCATCGCGGAAGCCACGCATCACACGATCGCGAGCACCTTGGTTCATGTCGCCATGAATACAGCCCACACCTTGCAACTTCTTGCTGAGGCGTTGGAAGATCTTTTCGGTGCCACGCTTGGTGCGGCAGAACACGATGGCTTGCCGAGGCTTCTCACGTTCGAGCAAGCGTTGCAACAGATCGAATTTGCGCGTCGGGTCGACCGTGTAATAGAACTGCTCGATCGTTTCGACGGCCAGTTCTTTGGGTGAAAAGTTGAGCGTCGTCGGTTCGACCATATACCGCTCTGCCAACTTGGCAATCGGCGGCGGAACGGTCGCACTCAGAAGTAGCGTCTGGCGATCTTTCGGGCAGCGACGCAGGATCTTTTCGATATCGGGACGGAAGCCGATATCCAGCATACGGTCGGCTTCGTCGAGGACGACGATTTCGAGCTCGTCCATCTGAATTGTGCCGCGAGCCAAGTGGTCGAGCACGCGGCCCGGGGTGCCCACGACAACATGCACGCCCGCCTTCAGCTTGTCGATTTGCGAGCGAATCGGCTTGCCGCCATACACGGCCACACTCGTGATCGGCCGGCCAAACGAGAGCTTGGCGAATTCGTCGCGCACCTGCACGGCCAATTCACGCGTCGGCACCAGAACCAAAGCCTGCGGGTGATGCGTATCGGGACCAAGGTACATTTGTTCTAGAATGGGAATCGCGAACGAGGCCGTCTTGCCTGTGCCCGTGCGGGCCTGGCCAACAACGTCGACGCCTTCGAGAGCCAACGGAATTAAGCCGGCCTGGATTTGCGTGGGGTACTGGTAGCCAGCTTCTTCCAGTGAAGCGAGCATCGACTTGCTCAGACCCAAGCTGGCAAACGAAGGCTGCGACGAATCGGCAGCCGGTGTAGCAAACCGCTCGGGCTTCGGCTTGGCAGGTGCTTTCGGCGCGGCCTTGGGTTCTGCGGCTCGTGGTGCAGCGGGCTTGGATTCGGTTGGTCGCGATTCCGCAGCCTTGGGTGCCTGTCGGTCGCGTGGCGGACGATCCTGCTCGGTTCGGGCAGCAGGAGCCGTTGTTCGCTGGGGGCGATCTCGGTTTTCTTCGCGACGTGGTTCATCTCGCCGCGGTTGTTCCGTGCGAGCTTGCTCACTGCGAGGCCGATCGTTCCGTTCGGTTCGCAGACGCTCCGTTCGTGGGCGTTCAGCACGAGGCTGTTCGCTGCCGCGATCACGCGAGGGCTGATCGTTCCCGCGTTGACGGTCGCGAGATCCACGATCGTCGTTGCCTCGATCCTCACCACCGCGAGTCTCGCTGCGGCGAGTATCACTGTTCCGAGATTCACCGCCGCGTGAGCCACGGTTGCGGTCGTTACCTGGCTGCTCGCTGCGCCCACGGTCTGCTTGAACTCGATCGCCTGGCTCACGAGCTGGTTGCTCGCTGCGAGTGACAGGTTGCTTGCGCTGTGGTTGGCGATCGCCAGCCGGGCGATCTGTGGTGCGGTCGGTTGATCGTGGCGACGATGTGCGCGGTGGCTTGTCCGCAGCAGGGGCACTACGAACCGGCTTGGGAGTTGGCTTGGCTACTTCGTCATCCTCGTCGTCGAAATCTTCGTCGCCAAAATTGGCGTACGAAACGGGACGTGGAGGAGATGCGGGGCGAGTCTCAGTGCGTGGTGCTGGTCCGCGATTGGGAGTGCTGCCCGTCGGTCGTCGCTCGTTCGAACGCGAGCTAGAACGCGCCGAGTCGCCAGCAGATCGCGAGGCTGAATCTCGTCGAGGCTGCCGATCGCTTTCCGCTCGCGCTGGCGGCCGGCGATCATCGCCCGCAGGCGCCCGCGCAGGTCGTTGTTCGCGCTGCGGACCACTTTGCCGGTCACGCTGGCCAGCAGGCGCGCGACGGGCTTGTGAGGGGTCTGTGGGGGGCTGCTCCGAGCGGCGGGACTTCTCGGCAGGACGACGTTGGGGAGAATCTTCTTTCATCCTGCCTAAAACTATCTGGCAGAAGGGGTTTCGTCAACTTCCTGCGACTACAGAATTGATGAAAATTCGGAGTAGCCGCGTGCTCCAAGCAGCCCTTAACAATCGAAATACATGGTGAATTCGAAGGGATGGGGGCGAAGTCGCAAGGGCTGGATCTCGCTGCGGCGTTTTTCGTCAATCCATGTTTGGATGACGTCTGGCGTAAAGACATCGTCCCGCAGCAGAAAATCTTGATCCTCCTCCAGGGCTCGCAGGGCTTCATCGAGCGTCGCCGGGGTGTGCGGCAGTTCAGCCAGTTCGGCGGGCGATGCAGCCAGCCGATTTCCTTCATAGGGCTGGCCTGGATGCAGCTTGGTCTGGATGCCATCGATGGCCGCCATGACAATGGCGGCGAAAGCCAAGTAGGGGTTGCAGCTAGGGTCAGGGCAGCGAAAGGAAATCCGCCGACTCTTGGGACTGGAACTG
The DNA here is from genome assembly GCF_049819085.1 of Anatilimnocola aquadivae. Lineage (GTDB taxonomy): Bacteria > Planctomycetota > Planctomycetia > Pirellulales > Pirellulaceae > Anatilimnocola. The sequence continues at coordinate 6,480,760 of NZ_CP187419.1, forward strand.
TACACAGGCACTCGGCACGCGGCCGACCGATTGCGCTGCGAATAGACCAGGTGAACCGGACCTTGGCCCCCTGGGGCCAGTCGCTTGTAACTGTTCGTCGTGGGGCTGCAAAGCGCGAGTAGGGCAGGCGCGTGCCGCAACACTCCGCCGAGTGCATAAAGGCCAATATCGCTAAGCCCGGCATAGCCATGGCCCGCGAAGATTGGCTGATCTTTCTTCCAGAACGAAAAATGCGTGTGCAAGCCGCTGCCCGCACCTTCGGCCAACGGTTGCGGCATGAAGGTCGCTCGTTTTTGACGTCGTCGTGCGACTTGCCGAACGATGTGCTTGTAAGCCAGCAAATGGTCGGCCATCGTCACGACTGACTGATGCGCCAGCCCGATAGCGCTTGGTGCAGCTGGCGACGATTGCTGCTGACCTTCAACCCGCAGGCCCGCATCGTTGAGGGCTTGCAGCATCTCGGCCTGCAGCGAAAGTGTCTCGGTCGCTGGAGCAACGTAGTAACTGCTTGCCGAAGCACTTTGGGCGAATTCAGCTTCGTCGAAAACGAAGAACTGCGCCTTGGGGCCGATGATCGCTTCGTCGGCAAAGCCGGTGCTACGCAGATAGTTCACCGCCTTTTGCGCAATGAAACGCGGGTCACGCGAAAACGGATCTCGCGTCAGCGGATCCTGAATGTTGCAGAGAATTGCCAACGTGGGGACAGCTGCCACCGGATCGAGATAAGCCGTCTCGGGCTGTGGCACAGCCAGCAAGTCGCTCTCGTTCGTGGGCGGTCCTCCCCACAGCGGAGTGCCATCAAAACCTAAGCCATCTTCAAACACATCCTCGTCCAAACGGGCGACGGGGATTGTTAGGTGGTGCCAGGCACCGTTCAGATCGGCGATGCGAAAATCGACGGCCTGAACTTCTTTTTCACGACAAAGAGCCAGAATTTCTCGGGGAGTCACAGTTACGCCTTTTAGTGACAACGAGGTGCGGAGAGCTTTGAATTAGGCAGCGGCGTCCACTCGTGTCCGTTGCGACCTGAGCAGGCGATTCGTGCTGATGAATCAAATCTCACTAAACAACACGAGCGGGAGGCTGTGCTCCCGCTCGCGATGTCGTGATCAAATGGAATCCGTTCCGGATCGACAGTTGCTGCTCGCAGCCAAGGAGTACTGCGAGCAGATGTCGAGGCGTCCCGCCGCATTTCCGAAATGCTATTTGATGAACAGCATTTCTTGATAGGTCGGCAGCGGCCACAAGTCGTCGGCTACCAGGCCTTCGAGCTTGTCGGCGAACTCGCGAACCTTGAGCATGCCTGGCAACACGGTGTTGCAGATATGCTTGGCTTCGTCGAGCAATCCGCTTGCATGATGGGCCAGCGATTTCTCCAAAGCATTCGCCGAGTCTTGCAGACCCTTCACCAGCTTGGTCATCTCGTCCAGCGTATCGGTATCGAAGCTGTAGCCGAGTTGCTTGAGGTTGGTACAGGTGCTAGCGAGTTCGTTTTGGAAGCGAACAGCGGCAGGGAAGATCATCGTTCGAGCAATCTCGATCGTCAGCTTCGCTTCGGTCAGAACCGTCTTCACGTATTGTTCAAGATAGATATCTTGACGCGAAGTGGTCTCGCGAGCAGTGAGGACGTTGTACTTTTCGAACATCGCGATCACTTCAGGCGAAGTGATCTGCGTCAAAGCATCAACGGTGGTCTTCAGGTTGAGCAGGCCGCGCGCTTCGGCTTCGGCGTGCCAGGCCTGCGAGTAGCCGTCGCCATTAAACACCACCGCGCCGTGCTTGGTCATGATGTCTTGCAGCAACTTCTGCACGGCACCAGCCAACTTGCTGTTATCGCCGCCAGTGGCCTTTTCCAGCTCCGTGGCGATGAAGTCGAGCGATTCGGCAACAATCGTATTGAGAGCCACCAGCGGGCCGCCGATCGATTGGCTCGAACCAACCGCGCGGAACTCAAACTTGTTGCCGGTGAAGGCAAACGGGCTGGTGCGGTTACGATCGCCAGCATCCTTCGGCAGGATAGGCAGCGTGTCGACGCCTACTGTCAGCGTACCGGCAGCCTTGCTGCTCTTGGCACCACCCTTTTGGATCTGTTCGAACACATCGGCCAACTGCGAGCCAAGGAAGATCGAAATGATCGCGGGAGGAGCTTCGTTGGCACCCAAGCGGTGATCGTTGTTGGCAGTGGCCACAACCGCACGGAGCAAACCACCGAACTTATGCACAGCGCGAATGACAGCCCCGGCGAAGACCAGGAACTGCATGTTGTCGTGCGGGTTATCGCCTGGTTCCAGCAAGTTGCCTTGCGTGCTGTTGCCGAGCGACCAGTTCAGGTGCTTGCCCGAACCGTTGATGCCGGCGAACGGCTTCTCGTGCAGCAGGCATTCCATGCCGTACTTTTCGGCGCCCTTCTTCAGCGTCAACATCACCAATTGTTGGTGATCGGTAGCGACGTTCGCGTCTTCATAGACGGGGGCGATTTCGTACTGCGAAGGTGCCACTTCGTTGTGGCGAGTCTTCACCGGAATACCGAGCTTGAACAATTCGCGTTCGGTATCGAGCATGCAGGCCAGCACGCGGTCGGGAATGTGACCGAAGTATTGATCTTCAAATTCCTGGCCCTTCGGTGGCTTGGCACCGAACAGGGTACGACCGGCATTGAGCAAGTCGGGGCGGGCAAAGAAGAAGTTGCGGTCGATCAGGAAGTACTCCTGCTCAGCACCAGCCGACGAGGAGATCATCGAAATGTTCGAGTGACCGAACAACTTCAAGATCCGCTGGGCCTGTGTATTCAAGGCCTTGTTCGAGCGGAGGAGCGGAGTCTTCTTATCAAGAGCCTCACCGGTCCAGCTGACAAAGCAAGTCGGAATGCAGAGCGTCGTGCCGTTCTCGTTTTCGAGAATGTACGCAGGGCTCATTACATCCCAGGCGGTGTAACCGCGGGCTTCGAACGTGGCGCGAATGCCGCCACTGGGGAAGCTCGAAGCGTCCGGTTCGCCTTGGATCAGTTGCTTGCCGGTGAATTCGGCGACCGTGCCACCCTTGCCGTCGGGCGAGAGAAAGCTGTCGTGCTTTTCGGCGGTCAGGCCCGTCAACGGATGAAACACGTGAGCATAGTGAGTGGCACCATTCTCGATGGCCCAATCTCGCATGGCTCCGGCGACCACATCGGCCACCGTGTTGTCGAGCGTCGAACCCGTTTCAATGGTCTTCTTCAGCGACTTAAAAACCGGCTTCGGCAGACGATTCTGCATTTCCGACATGGTGAACACGTTCGAGCCGAAGAGATCCTTCGACGAAACGGTCTTGAAGTTCACCGGTGGTGAAGTTGGCTTGTAACTCGTAACGGCCGCGATGGCCTGCATCCGCGCTTTGCTACCACTCACGTGACGTAACCCCCTTAAACCCTAAACCCAAAAAAACGAACATCTACCGGGGACGATTCCCCGAAGGGCCCGCGGAATCGCACCTTCCGTGCCAATCCATAAGTCCGCTAGCAAATCGTCGCGAGAGGGCGAAAGAGCAATTCCTGCAAAGACTTAGCAATGACTAGCTAATGTCTACACGAATCGTTAAATCGTCACTTTGCCCAGTTTGTTAGCAGCCTTGCACAACAGCTGGGCAAAAGTCGGAATGAAGGTTCCAAGGGAGCGCACAGGGGGCTCCTTTAGGCCTGATACTTCGTTCCGCCAAACGCGCGCACCTCGACCAGTGAGGAGCATAGCGAACAGACTGCGGGTGTGACAAGGAGACGTTCACAACGTCGACGCGCACGTCTTCCAGTGCGTTGCCGTTGTGTAGGGAGAAATTGATTCGATTTTCTCCCAGGCCAGTTTGAACGTCTTGTGCCCATTCCGCATGGAATTCGTGATTCGCGACTCCATGGCAAATGCGACGAACGAGTAAAGAGGAATCGACGCTTGGAAGCCAATGTCCGGCGCGGAAATGCCGACAATGGCGGCATCGTCTATGCAAAAGTGTTTGTTCAGCTGCGAAATCCCTAGACGATCGATGGCTTGAATCGCGGCGATGATTTCAAGCAGCCATTCGTTACTCACCGTTGCTTTGCGAGTCTCCACTGGCTTCCTGCCATGCACCTGTTCGTACCAACAGATTGTTTGGCACACAGAGCCGTCGATGCTTAGGTCGGTCGTCCAAGACGTAAGATCTGCAGCGAATCCCGGAGAGAAGTGCGTCCGAATTAGCACCTCTTTTGGGATTCGGAAATTTTTAGCTGGACGCGCCGCGACAAACCTTTCGTAGCAGTTAGCGCATTGCCCCAGTGACCGGAGCACAGCACTTAGCAAGACAGGATCACCGCACTGCAGGCAATGGGTCGTCAAGTTGGCTGAATCCATCGTGCCCAGTCCCAACGAAGAACTCGCGGCTATTGGAAGTAACTCCAAACCCAATACACGCACGCCCCAACCGCAGCAATCATGGCCAAGGTACCCCAGAGAATCTGAAAGAACCGGCGATCTCTTTCCGCTCGGAGAACTTCCTCATCCAGGTCTTGCTGATTCTTCGCAATGCTGTCGTGGCAAACTTTGCAGAGGCGAAGTGGTTCGCCGTAGTAGTCGGGGCTGCTCCGCATAGCCTCGAGGGTCTCTTCGTCGTCGACAAACTTAATCGATTCAAACTCGTAGGCAAACTGCCGCCCCGCATCCAGTGGATCACCGCAGTAGTGGCAAAGCTGTTCGTCACCCATCGTTGCTCGAAATGCCTCACTCCGCCACGCACCACACCGCATCCTTCGTTCGCAGGATGAGCGCTTTGCCGGCGATGGCGGGGCTAGCCATAAAGCCGCCGGGAAGCTTGTTCTCGCCCAGCGATTCGAATTCACGACCAGGCTTGATCACGTGGCAGTTTCCCTCTTCGGCAAAGAAGTAGAGCTTGCCGTCGGCATAGACGGGGGACGACATGAACAGACCGCCGAGCCGCTTTTGATAGATCACTTCGCCCGTTTCGGCATCGACGCAGGTGATAACTCCTTGTTCGCTTCCCATGTACAACAGGCCTTCGACCAGGATCGGCGAAGCATAGCGGGGATAGCCCTTGGCGAGTTTCCACGGCACATGCGTGCCGGTTACATCACCGCTGCCGCCAAGCTTAACGGCGAACAGATGCATGCCGCCGTCAGCGGTGCCGACGAAAGCCGTGTCTTTGTTGACTACCGGTCGACCTGCCGCGTTCATGCCGCCACTTTTCACTTGCCACAGTTCTTTGCCGGTTCTTGGATCGTAGGCTGCTGTGCTGCCGGCGCTCGGTGTCACCAGTTCCGGGCGACCATTGACGGTAATGACGCTCGGCGTTCCATAGCCTTTCTTCGCGTCGCCATTGTCGGTTCCATAGTTGAAGTTGCGATCGGTTCGCCACACGGTCTTGCCGGTCTCTTTATCGAGCGCCGTGACGTACTGCACGTCATAGCCGTCGAACATCAGGATGAGCAGATCTTGCCAAACGATGGGGGACGAACCGGCCCCGCGAAAGTGATTGCATTCAAGATCGTTGCGGCTCCACAGCACCTTGCCACCGGCCGTATCGACGCACGCCGTCCCGTGTACGCCGTAGTGAACGTAGATTCGCCCCTCTTCCACAAACGGTGTGCTCGAAGCGTAGCTGTTGCGTTCGTGGCAGAACTGAGGCTTCTCGACCTCAAACACTTTCACATCGTGAAGCACTTTGCCCGTTTCGCGGTCGAGGCAAATCGCAAACAGTTCTTTGCCGTCGGCAGGCGCTGTGGTGAGCCAAATCTGATTGTTCCACACCACCGGCGAAGACCACGCTTTGCCGCGCACCGGAGTCTTCCACTTGACGTTCTCGGTCTCGCTCCATTTGGCCGGCAAGCCAGTCGCGGCTGAAGTGCCATCGGCATTAGGTCCGCGATATTGGTTCCATTGCTCCTCGCCGCTCGCAAATGAGACGACGGCCAGACCGAACAGGACAACGAGCGCTGCGGTGGGAACGAACGAGCACAGACGAAGCATGGCAAAACCAATCGGGAGGGATAGTGAGTTGGGCGGGTGCGAACCAGACACTTCAATTTCGCACGCCGCTGCGTCAATTTCCAGAGCGCACGGAGCCAACTACTCCATTTCGACCGGTTCCAGCTTGGCGTGAATCAGAAAGAATCGCCGCTCCCGGTTATCGGCGGTGAACTGCACCGTAGCGGTTCGCTTCGGCCCTTCGCCACCGAGCGCGATGATCGTGCCCACACCATGTTCGGGGTGAATCACATGCATGCCGTGTTTAAAGACATTCGGCGGAAAGCGAGGACCGGCGTCCACTTTGCTGGCCATCAGATCGGCACCACTCATGAGCGAGAATCGCTTATCGAGATTGGGCTTCTTTAGTTTCTGCGGCGGCTCGATCTGCGTGAACTCTTGCGGATCGAACGAGATATCGTCCTCGGTCGCTTCGGCATGTTCCACGGGCCCTTCTTCGAGATGCTCGTCGCCAAAATCGTCGTCCTTGGGCAATTGCGAATCTGGATCAATCAGCCTGCGCATCGCCGAACGGGGCTCTTGCAACTTCATTTCGTCGCGCGGCAACTCGCCCAGAAAATGGCTGGGAATCGTCGGGGCGTTGATACCGCGAAACATACGGTACTGGGCGTAGCTCAGTTGCAGTTCTTCCCGCGCTCTGGTCAGGCCAACAAACAGCAGTCGGCGTTCTTCTTCGAGCTTCTCTTCGTCGTGCCTGCTTCGTTCGTGAGGCAACAATCCTTGCTCGCACGCGACGATATACACCACAGGAAACTCCAATCCCTTGGCTGCGTGCATGGTCATCAGTGAGACGCGATCGGTGTCAGAACTCCAGGCGTCGGTATCGCTGACGAGTGAGGTTTCTTCCAGGAAGGCTTCGAGCATGCCTCCCTGGGGATTGTGCATATCGAATTGTCGTGCAGCAGTAAGCAATTCTTCGAGGTTCGCCAGCCGTTCTTGATCTTCTTCGCTTTCAGAATTTTGCAGCACTTCGCGATAGCCCGATTCGCTCAGCACCATGCCGACGATCTGCTCAATCTCCGCGGTCAGCGATTCGCTCAGCTTATCGATGAGGGCGACGAACTTGGCGACAGCGACGGCCGACTTCTTCGGCAGGCCTTCCACCAACCCAGCTTGCCGGGCAGCATCCAGGAGCGAGAGTCCCTTCGAGTTGGCATATTCTTGCAGTTTGGTGATCGTGCTCTTGCCGATGCCGCGCGTGGGTGTGTTGATGACGCGCCGCAGGGCGACGTTGTCGCGCTGGTTGTTGAGGACGTGCAGGTAAGCCATCACGTCCTTGATTTCCATCCGCTGATAGAACTCCAGGCCGTTGACAATCTGATACGGAATGACCTGCTCACGCAGGGCATGCTCGAATTGCCGCGAAAGGGCATTGGTGCGGAAGAAAATCGCGAAGTCGCGCGGGCGATACTTTCCTTGGCGAACCGAAGTCGCAATCTGCATCGCGATTTGCTCGGCTTCGTCGGTATGCGACGGATAGCAGATCAGCCGCACGGGCTGCCCTTCAGGATTCTCGGTCCAGAGCCGTTTTTTCTTTCGCCGCTTGTTGTGCGCAATCAGCACATCGGCCACCCGCAAGATCGACTGCGTGCTGCGATAGTTCTGCTCGAGTCGCACGACTTTCACATTGGGAAAGTCCTTCTCAAACTCGAGAATGTTCCGCACGTTCGCGCCGCGCCAGCCATAGATCGATTGATCGGGGTCGCCGGTCACGCTCAGGTTCGGATGATCGATTGAGAGGGCCCGAATGATCGCATACTGCGCGAGATTCGTGTCCTGATACTCGTCGACGAGAATGTATTTGTAGCGAGCGTCCTGCTGCTTGCGAGTTTCCGGATTCTCTCGCAATAGCACCGCGACATGCTGCAGTAGATCATCGAAATCGACCGCATTCGCGCGAAGTAGCGCCCTTTGGTAAGCCGGATAGGCCCGCTCGACCAGACTGCCCAGCGCACTGCCGTACAGGGCCGTTTCGCGATACTTGTCTGGCGTGATGAGGTTGTTCTTGGCGGCACTAATCGCGTGGGCGATGGAATCGGGCGAGGCATGCGTCGACTCGAGCCGTTCTTCGGCCAGCACCAGTTTGAGCAGCTTGCGGCTGTCGTCCATATCGTAGATAGAGAAGTTCTCGCTTAGCCCGACCAGCGGCGCATGAATGCGGAGCAGGCGGGCACAAAAGCGGTGGAATGTTCCCATCCACACAGGTTGGCCTGGCGCGAGCGCAGCCAACCGTTGCCGCATTTCGTCGGCTGCCTTGTTGGTGAACGTCAGAGCCAAAATATTGCGAGGCTGAATCCCATGTCGCACCAGATTCGCCACGCGGTGGGTGACGACGCGGGTCTTGCCCGAACCTGGGCCGGCCAGCGTGAGCATGGGGCCATCGATGTGCGCGACCGCCTGCCGCTGAGCTTCCGTCAGCGAGGCGAACAGGTCCGTAAGCGGGAGGATGTTTTGTCGATCCATCCCTTCATGGTAACAAATTTAAGCCGAGAACTTGGTGGGGCTAACAAGCGGCTTTAAGGCCCCACCTAGTTCGCCTCGACACGCACGTTCGCAAGGATAATCGCACCCTTTCGGGCAAGGTTACTCAGCCGCAAACTTTGCGTAGGCCTCGGCAACCTTGCCTTCTTTATCGTCACCCTTGTGGAAGTAGACACGGTACTTCAGGTCGAACGATTCACCCTTTTTCAGCTTGTGGGTGCCGTCGACGTTCCCCTTGCCGCCGGCAAAGCTCTTCAAGCCGAACGGATTGGGAGCGAACAGGCCGTAGGTGCGCACGTGCCAGGTGGTGGGATGACGAAAGCTCGAAGGGTGATCGAAGATGGCGATGCCCAGCGTTTCGTCGCCAACGGGGCCAAAGTAGTCGACCCACTTGGCGGGCTTGCCCCAAGCGTCCTTATCGGTGAGTCCTTCGCTGCTGACGATCTTGCCACCCTTCTTCGCTTCTTCCTTCATCGTTTCGGGAACGCGGACGCCGAAGGCTCCTTCCTTGGTATCGCCAAACGAGACTTCGTCGGCGATAGCCGTGACCTTGGTCGAAAAGTCGATCCAGCGAGCAGTGTCGTTGGCCCCAAAGACCAAAGTCGGTTCATCCTGGCAGATGACCTTGCCGTCGGGACCAACCCATTCGTTGCGAGTCTTAATGGTGGCCGTTTTGCCACCCTCGGCCTTGATGAGTTCCTTGTGATGGATCTGTCCTTGGACCTTGGCGGTCTCAGCCCAGAAGTCGACACCGTTGACGTCGCCGTGGGTGAACCAGAACGAACGATGATGGATGTGGTCTTTCTTTTCGCCTTCAACGCCATCCTTCATGGGCCAGGCGCGCGACATCTCTTTGCCGGTGGGTCCAATAATGGGCCAAACGATTGGCTTGGCTCCCGACTTAAAGACGTAGGTGGCAAACGGCTTGCCGTCGGCTTTGACAACAACGCCGGAGTCGTTCTTCTCGACGGTGAGATCGGCAGCTACGACAGGCAGCGCGAAGATAGCGGTGGCAAGCAGAATCGCAAGGGAGGAAAGGGACTTCATGGCGGGTCCTTTTTTGACGACAAGGAGTTACGTAGATCGCAGAGTCGCAATGGTAATGGACGTAGCCAGCCATTTCCAGCAATTACTGCATTAGAGATAGAACCGCTGGACGCGGTGGTTGTAGGTATCGATGACGTACATGCGGCCGTAAGAATCGCGGGTGATGCCCCAGGGCTGGTCGAGTTCGCCGGGCTGACGACCGTTGCGGCCCCAACTCCCCAGGAACTGGCCGTCGAGCGTGAACTTTTGAATGCGATGGTTGCCGAACTCGCACAGATACACATGGCCTGCTGCCTCGTCGAGGTGCAGATCGTAAGGATACGAGAGTTGGCCCGGGGCCTGACCATATTCGCCCCATGACTTGGCAAGTTTGGGTTCGGGGCCGGAGACATCGAAGATTTGCAGCCTGTGGTTGCAGGCGTCGGTGATCCAGAGAAGACCTTGGCTATCGAACTCCATTTTTTGCGGCCGCAGGAACTGGCCGATCTCGCTGCCGTGACCGCCCCACTGGGTGACGAACTGACGCTCGCGATTGAACTTTTGCACGCGATCGAATTCGCCGTACTCGGCAATGTAGAAGTTCCCGCTCTTGTCCTGTTGGCAATCGGTCACGAAATGGAACTTGCCCGGCGTAAAGCCCCGCTCGCCACCGATGGTTCGCTCTTTGAGGAGTCGGCCTTCTTTGGTGTAGGTGAGAATGCGGTAGTAATGAGTATCGGCGACGAGCAAGTTCCCTTCGAGATCGAAGGACAATCCGCACGGTTTTCCGAACTGATAGTCGGGCGTTTGCCACGAGCGAACGAGTTTGCCTTCGGTAGTGAAGACTTGAATCCTGGGAGTCTTGTCGACGATGTACAGGAGGTCATCCTGATCGATGCAGATGGCACGCGGATGATTGAGCCTACCTTTGCCCGTACCAGCTCGTCCCCAGATGGTATCGAGTTCGCCATTGGAGGGACCGGAGGGCGTGCAACCGGAGAAGGCGAGACTACCGCCCCAAGCGCAAGCGACAGCGAGCATCTGTCGCCGGGAGATCGGCGAGGCCGGGGAAGACTGATGGTTGGATACGGGAGAGTTCAAATCACTGTTCTCAATAGAGCAGCACGATGGAGCAGACATTCGGTTCAACGAGGAGGATCAGCAAGTTCCATCTTAACCGCCAGCGAGCACAGGAGCACGCCTTGAGTCAAAGGGAGGGAAACCCGCAATTAAGTCAGGATAAGACTGCGGAGTGTGCGGAGCTTTCCTGCTGGGTGATGGCCGAAATTGACGTGACCCTGCCAACTACGGAGTTTCTTTAGGTTGGCTAAACTTTGCGGGCGATCCATTCCGAAGAGCACATTACCGGAGGGTGAGTACCGCAAGCGTGGCAGCGAGCGGGAAAGTCGGTAGGTTCGCGGGGCAGCGAACGAGACGCCGGACGAGCATTGGCCTTTCTTCCTTTCCAGGCCGTGGATCGTCTCGCGCACTCTGAGCAATCAGAGCGATTCTCATCCGGGAAAGCCGGTTGTACCTTTTCTGCACTGCTTGGACTGCAGCGCACTGCGAGGGTGGCTCTTTGGAGTCAGCGCAGAGAGAAGAGCGGGGGCAGTTCATTGTCGGCAGTCGCCTGTTCGCAAACAGGTTTGCACCGCCGTATCTGCGCAGGAGCAGTTCCTTGTCAACGCTCGCTATGGAAGCGACGGCGCCGGTCGCTGTCGTGACTCCAGTCGTCGGCTCGTCCACGCAATCGCAAACCACGTCGTCGCAACTCGTCAGCTTTCGCCTGGCGGACGAAGAGTACGGCATCGAGATCACCAAAGTGCAAGAGATCATCTTGCTCGGCGAAGTGACTCGCATTCCCCAGTCGCCCGTCTTCATCAAAGGGCTGATCAACCTGCGCAGCACGGTGATTCCCATCGTCGATCTGCGTCTGCGGTTCGGCTTGCCAGAACAAGCCAAGACCGACGAAGCCCGCATTATGGTGGTGAATGTGCGCGGCAAGACCATCGGCCTGATTGTCGATGCCGTGAGCGAAGTGCTGCGGATCTTAGCTGAGCAAATTGCTCCGCCGCCGCCGACCATCGCTGGCCTGGGTCGCGATTATTTGACGGGGCTCGTCAAGCTCGAGAAGCGTCTGTTGATCCTGCTGGATGTCGACAAACTGCTCGAAGAATCCGCCCTGGCAGCGACGTAGGTCGCACCCCTTCGTGATCTCACCGAACAAGCAACGCTCGGCTTTGTGCCCAAAGCTGCGCGAACCATTCTTTCGTCAAACAATACACATTTTCCTAGCGAGATAGTTCCATGTCCAAAACCAAACCTGCCCCTGTTTCTGCCGCGTCCAAATCGAAGTCGGCGGTGAACATCGCCAAGCTGCAAAGCGATCTGGCGATCAATCGTGCGATGGCCGAGAACTCGCCGATCAACATCCTGTTTGCCAACAAGGACCTGGTCATTACCTACGCGAATCCAGCGAGCATCCGCACGCTGAAGATTCTCGAAAAGTACCTGCCCGTCCGAGCGGAAGAAGTTGTTGGCTCCAGCATCGATACCTTCCACAAAGTTCCTTCGCATCAGCGTCGGATTCTGTCGAACGACAAAAACCTGCCGCACCGCGCAATCATCGCCGTGGGCGATCAAAAGGCCGATCTTCTCGTTAGCCCGACGTATGACGACAAAGGCGAATACCTCGGGCCAATGGTGACTTGGGAAGTCGTGACCGAGAAGTTGAAGATGGAGGATCAGAGCCGCGATGTTGGCGAACAACTGGCCGCCGTCGGTAAGGTGACCGCCAAGATCGAATTCAATATGGACGGCACGGTGATCGCCGCCAACGACAATTTCCTGGGTGCTGTGGGTTACAGCTTGAATGAAATCGTCGGCAAGCATCACCGGATGTTCTGCTCGCCGGAATACACCAACAGCCCGGCCTACAAGCAGTTCTGGGACAAGTTGAACCGCGGGGAATTCGAAGTCGGCGAGTTCATGCGGATCAACAAGAAAGGTGAACAGATCTGGATCTCGGCCACTTACTACCCCATCAACGATGTTGCGGGCAAACCCTACAAGGTCGTCAAGTTCGCCACCGACATCACCGAAGCGAAGGCTTCGCAAGAACGCGAACGCCAGAATGCGAAGGACCTGCGTGAGAAGGTCGACCAGATGCTGAATGTCGTCAATGCGGCCGCTGCTGGCGATTTGACCAAGGAAATCACCTTCACCGGCGAAGATGCGATGGGGCAGTTGGCCTCGGGTATTCGCAAAATGATGACTGACCTGCGCAGCATCATCAGCCAGGTGGTGGAAGGTGCGGCTCAGTTTGCGGAAGGTGCCCGAGTGATCTCGGAGACCGCTCAGTCGCAAGCTCAAGGTGCTCAAACGCAAAGTGCCTCCGTGGAAGAGATGAGTGCGTCGATCGAGCAGCTCACTCGCAGTATCGAAACCGTGAAAAACAATGCCGCCTCGGCCAACACGCTGGCCGGCGAAACCAGCCGCATGGCGGAAGAAGGTGGCCAGGCAGTGCAGAAATCGGTCGAAGCGATGGGCCGCATCAAGAGCTCGTCGGAACAGATCAGCGAGATCATTCAAGTGATCGGCGAGATCGCCAGCCAAACGAACCTGCTCGCCTTGAATGCCGCGATCGAAGCGGCTCGGGCTGGTGTGCATGGCTTGGGCTTTGCGGTGGTGGCCGACGAAGTTCGCAAACTAGCCGAACGCTCCAGCGAAGCGGCCAAGGAAATCAGCAAGCTGATCAAAGAATCGACTCAACGGGTTGCCGATGGTGCCAACCTGAGCGAGCAAACCGGTCAGGCTCTTTCGAAGATCATTCAGGGTGTGGATTCGACTGCCAAGAAGATCAACGAAATCGCTACGGCGACTGTGGAACAAGCTCAGAACGCGACGGAAGTTGCTGGTGCCGTTCAGCAGATCTCGACCGTCACCGAGCAGGCCGCTGCTTCGTGCGAAGAGATGGCTTCCAGCAGCGAAGAACTCGGTGCTCAGGCTTCGACGCTGCGAGAACTCGTTCGCAAGTTCAAGACCGAATAACAGCTGCGACAAGTGTCGTCCAACCGAGCCCGCCATCGTCCGGGCTCGGTCTTTCTGGTTCAAAACATTGCCTTAGTACAACGAATCGCCCGCTCATGTCCACCGCTATCGAAACTCTGATCAGCCCCGAGCTCATGACTCGCTACGGCAAGCTGATTTATGACGTGACCGGCATTCGCATTTCGCCACAGAAGCAAGCTCTGCTTGCCAACCGCGTGCGGCGGCGATTGAAGGCCACGGGTATTGCGGATTTCGATGCGTACTTGATTCACTTGCAAAAGCTGAAGACCAGTCATGCAGAGTGGGATCTGTTTTTGCAGGAAATCACCACCCACGAGACTTACCTGTTTCGCGACGAACCTCACTGGCAATGGTTCAAAGACCAGTACCTGCCCGTGATCTCGCAGGAGGCTCTCGCTGGCCAGCGTACACGTTCGCTGCGAATCTGGTCGGCTGCTTGCAGCACGGGTGATGAAGCGTATTCGGCCGCGGCCTGCGTGGCGACGAATCTGAAGCAATTGCTTCCCTGGACAATCAAGATTATCGGCACCGACATCGGCATCGGTGCCGTCGAGCAAGCTCGCAAGGCGACATTCAGCCCGCGGGCGATGAAGCTCGTTCCTCCGGCGCAGCGAATGCGCTACTTCGCATCCGCGGAAGAAGCGGGATTCAGTCGGGCCAAACCGGAACTCTCGAACCTGGTTCAATTCCGGCAGCACAACCTATTGGATCCGCTGCTGGAACAACCGTTCGATCTGATCTTCTTGAAAAACGTGCTCATCTACTTCGACGATGCCTCGAAGCAGCGAGTCGTAGCCAACGTGCTCAAGCTCATGAAGCCTGGTGGCTACTTGATTGCTGGCGCTGCGGAAGGCATTAGCGATCATCTGAAGAAACTCAAACGCGTTCATGCCTGGCTCTATCGCCAGGAGTGAACTGCCTAACGGAATCGACCGGTCATGTCAGCTGAAACCACCGCTGCCGACGAATGGTTGCAAGGGATGATGTCCGACTTCTTAGATGAAGCCGGTAGCCTCCTAAGCAGCTTGAACGAGGATCTGCTCACGCTCGAAGCGTGGACGGCTTCGAGCGCCGGCCAGCGCGCGCCGTTCGATCCCGACTTGATGAACAACATGTTCCGCTCTGCCCACAGCCTGAAGGGGCTCTCGGCGATGTTGGGCTTGTCGAACATCAATCAATTGACTCACCGCATCGAAAACGTCTTCGATGCTTCCCGCAAGGGCCAACTCGAACTGACGCCGGCCATTGTCGAAATCATCTTTCAATCCATCGATGCACTCACTGCCATGATCGCCAAACTGCAAGACGACGGTTCCGATCGGCACGACGCGAGCGCTGTAATGACCAGCATCGAACAAGTCCTGGAACAGGGTGGCTGTGCGCGGCAACAGACATCGCAGGCCGATGCCGAAAAGGCTCTCGCCGTCTGCGAACAAGGCCTGCAACTCGATGCGGCTCTCGATGCGCCTGCTGTCGTCGTGGTGCCCAATCCAGACCTTAACCCCGAAGTGGCTGGCCTCGCGCAGATCGCCGACGAGGTCGACATTCCACCGAAGTATCTCGCCATCTTCATCGACGAAACCGATCTCGCCCTCGAAAGCCTGGCCGAAGTTCTGCTGTGCGCCGAGCGTTCCGCCCAGCCTCGCACGGTCGAAGAATTGCTCGTCACCGCCCATCGCATTAAGGGCTCCGCTGCGTCGCTCGGCTTGAATCGCACCGCCAAGCTGGCCCACTGGATGGAAGACTCGCTGCAAACTGCTGGCGAGCGGAAGCAGGCTCTCTCTCCTTCGCTGATCGACGCCATGTTGCATTGCGTCGATGCTTTGCGAGTGTATGTGACCGGCCTGAAACAGAGCGAGCCCGACTTCTCGCAATTCGAATCCGCTGCCGAAGAGTTGCTGGCCGCCAGCAAACTGGCCTTTGGTTCATTGCCCTCCCCGATCGCTATTCCGGTCGTCGCTAAGCCAACTTCCGCTGCCGCCTGGCAACCGCGGGCTGTTGTCGGCATGGTCGGTGAACTCGAGACGGGCACTCAGTACGGCTGTGAAATTCACTTTGAAGCGAACCTGCCGCTCATCGGCCTGAAGGCAAATCTCGCCTACGAAAAGGCCGCTCGTCTGGGACGCGTGCTCCTTTGTGAGCCGCCAGCCGAGACGCTGGAAGAGCTCGATCAGCTGGACTCGCTCCGCTTGATCGTCCAGACAGAATCGACAAGCGACGAGTTGAATTCCGCGTTGAACGTCAGTGGCGTTCGCTCGCTCAAGATCAAGGCCCTGGCTTTGCCCCAATCCAAGTCGCAAGAGAAAGCCGTGCCGACGATGGCTACCAAGGCACCTGCTGAATCCTCGTTGGCAACAACCAGCGACGCAAAGGCGGCGGCGGAACCGAAGGCCAAAACAGGCGAGGACTCTGGTAAGCCCGGCGAAACCTTGCGGGTCGATATCGACCGCCTCGATCAACTGATGAATCTCGCCGGCCAACTGGTCATCAGCAAAGCCCGCTTCAGTCAGATCGGAAATGCCATGCGGGACAACTTGCCCGCCAAGCAACTGACACAGGTTTGGAGCGAAACCGCTGCCTTCATGGAGCAACTCGCCGGAGATGGCAGTAGCGCTGGCAACGACAAGCATGCCGCAGCAAACATGAATTCCATTCGTTCGCATGCACGTCGACTGCAGTCGGACATCGAAAAGATTACGGCCGAGTTTGCTCGCGTCACCAAGATGCATGCCCGCGTCAACGAACTGTTCGAAGCGGTTCACCAACTCGACCGCGTTGCCGCCAGCATTCAGAAGAGCGTGATGGACACCCGCATGGTGCCCGTCGGTCCGCTCTTCAATCGCTTCAAGCGTGTCGTGCGCGATATTACCCGCTTGAACGGCAAGGACATTCGGCTGGTCATTCGTGGCGAGAGCACCGAACTCGACAAGCGAATGATCGACGAACTGGGTGACCCTCTGATTCACATGGTTCGCAACTCGGCCGACCACGGAATCGAATCGCCCGAGGCTCGTCTGGCGACTGGCAAGTCGGCGCAAGGCACCATCACACTCGACGCCTTCCATCGCGGCAACAGTATCGTTATTCAAGTCTCGGATGACGGTAAGGGACTCGATCGCGACCGCATTCTGAACAAGGGTATCGAACGCGGGCTCGTCGATGCGGAAACCGCCGAGCGAATGACCTCGCATCAGGTCTATCAACTCATCTGGGAACCCGGCTTTAGCACGGCAGAAAAGGTTACCGAAATCTCCGGTCGCGGCATGGGCATGGATATCGTCCGCTCGAAGATCGAAGGCCTCAGCGGCACGGTCGAAGTCGAAAGCAACCCCGGACAAGGAACCGTGTTTACGATCAAGCTGCCACTCACGCTGGCGATCATGCCGAGCTTGATGGCTGAGATCGATGGCGACGTCATCGCGTTGCCCATCGAGAGCATCGCAGAGATCGTCGGGCTGAAAGACGACAGTCTCGGCACGGTACATGGCCTGCGCACCGCCACCATCCGCGGCCGCGTCATCTCGGTGGTCGAACTCAAAGAACTGCTGACCTGGAACTCGCGCACCGGTTCGCAAGAGAAGCCAGTCACCGGCGACCACACGATTGTGGTCATCCGCTACGAGAACAAAGAAATCGGCTTGCTCGTCGATGCCGTGCTGGGCGAAGAAGACGTGGTGATCAAATCGCTCGCCGACAACTACCGCAATGTCGAAGGTGTGGCGGGAGCCAGCATCCTTGGCGATGGCCGTGTCTCGCTCATTCTCGATGTCGGCGCGCTCGTCAATCTCGCGTCGAAGACTGCTCATAAATCGTAACGATCGAAGTCCTAATTGGGGTGTATGCTTGCTCATGAATAACATCGACCTTGTCGACCACTCGCTGCTACAGCAACTGTTTTCGGCCGCCACTCAGGATGCTTCGGCAGCCATGTGCCGCTGGACCAACGGACAGATCACCCTCACGCTCGACGAGATCACCGAGTTGCCGCTGGAAGAAGTCAGCAGCAGCCTCGATCTCGGCGATGACCTGTTGACGATGGTCGCCCTCACGCTGCAAGGCGAACTCGGCGGCACCATGCTGCTGACGTTCGACGAGCAGAATGGCCGCGACCTCGCAGCTTCGCTGTTGAATCGTCCCCGTGCGACCTCGCCGGAGTGGACCGAACTCGAACGCAGCGCGCTGAACGAGACGGGCAACATTCTGGGTTGTGCCTATATGAATGCCCTCACTCGTTTTCTCGATGCCGACCTCATTCCCTCACCGCCGTACTTCCTGCAGGACTTTGGCGCGAGCGTGCTGCAACAAGCACTCATGACCCAAGCGCTCACCTGCGACACCGCGACCATTTGCCGAACCACCTTTCGCCGCGAAGACCGCGCGCTCGATTGGAACGTCCTTTTCCTGCCTACCCAAGCGCTCCGCGATCGTCTGATGACCTGCGTAGCCGAGTAAGCGTCTGCGAACCAACCGAAGCCTTTCTTTCACCGAGACGTCTGTATGCCGTGTGCCACTTTAGCCCCAGCCGTTTGCCACCAGGCCGGCATGGGCAAGATCGTTCTGGCCAAGGGGCCCGATACGATCACGACCGTCCTGGGTTCGTGCGTCGGAATCTCCATGTATCATCCGCGCACGCATCAAGGCTTGCTCGCCCACGTGGTGTTGCCGGCCAGTACTGGCCGTGCAGCAACGCCCGGCAAGTTCGCCGATACCGCAGTGCCAGACATGCTCAGCCAACTCGCCTCGCTCGGCATTTGCGACAGCAGCCTGATCATCAAGATCGCTGGCGGCTCAAACATGTTCGGGCTACCGGCTGGGCCGATGCAAGTTGGTGAATCCAACATCGTGGCGATCGAAGCCGCCCTCAGCAAAGCCAAACTACGAATCACCGCCCGCCATGTCGGCGGCAACAAAGGTCGCCGGGTCACGCTCGATTGCCAGACCGGCATCTACCGCGTGGAGGTTGTTGGCGCCGATGTTGTCGTTCTCTAACCGAGAATGCACGACTCCACTTTCGAACACCGACTAGCAGGATTGGAAACTCGAACCATGACCAAGCGACTACTCGTAACCGACGACGCGATCATCATTCGCGAAATGATCAAAGACACTGCCATCAATGCGGGCTGGGAGATCGTAGGCGAAGCCTGCAACGGCCAGCAAGCGTTTGAGAAGTATCGCGAACTCTGCGCTACTTCTCAAAAGCCCGATGCCATGACGCTCGACCTGGTCATGCCGGAATTCGACGGCCTACATGCTCTGAAACACATCCTGGGCGAAGACCCCGCCGCCAAAATTGTGGTGGTCAGTGCTCTCGATCAAAAAACCATCCTGAAGGAAGCCTTCAAACTGGGTGCGTCCGATTTCGTGGTCAAACCCTTCGACCACCAGCAACTCGTGGCCACGTTGAATCGAGTTGCCGGGGTTTGCTAGTTACTCATCGCACTGCGATTACTTCTTTGGCGGGCCCTGCTGATACTTCTTAAGCGTGGCGGCCATTTGGTCTCCCTCTTTCTTCTCCCGGGGCGTCCCCTTGGCCAGCTTGATGGCCTGCTCTTGGGCAGCCACGGCTTCCTTGGCATTACCCGAGGCAAATTGAGCCAGTGCGAGCGCTTCGGCAGCGACCGACTTGTTGGCCGCAGGCATGCCTTCCATGCCATTGAGCACGGTCGTCAATTGAGTCGCGGCTTGCACGGCGAGCTTGCCCGTTTCGGCATCGACTTTATCGAGCGGCTCATCTTCGTCGTCTGTCAGCAATGAATTGACGATGGTGTACAGCGCGTTCGGATCGTCCTTCAGCAGGTCATCGACCAGCTTCTTGCCATAGGCCAGTGCCTTTGGTTTTTGATCGTCCTGGGCCAACAACGCGTTGAACTTCAGCGCGCCATGTTGCTTTTCCAGATCAGGAGTCTTGGCAAAGGCAGTCTCTAGCACTTTCACAATTTGCTCGGGCTTGCCGGCTTCCATTGCCTTTTCTAACTCCTCGTCCAAAACCTTGGCAGCTTTGGTGGTCTCAATTTCCGCCTTGAATGCCTTGGTCGCAGCGGCCAGATCCCACTTGCCGGCGATGATCTTCTCAAGCGGTTCGTCGAGTTCCATCGGGTGGCCAATCCAGGCAATCTTCCCCTCGCCATTGACGATGAACGAAGCAGGGATCCCTTCCTGATAGCTGGCTTCGAGCCAGGTGCGAGCCATCACGCCGGTATCTTCTTCCACCTTCGGATCTTTGGCATCGATGGCGACTCGATAGTCCATCTTCTTGCCCATCTGCTTGACGAATTCCTTCACGTCGTCATCAACGTCTTCCAGCACATCGACACCGATGACCACGATCTCTTTGTGCTTCGCTTGCAGTTCGCTGACGTGGGGAATCGCCTTGATGCACGGCCCACACCAGGTTGCCCAGAACTCCAACACGTACACCTTCCCCTTGGCAAACTCCTTCACCGGTTCGCCTTTGACGAACGCCTTCAGGGCCAACGGCGGCGCGGCATCGCCGACCAGCAGTTCCTTCTTGGGGGCATCGGCTGCGACGGCCGTGATTGCAAATAGAGAGACGGCAACAAATGCCGGGGCCAAGCTGCGAAACATAAATTCCTCCGTGGGAAACGAAATGGCAACACTTAGAATATGGCCGGCTCAACCCCTCGTTGAACAGTCCCCCTTCAACGCTCCCGATAACCCGTTTTGATAACTTTTTGAGCACTTTTCTCGCGATAACCAAAACTCACAAACCGTTTGCCAGCAATCTTTTGCGAAGACAAAACCGAACGCATCAAAGTTTACGTGATAACCATTTGATAACCACTTTTCACCCTGTTCAAACGGCTGGCTGAACAGGCCCTGAACAGGGGGGGAAATAGGCCGTTCACGCTGGTAGGTCACAGCCGCCGGATGTGATCCTGCTTCGCTGCCGGAACTCGACCTCAACCACCCCAATAAAACTTAAAATGTCATTGACATTAAGTCAAGACATTTTTACGATAACCCAATCGCCCTCCGCCGTACTCATCTCGCTCGACCGACATGAATTTCAACCGTAGTCATCTCGCTCCGCCGAGATGAGATTTCGCAACATCGCGCAAAAGGACTTGTTCGACATAGCAATTTACAACCCGCATTTCCCAGTTTGATAGCCGGGTGTTTCCTCGCGGCTGTCATCTCTACCGTAGTCATCTCGCTCCGCCGAGATGAGCCTTTGCAACTTCGCGCAAAAGCACTTGTTCAACAGAGCCTTTTCAACCATCACTCCCCAACTTGATAGTTAGGCGCTCCTTCGCCTCTGTCATCTCGACGGAGCGAGATGACTACGGTGAGCTGACTACGATGCAGATGACGAATCTTCGGTCGCTGGTTGCGCAACCGGTTCTGCCTGGGGCTTCGCTGTCGGCGGCAGCAAAATTTCGAGCACGGCTGCGCTGCCGAACAGTTCGTTGCGAATGCGCTCGCGCTCGCGGTCGATCTGCTCGGGACCGGCACCCATTTGGCGGAGGATGAATTCCGTCATCGACATGGCGACTTCACCCTCGCCAGTAAAGACGACGTCGGCGCCGGAGCGAGTGAGGGACGGAATCTCGCGCAGGTAACTTGCCCGGGCAAACACCCGAATCTTGGGATTGCACTCGCGGGCCAGCCGAATCACTTCCTGACTGTTCCGCAGGCCCGAGGCACTCAGGATAAAGACATCGGCTTCCTTGGTGCCCGCTTCGAGCTGCGTCTCTTTGTGCGCAGAGTCGCCATAGACGGCCCGCATCCCTTCTTCGCGCAATTGCCGCACCGTTTGCAGGTTCATTTCGATCACGGTGGGCTCAATGCCATTTTCTTGCAGCAGGCGGCATAACGTACGGCCCACCGGACCGTAGCCGATCACGACTGCCTGACCCTGATTGTGCTTTTCGGCGTGTTCGTCGTCGGGCGATTCTTCCGCGGCAGCGATCTTCGATCGACCGTTGATGATCTTCCACAGCCAGGGCGTTTTCTTGGCCCGCTCTTCGAGGATATCGGTCAAGCGGTACAAGATCGGGTTGATGCTGATGGAAACGATCGCGGCCGCGATGAGGGCGTTGTATTGCAGATCGGTGAAGACGCCCAAGGCGATACCGGCGCTGGCCAGGATGAACGAGAACTCACCAATTTGTGCCAGAGCCACCGCCACCGACAGCGCGACTCGCAGCGGATACCGCAGCACGAGCACAATCAGCAACGCCGCCAGCGGTTTGCCGACCAGCACGATCCCCAAGGTGGCCGCAATCAGGCCCGGCGCCGAAATCAACTGAAAAGGATCGAACAGCATCCCCACGGAGACAAAGAACAACACCGCGAAGGCGTCACGCATCGGCAACGCTTCGCTGGCGGCCCGCGAGCTGAAGTCAGACCGCCCGACCACCATCCCGGCCAGGAATGCTCCCAGGGCCATCGAAACATCAAAGAGCTTGGCAGCCCCAACGGCGATACCCAGCGCTGTCACCAGCACCGTCAGCGTAAAAAGCTCGCGCGAACGGGTCTGGGCAATCTTCGCCAGGAACCACGGGATGATCTTGCCGCCCACGAACATCACAAAGCCGACCAGCAGCCCGATCTTCACGACGGCAATCAAAATCGCCACACCAATCTGAGCGGCCGAGCTATCTTGCCCGCCAAACAGCACCGGCATCAGCACCAGCACAAAGACCGTAAACAAATCCTCGACCACCAGCCAACCAACGGCGATATGGCCGGTGGGAGTGTGCAAGTCGTTGTTATCGGAAAGAACGCGCAGTAGCACGACCGTGCTGGCTACCGAGATCGCCATGCCAAACACGAGGCCCGAGGAAATGCTCCAGCCAAAGAAATAGGCCACGACCACGCCCAGACCGGTAGCAATCAGGCTTTGGCCAACGGCGCCCGGTACTGCCACGCGGCGCACGGCCAGCAGCTCTTTGAAGTGGAAATGGAGCCCCACGCCGAACATCAGCAGGATGACGCCGATTTCGGCCATCTGATTGGCCAAACCCAGATCAGCCTCGAGCCCCGGCGTATGCGGCCCCACGGCGATGCCGGCCAATAAATAGCCGACGATGGGTGAGAGCCCGATCCGGTGCGTGATGTACCCCAGGAACAAGGCAGCCGCGAGGCCGCTCGTCAGGGTCAAAATCAGTTCGAGATGGTCGGTAGACGCACCGGGAGAGGTGGCCAGCAGGCTCGTTGCGGACGCGGAGATAAGGTCGAGCATATGCATGGCCTCATCTTACAAAATGAGCTTGCCGCCCGGCGGCGCGTACCGGCAAAACAGGCCGAAAAAGCGGCGAAAACTCGAAAAAGTTTCGGGCTGCCGCATTTTGTCGCCAGCTTCGCGGACGGGGCAAATTTCGACCTATGTTCTGGTACGGGTCCTCGGCTCACGAGCCGGTTTGCACCTGCCAGTGAACGCACAATCGTTCCATCTGGCAGCATCAAACCAGTCCGGCAAGTTGAGGCAAAAACGGACCGGACACTTCCCGCAGGTAGTACTGCTTATCAGATGCGTCAGGTCGAGCGAACATTCAAACTTTCGGCAATCCGCGTGACAGACGCCCGACATGGCTTTTTTCCAAGCTATATTGGCTGTCTGAGCCGCTTCGCGCCTTAGGTGATGCTACGTTTTGGTCGTAGTGGTCTGCTAGGTTTCGAATCGTTGGTTTCCCTCGCACCTCTCCGCGAGACCGACGACAAGAACCAACTGGATACAGCAGGCTGTCGCACCCACCTGAGTAGCACGAGGCCCCACCCAATGCTCATGCGACACGTTCATCCCAAACTTCAGTTCACCTACATGATGCCGTACGGCGCCATTCTTCATGAGAATGGCGTGCAGTTCGTCGTCTATAGCCGCAGCGCGCAAGCCATGCGGTTGTTGTTGTACGACGCAGTGGAGGATCGTGAACCAACCGAGATTATCGACTTCGAACGTGAAACCGACCGTTGGGGCGATATCTGGAGCATCTTTGTTCCGGGCTTGAGCGCCGGGCAGTTGTATCACTTTCAAGCCGATGGTCCCTTCGATCCTTCTGTTGGTCACCGCTTTGACGGGCGCGACCGACTAATCGATCCGTATGCGAAGGCTCTGGCCGGCAACTTTCAGCTGAGCGAAGACGGTATCGTGCGTCCGCCCAAGTGCGTGGTCGTCGATGACTTCTTCGATTGGGAAGGCGATCGCCATCTTCGCCGCCCGATCAGCGAAACCATCATCTACGAAACGCACGTCGCTGGTTTCACCAAAGACCCGAGCAGCCAGGCCAAAAAGCCCGGCACTTACGCAGGCTTGATCGAGAAGATTCCGTACCTGAAGTCGCTCGGCATTACCGCTGTCGAGTTGATGCCAATTCACGAGTTTCCGATTGGCGGCATCTACGGACAAAAGCAGGAGCGAGAGAACTATTGGGGTTACGACTCCATGGCGTTCTTCTCGCCCCATCGTGGCTACGCTCACGACACTGCGCCCGGTGGCCAGGTGAACGAGTTCAAACAGATGGTGAAGGCCCTGCATGCGGCCGGCATGGAAGTGATTCTCGACGTCGTGTTTAATCACACGGCCGAAGGCAACGAAATGGGCCCCACGCTCAGCTTCAAAGGCCTGGAGAATCGCACGTATTACATGCTGGCCAACGGCGGCAGCCATTACATGAACTACTCAGGCTGCGGAAACACCGTAAACGGCAATCACCCTGTCGTTCGCGAAATGATCTTCCACTGCCTGCGTCACTGGGTTCACAACTACCACATCGATGGCTTCCGCTTCGATCTGGCTTCGATCCTCAGCCGTGACCGGAACGGACATCTCGTTCCTAACCCACCTCTGGTCGAAGCCATCTCGGAAGATCCGCTGCTGGCCGATACGAAAATTATCGCCGAAGCGTGGGATGCCGCCGGTGCCTATCAGGTTGGCTCGTTCGGCGACCTGCGTTGGGCGGAGTGGAACGGCCGGTATCGCGACGACGTCCGCCGCTTTTGGCGCGGCGATCGTGGCTTGCTCGGCGCGTTCGTGACTCGTCTGGCTGGTTCCAGCGACTTGTATGGCCACTCGGGTCGTGCGCCGCACGCCAGCATCAACTTCATCACGTCTCACGACGGCTTCACCATGAACGATCTGGTGAGCTATCGCGACAAGCACAATGAAGCGAATGGCGAAGGCAATCGCGACGGCGACAACAACAATTACTCCGACAACTATGGTGTCGAAGGACCAACGACTCGGCCGGAAATCGAAAATCTGCGTGTGCGGCAGATCAAGAATTTCCTCAGCACCCTGCTGATGAGCCAAGGTGTGCCAATGCTAGTGATGGGCGACGAATGTCGCCGCACCCAGCGGGGCAACAACAACGCCTACTGCCAGGACAACGGCATCAGCTGGTTTGACTGGGCCAAGGTGAACCAGCACAAAGATCTGCTGCGGTTCTCGCAAGGCTTGATCAAGTTCCGCCGCGTGCAGCCCACCATTCGTCGCGAAACCTTCCTCTCCGGACAAGCTCCGATCGAGGGCGCTCTTCCCGATGTCAGCTGGTACAGTGCGCTCGGTACGGCCGTCGATTGGCATGGAGAAGACAACACGCTCATCTGCCTGCTTAAGGCGGAAGATCTGGTCGAGCAGCATCCCGAAGCCCGCGATGTGCTTATATTGATCAACGCCACCAGCGAACCACGGGAGTTCATCTTGCCGCCGGTCGCGAAGGGTACCAAGTGGCGTCTGTTCATCGACACCGCCGCTGCGACGCCCTATGACATCTATCCCGACTTCGATGGTCCGCCACCTCCTCGTTCCAGGAGACTAACGCTGTCGTACCGTAGCACGTGTGTCTTCGTCGCCGAAGACCCACCGCGGCTCTCATAAGCGAAGCGTCGCTTATGGCCGCTGATCGTTTCGCTGGGAGTTTGCTTCGCCGCAACAACATCCCGGCCCCTCGAGCAGCAGTCGCCACCGAATGTTCGGGTTCGTCGCCCCCCATTCGCCCATGCTCCTCGCTCGAATCACTCCCGCGTGCAGATCTGCCTCGCACACCAAAAGCCCTCTCCGGCCGAGAGGGCTTTTTTCGTTTTGAGCATTCAAAGAACAGCCGTTCGCGCATTGACGCGAGACGTACTCTGGCATACAGGTTTCGAAATGATCGATGGCCACAATGAAACCAACCCTGACTACGCACTTTGTGCTCGCGGTGGGTTCAACCGTCGATATTCGGCTGTCATAGCCAGTCGAATAGCTTTCACAAACGACTGAGCGGCGGATACATCGCGAGGCAAAAAAGTATCCGCGGTCACGGCAGCAAACGTAACGACGCCCACATATTGCACGTCGTCGGTCGATAGCACAGGAATGCAAAGGTAATCATGCTTGGAAACTGAATGATCACCGAGATCTCCAAAAACTTTAAACACGTAGGTTGACTGTGGACGGTAGCTACTCCGATCCGGTTCATGTATTTGCTTGCGACTCAGGAAGGCATTACCCGCGAGGCCGCGCTCACAGATGGGGGCTGAAGGCGAAACACTGTAACGTCGCAAGGCAATTGACTCATGGCAATTAATATCAATCCCTGGAATTCCCACGAGTTCCTGACTTGATTCTCGCAAAATGTGAAACTCCAGTGAGAACTCGTTTGGGCTCAGTCTACGACCAAACAGTTTGATCAGCATTTGGCACGCACGCTGAACATTCGGAGATCGCAAGTTGGAATCGCGGGAAAGCTCAATGAGAGCGTTAGCCAGTTTGATAGGCAGCGAACGGCCTCGCGCATGCCTGCGTAAGAAATGAAGCCTTCCCCAACGGGTGATTCCCACGCAAGCCAGGATGAGCATTCCAGCAAGTGCGAGACAAATCCACAGCACCCCAGGCCACTCCACCAGCTTGGCAAAGGCTAAAACGACGATCCCGATCATGAAGAAAATCAATGAGCCAGCAACGCGCCCAAACGCCTCCCAGCACGCGCTGCCACAAGCACCGATGAATACTTGTTTGAGGAAGTCTAGTGTTGTCAGTAAAAGTCTAACTGCGAACCCTGGCGCACCTTTCCCTGCCATCTCACACCTCGCTTTCGCCAATCCAAAGCGCGCAAAAAAAGCCCCCAAACGCGCTGCCGCATTTGGGGGCTCAATATTTCCTTATTATCCCCGTGGGGCAAATCCTTGCCAGATACAGGCTAATTCTTGAATTAAAAAAGATCCAACGGGTCGGTCTGGAAGAACAGCAAGGTGTAACTCGCGATGTAGTCCCATTATATTCCGTTGATGAGTTGTCTGTCAAGAGTTTCCGCTCAAAAGCCAAGATGATTGCACTTGGTGCCAATTCACCTGTTTTTGATTCTGTTTTGCCGCGAGAATGCGTACACTCCGTCAATCCATTCCTCGCGTTCTCCCCGGTATTCCTATCGTGCAGCCCTCACTCGATTCTGACCGTCACTGGTTTATCGTTTCGCGTTGGCAAGAGTTCTCGGGCGAGGCACGAGCTAACTTGCTGCGGGTGCTGGCGATCATCGTCTTCTACTCGATTCAACTCTATCAGCGTCCGGGCACCGTGCACGGCACCTCGCCCGAGTTTCATCGCCAAGCCACACTGGTCGCCGTGGCCTGGTCGCTGATCTCACTAGCCGTCTTGCTTTGCCTGCAACGGCGAATTTTCCCCTCGCTACTCAAGTATGTGGTGAGCACCTTCGATGTGGTACTTCTGACCGTGCTGGCCATGATCGCCGGTGGCCCCGCCTCGCCGCTGATTCATATCTATTATCTGATCATCGCGCTCGCAGCTTTGCGCGTGAGTGTTGGCCTAACCTGGTACACCACGCTTGCCAGCATGCT
This sequence comes from Anatilimnocola aquadivae, assembly GCF_049819085.1. GTDB lineage: Bacteria > Planctomycetota > Planctomycetia > Pirellulales > Pirellulaceae > Anatilimnocola. Next base: position 6,508,140 of record NZ_CP187419.1, read on the forward strand.
GGGATATCTGGCCCTGGTCGCCAAAGCTGATTCGACCTGGTTTGATGCGGTGCACACGACGCCAGTCGTCAATCAACTGATGATGCTCGCCTGCCTTGGCATCACCGGCATCGTGATTGGACAGGTCGTGCGTCAGCAACGCAGCCTGGCCACTGCCTTTGCCGAGCGTCGCGCCGCGGGGATCACCAAATGAGTCAGGCTCCGGCGCAGTTCGCTCATCGCTGCCCCGACTGCGGTGCCGAACTGCAGGGATTCGGCGATTGCTGGCTTTGTCAGCGGCCGTTCGTTCGCACGCAGGAAATTGAAGCACCGCCGCTACCACGCGAAGCCTACTACACCGCGCCAACGCACTCGGGCGATAACACGCTGCTGATCGTGTCGGGCGTGGCCTCGCTCATGGTGATCTTGGTGGGTGGCGGGATCATGGCGAACGACGTGACGATGGGCATCGTCTTCTGGCTTATCGCCGTTCCCGTGCTGGTTGCCATCACCGTCATTGCCCAGCACCCTCCCCGCGCGGCGGACTCTGCTCAGCGGGGACTGACAACGATGAGTGCCGCTTCGCGATTTCTGATGGGAATCGCGATTGCCTTCGGGATGATAGGCCTGTTGATATTCGTGGCGGTCGTGGTGCTGTTCGTCCTGTGTCTGGCATCGTTCCGGTAGAACCGTTCGTCAATGAAGACACCGTATACCACCTTGCTGACCAAACATCGCTGCCGCGAGTGCGGTGCCGAGATCGATCGCCCGGGGCCCTGCTGGCTCTGCAATGGAATCATCACCGCGCCAGACCTGGTGCAGCCTCCGCCGCTTCCTTTGCCTGGAGAGTCTCCCTTTGCTCCGCCGAGCCCGCGCGGTCCGGTGCAATTGGGGCTGACGCTCGCCGCCTTTGTCATGGTCGTGGTGGTGGGCATTGGTACCTACCTTTATGAGCCGATCTTGGGAGTCGTGTATCTCATTTTGGTGACACCCGCCACGATCGCTGCTGCGGTGATGGTGCTCGCCACGAAGGATCGGCCCAACACGGGCGAGTCGATTGCCGCCCGCATTGTGACGGTCATGGCAACCTTCGCCCTCACGATTGGCATCATCCTGGTCTTAGGGGTCGTACTCATCCTGGCGGCCATCATTGCGCTGATTGCCACGTGTTTTTATATCATTGGTACTCACTAAACTGGCGACAGACTCACCCATGCCCGCTCATCGCGACTACACCTTTCTCGGGACCACCCAAAGCCTTTGTCCCGAATGCTTGGGCTTGGTACCCACGAAAATCATCACCCGCGGCAAGCGAGTCTACTTTCGCAAGACATGCCCGACGCATGGCCTGCGCGAAGACTTTGTCTGTAGCGATGTCGCGTACTACGACGACCATCAATTCAGCGTGCCGGCCAAGCTGCCGGAAATGGTCGGCGTCGAGCCCGATAAAGGCTGCCCCTTCGATTGCGGCCTGTGTACCGAGCACGAACAGCACACGTGTGTTGGCCTCGTGGAGATCACCGGCAGTTGCAATCTCACCTGCCCGATGTGCTATGCCAGCAGTGCTCCCGGCGGCAAGCATCTCTCCTTCGAGCAAGTCACCGCTGCCATCGATCGGCTCGTGCAGGTCGAAGGCCGCGCCGAGGTGCTGCAACTCTCCGGCGGCGAACCCACCGTCCATCCTGAGTTCGAACGAATCGTCGAATACGCGCTCGCTCAGCCCATCGACTACGTTCAGATCAACACGAACGGCATTCGCCTGGCCACCGATCCGGCGCTGGTCGAACGGCTGGCCGAACATCGCGACCGCCTCGAAATCTTCTTGCAATTCGACGGCTTGAACGACAGCGTCTATCAGCAGCTGCGCGGCGAGCCACTACTCGAAATGAAGCTGCGGGCGATTGAACTGCTCGGCCAGCACGATTTGCATATCACCCTCGCTTCTACCTTGCAGGCGGGAGTGAACGACGATCAGTGGGGCCCGATTGTCAAATTCGCTCTCGATCGACCGTGGATTACCGGCCTTAACTTGCAACCGGCGACCTATTCGGGCCGTTACTACTTGCCGGAAGAGATCGACCGCCGCATCACCTTCCCACAGGTCATCGAGGGACTTAGCGAGCAGACCGCTGGCCTGCTGCAGCCAGACGACTTCATGCCGCTGCCATGTGCTCATCCCAACTGCCACAGCTTGGCGATGATCTTTCGCTCGGAAGCTGCTGGGCATGTCCCGGTGAACCGGTTCTTCGATGTAAAGCAGAACTACGATCTGCTGGCTAACGGCATCAGCTTTACGCGGGCGAAATCGCGCGAACTAGCCATGCAGTACTTGTCTCGACAAGCCTGCTGCGAAGGAGGCTGCGCGCCGCCAGCGGAGGAATCGAACGGCTTGCCGATGTTTGGCAGTGCTTCGCCGTTTCCCCAGATCGACGCCACCCTGCTCAGCAAGTTGACGCCCGCGGCGATGGAATTCTTCGGTCGCGTGCTCAACGAACAGATGGGAGCCCGCGACCTGTTTCGCATTACCATCACGTCGTTTCTCGATGCCTACAATTTCGACGTTCGCCGCGTGATGAAGTGCTGCACGCACCACGTGCTGCCGAGCGGCCACGTCATTCCGTTTTGTGCTTACAACGTCCTCTATCGTCCGGGGCACGTCGCTCTTCCTCCGTTAACCATCCAGCAACTGGTGCGAACACCGTAATGCATTTCGACTGGCGTTACTCGCTCATCATGCTCTCGTCGCTCGTCGTCGGGGGCATCTTGCTGCGCCGCTTTCAGACCGGCTTGCACCTGCTGTGGTGGCAAAAGCTGGGGATCGGCTTCGGAGCCTTTTGCGGCGCGTTCATCGGCGCGAAGATGCCGTTCGCCTTGTACGACTGGGCGAATACATCGATCGCCTCACCGTGGCTGGCCGATGGTAAGACGATCATGTTCGGCGTCGTCGGCGGCTATCTAGGCGTGGAAGTGGCCAAGTGGTCGCTAATGATTCGCGAGCGGACCGGCGACTCCTACGCCGTGCCGGTTGCCGTCGCGGTCGCCATTGGCCGCCTGGCTTGCTTTGTGGGCGGTTGCTGCTTTGGCGCGCCGACCACGCTTCCCTGGGGCATCGTCTTCGTGAATCAAGGTCCGCTGCCGCGTCATCCCACGCAGCTGTACGAATTCGCCTTTCACCTCACCGCGGCTGGGCTGCTCTGGTACTTCCACTCCCAAGGCTGGTTCCGCTACCAGCTCATCAAGCTCTATATCCTCAGCTATCTCGTGTTCCGCTTCTTCACCGAAATCCTGCGCCCCGAACCCGAGCTCTGGCTCGGCCTGACTGCTTACCAATGGATCGCGGTGGTCCTCTTTCCCATCTTCATCGCCCTCTGGATTCATACCGCCTGGCAAGTGAAAGCAGAGCAAAAAGAAGCCTATCTGGTGAATAGCTGACCTGCAGTCCCCTGCCCAGCACAGCAGGTTTGCGACGGTGCTCGCCGGAACTGCATTCGTCCACTTGTTGCTGGCCTACGACGGCGGCCGAGCGTTACGTCAGCAGATCGTGTACGACGTGTCCATGCACGTCGGTCAGGCGGATATCTCGGCCGCTGAAGCGGAAGGTGAGCTTCTCGTGATTGAGGCCGAGCAGGTGGAGAATGGTTGCATGCAGATCGTAGACGTGCATCGGTTTTTCCACCGCTTGAAAGCCAAACTCGTCGGTGGCACCGTGCACATAGCCACCCTTTACACCGCCGCCAGCCAGCCACATGCTGAAGCCTGACGCATGATGGTCGCGACCTTTCTCTCCTTCGGTCATCGGCGTGCGGCCAAACTCGCCGCCCCACACGACCAGCGTTTCGTCCCACAAGCCGCGGGCCTGCAGGTCGTCCAGTAGTGCCGCGATGGGTTGATCGCTGGCCAGGGCATGCTTCGCGTGATTCTTAATATCGCCGTGGTCGTCCCAAGGCTGGCCGTTGCCGTAATAAACCTGCACCATCCGCACGCCGCGCTCGCTTAAGCGGCGGGCCAGCAAGCACGAATTGGCAAACTCGCCCGTCCCATAACGGGCCCGCGTCTCGGCCGTCTCGCGTCCCAAATCGAACGCGTCCTGAGCTTCGCCTTGCATGCGATAAGCCATCTCGAGCGAGGCAATCCGAGCTTCGAGGTTGGCGTCCTTCTCGCGTTGCTCCAGGTGTTGCTGATTGAGTGCCTGCAGCAGATCGAGTTGCTCCCGCTGAGCCGTTGGCGATTGCCACCGATTGTTCACATCGCGAATCATCGCCTTGGGGTCGGTGTTCTTCGGATTGATCTGTGTACCCTGGTGCACGCCGGGCAGAAAACTGTTGCTCCACAGGTATGGACCAACGACCGGCTTACCCGGGCACAGCACGATGTAGCCCGGCAGGTTTTGATTCTCGCTGCCCAGAGCATACGTTAGCCACGAACCCATACTAGGGCGAATTGGCTGCATGTTGCCGGTATTCATCAGCAGCAGGCCCGGTTCGTGATTCGGATTATCGCTCCACATCGAGCGAATGAGGCAAATCTTGTCGATACGCTTGGCGAGATGCGGGTACAGTTCCGAAACTTCCGTGCCCGCTTCGCCATATTGAGCCCACGAGAAGGGCGACTGCAGCAACTTGCCGTCGCGGCGCCGGGTATTCTTGCCGACAAACGACTCGGGCAGTTTCTCGCCATGACGGCGGTAGAGTTCCGGCTTAGGATCAAACGTATCGACGTGCGACGGCCCGCCGTTCATGAACAAAAAGATCACGCGTTTGATGCGGCCAGGAAAGTGACCTTCCTTGGGCGCGAGCGGATTGCTCGTGGCGGCAGAAGTGGCCGCCTGCAGATCACCGGCTCCTTGCAATGCAGCGGCCAGACCAATGGCTCCGAAGCCGCCGCCGATCTTGAGCAGCGAACGTCGCGACAAGCTGCGAAGTGCGGGATGAAGGTTATCCATGGCGTAGTTCCATCTTAGGTAGCCCGACGCGGCAGCGAAGGGGATTGTTGATCGACGTTGATTCTCACTTCACCCTCGCTTGCGCGTCGGGCTACATTCAATCCAAATACAAAAACTCATTCGCTGCCAACAAAGCTTGAGCGTATCGCTCCCAGCGGGAGAGTTGCGTATCGGGCAGGGGTACATCGCTGCTGACAAACCGCCGGCCAATTTCCAGTTCGACCGAACTGGGCTGGCGACCGTAGAGCCGTTCGTACAGCAACGCGATGCGCTCGCTAATGTCGCTAGGGGCAACTTGCTCGGCCTGCTTGCTTACATCCTTGGCCAGATTCGTCATGAACTCGCTGTTGAGTACAAACAATTGTTGCAGCGGGACGGTGGTCGTCATTCGCTGATCGCTGGTAATGTTCGGATCGGGAAAATCAAACAGCCGGAGGAGCGGATTCAATTCGTGCCGGCTAATGTGCCCATAGAGGGTGCGGCGGCGATTGTTGTTCTCGGCCAGTTCGCGGGAAGCACCACCCACACTGCGATCGAGTTGTTCGGCGACCGAGAGCATCGCGTCGCGCCAAGATTCCACATCGAGCCGCCGGCGCGGGTAGCGCGACCAGAGCCGGTTTTCGGGATCGATTTCATTCGCGGCGACGTTCGTCGCACTTTGTTGATACGTCGCCGAGAGCACAATCTGGCGATGAATGGCCTTCAGTGACCAGTCGCGTTCGATCAGTTGAGTGGCCAGATAGTCAAGCAGTTCCGGATGCGTAGGCTGTTCGCCGAGGGCACCAAAGTTACCAGCGGTGCGTACCAGACCGTGGCCAAAATGTTGCTGCCAGATCCGGTTCACCATCACGCGTGCCGTCAGCGGATTGTTGGGGTTGGCGATGGCCTCGGCCAATTCCAAGCGACCACTCCCCTTGCTGAACGCCGCAGGCTGATCGGGCGAAAGCACCGACAGGAACTGCCGCGGAGCCTCTTCGGCCAGCGTTTCTGGATTGCCACGCACATGCACCTTCATGTTGCGGACCTGCGAGCGATCCACCAGCGTATGCGCGAACGGATACTTCTTCGGCCGGTCCTTCTCTTTCAGCTTTAGCTCTTTTTCGGTCAGCTGCTTCTGGGCCTCTTCCACTTCGGCCGGCGAAACAAGTGGTGCCTCGACATAGTCGGTGCTCGCAAATACACCAACAAGCGCGTAGTAGTCGGAAGTGGGAATCGGGTCGAACTTGTGATCGTGGCAACGAGCACAGGCAACCGTCAGACCGAGAAAACCGCGAGTGAGCACATCGACACGATCGGCGAACTGATCGAGATCGTTCTTGTCGCCGTAGTACACGGGCCCGCAAGCAAACATACCGAGCGCTGGCAAATGCTGCTTGTCTTCGGGAGCAGCCAGCAGGTCAGCGGCAATCTGCAGCTTCACGAACTGGTCGTAAGGCAGGTCCGCATTCATCTGCTGCACAACCCAGTCGCGATAGCGAAAGCCCTGCGGATACTTTCTTGCTGCAAAGGTGTGAGCCTGGTCTTCGCCAAAGCGGGCGACATCCAGCCACAAGCGTCCCGTCCGCTCGCCAAAGGCGGGCGATGTCAGCAGGCGATCGACCAGTTGCTCGTAGGCATCGGGCGATTCATCGCTGAGGAACGTTGCCACTTCGGTGGGCGTTGGTGGCAGGCCGGTCAGGTCGAACGTAACTCGCCGAATCAGTTGTCGCTTCTCGGCAGGTTGCGCGAGCGAGATGGTTTGCGATTCCAGCTGTGCCAGAATGAACCGGTCGATGGAAGTCTTGGTCGCTGCTTCGTTCTTCACCGCCGGTAGCGCAGGCAGCACGACAGGACGGAACGACCAGAACTCGCGATCTTGCGGGCGGATCTTCATGCCCGACTTGTCGCCAGCGGCCACTTCACTGCGCATGCTCTTTAAGGCGACAGGCCAGATCGCACCGGTCTTTACCCAACGCGTGAGCTTGTCGATTTTCTCATCGTCCATCTTTCCTTTGGGCGGCATCTGCGCGGCATCGGCCTTGTAATGGACCGCGGCAATCAGCAGGCTCTTGTCGGGATCACCGGGAACGATGGCCGGACCGGAGTCACCGCCGGCAAGCAGCGCTTCGCGGGAATCAAGCCGCAGCTTGGCTTCCTGCTTGCGATCGCCGTGGCAATCGATGCAGTGCGAGACCAGCAGCGGGCGAATCTGCAGTTCGAAGAACTCGGCATCTTTGGCCGCGACTTCGTCGGCCGACAGATTTCGGGAGACGATCAGCTCTGCGCCCAGAACGGCAGCGAGGCAAATAAGGCGCATCGTGCAATGACTGGCAAACGACATGCAGCAGGTTCCTCTGCAAGCGGTATTTCGCGGGGGACGCGATGGGTAGGAAGGGCGGAGAGGACCGCTCTAGTTTAAGGTGCGATCGCCCATCGATACAACTACATTTATGCGTTTACAGACCCGCGCCCGCCCGAGCTACGGGCTGATGTGCCTCAGCAGCATCATCGAGACGGTCATGTAGATGACGATCCCCAGAATATCGCTGATGCCGGCCACAAACGGATTGCTCATCAAAGCGGGATCGAGTCCCAGCCGCTTGAACAGCAACGGCAACAGCGAGCCCGTGACTGCGCCGGAAGTAACCACCAAAACCAAGGTCAGCGGGATGACCACCGGCCACCAGGTTTGTTGACGAGCGCCGGTATCGCCCCAGGTGAGTACCGTCGATAGCAGGCCGCCGAAAATCGCGAGCACCGTCCCCAGCATCAGCCCGACGCACAACTCGCGGACCACAACCTTGCGCCAGTCTTTCACCGAGAGTCCACCGGCGGTCATGGCGGTGATGATGAGCGTGGCCGATTGATTGCCGCTGTTGCCGCCGCTCGACATGATCATCGGCACGAACATCATCAGCCAAGCCCATTCCTTCAGCTTCGATTCGTAGGTATCCAGCGTGGTCGCGGTCACCGAGGCAGCCACGAACAGAATGGTCAGCCAAATGCCACGTTTCCAGGCGAGCGTGACCAAGTCGGTCTTTAGGTAGTCTTCTTCCAGCGGCGCGATACCGGCCATCTGTTGGGCTTCGTCGGTCGCCTCTTGACGCACGGCGTCGAGCACGTCGTCGTGCGTAATGATGCCCACCAGTCGACGCTGATTGTCGACAACCGGGATCGCTTGCAAGTCGTACTTTTCGACGAGGTGAGTTACTTCCTCGCTGCTATCGGTCGCGTTGACGAGGATCAAGTCGGTTTCCATCAGGTCGCCGACTTTGAGTTCCGGCTTGCCGAGCGACGAAACCAGTTGCCGCGCCGAGACCACGCCACGCAGGTGCAGATCGTGATCGACCACATAGATGTAATAGATCGTTTCGACATGCTCGGCCTCGCGGCTGAGGGCGACCAGCGCGTCGCGCACGGACAGATCTTCCTCGATCATGGCCATTTCGGTGGTCATCATCGCGCCGGCAGAATCGGCGGCATACGCTCGCAGTCGGAGCAACTCGCGCCGTTCGTCGGCGGGCAACAGCGGCAGCAACTCTTCGACGACGTCTTCGTTTACGTCGTGTAACAAGTCGACGCGGTCGTCCGCCGGCAGGTCGGCCAGCAATTCAGCCACTTCCGCCCGGTCCTGAGTCTCAATGACTTCAATCTGCCGTTCGTGCGTGAAGTACAGAAAGATGTCTTCCCGCAACTTCAGTTCGGCGTATTGCAGCACCTGCCACGCTTCGGCGGGGGTCAGCCCTTCCATGTACTCGGCCAGGCGGGCCGGATTCAGGGCGGTGACAAATTCCTGCAAGTCGTGCGCATTGCGCTCGGCGAGCATCTCACGCAGTTCGGGCAAAAAGAGCGTATTGACCATAGCCGAACTGATTTGCAGCAACGCACGGATGAACAGCCTTGAAGTATCAACCGCGGATGGATTTCTGTCAAAGCGTAAGAGCCTGCTATTTCCGGCAGATTGGCACAGGTTCTTGGGGACAGTGGCGAAGCAGTGCTTCACACGCCACCGCCCCGGCGGCGGTTAGCGCTGGCATTCCCAACGGCTCCGCCCCTTGTCGAAACGGGCTCAGCCGGGCCTAATAAGTGGAGGCAGTTCCTTGGCGGATTGCGTTTACCCTGACCTCCAGACTCTAGTCCCCCGCCCCTCCCTAACTCCGAGCTAAACCATGAAAGTCGCGACGATCGAAACCAACAAAGGCGTCATCAAGCTGGAACTGTTCGCGGACAAGGTTCCCGAGACGGTCAAGAATTTTGAGACGCTGATCGGCAAGAAGTTTTACGACGGCATCAAGTTTCACCGCGTCATCGAAGACTTCATGATTCAGACGGGCTGCCCGCAAGGGACCGGCACCGGCGGTCCAGGCTACAAATTCAAGGACGAGTTCCACAAGGAATTGCGTCACAGCGGCCCCGGTATTCTCTCGATGGCCAACGCCGGCCCGAACACGAACGGTTCGCAGTTCTTCATCACGCACGTCGCGTGCCCGCATCTCGATGGCAAGCACAGTGTGTTCGGCAAAGTGATCGAAGGAATGGACGTCGTCAACAGCATCAAGCAGGGGGACGTCATGAAGAGCGTCACCATTGCTGATGTTGCCGATAAGAAGTAGGCCTCCTACAAAAAAACATCCTTCTCGTGGATGAACGCACTCGGTGCCTGACCGCCCGAGCGAGCTGATTGCGTAAGATCTTCGCCAGCGCCACGCAGGGCGAAGATCGCTTCGCCGGGACTGACGTGCCGGTTCCAGTACCGCTCGTAAATGGCGACCAGATCTTTGTTTTTGGCGAGCACGGCCGGTACCGCGTGCAGCATCACTTGTTCGCGGCGACGACGTTGAAAGTACTGACTGACGATCGAAGGCAACAGCTTCGAGAGCCAGGTCGCTTCGACGCGATCGATCTGTCGCGGAATCACATAGCGAGGCTCGTGTAGCGGACCGAGCGCTTCGTGCAAAGCCTGCGTGAACAGCCGGCTGTCCTCTTCGTTGGCTTCTTCCAAAAAGACTCGCACATAACCGCCGACGCGTTCGACCGCTTGCGGCACGCTGTTGATCACGGGATCGGTCAGCAGGCGAGCATCGTTGAGCGAGTTGAGCACAGCGAGCCCAATCGCCTGGGCCAGCGACTTCGTCGTCCAAGCTTGTTTGGCGCCTTTGAAAGGCGGAAACTCATCGCCGCCCGGTTCTTTCGCCAGTTTGATTTCGAGCGTGCGCAAAGGTTGATTGCGATAGGGACTGCCGACCTTCCACAGGTCGCGACAATTCTGTCGGCGGGCCGCGCGAGCCAGCATGTCTGCATTCAAAAGCGCCGTCGAACCCTCGAGTCCTTCGGGGCGCATTTGCGTGAACGCGGGATGCACGTGACCAACACCCTTCTCGATAGCACCGTCGTCCGTCACGCCATAGAGTCGTTGATGCTTTAAGCGAAAGCGGCGGTAGTCATCGAGCCCTTTGCTGAATTCGGGAGCAAGGCAGACGACGTCCCAGTTGTTCGCTACTTTTTGTGGTTCGGCCGGATCGAGACGAATCGACCGCCCGCGAAGCTGATTCACGGTCATCGAGGTCGTGACGGTGGTCAAATCGATCAGCACGTTGATCTTGTTGGCGTCCCAGCCTTCGCCCAGCAAGCCGCGCGTACCAACGAGGCACTTGGTAATGCCTCGCTGAAACATCTCGGTGATCATCTCGACGTAGACACGCGGGGCCCAATCTCGACCACGGCCGCGTAAGGCCTGAAAGCCTTCGTCCTGTCCCAACTCCAATTCCACCTGGTACTTTTCCGCCGCCAGCCACTCTTCGCAGGCCGCTTTCAGCTTCAAAGCAATTTCATCATCGACCAGCACACTTGAGCCTGTAAGCAGCACCGGGTGGAGTGCATCGGTCGCGGGGTTTTGCGCCAGAACCTTAAACGCGGAGATCGCGCCGCCAGCTTCATCGTCGAGCAGATTTTCGACCGCGCCGGCGGTGGCTGAGGTTTTCTCATAGTCTGCGATAATGACCGCCCGCAGCTTATCGCCGAGGAGTTGCTTTTCGATCTTCAAGATCGGCACGAGCGCCTGGCACTTGCCGCGCGAGTAAGCCATCACGCGACCGACGGGTGAAGCGCAAGGCTGCCAACCGGTATCGGTGATTTGAATCCCGAGCATCCGCAGTCGCTGAATGACGCGCTGAGCCAGTTCGTGATCGCGCTCGTCCTTCGAGCGGCGGAGGCGATGCCGCACGTAGCGATCGAGGACCGGCGCCAGCCATTCCATTTCGGGAACTTCTTCCGTCGGCACATCATCATCGGGCAGCGGCACATCGTCGGGTAACTTGATCCGGCGACGCAGCAAAAAGACTCGAGCCGCCCAGGCGAGATCCGGATCGCGTTTCGCGAAAGCAGCCCAATCCTTGGCGACACCTGTGGGCAACCGCTTTTCGTGCAAGATTCGCGACAGCCATTCAATCAACGATTCGCGTAGCGGAGGCTGCGGATTCACGAAGTCTGGTTTCTTGTCAGCAGGCGATTCTTTGTCCGCCATGGGCTCCGCGACTGGTTCGGTCAGTTTATGGATCACGCCGCTGGCATTGATTTCGGCTGGATGCACCGAGATGAAATCGCCATCGTTGGCATCAGCGACTTCTGTGGGGAGTTCCACATCTTCAGCGGCATCTTCGTCGTTAGCTGCTTCTTCCGATACCTCGACGTTGGCCTCTAAAGACTCTGCTTCTTCGTCTTGCGGCAGTGGTAGACAAAGCTCTTCCACCAATTCGTGCAGCTGATCATCAGCGCCGGCGATGAAGGTGAGTTCATCGGGCGCAGGACGAACGAAGTACGCGAGATCTTGATAGGGCGCGAGAAAGCCATCTTTCACGACCGCGGGAACGGGCACTTCGTAATCGATCTCGCCCAGGTAGCGATCGTAGCGAGCCACATCTGCGGGCAACTTCCCTTCGCGATCGGGCGGAGTGGCCGTGAGGGCAATCACAATTGGACCAGCGAGTAGTTCGTGAGCCGCTTCGAGCACTCGGCCCCAGTGACCAAGCAGGTGATGACATTCGTCGACGATCACCAAACCGATGCCCCGGTCGCGTAGTCGCGCTAGCGTATCAAGGGCCGAGACATGCAAGGTTTGCAACGCGTCGCCCGCGATGGCCATCGCATCGCGGGCCTGCTTGCGATAGGCAGAGAGTCGCTGGTCGTAGTAGTCGCGGTTGTGCTTCTTCAAGTCGGCCAGCCAGTACTTGGCTTCTTCGGCGGTCTGAGCTTGCTCGCTGCCGATGAGCCGTTCCAGCCACAGGCTGCGGGCCTGTTCGTCCAGGTCGTCGCTGCCGCGGCCAGGGAGCGTGACCGATTGATAGGTCAAACTCGTCAGCAGTGAAGGGCGCTCGGCCTTGGTGCTGATCCAGTCGGCAGGGACATCGGCCGGATCTCGTGCTCCACTGAGCCACGAGAATTGATCGACCTTGGCGGCCCACTGGGCTTGAATGGCCGAGTTCGGTGACAGCACGACAGCGGGCAGGCGCACGCATTCGGCCCACAAGTACAGGCCGAGAATGGTTTTGCCCGAGCCAGGCGGGGCGACAATGTGGAGTTGGCGAGCACCGTCGGCTAGCTTTTGCTCGGCCAGTTTGACGACCTCGCTTTGCGAAGGTCGCAGTTGTCCCCGAAACCGCAACTGCGGAAACGGTCCGCGCGGGTCGAACGAGGTTCCGGGCGGTTGATCAGAAGGGAGCGGTTCAAGCGGCGGCATTGGCACTATTATGCCGCATCGCGGGCCGTCGTCCCAGGTTGCTTTTCCTGGGCCTCTTCATCGACATACGGGGCGAGCGGCTTGGGACGGACGACGTTCTTCGCCAGTCCCAGCATTTCCAGCGTGCAGATGGCGACATAGGTCAGATCCAACTCGTACCAGCGATGGCCGTGGGCGGCCGCGCGAGGCTGAGCATGGTGGTTGTTGTGCCAACCTTCGCCGTTGGTCGCCATCGCGCAGATGACATTGTTGCGGCTATCTTCGCGAGTCGCGTAATTGCGATAGCCCCACATGTGCGTAATCGAGTTCACCGCCCAGGTCACATGCCAGGTGTAGAGCGTGCGAAAGATCACACCCCACAGCAAAATGCTGAGGCCGAACTGCACGCCGCCCATGTACGTGCCGGTGTAGATCCAGCCCACAGTCATGCCGACGAGATAGAAGGCCAGGGCGTGGGCCGCGAAGATCCAACCCCAGAGGACATTGCGTTCGAGCCGGAGGTAGAACGGATCTTGGAGGATGTCGCGGGCATAACGCTCGTACATGCCGATGCCGCTCAGACTCTTGTTCTCGACGAAGAGCCAGCCGACGTGCGCCCAGTACCAGCTGACGCGGGGCGTGTGCGGGTCGGGTTGCTGATCGGAATGTTGATGATGCAGCCGATGGACAGCCACCCAGCGGGCCGGAGTGTCTTGCAAAGTGCAGACACCCAGAATGGCTAGCGTGTGTTCCAGCCATTTGGGGCAGGTGAAGCCGCGATGGGTGAGCAGGCGATGGTAGCCAGCACCGATTCCCATCGAGCAAAAGATGAAGTTGCCGATCGGGATCAGGGCCAAGCCGGTCCAGCTGAAGAGCCAAGGCACGAAGGCCAAGGGCAGCAGCAAGTGAAAGCCCACAATGGGGATGATGTATGACCAAATCAGCCGGCCGCCGTTAGTTGCCGTGGGATGCGGCACCTGCGTCGGCACGCGGACGGGGAGGATGTCGGCGGTGTTGTCGGTGGTTGCCCCAGCGCGCTCGCTAGAGACAACTCCCAAACGGGGACCATTGGATATCGACAAGCTAGATTCCTCGAACAAGTGGCCCGGAAAGAATCTGTCGCGCCCAGGCCGTTAGTGCGAGTTACGTATAGAGAGCAGACAAATGCCGGCTGGCACACGCTGTCTTATATCATGCGATGCAGTACTGCACCCAGATCAGTTCGCTGGCGAGTTCCGTCAGCTGGCAAGGTTGGCAGCTAGCAGACGACAGGCAGGACGGCCCCAAACCCGCGGGCCGACTTCTAGTTGTACTCTACCGCCGGGGCGATATCACTCACCGTGCCCAATTTTGCCCGTATCCGCGTGCAAAACTTACGTATGCGAGGCGCAAACGCCAGGGAATCGCCCTGCAAGCCGCTGGTTTGTCGTAGCCCTCCGGATCGCGATTGGATTAGTAATCATTTACACACTAAACTGATTGGTTAATATTGACAATGTGTTGACGTATTGTCAATGATAGCACGAGGAAGATTTTTGGGGATTTTGGCGGGCCTCCGGAGCGAGGATCGCAGGCAGGGGTGAGATGGTTAGCGAACTGACAGGCAAAGCGTCGGGCAAATCGTCTTGCGGGACCGTGGAAATCGCGAGGGAAGTCGCAATGATTGCGGGCATGAACAGGGGTCTGAGGTGGTTATCAAATGGTTATCGCGCGGGAGGGGTGATAACCGCTGATATTCGCCGTAACTCAATGAGCAAAATTGACTTGCGGCTCGTTGGCGGACTCAAAAAAATCGCGCGAAAAAGTTATCAAAAGTGGTTATCAGAGTCAGCGTGAGGAGGCCGTTCCCCAACCTGGTGAAGGCAAAGTCACGTGTCCAAAAACCTCCCGTGTTGTCGAGTGTCGGAGCCAGTTATTGCCGCGATTGGCGGTGATGCAAAGCGATAGGAGCGAGCAGTTATTGGACAAAAGGAGCCGATTATTCGCCGACATCAGGCACGGATACTCGCCGGGCGATAATGCTTTCAGCTCCAGCGGCAATCAGGTAGCTTGATGTTCGGCCTCCCGCACTGCTGAGACAGTAGTGGAAACTTGAACTGCCATTTCCTCGAAGGGTCGTATGAGTAACTCGTCCATCTCTCGCCGTGAACTTCTCAAGTCGGCAGCCGCCCTCAGCATCGCCGGAGTTGCAGCCGGGCCATTGCTGGCGCAAGAGGCTGCCAAGCCTGCGCGCAAGAAAGTGGTGCTCACGGAGGAAGGGAAGAAAGTTCACAACGCAGGTTTTGTCTTCGATGGACATAATGACCTGCCGTGGGAGATGCGCAAGGAGGCGAGTAGCTCGTTTGACAAGCGGGATATTGCTCAGCCTCAACCGAAAATGCATACCGACATCGCCCGCTTGCGCGAGGGCAATGTCGGCGCTCAGTTTTGGAGCGTGTATGTGCCAGCGGAGACCGCCAAGGCAGGTACCGCTTTGCAACAGACGCTGGAGCAGATCGAGCTTGTGCAAGCGATGATCAAGCGCTATCCCGAGAGGTTCGCCGCGGCAGTGACGGTGGCTGATATCGAGGCGGCACGCAAAGCGGGGAAGATTGCTTCGCTAATTGGTGTGGAAGGCGGTCATTGCATCGAAGATTCGCTGGAGAATCTGCGCCGGTTGAAGGCGCTCGGGGCCGGTTATCTGACACTCACGCACAGCGATACTCTGGCCTGGGCCGATGCGGCCACCGACACCTCGAAACACGAAGGGCTGACTCCGTTTGGCGAAGAAGTGGTGCGCGAGTTGAATCGCTTGGCGATGCTGGTCGACTTGTCGCACGTCAGCGATGCCACGATGAAAGATGCCCTGCGGGTGACGAAGGCGCCGGTCATCTACTCGCATTCGTCGGCCCGGGCCATCGCCGCGCATCCGCGCAATGTGCCCGATGAAATTTTGAAACTGGTGCAGCAAAACGGCGGCGTGGTGATGGTCAACTTCTTCTCGGGCTTTGTCGTGCCCGAGGCCGCGCGGATCATGGCGCAGATGTTTGCCGTCTCGCGCGAGTTGCGAGCCAAGTTTCCGGACGAGAAGGATTACGCTCGCGAGCGTCGCTTGTGGGAACTGCGCAATCCGTATCCCGCTGGCGATATTCACGACGTGGTGGATCACATCGAGCACATCGCGAAGATTGCTGGCAAAGAGACCGTTGGCATCGGCTCTGACTACGACGGCATCACCAAGTGTCCGGTGCAGTTGGAGGACGTGTCGACCTATCCGCTGATTACGCAGGAACTGCTCAACCGGGGTTGGAAGCCGGAAGAAACGCACGCCTTGATGAGCGGCAATGTGCTGCGGGTGATGAAGCGGGCCGAGGAGGTAGCTGAGGAAATGAAGAAGTCGTGAGCCGCACTGTAGCGAATCGGGGGCAAATGCGCTGAATGTGACAGTCGCAGCGGCGAAAGGTTGTCGTTCGTCTGCCAGGGGGGTGATTCACCCTTGGCAATGGTCGTGCGCTGAAGGTAAGTTAAGCGAGCGTCTTTCTCGCCAAGGGTTCACTCGTCTGCTGGGTTTCCATGCGTGCATTTTTGCAAGTGATCAAAGGACCAGGACTGGGGCGAAAGATCACCCTGCGCGAAGGGCAGCTGCTGTACGTTGGTCGGACCGACCAGGCGGACGTCAGTTGTCCTGAGAATCCCGAGATGTCCAGCGTGCACTTCACCATTCGCTGGATGGGAAACGAGTGCCAGTTCAAGGACTTGAACTCGGCAAACGGCAGCTATCGCAACGGCGAGCGGATCGCCGAAACGCTCGTGCAGGATGGCGACGAAATCAAAACGGGGCAAGCAACCTTTCGCATCTTCATGGGCGATTCGGCCGAAGGGGACACCACTCGTCCCGAGATGCCTGCCATGAACGGCCCGCCGCCGCTCTTCGATACCAAGCCCGAAGTGCCCCTGGTGCCGGCAAACCCGCCAGGCTCCGCGGTTGTCCCTTCGGCTCGCGCAACGCCCAGTCCGGGAACGACCGCTACGGCAACTCACGCACACGCCGCGCATTCACCTCATGCACATCCGCCACACGCGCATCCACCACACGCGCATCCAGCACCCACGGCGATTTCTCCGTCCACGGTGCAAGGCAGCGTGGGCTTGTTGATTCCGGTCTCGACCGATGTGGTCGCGATCGCGCCCATCGAAGACGACAACAAGAAGCTGGCTTCGCCCGATCAAAGTACACCGCAGTTTGCCTCGCTACTCGCCAATCAAGAGAAGTTCCTCGATGCCATACGCGTGCTGTCGTTCAGCATGGGCAAGTTGACTGTGATTGAGTGGTCGCTGCGCTGCGTGCAGATGGCGCTCGGAGAGAGCCTGTCGAAGATCGACCGGAAGGCGTTGGACATTGTTCAGCAATGGCTTGGTGGGCCGACGGAAGACCTGCGCCGCGCTGCTTATGCGGCTGCTCAAGAAGCCGAACATGCAACGGCAGCCAGTTGGGTAGCGATGGCTGCATTTTGGAGCGAAGGAAGCATGGGCCCGCCGCCACCGGCTCCTGTGGTGCCTCCGGGACCGACGCAATGTGCTCATGCTGCGACCGGGGCGATCTTGCTGGCCGCGGTAGCTCGCCAGCCCGAGAAGGCACCGGACAAGTATCGCGAGTTCATTCGGATGGGACTCGAGTTAGTAGGCGGGGCCAAGTAACAAGAATTTAGCCAGACTTTTCAGGCAACTTCCGCAACGTCGCCACGACAACGGTAGTAGGCAGCGATTCTGCCCCGACAAAACACGCACGAAATCTAACCGGTGATTGAAATGGGAATGCCCTGTGCCCGCGTAACCGACATGCACGTCTGCCCGCTGGTGACCGTGTTGGTGCCGCACGTTGGCGGCCCCATTTTGCCTCCGGGCGGCATCCCCACGCTTGTCGGCGGCATGCCTCCGGCCCGCGTGGGCGACATGTGCGTGTGCGTCGGCCCGCCCGATGTCATTGCCCTGGGCTCGTTCATCACGTTCTTTAGCGGCATGCCCGCCGCCCGTATGGGAGACCTGACTGCACACGGTGGTTCCATCGTACTGGGTCATCCCACGACATTAATTGGGTAGTGGACAATTCGCAGTGGGTGAATGCAAACTTGAAGTGCAATACCGCATGGAATCGTCGGCAATTGCTGATGTCTGGGATCGTCTACTTATTATTCGCAAAGCTTGATCGAGACTTCGCTAAGCACTGCTACCGCAAAAATGCTGTCTGACACCTGGTAGCGGCACCTGCTGGCACTTCTGCGTTGCACTTCTGCGTTGCACTTCAAGTTTGCATTCACCGTGCAGCTACTTCTTCAGCAACTCCGCTGCTTCTTTCAGAACTTCGACGGCTGCAGGGGGAAATGCAGCGGACTCGGTACTCCAGAAATTCAGCGTACCGCTGGCGTCTTCAATCTTCGTCGGAAAGTGGACCGAAGAGCCAAACGTGCGGGCCATAAACTGCAGATCCAGTCCCTTGGCCGCTGAAAGCTTCTCGTGGACGATGGGCTCGGTCTTGCCGGTGTAGTCGCCGATCGAAGTGAGCGCGGCGGGTAGTTTTCGCCCCGAGCCGCCCACCACTTTGCGAATCTCTTCTTCCTGAGCGACGCGAGCTATGTTCAGCTGCGTCCCTTCGATCTTCGTCCAGCAGATCCGGTCGAGTTGCGGGACCACCTTCCGCAGCTCCAGTCCAAACTGCCCCAGCTTTTCGTCCGAAGTCAGTGCCTCTTTGGCGAGTGCCTTCAATTCGGCTGAGAGCTTGGTTTGTTGTTTAGCGGCGATCGCTTCAAATTCTTTGACTCGCGAAATGCTGATCGAAATCGGCTTGGCCACCGCTGGCGTCGCGTCAAAGTAACCAATCATCATCTCTTCCCAAGTCTGATCTCCCCAGCGAACCTGCTTGGTGGGATCGGGGTTGGCCAGATTCTCGGTCGAATTATCAAAGGTTGCTTCGCAGCGGAGCTTGGAACCCCGCGGCATCAAAATCGGTTCTTCAAACTGATAGGCGTTTTGCCAGGCAAAGTCGTAGCGGGGAATATCGAGGAGAATCTCTTCTTTGCCATCAGGATAGATGGCCGTATAGCGGAACGCTTTGCCGCGCAGGTGCATGTGCGGGAAGAGAGCAAGCAGTTTCATATCGCGGCTGAACGAATGGTGGGCATCAACCTTGTAGTTGCCGTCGCCGGGCGGAATGCGCAGGCCGCGATTCGTGGCTTCGTCGGTTCCCACCTGATGCTTCACATCTTTCGGATCGATGAAGATCAGCCCCAAGCTGCTAAGGTCGCTCTGGGCGGTTCCATTGGGCGTGTAGTGGATCTGGAACACCAGCCGCGAACCAGCAGGAATCAGCTTGGCGTGCCCATCGGTCAGCACCAGTGGTCTCGCGCCGGGCGCTGTGGCAGTGAGCCATTCGGAATGAACATCGCCCACCTGGCGACCTTTGCCGTTCCCTTGTTGCAGACCAAGAATGATGTGATGCACGACGGCCCGGCTGCCTGGTCGGCATTCGGCGGCCTTCACCCATTTGTCTTCGGTGAAGCCAGGATCGACGATGAAATACTGATAGCGGACTTCGCCCGTCGCGGGCACATTGAACGGCTTGTCGGCCATCTTGACGACGAGGTCCGGCGTGCCGATCTGCCACCCTTCCACAAACTTTGGCGGCTCGGGAGCCAACTTGGGATCGCCCTGCGGAGCGCCGTAAGCGACCCAATCTTCGATGGTCTTCTTGTCAGCGGCCGAAAGTCGCATGTCGTTGCGGAACTTGCCGTGCGCGGGATTGGCGTGCCACGGTGGCATGCGTCCATCGGCGACGACTTCGGCAATCATCTCGGCCCAACCTACGGTTTCTTCATAGCTGGTCATGCTGAACGGGCCGATCTCGCCCGGGCGATGACAGTTGACACAGTTCTGGTTGAGGATCTTGGCCACATGCCCGCTGTAAGTAACCGGCGCGGTCTCGTCGGCCTTCAGTTTCTTACCAATGAGGCAGCCCACGGGCTCGGCCGTTTGGATGGCAACTTCTTTACCAGCGAGCAACGAGGCAACCGCATCGCCCAGGTAGTCGTGCTCGGCCTTGGGCCGTTGCTTGCCGTAATGGAATTGATCGTCGATGCGCCCGTGATAGCGCACGGCGCGATTGGCATCGAGCACCACGACTTCGGGCGTGCGGGTGGCCTTCAATTGATCGGCGACAACATTGCCGGGGTCCTTCAGCAGCGGAAACTCCACATTCAGGGTCTTCGCAAAGTGAGCCATCTCGGAAGGAGCATCTTGCTGGTTCGAGAAGACACCCCACACCGTGACACCGTCAGCGGCATGCTTCGTCGCCAGTTTTTGCAAGCTCTGCGCGTACTGCTGGGCGAGCGGACACTCGCAACCCAAAAATGCCAGCACGACGACCTTTTGGTCCTTCAAGTCCGCCAGTGAGTAAGCCTTGCCGCGATAATCCTGCAGCGAAACCTGGACCGCGTCCGCAGCCTGCGCGGCCGGCAACACAAGCTGTAGGACAGCCACGACCGCAAGCAAGCCCAGGACGGGGCGGCAACAATGTGAACGCATTCGCAGAAATCCTTCTGACGCAACAACATGGGCAGCAGCCAAATCGCCTTGGGCGATTCTTCCACCTACTAAACCTTCGTTGCCCAACTTAGGTTTCGTTTGCCTCTCGAATCAAGAGCGAATCGGCGGCGAACTGCAGCCCAGCCTTCCCCTGCTGAACAGTCTTCGTTCCGCCCCTCCCGTAGCCAGTTTTGATAACTTTTTGCGCGAAAAATCAAATCTCAGGCGTCGCCCTAACCTGCTGTTGCACAGTCATTTACGAACCTAAAAGCCCGTAAATCCGCCGTTTACTGATAACCGTTTGATAACCTTCCTAACCCCCTGTTCACTCCCCAGGCTGAACAGGCCCTAACCGGGTGGGTTCAACTTCCCGTCCCTCCCGTAGGTCCAGGTACTCCGTACCTGACCCTCCCCCGTCTGCCCCGCTCTCTGCTGAACAGTCCTCCATTCCGCCCGTTTGATAACCAGTTTTGATAACTTTTTGCGCGAAAAATTGCCGCACGACCTCTGCCATAACCTCCTCAGCTTCAATGACTTCCGCTCCCCACAACCCGCAAATCAGCCGTTTGCTGATAACCGTTTGATAACCTTCCTACCCCCTGTTCACGCGGCAGGCTGAACAGGCCCTAACCGGGTGGGCTCAACTTCCAATCCCTCCCGTAGGTCCAGGTACTCCGTACCTGACCCGTTCACTCCTTCCCGTAGGTCCAGGTACTCCGTACCTGACCCTCCCCCGTCCTCCTGTAGTCTCAGATACTCCGTACCTGACCATCACCCCACAAAACCCTGCACCCCGACCGAATAGCCACACACCTTCGCATCCGGCCGCAAAACTGCAGATTAGGCATCGCCCAGCTTCAGTTTCCAACCAGCGGCCAGAACCTACCCGTGCCCGCGCGAACGGCTGTTCGCCGGGTTCCAACTGCGTACCGGTTGCCAGCCTGCTAAGCGGCCCTGGCAATCAAAATCTTAAAAAGTCATTGACACAAAGTCAACAGATAGTCAGTATATCCAGATGCCCTGTACCTGCCGAGCGCTCTGCTGTGGATGCCAGCGGCTCGTCCGGTGCTCTGAGTTACAAATCGATTTTGCTAGATTCAGTTCGGCTCAAGAGCTATGCGTTAACGGGGCACGTGGGAGACCCTTGATCGATGGCAACACAACTAGAACCAGTGCTCCGCGAAGCCCAGGCACGCCGCATACGTGATGCGTGGGTGGCTGCGCTAGAGCGGGCGTGCGGCATATCCATCCGCGAACGATTCCTCCCGATTGACCAGACCGCGAGCCTGCGGGAGCGCTTTTTTGAGCACATCAAGCGGCGGGATGGTTCTGTGCAACGAGCCTTCATTCCGAAGGCGGGCGTTGGCACGGTTTCAGAGGTGCTCGACGCCGCAAACGTTGCGACACCAGCCAATGAGGTTGTTCTACTGAGCAGCGTTGACGCGCTCTTGGGCGGCGTTCGCTTTCCCGCCGGTAAGTAGATGGCATGAACTGCCAACGGTTGCTTGCTTCGAGTTCGACGATGACCGAACCTCACAGCCGGTCGAGTCCGCTGACTTACCGTTTTGCCGCACGCTATTAACCGGTATCATAGCTGCAATCATTTGGCAAACTGGCACCTGAGCCGCCATCTGCCTGGCTGAACCCTATTACACATCAAGCACTGGCGGAGCCAGGGTCACGGTGCAATAGGTATTTGGACGGGGTGCCACGAACATCCGGTAGACGTTTTCGAGAAAGATTCTCTGGTGTAAACTGATGTGGGGAGATATTCATTTTCCGAATGATACTTGGTGTCACCAGAAGGTTCTAAGGCTATTCAATTCGGAACTTGGGCCGAACGCGAGAGGAAATTCCTCTGGATATCGAGAATTCCTCTTGATGTTGCAAGCAGGTGAAGTTGCAGCAGATCAACTCGCTTTCAAGTGCCGCAAACTACCGACTATTCCTAAGAAAGGTGAGATTCACACCGAGGCCTCCTTGCTTTATCGACTATGCAGAAGAGGCGGGGGTGATATGCATGGCTGGCTCAAATGGTGGGCCTACCACTGGTTGTCCGAAGAATCTGGCCATCCGCCAAACTTGGAAGTAACGGTTCGTGGATATGGCCGAGTTGATGTCCATTGTCCCGAGATCTCGATTTTTCTCGAATGCGGAAATACCAGCCCCACTCATGCGATCAATGCGCTCAAGGGCAGGCTATGCACTCAGTTCATTGTACTTCCATTCCAAAGAGCAGCCTTTGAGAATGCAGTCATGTCCGGCTGCCAAAAGCTCAAGGCATTTTCATTTCAACTAAGCCGATAGTAGTCCGACTATCGCTCAATGTCATCTGGTTAACCCACGCGCTTGCGCGGGTGAACTGTGAAATGACTGAACTGGCAGTTCAACGGCCGCAAGCGGCTCGGTTAACCAAAGTAGGGCAGTCTGACAAAGATCGCTGGTCGGGCTAGTAGATGGCATGAGTAGCTGAGAAAAGGCGGTCGCCCGTGTGCCGGTCGAGTAAACTCGCCCGAAGAAGGCCACGCGGGGTGGCTTTCAGGGTTGGCATTTTCAGCCGAACCGGAGACCGCCATGTGCCAGGATATCATTCTTGTGTCGGATTATCACGATGCGCATTGTGTGATTCGAACCGTGGATCGCGCGACAGGTTCGCAAGCCGTGCGGAAAGTGGCGACGGCCGAGCATACGTTGAATCCAGTTATCGATGAAGCAGCGCGAGTGGCTGGTGACCGTGGCGGCCAGCTGATCTGGCTGCAAGAGAGCACGACCGGTTGGGCGCGGATGAAAGGACTCGTGAGCGATCGCGCTCAGTTCTTGCTGGCGAATGTGCTGCAAATGCCTCTGCCTCCGAAGGCCCAGCGGCGCAAGACGGACAAGGTGGATACGGCTTGCATCGCGCGAGAGTATTTGAACGGCGAGTTGCCGCTGGCGTTTCAGCCGGAAGGAGTGTGCCGTCAGTTGCGTCGCGTCGTCGCGGTGCGAGAGAATCTCGTTGCGCGCCGCACTTCGCTGCGCAACTGGATCAACCGTTACTTGGCGCATGAGACCTGGTACGACCGCACAGGACTCTGGTCGCAGCGTGGCCTGAAGCAGCTGAAAGCCTTGGCGTTCCCGACTAGCGACCGCTTCGTGATCGACCTCAAGCTGGAAGAGTTAGAGTTGCTGACCAGGCAACTGGAAAAAGTCGAACTGCAGATGCTGGAGGTGTATCAAACCTGGTCCGAGGCGCAACGCATCGATGCGATCAAAGGGATTGGCCCCATTTCCGCAGTGTCGATCTTGGCTCGCATCGGCCCGATTGAACGGTTTCCTTCTGCCGAGCAGTTGATTGGGTTCGCCGGCCTGGCTCCTGGCATTCGTCAATCGGATGAGAAGTCGCGCGGCGGCCGGATTGGCGGCGGCGGAACCGATCTGCAACTCCGGCGTTACCTGATTGAAGCCACCAGCTGGGCGCGGACCCTGCCGCGCTACAAGCCCGCCTATCAACGTGTGCAAAAACGTCGAGGCAACAAAGTGGGACGAATCGTCGTCGCCCGGATGCTGCTGCGGAGCATTTACAAAATGCTCGTCGATCATGTTCCCTTTAGCGCCGAGTGCGCAGCGAGGTAATCATCGGCGCGTGCATCGCCGAATGCTGACAAGGTACGCGTGGATCCATGCGGCGGAGAATCGACCCGACCATTTGGACTTGATCCAACATAAGTAGAGTATTCCGCCGCACTCCTATCCCATCCTCAGGCACGTTGCCGCCGGGCAACGCGACCTGCCATAGAAGGCTGAACCACCGCGACCACCGCCACGCATCCTGCGAAGCATTCCGCCGACATCCTATCGACGTCTGGGGGACGAGGCCCCTCCCCCAGACCCCCTACCCTCTTCCCTGTTGGTTCCGGGAAAGAACCACGATGTAAACATCAACAATTCAAAAATCGAAACGCACACTTGACGTCCGGCTTGTACTCATAGAAGGTCAGGTACCCCGTACCTGACGATCGAAACATTGCATTCGAACAAGCGGGCCGTTTGTGAACACCAAGTAGCGTAACTCCCGGGTGCGATGTGCTACAGTTAGCTCAGTTGCTGAACAGTAAGGTACGGGGTACCTGACCCACTTACTTGATTTCATGGCAACACAGCTTAGCCAAGGCGAGAAGTTTTGATAGCTTAACGTCAATCTGGTGGATTATAAGATGCCATACACTGAAGATCAGATTAAAGTTAACGATAGCATTTACGAAGGGAACATTGACAAACTACGAGAGCTGCTGGCTGAACTCCCCGAATTAGCCACTACCGTTGATGGAACAGTAACTCCGACTCCCCTTCATAAGGCGGTTTCGTTTGGTCACATTGATATGGTCAGGCTTCTGCTCGAGTATAAAATAGATGTCAACATGCACACCAACAAAGGGTGGTCTCCGCTTGAGAGCGGCGTTTCTGGTGGAGATATAGAGATTGTTTCTCTGTTGCTGTCGAAAGGGGCAGATGCAAAGCTTTGTCGTCCATTAATCAGTGCGATACGTAATGAACCGCCCATTGATATGGAACTAACCCGCCTGCTTGTCGAGCACGGCGCGCTAATTAATGAGTGTTACCATCCTTTTGACGACAAGAAGCAGCCTCAGATCAATCCCCTATCATGGGCAATTTTGCATGGCAAGCATGAAATTGCCGAGTATCTGCGCTCGAAGGGAGCCGTGATACCGCCGGGGCAAGCTGATCCCGGTCCTCCCACCCTCGAACAAGAGATCGTGATGCACTTCGAGGCAAAATTAGGGCCGGTGCATCCATTTGGCCTGCAAGAAGTCGCAGCCACTGGCTTGCCGGTCGCGATTCATGTTGTTCCCCCGAGCGAAGGCCACAATTACATAACTCTGTTTACGACGGGAATGAGCGCGAACCGGATGAACGTTCCGGCTGACTTGGAGAACTTTCGGTTTGCGGAGCTCATGATTCAACTCCCTCCTGATTGGCCAATTCCCGGATTCAAAGGGAAGACCAAAAAATCTGGATTCTTCGGCTTTGGCAAGAAAACAGAGAAAGAGCCCGCTGGGGGATCACTTTGGCCATTTCAATGGCTGCAGACGATTGCCCGCTATCCAGCAGAGAGTGGCTCGTTCCTTGGTGGCCCTGGTGTGATATTTGCCAACGGCGATCCGCCCGAGTCAGTTGCACCCGGTGTTCCTTACACAGCATTTTTGCTGATCAATGTTGAGGAAATTACTTGCGTTGATGGCAAGAA
The DNA here is from genome assembly GCF_049819085.1 of Anatilimnocola aquadivae. Taxonomy (GTDB): domain Bacteria; phylum Planctomycetota; class Planctomycetia; order Pirellulales; family Pirellulaceae; genus Anatilimnocola. Next base: position 6,533,556 of record NZ_CP187419.1, read on the forward strand.
GATTCAGCTCTTTCAACTGCTGCCACTGTACACCGAGGAGCGCCAACTCGAAATCCGCGATGGGTTACCGGCGCTGCTCACTACTCTCGATCGAAACAACATCTCATGGGTTGTTGATCTGAAGCGAAAGAACGTGGGGACAGACAAGCGGTGACCGCGCAAGAAGAAGTCGGTTTGATACTCTTCGTCCGAGCGAGTTGCTGCCCCCTCACCCCAACCCTCTCCCCGGAGTACCGAGGCGAGGGAGCTAAGCAAGGCAGATTAACCTAGCAGCTTGTGCAAGTGAAAGTGGAACTTACCGAGCTTGCCGCCGTAGTTGCCGGCGGTGATGGCGACGATCCCTTCGCCGACGGCTGCCCGCGTGGCAGCGACCATCGCCTGGCCAACCGCAGCTTCGCTTTCGCCGTCGATGACAATCTCCAGAGCGCAGTTGGTCTCGGGATGCAGGTTGCACTTCACGCGGCCGCGCAGAGTGGGGCAGTAGGCATCGGCTGTCGAAGCTTTGAGCGCCTTGTAGCGCGAACCGACTTTGCTCCCCGAGCGCGCAACACCACCGGGAAACGGCGCGATGACTCCGGGCATAGCATGCACCGCTTCTGCTGCGCGCCGGGCGCTGGCCAGGGCGGTGATTTGATCGCGGGCTTGCAAAATGATGTTGCCGCCGGCAACGCCTCGCTCGACGCCGAGCACATCTTCCACCAGGAACTCGCCATCCATCACGGGGATGCGCCAAAAGCGGCGATCACCGACCAACTTGCTCTTTTGATAGCCGTCGCCGAAGTAACGCAGATGTTTACCGAGCGGAATCTTTGTTTCGCTGGCAGGCAGTCCATTAAAGACCGCCGCAGAGGGGCAAGTCATCAGGCATTGCCCCACGCGATTGGGAATTGCTTTCGCCAGTCCATCGGTCGAGAAGCCAAATACCAGCAGGCTCGTCCCCACTCGACCATCGGGGGTTTTGTCCGCAGGAAGTCGCTGTTCGACCCCAATTTCGGCGTCGCAGGCAATTACCGACGAGGCATAGCCCGAAAACTCTCGCACCGCAGCATCGAGCCAAAAGTCGTCTGCTGCCGTGACAATCAGCCGGCAGTAGCGCATGCCGAAGGCCTCGGCAAAAGTGTCGTCGATGAGGGTGGAACCAAGCTGCACGGAAAATTTTCCCGAAAATTCATGATGGGGCGCGCAATCGACCAGCCCCACGCGTCTGAATCTTAGCGAAGCTCGCTCCTGCTGGGCAGCGGCAGCCAGTAGTGGCGGAGTGACTGCCGCAATGACCAGGGGAAGGTAACGGCTGGCCACACTAACGACCATAGGGTGCCAGAATGCGATTGCTGCCAGCAACGATGTGTGCCGCAAACCAGAGTCTTGCCTTGGTGTCGTGGGTGGAATAGTCGGCACGATCGGCGGCGAATTGTCTGGTCAACGGGTACAGGCGGATACGTTGTCCTTGTCACTTGGCAAATTTGCAGGATAATTAGGCTCCTAGCGGTTGATCATAACGGACCAGACCGCCCGTGGCAGAGGATGCTTCGTTCACCCCGTTTCGTCAGGGCTAACGCGATGTCGGAAGAATTTGATCCGTATCGCAAGTGGCTCGGCATTCCCCCCAAGGATCAGCCACCGAATCATTACCGCCTGCTGGGCATCGCTCATTTTGAAGATGACCCGGATGTGATTGAAAATGCAGCGAATCGCCAACTGGCGCACGTCCGGACGTTTCAAGGTGGACGCCACGCCGCTCATTCGCAGCGAATTCTCAACGAGTTGACGTCGGCCAAGCTGTGCTTGCTGCAAGCCGAGAAAAAGGCGGCTTACGACGCGCGATTGCGGGACGTATTGCAAGCTGCCGGGCAACTATCGTCCGAAGCGGCACTGGAAGCTGGCGTAGAAGAAGTCGAAGCGCCCGTGGTTCCGCCGCCTCCACCATCTGACTTTCGAGGTGACGGCCGTTGGCGTAGCGGAGCCGATGGCAATGTCTCGCCCAAAGCGGGTGTGCGACCGGTACCGATTCCCATGCCTGCGGCCGCGCCGGTGCTGGTCACCACGCCTGGCCCCCGACGTGCCAGTTCCTCGGCACGCCCGCGTAAGCAAAGTTCCGCGTTGCCGATGTTTCTCATCGGTGGCTCCTTGGGCCTGCTGGTGTTGGTGGCTGGCGTGCTGGCAATGATCTGGTCGCAGTCGGATTCGACCGCGACCAATCATTCCAAGACCAAGCCTGCCGAGAAGACCGGCAACAAACGATCAGCGGTGGAGTCACCTGCCGGTCACACCCAGTTTCCGGTGGGTTCCAACGAACCGCGTCCCAAGCAACCGCCGTTTCAGCCTCGCCCAGAACCCGTGGCCAGCAGACCCCGCGGGATGAAGCCCGCCGAACCAGAAACGGTCGCGGATGCCCAAGCCGAATTGGTACTCGCTCACCAGGCGTTGGCCCTGCGCGACGACAACAAGTACCAGTTTCATATCGGTCAGGCCAACTATCTGAACACCAATCAGCCCGGCGCAAATGCCGAGCAGATCAAGACCGACGAAGAGCACCTGCGTGCCGTCCACGATCTGTTGAAAAAATTCTGGCTCGCCGTCCGTGATGGTGCCGAGAAGAAGATTCCCAAAGGCGAGCGATTCAAGTTTCGCAAGCACGAGTTGGAGCTGGTCTCGCTGGAAGGAGACAAGCTTACCTACAAGGTTGATGGCACCGAGGAAACCTCGCCGCTGAAAAAACTCCCCGCCCGCATCGCGCTCGCGATCGCCTATCGCACGCTAGGGAACGACGACGTGGATGGCAAGATCGCCATGACCTTGTTCCTGGCCGTCGATGCCGAAGCGGCCAGCGACCCGGGCAATCATCGCCTGGCTACCAAATTGGCAGCCGACCTGGCGAAGGCCGGTGTGGAATCGAACCCGGTGCTCGACAAAGAGATCATCAAGATTCCAAAGCCCCCTGCCGGCGAAGACGACTTCACTCCCCCGACAATCACCGGTGCCTCGCCAACGCCTCCGATGCCCGGCGAAACCAAGCCCGCTGAAACGGTTGCGAGCAACCCGCCCAAGCGTGCCGGCCTCGATCCGCAGGCGCAAAAGGAAGCCCGCGAGAAGTTCAACAAGGATTTTCGCGAGCGACTGCTGCTGGCCGAAGAAATGCCAGCCAACATCGAACCGCTGAGGCAAGAAATGATCGCGGCGGCGAAAACTGCCGAGACCAGCGAACTGAAGGTGCTCTTGATCAATCAGGTTTGTGAGCTATCGGCCAAGTTGGGCCACAGCAACGACATTGTGACTTACAGTCAGCAGATTAGCGAATTGAGCGGCGAGAACCCGCTCGATATTCAATTGCGACTGTTCGGGCGCTGCAAGCACGATAGCCCAGAATTGACTCGCGAGCTCGTCAAGAACTGCCTCGCGGCGATCGGCAAAGCCAACGAGCAGAGCAATCTCTACCTGGCGATTGAATTTCTGAAGCTGGGCATTCGTGTCGGTGAGAAATATCCGACCGAAGTCGAGTTCCCCAAGCTGGTGCAGATGCTGCAAGAGTTAGAAAAAGAGAAGGCCCAACGCAAGTAAGCGTCGTACCGGCTATCATTGACCGCTGGGTGCTTCTTTCGACTCCATCCTTCGGCGGTTCCTGCTATGCCTCGTCCTGCTTCGCCAGCGCGTTTGCTGCTGAAGTATCTCGATCGCGCGGCAACTCCCGTTTATCTCATCGATGGTCAACTGCGGTTGCAGTATGCCAACGAAGCTTGCTGCCAATGGCTCGGTCGCACGGCCGAACAATTGCAGGGACAAGCCTGCAACTACATTGCGACCAGCGGTCGCGAAGCTCAACCGGCTCCCGAGTGGGCCCTGGGACCTCCTCCCGAAGCGTTTCAAGCAGCCACGCTCAGCGGCGAAGTGTTAGGGGGCCCCGCTAACGGTCCCACACAGATTCGGGTGGCAACCTTTCATGCCATTGCTGAACCCGGCTCTGCCACTACCGATCAGGCTGCGGTGCTGGTGATTGTGGGCGAGGCGATAACAGGCGAAGCAACCAGTCGAAATCAGGAAGCAGTGGGCGATGCCAAGCGAACTCACTTGCAGCTTCTTCAATTGCGCCGCGATCTCGATCCTTCGCTCTTTCAAAGTCCCCTCATCGGCCACAGCCACGAGCTCCGTCGCCTGCGCGAGCAAGTGAAGGTGGCCCAGCATGCCAATGTCCGCGTGCTGATGGTTGGCCCCAGCGGGAGTGGTCGACGGCAGTTAGCCCGAGCCATTCATTACACGGGCGATATTAGCAAAGTTGGGCCGCTCGCGGCTGTCGATTGCCCGGTGATGGATGCCGAGTTAATGCAACTCACGCTCACTCGCTTCATCAAGCAGCGCGAAGGGCAGACCTATCGTCGCCCTCCAGCGCTCCTGCTAACCGATGTCGATCAACTACGTCCCGATGCCCAGCAGGAGTTGGCCGGCTTCTTACTCCTTCCTGGAGTCGAGTTGCCGGCGATTTCGACGGCTTCACGTTCGTTGCACAAACTGGCGGCACGAGGTAAGTTTCGCCAAGACTTGGCGTTCGCATTGAGCACCTTCACGCTGCAAGTGCCGGCGCTCGGCAAGCGCCCCGAAGATGTGCCGGTTTTGGCGCAGTATTTTCTTGAGCAGCAGAATGCTCGCGGCGGCGTGCAGCATAGTGGCTTTGCGAGCGATGCGATGGAACTTCTCTCGCTCTTTCCCTGGCCCGGAAATCTCGATGAACTGGCCGAAGTCGTTCGTCAGGCCTGCGAGCAGGCAACCTCTCCGCTCATTACCGCCACCGACTTGCCCGAGCGTTTGCATCACGGTCGCGAATCACTCGTACATCAACAGCTTGACGAGCCCACTATCAAGCTCGATGCCTTCCTGGCAGAGGTAGAAAAAGAACTGCTGCAACGGGCGCTGAAAAAATCCGGCGGCAATAAGACGAAAGCAGCCGAGTTGCTCGGCGTGCATCGCGCGCGACTGATTCGCCGGCTCGTGCAACTCGGCCTCGTCTCGCCCACGGGCCGCGACGATGAGCTAATCGCTGACGAACCAGTCGTCTTCGAACCGATCCAACCCGATTCAGCCTCCTAACGGTCGCTGTGTGCCTTTGTTAAAGACGTATGCGGAAAACTCAACTGCTGCTGACTATTGACCACGACTAGCTGGCGGAGATAGTCTCAAAGAGTGGATTTTACTCCGCCGCTGATACTCGACACCATGTTTCACACCCGCACCCTATCGCGACAAACACGCACGGCCCTGCAGGCCGGTAGTTTGGCGCTGCGCTGGATGCTGCTGGTGATCGCCTGGCAAGGACCGCTCCCTTGGTGTCACTCGCACGGCACGCTCGGCAATTGTGCAAACTGCCCCAGTGCCGACCTGCAGGCTCATTTGCAGTCGCATCATCCGGCCATCGATCAATTCGCAGATCTCGTTTTTAGCTGGCATTTTCATGTCGATATGCCAGTCTCGCCGGATGAGCCTGACGAACCCAGCGACTACGACGCTCCGCGCGTGCCCGCGACCGACAGTGTCGATGTTGTCGCCAGTTCGCTCATTCGAGATGCTCAAACTGCCGCGCCGGTAACCCTCGTCGTTGAATTCGCCCAGCAGGAGTTCGCGGCCGCCCGCCGCATTCAAGCTCATGCAGCCCAACACTTCTTCGATAGCTTTGCCCCCACGCTCTCGGTCCCTGAGCGCTTCTGCGTTGCTCGCTGCTAAGCAGCCTTCTTGATCGTGCGCCGGTTTCTTTTCCGGCTCCTTTAGCATTGCCCGTTCGATCAGGAGCGTTTCCATGTCTCGATTTGCGTCTGTGCCCGTTCGTACCCAGATCACCGCAGTGGTCGTCCTTGCCGCCTTGCTGGCTGGTGGTCTTTGGTGGCGCTACTCCGGTGGCATGGGCAAGCACTTGCCCGCTCACAATGCTCACGAAAGTGAAGTCGCCGCAACTGCGACGCACGAAGTGTCGGTGCCAGCTACCAGCTTGATTGAATTCCCCGCAGAGTCTTGGAAAGCGGCGGGCATCGAAGTGCACGCCGCCCAACGTGCTCCGCTGGTGCAGTCGGTGCAACTGACGGGCAAGATTGCCTTGAACGAAGACCGGGTAACGCATGTTTTCCCGCTCGTTGAAGGCCGCGTGCAGGAGGTGAAGGTGCAGTTTGGGCAGTTGGTAGCTGCCGGCGAACTGCTGGCCGTCGTGCAAAGCAAAGAAGTTGGTCAGGCGATGTTGCAGCTGTATCAAGATCGGCTGCAGTTGGACTTTGTCAGTAAGAAGGACCGCTGGACGCAAGAGGTGACCACCAACACCCTTGCTCTTATCGACCTGATTCGCAGCGACCTCGACATTGAGCAGGTCGAAGCCAAGTTGAAAGATCGCCCGCTCGGCGACTATCGCGACCAACTCATCACCGCCTATATCAAACTGCGCAAAGCCAAGCTGCAGTACGAGCGACTCGCCCCTCTCTCACGCGATGGATCAGTTCCCGGCAAGCAACTGCTGGAAGCCGAAGCGGAACGCAACACCGCGCGCGCTACGCTGCAATCACTCGTGGAACAGATCAGCCAGGATGCCAAACAGGCGGCCATCGTTTCGACTCAAAGTGTGAAGGATCTGGAAACACGAGTCGCGGTTGACGAAACCAACTTGGAGATCTTGGGTTTCGACCGCAAAGCCCTCGCGAACATCAATCCCACGAAGCAAGGCGAGAGTATTGCGCACTATCCTATTCGCGCGCCATTTGCAGGCACGGTAATCTCGAAGGACATCACCGTCCTGGAGAGTATCGGGCCCACGAGCCAAATTCTCAGCATCGCTGATCTTTCGACAGTGTGGGTCACGACCGATGTGTTTGAAGCGCATCTACCACTGCTAAAGCAACTGGCTGGCAAAACGATTCTATTGCGCAGCAATTCGTGGCCGGGAAAGACCTTCGAAGCCCAGGTTTTCTACACAGGCGACATTGTCCACGAATCGTCGCGTACGGTTTCGATGAGGGCTGTCGCCGATAGTCAGTCGGGAGCGCTCAAGCCGGGAATGTTCGTAAATGTCGAACTCCCCAATCTGGAAGTGCAAGAAGTTCTGCAAGTCCCGCTCACCGCGGTGCTCGATCACGAGGGGAAGTCATTTCTGTTTGTGCACGTGAGCGGAGACAAGTTCGCCCGCCACGACGTCGACGTTGGTCGCCGCAATCACGAAGCCTGCGAGATCATCAGCGGCTTGCAACCCGGTGAGCAAGTCGTCACGAGTGGCGGCTTTGCCCTGAAATCGCGAATGCTGGCCGAACTACTCGCCGAGTAGTGCAACCTGCTCCGTCTTCCTTCCCACCTGCTTCGCACTTTGGACATTCCACCGTGGTTAATCACATCATCGACTGGTCGCTCGATAATCGCTTCATTGTGATACTGCTCGCTGTTGTCCTCCTGGGCGTCGGCTTTATTTCGGCCAGTTCGCTGCCACTCGATGCAGTCCCCGATCTGACGAACGTGCAAGTACAAGTGCTGACGACTTCGCCCGCCCTGGGACCGGTGGAAGTGGAGCAGTTCATCACGTTCCCCGTCGAAAATGCCATGAGCGGCTTGCCGCGCGTGAGCGAAATTCGTTCGATCAGCCGCTTCGGTCTTTCAGCCGTGACGGTTGCCTTTGAAGATGGCACCGACATCTACTGGGCGCGCAATCTGATCAACGAACGGCTGCAGCAGGCTCGCGAGAACATTCCCAAGGGAATGGGCGATCCTCAAATGGGTCCAATCGCCACGGGTATGAGCGAGATCTATCAATTTGAGGTTCGCTCGAAGCCGGGGCATTCGCACAGCTTGATGGACTTGCGTACGATTCTCGATTGGCAGATCGCCTTTCAACTCCGCAGCGTGCCGGGAGTGATTGAGGTCAATACGTTTGGCGGCGAACTGAAGACCTACGAAGTTCAAGTCGAGCCCGATAAGCTGCTCAATTACGGCATTTCGCTAAGCCGCGTGTTCAAGGCTCTGGAAGAGAACAACGCCAACGCCGGTGGCGGTTACATCGCTCACGGAGCAGAGCAACGATTGATTCGCGGCGAAGGACTCGTCAGTTCGCTGGAAGATATTTCACAGATTGTGCTCGATAACCGCAGCGATGGCACCCCCATTCGCATTGCCGATGTGGCGACCTGTCGATTTGCTCCCATGCTGCGGCAGGGAGCCGTCACGCGCGATGGTGACCGGGAAGCCGTGACTGGCATGGTCATGATGCTCATGGGAGGCAATTCGAGACAGGTCGTTCACGATGTCAAAGCCAAGATCAAACAGATCGAAGCGACATTGCCAGCGGGCGTGTATATCGACACGTTTTATGACCGCACCGAACTAGTCGAAAAGACGATTCACACGATTGCCGAGAACATCGGTGTCGGCGTGCTGCTCGTCATCATTATGCTCTTCCTGCTCTTGGGCGACGTTCGCGCGGGGCTGATTGTGGCAGCTGCCATTCCCCTCTCGGCTATGTGCGCACTGATTGCGATGCGCCTCGGTGGTGTCTCGGCGAACTTGATGAGCTTGGGTGCTGTTGATTTTGGCGTGATCGTCGATGGCGCAGTGGTGATGATCGAAAACGCGGTGCGCTTTGCCAGTCGCTATCAACGCGAGACCGGCCTGGCGACGGTCCCCAAGTCGGTCTTCAAGGAATCGGCAAAAGAGGTGGGTACGCCGATTCTGTTTGCCGGTTTGATCGTCATCATCGTCTTTCTGCCGATCCTGAGCTTGCAGGGAGTGGAAGGGAAGATGTTTCGCCCGATGGCTTTCACCTTCATGTCAGCACTTACCGGTGCGCTCGTCCTCTCGGTGACGGTGATGCCGGTGATGGCTTCGTTGTTCCTCGCCCGGCGAGTGAGCGCCACCGACACGTTTCTGGTGCGACAACTTCGCCAGCGTTACGAGCCGATGCTGAACTTTGCCATGCACCACCCGCTGCTCATGATTACGAGTGCGGGGGGAGTGTTCGCGCTCAGCGTGGTCGCCGCGGCAACATTCGGCGTCGAATTCGTGCCCAAGCTGGATGAAGGAGATCTTGCCATTCAAGCGGTTCGTTTGCCGAGTGTGTCGCTCGAAACGTCACTGGAGATGACGAAGGCGATGGAGCGCACGCTGATGAAGTTTCCGCAGGTCGAAACCGTGATTTCAAAAACGGGACGCCCCGAGATCGCCAACGACCCCATGGGCGTGCATCAAACCGACATTCTGATTCGACTCAAGCCGCCGGAACATTGGCCCGAGCCCATTTCAAAAGCAGACCTGGTCGTGCAGATGCAACGAGCGCTCGAACGCGAGGTCCCCAGCAACTCGTATGGCTTTACGCAGCCGATTGAACTTCGTGTGCAGGAGTTGGTTGCCGGTGTGCGGTCTGATGTCGGTTTGAGCTTGTATGGCGACGATTTGAACGTGCTCAAGTCCGAGGGCGATCGAATTGTCCGCGAACTGAGCCAGGTGCCCGGCGCGGCCGACGTACAGGCTCAGCAAATTGCTGGTCTTCCCTATATGCGAATTATCATCAACCGCGCGGCCATTGCCCGCTATGGGATCAACTCTAGCGATGTCCTGAGTGCCGTTTCGGTGATTGGCGGTCAGCCTGTCGGTGAAGTCTTTGAGGGGCAAAGACGATTTCCCCTGCAGGTTCGACTAGCGCCAAGATCGCGCGAGACGGCCGAGATGCTCAAGCAACTCAAGATCGATGATCCACAAGGACGTCAGATTCCCATTTCACAGTTGGCAGACATCAAAACCGAAGATGGCCCGGCCGAGATTAGCCGCCATGCGATCCGCCGCCGCTTGCTGATTCAATGCAACGTCCGCGGCCGAGATCTGGCTGGGTTTGTGACTGAAGCCCAGAAAACCATCGACGAGAAGATCAAACTTCCGCCAGGCTACTCGTTGACTTGGGGCGGGCAATTTCAAAATCTGCAGCAGGCCAGTCAGCGACTGATGATCGCGGTTCCCGTGGCACTGTTTCTGATCTTCTCGCTCCTGTACGTCACCTTTGGTTCCGTCAAGCTCACGCTGCTCATCTACTTGAATGTGCCGATTGCGGCGACCGGCGGCATCTTTGCCCTTTGGCTGCGAGGCATGCCCTTCTCGATTTCGGCTGGCGTGGGTTTCATCGCACTCTTCGGGATTGCGGTGATGAATGGCGTGGTACTCATCGAACACATCCGCCACCTGCGCACTCACGGTCATAACCAACTAAACGCAGTCGTGCATGGATCGATCGATCGCTTGCGCCCCGTCTTAATGACGGCCGCGTGCGGAGCGCTGGGCTTCGTGCCGATGGCAGTTTCTGGCAGCGCGGGAGCCGAGGTGCAGCGCCCATTGGCGACCGTGGTGATTGGTGGATTGATTACGTGCACGATTCTCACGCTTTTAGTGTTGCCCGCCATCTATCGTTGGTTTGAACCGGCGCAGGCCGAGGAGGAACTGCCTACCGTGGTCCATCATGCGTCGTAAGGCGTTTGGTTGCTTGCATCGAGTGCGGGTACCCGTGATAATCCGGCAACTTCTCCCTGCCGGTAACTTCACTCCAGCAATTCACAACCTAGGAGCGTTCCTCGATGCATCCCGTGCTGTCTCGCAATCTGTTCTTCGTCAAAGAGCACGTCGGCTGGTTCAAAGCTGCCAACAATTACGATGTCCTCGACCCCAACACCAACCAGGTGATCCTGAACTGTCGCGAAGAGAAACTTGGCTTCTTTACCAAGATGCTCCGTTTCTCCGACTATAAGCGGATGACGCCCTTCGAGGTGACCATTCGCACTCCCGATGGCGCGACGGTCCTCACCGTCAAGCGTGGCGTTTCGATCTTCCTCTCGAAAGTCGATGTGCTCAACGAGCAGGGTCAGCGCGTCGGCGGCTTTGCTCAAAAGTTCTTCTCGCTCGGCGGCGCGTTCAGCGTGCTCGGCAGCAACGACCAGGTCGTGTGCGAATTGAAAGGCAAATGGACCAGTTGGGAGTTCACCTTCAAGTCGGGCGATTTTGAATTGGCCAAGGTGAGCAAGAAGTGGGCTGGTTTCGGCAAAGAATTGTTCACCAGCGCCGACAACTACATGCTGCAGATTTCCGACCAGGTTCCCGCCGACAATCCGGTGCGAATGCTCATCCTCGGCGCGGTAATGTGCATCGACCTTGTTTTGAAAGAGTAGTCGCGACAAGAAGGCACAATCGCTGACGTGAATGCGACAGTCTGTCCACGACACCTGATTGGCATCATTGTGCGTTGATGGCGGGATTTCTGCGGTGAAACCCGCCTACGGAGCTAACTACCATAATCGTCAGTGGCACATCTGCGACAGCAATGCGGGGGCCAGCTGTATTAATGTTTCTGAACTTTAATCCTTCTTGCTTGATTCAGAGTGTTGCCGTTCGTAGAATCACGGGCCTTGTCTAGCTCGGTCATTGCATGGTGATTGGATGCCAACAATGACCAGAGCGCCGTTCGGAATATCCCCCGTGAGCGTGATGGAGTGCGAGCCGATGTCGATCCGCAACTTTTTTTATCAAGAGTGCCCGGTGTGTGGCCGGCAGCTCCGCATCCGCATCGAACATCTCGGGCGCGAATTGGCCTGTTCGCATTGCCAAGGGCTGTTCGTCGCTCGCGACCCAGCCATCACGCAGCAATTGCCACTGCCGGTCGAAGAAGTTCCCGATACGCTGTCGTTTCAAGTGATCTCGGCCGATCGCCAAGCCAACCAGCTAGGTTTGCCACGTTAGTTGGCCACACAGAGAATCCACTCTTTCGCGCGCTGAGTCTCTTACTCCAGCGCATTACCCGAGCGAGTAACAACGGGCATTTTCTGCACTGTTAAACCTTGCGGGCCAGTCAAACCTTGCCGACTGTGCCGCAACTGCGGGCTAAGCCGGCAGTGCCGCCTGTACCGCGCATGCCGGGCAATCGCAAAAACGTGGTTGTAGGAGTCGCGACTGGTCGATTCCACTCTTGCCGGCAAGTTATTTCCCGCACGAGCCGGACCCGCCTAGTACACAGCCCGCCCAGAAAACCCCGCCCTCGTAACTCCATTGGTGCCCACCCCTCGCTCGGCAAACTGACTACCCCGTCAGACTCGACAATCCCCGTGTCGAGATGCCAGAGCTTCAAGAGGCTCGGTCGTTCCCCGCGACCGAGCCTTTTTCATTTCTTGGTGGGATAGCAAGGCGGCAATTCTCTGCCGCCAGATCACTCCCACTCAATCGTCGCCGGCGGCTTGCTCGAGATGTCGTAGCAAACGCGGTTGACGCCCTTAACTTCGTTAATGATGCGGGTCGAAATACGGGCGAGCACTTCGTAAGGGAGATGCGTCCAGTCGGCCGTCATGAAGTCGTCGGTATTCACGCAGCGAATGGCGACGACGTTCTCGTAGGTGCGGGCATCCCCCATCACACCGACGCTCTGCACCGGCAGCAGCACGGCGAAAGCTTGCGACGTGGTGCGATACAGGCCGGCAGCCTTGATCTCTTCGATCATCACCGCATCGGCTTCTCGTAGCACATCGAGCTTCGGCCGGGTAATATCGCCCAAGCAGCGAACCGCGAGGCCTGGCCCGGGGAACGGATGTCGCCAAACGAGATCTTCCGGCAAGCCCAACTCAAGACCTAAGCGGCGAACTTCATCCTTAAATAGATCTCGCAGCGGTTCAACCAGCTTGAAGCCCAATTCCTTCGGCAAGCCGCCGACGTTGTGATGCAGCTTGATGGTGGCCGCTGGGCCATCGATGGCTGCACCACTTTCGATCACATCGGGATAGAGCGTCCCTTGCGCGAGAAACTCGACGTCCTTGATTTTCAACGCTTCACGCTTGAAGCATTCAATAAAAGCATGCCCAATACGCCGGCGCTTCTCTTGCGGCTCAGTGATCCCTTCGAGCGTTTTCAGGAATTCCGTTTCTGCCTGGACAACGTGCAGGTCCGTTTTGAAGTGGTTGCTGAACTCGGCGATGACGGCGGCCTGTTCGTCTTTGCGGAGCAGGCCGTTATCAACCAGGATGCACGAGAGACGCGGTCCAATTGCTTGATACAAGAGCGCTGCAGTCACTGCCGAATCGACACCACCCGACAAGCCGCAGATCACGCGACCATTGCCGATTTGCTCTCGCAGCCGGCCGATGGTTTCGCGGGCAAAGTCGCCGAGCTTCCACGTGCCGCCGCAGCCGCAGACGGTAGTGAGGAAGTTGTGCAGGATGTGACTGCCCAGCGGCGTGTGCGTCACCTCGGGATGGAACTGCATCGCATACACGGGCAAGCTGCGATGTCGCACGGCAGCAATCGGGCAGGTTCCAGTCTTGGCCAGTGGTACAAAATCGTCCGAGACGCGGCTCACCTGGTCGCCGTGACTCATCCAGACATCAATTTGAGCCGGCACGCCAGCGAACAAATCGCCTTGCTCGGTGATCTGCACTCGGGCGCGGCCGTACTCTCGAGCAGGTGCCGAATCGACCTTGCCGCCGAGCGTATCGCAAGCCAGTTGCATCCCGTAACAAATGCCGAGCACAGGAATTCCCAGCTCGAAGATTTTTGGATCGCAGCGAGGAGCGCCCGGCTCGTACACGCTGTTCGGACCGCCGGACAAAATGAGTCCGCGCGGATTATGCTTCTTGATCTGCTCCGCCGTGATATCGTGGCGGACGATCTCGCAATAGACATTGTTCTCGCGAACGCGGCGGGCAATCAGTTGGGCATATTGCGACCCAAAATCGAGCACCAACACACGCTCAGCCGCAATCCCGGCACCAGCAGAAGTCGTTGACATCGGCAAAACGCAGACCAAAAGAGGAATGGCGAGCAATCCGGCATTTTACGGTTCCCAGCCGCCCGCGCAGAGGGGGCAAGGCACGAAAAGCTGTCTCGTTCCGAACTGCTTCCTGCGACACCATTTGGCTTCACGCACAACGCGAGCTGTAGCTTCTCCGTGTGAGAGTGTAGAAGGCACAGGCATTTCGTCGTAACTCACTCGACGCAGCGTGGCCCCGGTTAGTACATGTTCACAAACCACCACCTGGGCAAACCCAAAATGCGCGCCGTTCTCGAAGAATATCGCCTATTTCCGGCGACCGACGCGGGGGTTTGTGAACACCCCCTGAATGAGCGTCGCGCCGGTTTGCGTCGATTGCTCACCTCGGTGCGAAGACCTTGGCGTGCATAATTCGGGGCGGTTTGCTGGACGCAGTCGACTAATTAAAACGTCACTTGGCCGGACTTCGCCCTAGATACTAAACTGCTGCCCATGAGCGATATCGAACTTGCCGTCAAACGGTGCAAACGCCTGGAAGCCCTGCTCGAAAAAAACTTTGGGGCCGATGGCCGCGGGCTGCACGAGAAGGTGAGCAGCGTAGAACGAGAACTGACGCCAGCGCTCGTCAAGCGATTGCGTTTTATTGCGACCGTGCGGAACAAACTGGTCCACGAAGCCGACACCGACACGTTGCAAGATCGACGCGCCTATCTGACAGCCTGTGACAGCTCCGAATTGGAACTAAAGAAGCTGGCGGGCATTCCGACCGGACTCCCGTGGGTGCGACAGTTGCAAATCGTCATGGGCATCCTGCTGCTCATTGGAATCGTGATTATCCTGTTTGCCATTCGCAGTTGACCACTCCTTAAGATGCACGAGTCACCACTCTGGCATTTTCATCGGACGTTTCAACCATCATGAGACTCGGCCTCTGCTGCCAATTCGCCAGTGAGCCAATCAAGTTCGGCATCGCCACGGCACTGCATTGCAAAAAGCTGCCGCGGCCTGCTCAACTGCAAAAGCTCTCGCTGCTCTGTTTGCAGAATGCACGTTCGCTGGAACAGGCCATTCAGTACTGCGCAGCGCATGACATCGGTGCCTTTCGTGTACTGAGTCAGCTGTGGCCGCTGAAGACGCATCCCGAGTGCGGCTATCGACTCGAAGAGTTGCCCGCGGCGGCCGAGATTGTTGCCCAGCTACATCGCTGTCGTGATCTTGCGCAGCTTGCGAACATCCGGCTGTCATTTCACCCCGACCAGTTTGTGGTGCTCAACTCACCGCGCGCAGAAGTTGTTGCCAGTTCCTTGGCCGAGCTTGAGTATCAGGCAGAAGCTGCGGAACTGATCGGTGCGGATGTAGTAAACATTCACGGCGGCGGTGCCTATGGCGACAAGCAGGCCGCGCTCGCGCGGTTTCGGCAGAACCTGGCACGACTATCGCCTCGTGCCCGCCAGCGCCTCACGCTCGAAAATGATGACAAGGTGTTTACGCCAGCCGATCTGCTTCCTGTTTGTCAGGCAGAGCAGATTCCGCTGTGCTACGACGTGCATCATCACCGCTGCTTGCAAGATGAATTTTCGGTCGAAGAAGCCACTGCGGCCGCAATGGAAACCTGGCGGGCAAGCGGCAATCTCCGCGAGCCGCTGTTTCATATCTCTAGCCCGCTGAATGGCTGGGATGCACCTCAGCCTCAGTTGCATCACGACTACATCGATCCGGCGGACGTTCCTGCCAGTTGGCTGGGGCTATCGATCGCGGTCGATATCGAAGCCAAGGCCAAAGAACTGGCCATTTCCAGGCTGCAAAGTTGGCTGGCTACTCAGCGAAAGGCCAGCAAGCCAGCACGAAAGAAACGTGCCAGCAGCCGTTGAACTGTCTCACTGGAATTCGCACGAACCTCGCGCTTGCCGCCCGCGCAGAGCGTGGTTAGGATGAATTCAGTCGCAGCCGAACTGCGGTTGTCCAAGGCTCATTCGATTTTAGGATGCAGGTGATGTTATGGTTCGCAGTGAAGTAGTGACGCCTGAAGCCACGGACGCAACAAAAGTCGCTCCGGTTCGCGATTTGAATTTTGTGCTGAACCAGATTCAGCTTGATGCCCAATCTCAGCCCGCAGAATACCTGCGTGCGACGGAAGTTCCTCACGGTGGCGAGTAAGCCAGCGATCTTCGAACGCTTGATCGGGCTCGAAACGGAATACGCGCTCGCCATTTCTCCGACGGCCTCGGCCTATACCGAGAGCTTTGAGCCGGGCGGTAAGTACCGCGCCTATCGTCGCCTGGTTGCTGCCGTGCGCGAACGCGTGCCCACAGTCGAAGCCCGGCACATGAAAGAAGGCGTGTTTCACGCCGCCGGTGGCGCCATTTGGTTCGAGACCGAGTGCCCAGCAGCAGGTGGCGGCTTAATCGAAGGGGCGACTCCCGAATGTCGCAGTCCACGGCAACTCTTAGCCTGGCAACGCGCGCAGGATGAACTGCTGTCGCAATCGGCCGCCGAAGCCTTTGGCGAAGAAGTGCGCCTGCTGAAGAACGATCGCGATGCACACGGAAACGTCTATGGCGCGCAAGAGAACTACGAAGTCGACTTAGCTAATGGTTTCCACTTGTTTGCCTGGCGCACTTGCCTGGTGCTGGCTCTGCCACTCGCTGCCTTCACCTGGTTGTTGCTGTGGTTGCTGATTGGCGTCGGCCGCGTTTATACCCTCACCGCACTGATCGGCTACTTGATCGTCGCGCGTTGGCTCAAGGAACCGAAGAAACTTGCGCGCGTGCTCTTCGGCTGCGAGCTTGAACAAATCGAACAGGCAGTTCCCACCGGACCTCGCTGGCTCGAAGCCACGCTTTCCGTCGTCACGCGTGTCTTGATCTTCCCGATCGCACTCGTGCTCTATGTTCCGCTCGAGATGTTTGCCTTTCGCAAGCTACGCCGACAACTAACGCCGTTTCTCATCACTCGCCCGGTCTTTGCCGGTGCGGGGATGATCGACAACGACGGCAATTTTCATCTGGCCGACAAAGCACCCGCGATGAATTGCTTGACCGGTTATGGCGGCATGCTCGCCGATCGGCCGGTCTTCAGCTTTGGCCATTTTTTTAAGACCGCGTATGCCGATGCCTGGCTCGATCCGCTCGAATACGCGCAGTTGTTTCAGCAGCGACAACGGCTGCAAATCTCCATCGGCGACTCCAACCGCGCAGATGTCGCCGAATACCTGCGCATTGGCACCACGCTGCTGGTAATCGACGCGATTGAAGCCGGCTGTTTGCCACCGGTCGCCCGTGTTCGCCGCCCACTACAGGTGCTGCGAGCCATTTGCGCCGATCCGACACTCAAGTATCAGATTCCGCTCGGTGGCAAGCAAAGTTGCACGGCTATTGAACTGCAACGCTCGTATTGGGAAGCATGCCGCGAGTTTGTCGATCGTCACGAAAACCCACCGGCCGAAGCTCGGCAAATTCTCAGGCTCTGGGAAGACACGCTCGATGGCCTCGAAGTCGATCCACAAGATCTGGTCGGCACTCTGGACTGGGTCACCAAGAAGTTCTTGCTCGACAAAGCGGGCCCCGACGCTGCCTGGGAAGTAAAGAAGAAAATCGATCTTCGCTACTCGGAGCTTTCCGGCGAAGGTTACTTCGAACGCTTGCGCAGTACGGGCATTACCGAACATCTGCTCGAGCCCGCCGAAATCGACTATGCCCTGCGTAATCCACCGACAGGCACGCCCGCTTCGGTGCGAGGCCGTTACATCCGCGAGTTCAGCGGCGGCGACGAATCGATCGCTGTGAACTGGCAGCGGATCTATCTCGGCCAGGGACGTAAAGAGCGGCAGATTGACCTCTCGCGTTACCGCCCGCTAACTCCGCCTCCCTCGCGTAGCCCGAATAAACGCTCTCGCCGGAAAGAGAACGGCGGTTAACGCATCGTCGGGAATAATCTGGCCTGTGGGAGCATCTACTTCTACACACAGAGATTTTCTGAGCAAACCACCGAACCTTTCTTTCGGCCCATCGTCTCTTCTCTCAGACAATCAAGCACACCAGAAGTGAGAGGAATTCGTCCGATGTCGGTCATATGTGTCAATTCGCCTGAACAAGAATGCCAACCAGTGATTTGCGTGACGCCGATTGGCGAACGAGTGAATCCTGTGTTTGGTAAATGTTCACGCTGTTGA
Source organism: Anatilimnocola aquadivae (assembly GCF_049819085.1). GTDB lineage: Bacteria > Planctomycetota > Planctomycetia > Pirellulales > Pirellulaceae > Anatilimnocola. The sequence continues at coordinate 6,551,462 of NZ_CP187419.1, forward strand.
CACCCGGTCGCTCACGACCGCAGCCGCTTCCTTGAAGCCCGGTGTCACCAGACACCGGGCTTTTTTCGTGCGCAGATTGAACTTGGGTCGGTAGCTGAGACGGTGTAGCGCCTGGCTGAAGACCAGGAGACGAGGATTCGAGCGCCCCCCGACCCACTGGCGATGAGGCAAGAGACAGCGAGCGAGGGAAGCAGGTTTTCCTCGCGCCCCTTCTCTCGCCTCTCGTCCCTTTCCCCCAGGCCCGTTCGTTTAGTGGTACAGGATGCCGCTTTTTCAAAGCGGTGAGATGGGTTCGATTCCCATACGGGCTATTTGTGTTTTCCTGAGCCGGAAGCGTAAGCGTCTGGCGCATCATGGTAGTCGCGGGCTGGTTGGCCTGACTTCGGCTGATAACCGAAGCCGCTGAGTTCGATTCTCAGGATTACCACTGGTTGTTCGCACGCTGAAAGGGTTTCGTCATGCACTTTGCCACGCACTCCAAACGCAGCCGACTCGGTGAGATTTCAGGGTCGTGGTGTAACGGCAGCATGACGGACTTTTACTCCGTCCGGTGTGGGTTCGAATCCCTCCGGCCCTATCGCAGCGAATAGTTTTCGTAACCAACGGGCGCGTAGCTCAGCGGTAAGAGCAGTGTCCTTATAAGACAAAGGGGAAGGGTTCAACTCCCTTCGCGCCCATGAGGTGATGGTCATCCGAACGCAGCAAATTCAATAGCGGGATTAAGGTGTTAGCGGCAGCATACTCGGCTCTTAACCGAGTTGGTGAGGGTTCAAGTCCCTCTAGTCCCACTCAACCAGCGCCCATGATGTAACGGCAACCTACTGCCTTGCCATGGCGGAAATGCGGGTTCAATTCCCGCTGGGCGCTCTCATGTTGTACAAGCTTTCAGCCTGTGCGCTTTGGAAAGACATGTATTGCGGTGTTTCCGTGTTGGTACGGTCGGGCGGCTGTTAACCGCTCCTTCGCAGGTTCGATTCCTGTCGCCGCAGCTTCGGTTTGATTGCAATCCTTCGGGGGTCGGCTAACGGTAGGCTGCCTGGCTTTGAACCAGGTGACGAAGGTTCGATTCCTTCCCCCCGAGCTGAATAGACGTTTTGGTCCTGTGGCCCAGCGGCGACGGCAGCGCTCTTACAAAGCGACGATCGGTGGTTCGAGTCCACCCAGGACTACTTGGCGGTTTGACTATGTTGGTTGCTCGATCCAGCGCGTCATCAAGTGACGATCGTGCTGAATGAATCCCAGGCGGCGATAGAGCCCCTGGGCGCCGAGGTTTTTCTGTTCAACTTCCAAGCGAAGCGAAAGCACCTTGTTTCGCTGACACTCCAGGTAGATCGCATCCATCAAGGTCGTGCCCCAGCCTTGGCCGCGGTAAGCAGGCTGGACAAAGATCTCATCCAACAGCGCGAAGCGGCCGCCAAACTCCAGGCTGTATCCGTAGGTTGTCACGGCGTAAGCGGCCAACTCTTGCTCGACGCAACCCACGATCACAAAACCGAGTTGCTCCGACTGCAGCAGCGCCTGCAATGCTGCGTGACAACGCTCGGCGTGAAACTGCAGGCTTTCTTCTCGATAAAGATGCTCGACGAATTCGATCAGCTTTTGTGCGTCATCAAGCGTGGCGCGACGAACGATTCTCGTCATCTCAGTCCAATCCGAAGAGGAGGGTAGCGGAGTCGCTTCCCAACGCTAAGGAGTGACTTCACCGCCAGCACGCGTAGCAAGCGCTTGCCAGATGATAAGCGAGATCGTGTCGGCGACAAAGTGCGTGCTGCCGTCGCAATGGACGGTGCTAACGCCACCAAGATGGTTGCTGCGGGCTGCCATCAGGGCTTTCTGCTGAGTGGCATTGAGGCAATCGAAAGCAGCCGAGTTTGGTTGGTAGGCGTGGTTGTAGAGCGTATTGCCGTAGTTGCCGAGGATCCACTTGCCGCCCCGCTCATGATTCCAACTGCCGCTGCCTGATGCCCCGCAGGTCAAAGAATCGGGCGTGACCGAGGCTGCAATCTCACGCATTGCCAGTTGCTCTTCGCCCATGACTGTTGCCGGCACTTGAGTTCCTCGCCCGAGCGTTCGTTCGCTAAAGGCGACGGTTTGAGACGTACCATCCGTAACATCCTTCAGGGCCGTCACTGAACCCAGATAAAACACGCCATCGCCGGTGGCAAGTGTCCCCGCGTCGATTCCGCTACCCGCACAGGCTGCGTAACTCGTAGTACCAAACACAGAGCCTGCTATGCGGCCCTTCGAGCCATCCGCCGGACAAAGCAAGAGAGCAATGCGACTTTCGGCAGCCTGCTGATTGGGTGTGCCGTCGTAGACGGTCGCTGGCGGCACGGTAAAGGTTGCCGGCGGGGCGTTCAGGTTGACGAGGTTTTGCAGGTTCGTTTGCTCGACGTACGAAAGCAAAAAGGCGTGCGGAGAGAACACGAGCGGAGTCGGCGTCCCGCGGCCTGGCGGCAACTTACCAATTGCGTCGTGATGGTGATGCATGGCCAAGCCAAGTTGCCGTAACTGACTAGCGCAGGCAATTCTGGCTGCCGCCGCTCGTGCCGATTGAACGGCCGGGAGCAACAACGCCACCAGCAGTCCAATGATGGCGATCACCACCAGCAATTCGACGAGCGTGAATGCGCGCAGGCGTGAGGCAGACATCTTACTTCTTCTCAGCAACAATTCGCCAAACCACATTCCCCGGTTCATCACAAACGAGCAAGCTGCCATCGCTGGCGACAGCTACGCCCACAGGCCGACCATACACTTCATCCTCGTTGGCGATAAATCCTGTGAGAAAATCCTCTGGCGGACCAACCGCTTCGCCCTTCTCAAAGGGAACGAAGGCGACGCGATAGCCAACAAATTTCGAACGATTCCACGAACCTCGCTGGCCAATGAATGCGCCGCCTTGATACTTCCCGGGGAAAGCTTTACCGGCATAGAAAGCCAGTCCCAATGAGGCCGTGTGAGAACCCAGATTCACATCCGGCACGATCGACTTCTTGACGAGATCGGGACGTTCCCCTTTGCGGCGAGGATCTTCGTGTTGACCGAAGTAGCTGTAGGGCCAGCCGTAAAAGCCGCCCTCGCGCACGCTGGTGATGTAGTCGGGCACAAGCTCATCGCCCAACTCGTCGCGCTCATTCACCGCAGTCCATAGTTTGCCGGAGTCAGGCTGCCAGGCCATGCCGACGGGGTTGCGCAGGCCTGCGGCAAATACGCGGAGGTTGGTACCGTCCAGATTGACCTCCAGGATGTTGGCTCGTAGCAGTTCCTCGGCAGTCCCATGTTCTCCAACATTACTGGCAGAACCGACCGACACGAAGAGTTTGGTACCATCGCGGTTGGCAACAACATTACGCGTCCAATGGTTGTTGTAGCCACCTGCGGGCAAATCGAGAATCTTCATCCCTTTCTCGCTCATGCGAGTCTGACCTTGTTTGTAGGGATAGACCCACAGACCGTCGGTACAGGCGACAAACAACTGATCTTTCACGAGGGCCATACCGAAGGGCTGATTCAGATCCTGCAGAAATGTCTCGCTCACTTCGGGCTTGCCATCGCCGTCGGCATCTCGCAGTAGCGTGATCTTGTTGGGTGAGTCCCCAGTGACTGTTTTGGATTTCTTCATCCCCTCGGCTTGCTTCTTTTCCTTGCTGGACTTTTCTTCTTCGTCTTTGTCCTTGTCGGTCGGTTTGGGAAGCGTGCGGGATTGAGCGATCAGCACGTCGCCGTTGGGCAGTACATAGACCCAGCGTGGATTCTCCAGATCGCGAGTGAATGCCTGTACGCGAAATCCAGCGGGAGCCTGTGGCATTTTGTCTTTCGGCCAGCCAACAACCTTGGGGTGTTTGATGGTCGACTCGGTGGCGAATGGTTTGGGCAGGGCGGACTTGGCCGCAGGGGGTGCGCTTTGCTGCGCGACGGCGAAAGTCGCTAAAGCGGTAACCAATAAAAGTGCCAGCGTGTGAAGTATCCGTGCCATGTCTGCCTCGACTGAAATTGAAGGGAAGTCCTGGCGTGCGTAGCAAATTCTGGTCCAGAGGCTCTGTGTGCCCCGGGCATACGCTTTGCTCGTTGGTTCGACGCGTAACATTGCCCCAACAATCCGTTCTTTACGAGAGACCTGCTCTGCCAGCGATCAATTCGTCCGCTGGTCAACCAGTTACGAGGTGCATTCATGGCTCTGCGCAACACCGACAAGCTTCTCATAGGAATCGGGGCAGCATTTGGGTTTTACAAACTGGGCCAAATGCTGGTTCGTCACTCTCGGCGCTTTGAGTTTCGCAATCGCGTAGCGATTGTCACCGGTGGCTCTCGTGGGCTGGGACTGGTTCTGGCGAGAAAGCTAGTCGACGCTGGCGTGCGTGTGTTAGTCTGCGCGCGCACCGCTAGCGATGTCGCCGAGGCAGCGCAGGGTTTGCGCGAGCGAGGTGGAGATATCTTGGGAATGGTCTGTGACGTGCGCGACGAGAAGCAGGTTCAGGCGATGGTGGATACGGCAGTGGCACGGTGGGGAAAGGTCGACCTGTTGTTCAATGTCGCTGGCATCATGCAAGTCGGGCCGATTGATTCCATGACCGTCGCCGATTTTCGCGAAGCCATGGAAGTAAATTGCTGGGGTGCACTCAACACCACGCTGGCGGTCTTGCCCATCATGCGGCGGACGCAGTGGGGTCGCATCGTGAATGTCGCTTCGATTGGCGGCAAACGAGCAATTCCGCACATGATTCCGTACGACACCAGCAAGTTCGCGATGGTGGGACTCTCGACCGGACTGCGTACCGAATTGGCCAAGGACGGAATTCTCGTCACCACGGCCTGCCCCAGTTTGATGCGGACAGGCAGTCCGCGAAACGCGACGTTTAAGGGTCAGCATCGCCAGGAATATGCCTGGTTCAGCATCGGCGGTTCGTTGCCGATCGTCGCTATCACCGCCGAGAATGCGGCCACGCAAATCTTGCGGGCTTGTCAGAATGGCGACGGCGAAACCTACATCTCCAACTTCTTCAGCCCGCCGATCTGGGCATCGGAACTGGCTCCCACGCTGACCAACGAGATCCTGGCGATCATCAATCGTTGGTTACCGGGCATGGGCGGCATTGGCCAGCAAGCGGCCTATGGCTATGAGAGCGAATCGGAAATGTCACCGTCGCTTCTGACACGCCTCGGTGATGCTGCCGCCGAACGAAACAACGAACTGCGGCCGCGACCAATTTCTCAACGTAATCACACGAATGGCCGTCACCATTTGCAGTAAAAACTTTCATTAAATGCTTGACTAAACAAGGCCCAAACGAGCAATTCTGCTTGCTTGACTCTGCCTAGCGCGTCCCCCATGATGGGTCTGGGGCTTATCTCTTCTGCTGCTATCACTGCCGCTCGGAATAGCTGCCGATGTTCCCGCTCGGGAACACTGTCAGGTTGCTTGCCGAAGCTACAGCACTAAGGCGACGCGATGGAACATGTTCTTGCCGCGGCATCTGACCGCCGAACGCCGGTTTCGAACGAAGCAGTTTCGAATGGCAAACCGCTCTCGGGTCATCAACTGGTAGACGCCATTCGCCGCGCCGTGGCCGAAGTGGTGATCGGCCAGGACCAAGTCGTCGAGCGCATCCTGATCACGCTCTTTACGGGTGGTCACCTGCTGTTGCAGGGCGTGCCGGGTCTCGCCAAGACACTGCTGGTGAATGCCGTCGCCCGAGCCATCAATCTGGAATTCGGCCGCGTGCAATTTACAGTCGACCTACTGCCGTCCGACATTCTCGGCGCGGAAGTGCTGGATCCCAAGACAAGCACGTTCCACATTCGCCGCGGACCGGTCTTTACCAATCTGCTGCTGGCGGACGAAATCAATCGAGCAGCCCCCAAGGTGCAATCGGCTCTGCTCGAAGCCATGCAAGAGCGCCGCGTGACCATCGGTAGCGATACCTTTCCGCTCCCATTGCCATTCCTGGTGATTGCCACACAAAACCCGGTCGAGCAACAAGGGACATTCGAGTTGCCCGAAGCGCAACTCGATCGCTTCATGCTGTGTCATCGGCTGGAGTATCCGCCGCACGACGACGAAGTGCGTATTCTTGAGCAGAGCCTCAGCTTAGGGCTTTCTCGCGACGATCGCGGCGCTGTGCCTCAATCAGCCTTCGACAAAATCGCCGACGAACCGGTAGCTTCGCTCGAAGCACTGGTCCAAGCGATGGAGCAGGTGCAGAAGATCTATGTGAGCCCGGTCTTCACTGAACACTGTGTCGAGTTGGTACGCAAAACGCGTAAGCACAAGTATGTCGAACTGGGAGCCAGCCCACGGGCGGGCATTGCCCTGGTCACTGCCTCACGTGCCAGAGCGCTCATTCACGGCCGCGATCATGTGGTGCCGGAAGACCTGTTTGCCTTGGCCGAAGACGTGCTTTTACACCGGATGCGACTTACCTACGAAGCGCTGGCTGAGGGTGTTACCGGGCGCGATGTGCTGCGGGAAATCGTGGCGGCCATCGGATGAAACCACTCGCACCTTCGCCGGAAACACTCGATCGACAGCTAGAAATCGCCGTCTGCCGTCTGGCCGACGACCTCCGTTTTGGTCAGGACGCCTCGCCCTATGCAGGCTCGGGAATCGAGTACCGCCAGTCGCGGGTGTTCGTCGATGGCGACTCGGTGCGCGATATCGACTGGCGTGTCACAGCGCGTACGGGGCGCTTTCACGTGAAGGAATATGAAGCGCTGAAGAGTATGCCGGCCTATCTGGTCGTCGATACTTCGGCTTCGATGGTGGCTTCTTCTATTCCACTGAGCAAACACAAATTGGCGGCTCTCCTCGCCGGTGGTCTCGCCCTGGCCGCGATGCGCAGACTTAGCCCCGTGGGACTCATTGCCGCAGGTTCCCGGCAACTCCACAGCGAACCCACGCTGATGCGCGGCCGAGTCTTTCAGTGGTTGCATGCCTTGCGAAAGGCGGGCGTGCAGGAATCGACGATGCTCGCCCAGCGGCTCGATCAATTGGAAGAGTTGGCTCCCTCGCGCACGCTGATCATCGTTCTCAGCGACCTGCACGACCCGGGGGCGGTACCCGCGATCAAGCGACTTGCTCAGCGACACGACATGCTCGTACTGCAACTGCAAGATCCAGCCGAGCGGGGCAATTTGCGCGGTGGAATGTTCCACGCCATTGAAGCCGAGACAGGGCATCCGTTTGTCGCCCACGGTCGTAGTCGTTGGTTCGATCATCCCCAGCAGCAGGCGAGCAAGCCGCTCACTGCCGCAGCCATCGATCACCTACTATTAGCCACCGATCGTCCGTTTGTTCCGGCATTGCGGCGTTTACTTTCCGATCGTGGTGGATTGGTGCGCAATACCCGATGAAACTCCCCTTGCTCATCGCCGGACTGCTGTTTGCTGTGTTTCACGGCACTGCAGTCGTTCGCGCAGCGGAGACCGATGCGAAAGCCGCAGCGGTCGAAACGAAGATTGGCATCGAAGGGGTCTACTTCTTGCGCGACGAGCGAGCAGGGATCGCACCCGCTGCCGCGAACGACAAGAGTCCGCTGATTCTGCGAATCGCCAGTGTTGTGCGCGACAAAGACGCTTACCTGTACGAGATTCACTTCATCGGCACGCGCGCGGGTGCTCATGATTTGCGCGAGTATCTCGTTCGCAGTGATGGCGAACCACTGGGCGAGGGAGTGCCGCTGCGGGTGGTTGTCCATTCGGTACTGCCGAAATCGCACGATGGTGACCTCGAAGGTATTGCCACTCCGCAAAACCTATGGGCCTGGCCTTATCGCACCACGTTGCAAGTTGCGCTCATCGCCTGGGGCGTCATCACGGGAGTGATCTTGTTGCGAAGATGCCTGCAGCCTCGCCCAGCACCATCAACCTCGCCGTTCGTCGCTCCAACGCTCGCCGATCAACTGCAGCCTTTGGTGAACGCAGCACTGGCGGGAAAGATTACCGTCAACGAACAAGCCCAGCTCGAAATGCTGCTGCTGGCCCATTGGCGCGAGAAGCTACAATTGCAAAGCGTTGACGCCGATGTTGCCGTACGCCGAATGTGGCAAGACGAAACAGCAGGCAAGTTGCTGCGTGAAGTCGAGACCTGGCTGCACACCCGCCCGGGTACTCGCCAAGTGGATGTCGCGACACTTCTCGCACCCTATCGCAACACAGCGGCGATCACGCTTCCTCGCCAACCTGCGGAGGTTGCCGCCCGATGATCCCCACCGCCTTTGCCAATCCCTGGTGGCTGACTGCCCTGGTACTACCCGCGGCGCTGGCGCTTTCCGAATGGTTCCGTCGGCGACATGCCCTGGTAGTACCGTTCGATCATAGCGGGGCACGATCCGGTGTGTGGTTAGGGCGTTTGCTGCGTACTGCGGCTTTGCTGCCTTCACTTCTGCTTGCGATCGCGATTGTGTTACTCGCGCGGCCCATTCGCCCGGATCTGCCGACCGAGGAGCGAGTGTTGACGAACATCGAATTCGTCATCGACGTTTCGGGCAGCATGATGTCGGAGTTTGGCAATGGCACGCGTTTCGAAGGTTCGCTGTCAGCCATTGAAGCCTTTACAAATCATCGCCAAGGGGATGCCTTTGGGCTGACCATTTTCGGCAACGAAGTGCTGCATTGGACTCCTCTCACAAAAGATCTAGCAGCGATTCGCACTGCGGCACCCTTTGTTCGTCCCGGCAACATGCCGGCGCAATTCAACGGCACCGAGATCGGCAAAGCACTGCGAGCTTCGCTCAAGCAAGTTCGCTTGCGTGGCCAAAGCGATGGCCTGATGGTCCTCGTTTCCGATGGCGAAAGTGCCGACCTCTACGACAACGAAGCTCGCCGTGTGGGAACCGAACTGGCAACGGCGGGCATCGTGCTGTATGCGATTCACGTCGGCGACGATGAAGTGCCCACTGATTTATACGAGCTCACGGGACCAAGTCGGGGGCAAGTCTTCGCGGCCCAAAACCCAGGAGCGCTGCCGGCCATCTTTGCGCACATCGATCGCTTACAACCGGTACGCATGCGCCCCGTCGCTGCTCATCCGGTAGATACCTGTTCGCTCCCTGCCTTGATTGGCCTTGCACTCACGGGGCTGTTCGTTGGTAGCTCGTTCCTGCTGAGGTACACACCATGGTAAGCCTGCTCGCAGCAGCGGCGATCATGGTCGCCGTCGGTCTGTCCGAATGGTTGCACGCTGCCCGCGTACGTCGCGTGGCTTACTTGGCCTTTGGTCCAGCCGGAACTGCCCGCGCGTGGACCAAAGGCGTACCGCTGCTGCGCGTGGTTGCCAGCGGAGCAATCACCTGGGGACTCATGACGCTGGTGGGAATCGGCGCAAGTCCGCTGGAAGATCTCACCAGCCGCAATCCCAAGTCGCTGCACCATCTGGTGATCGCGCTTGATGTTTCACCCAGCATGGGCTTGGTCGATGCTGGTCCCAAAGAGAATCAAACTCGCGGCGATCGGGCTCGCGAAGTGATTCGTAGCGTACTCGATCGCCTCGATCCTCAGCGCACGAGAGTCAGCATCGTCGCCTTTTATAGCACCGCCATGCCAGTGGTGATCGATACGTTCGATCCCGAAGTGACCGCCAACGTACTCAACGACCTGCCACTCGAACATGCCTTTCAAAATGGCAAGACCGATATATACAGCGGCGTGCGGGAAGCAGCCAAACTCAGCAAAGATTGGCGCGAGCGAAGTGCCACTCTGCTGGTCGTCAGCGATGGCGATACCTTGCCCAGCCAGGAGCAGCCGACGCTGCCGCGGGCCTATGCCAGTGTGGTTGTGCTCGGAGTCGGAAGTCCCCAGCGAGGCACATTCATCGATGGTCACAGCTCGCGGCAAGATGCTCAATCGCTCGAGCGGCTGGCTCTGCGCCTCGGCGGTCAGTATCACAATGCCAACGCCAAACACTTGCAGACGGGCGCGATTCTCGCCGCCGTGGCTGCAGTCCCTCCGGAAGAGGCCGCCGGCCTCGATCGGCGGTGGTTGGCGGTCGTGGCAACGGCCGCTGGTTCGCTGATTTTGGCGCTGTTGCCGTTGTTACTTGCACTGGCTGGCACGGGCCACCGTCCCCGGTCGGCGCACGAATTGAATTCAGCCTATTACCTCGCTGGGCAGCGCGCCAATCATGAACCTCGTCGTAAACTTCTCGAATCAGGAACCTGAACATGCCCGTGAAGTTTCTCTACGTCTGGCTGTTGCTTCCCGCAGTGGCGCTCGCCGTACATTACGGACCTGGGCAAAAATGGCTCGAGCGCGATGATGCTGCCGCACTGGTCCGAGCCGCGAACCACCACAGCGATCAAGCCGACTGGGAGCAAGCGGCTGCCACCTACGCAGCGGCGCTGCTCCAGTTGCCGGAAGAGGCAATCGCCGACCGCCAGTCGTTGCAGGTTTCACTGGGGCGGGCATTGGTGAAAGGTGGCAGCATCATTGAAGGGCAAGAGTTGCTGGAAAAGACTCTCAGCGAATTGTCGACCAGCGGTGAAGAATCAACGGCTCTGGCCCAAGCGGCTCGCTACGAACTGGCAACCAGCAGTTACGACGCGGCTTGGATCATGCGACTCGAAGGTGCCACGACCGATGAGTGGCTTCCCGAAGCCGAAATTGCCCGGCAGAACTTTCGGCTCCTCGCCGAGTCGGCTTCATCTGACGAAGCAAGTACCTACGAGCGGAGCTTGGAAGCTACGATTCGCCTCGAACAAATGGACCTGAGCGAGTTGCTCGCCAAGCCTTTGCCCAAGAATTGCCCCAATTGCAAAGGAGGCCTTTGCCAGCGAAAGCGCAAGCAGACTGCCAGCCGGTGCCAATCGGAGGGGAAGAAACAGGGTAAGGGTGAAGAGAAGAAAGATGCTCGCCAAGAGATTAAAAAAACGAACAGCGCTGGGCTCTATTCGGGTGGTAACGACGGTTCGTAGTGAATAAGCAACGAGCAAGTAGGCAGGTCCCAACCAGGACGAGAGAGACATCATGTTGAAGGTCATTCTGTCGGGATTTTTGGTCGTCGCAGCAGCCCAGTGCAGTTTGGTCGAAATGGCGAGTGCGCAATTTGTGCACGATCCGTTTGGCGAACCTGGCATGTACGCGGAAGAACCATCGCCCCGCCAAGGCCAGCTTGCGATCGACGACGATCCCGATCTCGAAGCGATCTTGAATGACGAGAGCAAGGAACTCACCGCAGAGCAACAGGCAGTCATCGCGGCCTTTATCGGCGGCCAACCCCTGGCTCGTCAACCCGAACGCATCTTGAAAGCCCTCGCCGAGAAGCAAAAGAATCCTGCCAAGCTCACGGCCACGCCTCCCGCAGAGACCAACTCCAATGAGCCCCAGATAAATGAACGGCCCGTAGCGCCCTCGCGGCCTCAAGTTCGTGGTGGCCGCAAACCAAGTACAGGCTTATTCACTCCACCCCGTGGACCAGGTGACCCCTTTGGTGAAGAACCGCAAACGGAAGGCGAAGAAGCTCTGATTTCTCCCCTGGCTACCCGCATCCTGACGGGGGATTGGGCGGAAATCAAAGAGTTCCTGGCCAAGCTGCCGAAGGAGACGGCCCCCGGTGTTTACGATGGCTTGCTGACGATGCTGATGCAAGACGCCACCGGCATGGTTCTGCCGCAGGAGATTCTTCGTCTGTCCGAAGCCGCACCCGGCGAATTGAGCGAGCGAAATCTGGCCCAACTTGGTCAACTCGTGCGTCGCTCGTTGCAACAAGCCGAGAAGCCCACGAATCTGCTAACAGCGCTCAATGCCGGGACCGATCAACTCGGCGGCACCGATGCCGCGCGGCGCGTGGCCGCCGCCAAGTTGCTGCTGGCGGCCGGTCTCGTCGAAGAAGCGACTCCGTTCTTGCCCTCACTGCGCGAAGCACAAGCGGCCAAAGATGCGGCGGTCGTCAATCTGCACGCGCGGCACAAATGGCTGCTGCACCGCAAGAAGCAGGAAGCGGCCGAATTGCTCCGCGCGTGGGAACTGACCCAAGCGGTTCTCAGCAATCCAGAGGCAAAAGAACTGCATCCTGTGTGCATCAAGCGCACACTCAAGATGTCGCCGCGAGTCCCCCGCGATGTGGCAGGAGAGTGGTTTCGCCGGGTATTCAAGGACGATCCGGCAACTGGCATCGAACTGCTGAAAGAAGTCTCGCGCGAGGTCGCTGAGTCGTTTCGTACTAGCAACGACGAACTTCGAGGGAACGCCCTGTTCGTGCAACAACTGGCAGGAACGGAATTGCTTGTCGCCCGTGGCTTGGAACTCGGCGACTGGTCCGTCGCGCTCGAAGTCCTCACCCGTGGTTGGCTCAACGAAGCCCAAAAGACAGCGGGTGGGCCGCTGCGAAAGTTGCAGGTCGAAGACGATGAGCGAGTCGAACCGCTGCAACCCGCGGCGGTATTGCGCTCGGCGCCTGGACCCGCCTGGCTGAATGCGATCGGCGATGATACGGCCGATCACATTCGCCACCTTACTGGCTTGCTCGCCGCGCGAGCCGGCCAAGGGGATGTGACCATGGCACTCATTTACGACCTGACCCAGCGCGATCCGGAATTAGCCCGCGCATTGGCGGAGGCGCTGTTGACTGCGGTCACTGGCGGTAGCGAACAGAATCGCGCAGAGATGGAGGAGTTCGGAATGTCACTTCGCCATTATCCGCCGCAACAGCGGGCCTATCTTCGTCGCCAGCTGATGCAACAACGTGGCCGCAGTGGTGCCCCGGTCACGCGCGCGGGCCAGCTTCGCAATCTGGCTCGCATGAGCGAATTGCTTGCCGCCTTCGAACGGGCGCGAGTCCCCGCGCTCGGCGAACAAGTACGCGTACAGGCGTTTGCCAGTTGCCATTCGCCGGCCGAGGTCTATCGCGCGGAAGATATCGAGCAGATGTTCGGTTCGCTCGAAGAACTGCCTGCCGAGATTGCTGTCCCCCTTGCCGAATCGATGCGCACCGGTCTCGCGCAAAGTTGGCGCGATCCGCAGGCCCAGCAACAGCAGTCGACCAAGCGGACTCCCGAAGAGCAGGCTGCGGAAATTGTCCGCGGCTATGCCCTCACCATCGAGTTGCTACATCATGCAGCGGCGCGTGCGCCCGATCGCGTCGATCTGCTGCTGCTCATTGGCAACACGCATTTCCATCTAGCCGAGTTCCAATATGGTCAACAAGTCGACTTGAAAACGTACACGCGCGAGCGCGATGCCGCCTTTAAGGCCTATGCCAAAGCGGCCGAAATGTATGCGAAGAATCTGCCGAACCTACCCACCGAGAAGCAGTCGATCGATGTGTTCCGTCAGTGGTTTCAAGCGGCCCTCGGCACCAGCGATCTGACGTACCTCACGCGCCAGGACGAGCCCGATGCCTCCCAGGTGCAAAAGATCAGCCAGGCCATCACCGATCTGAAATTGGCCGGCGATCATCACCGCCAGCTATTTGCCGCCACCGTGCAGGGCTCGCTCGAGCAGATTCCCGCGACGCTCAAACCGCACTTCGTCCGCCAAGCACTGGTCGTGATCGGCAATCATCCCGCGGCCAAAGAACTCAAGGAGCGGCTGGCCGCGTACGACGATCTGCTCAAAGAAGTCGAGTTGCGGCTCACACTCGACGGCAGCGACAGCGTGGGTCACGGTCGTCCGTTCGGCGCATATATTTCGCTAGCCGGAACTCGCGCGGTACTGCGCGAGAACGATGCCTTTCCGGCGCTACTCTATGTGCAAGTCGGGCGCATGTCGCAGCAAGTCGATACGGCGAATAATCCTCGCGAGCGACTCGAGCAAGAGATTCGCGAAAAGCTCGGCCAGGCATTCCTTGTCGAAGCACTCGTCTTTCATCCACCGCAGACTCGTCCCCGGTCGTTCGGCCGCGAAGGCTGGCAAGAGTTGCCTCTTGCTTATGTTGTGCTGCGCGCCAAAGACGAAGCCGTGGATCGTTTGCCGTCGCTGCAATTCGATATGGAATTCTCGGATGGCGAAGGACAGGTTCGGCTACCAATCCAGTCGCAGGTGGTGCTGCTCGATGCTCGGGCCAAGTCACCGCCGCCGCGACCGGCGCGCGAGGTGAAGATTCGTGAACTGCTGGATGATCGCGGACTCGATAAAGGGAACGTGCTGCTGGAGATTGTGGCCACGGCTTACGGCTTGGTGCCGGAACTCGATCAACTCGTGAAGGAACCGGGCAAGTTCCGCGGCTTTGATGTGAAGCAAACCACCGAACAGTCGCTGAGCATCACTTCGGTCGAAGCGAGCGAAAAGCTCGCTGCCCAGACCGAGCGCCGCTGGCTGATCGAATTAACTCCGCAGGCGGAGACGCCGCCGTCCGAATTCCAGTTTGCAGTGCCGGCGAGCGACAAGTATGCGGTGACGTATCAGCGCTATGACGATGCCGATATTAGCGAGACCAAGGCTACCACGCCGCTTCGATGGCCAGTCATCCATACCGCCAGCCGTTGGCTTTGGCCGTTACTCGGCGTGATTGCAGTAGCCGTTGCTTTAGGTGCGATTGTGGTTTGGCTGCGTCGCCAAAGTGGCGTGCATTTCATCACGCAAGCGTACGTCCGGCCAGAAAAACTCACTCCCTTCTCGCTGCTGGGCCTGCTGCGCCGAATCGCGGCCGACACTTCGCTTCGCTTCACCGCAGCCGAGCAACAATCGCTGCGTGACACCATCGCCCAGTTGGAGTCGCAGTATTTTCGCCGGGGAGAGGCCACTTCGGCCACGGAGCTCGATCCCATCGCTACGCAGTGGCTCAGCCGCGTTGCCCGGACGGCGTAAGCGGCCCGCACCGCAATTCTCGCTCTCTTTTTTCGCGCCAGCGTGAACCTCTCGCGCGCCGTGGTGACTATTCAAGCAGGCAGGAACACTGCCGATGCACACGTCCTCATGGAGCAGCCCGGAGTGCTCGCCACCCTGTCACGGTGGAGGCCGCGGGTTCAAATCCCGCTGGGGACGCTGAAACATGGCGCGGTACGCAAAGAGGCAAAGCGACGAAGCTTAGAACTTCGTGATCGATTGTGGGTTCGATTCCCACCCGTGCTATCCGCGAGGTGAGAGGTGAGGGACGAGAGCCGCGGAATGCATTGATCTCGGCTCGCGTCCCTTGCCTCCCGTCTCTCCGCATCGGCCCGTTCGTTTACCGGCAGGATTCCGGGTTCTCAGTCCGGAGAAATGGGTTCGATTCCCATACGGGTCACTCGTACAAAAACAACACGGCCAAGTGGTGAAATGGCAAACACGCGGTGCTCAAACCACCGAGCCCTCGGGCAGTGAGAGTTCGAGTCTCTCCTTGGCTACTTTCGACGATCATTTTCCAACATTGCGGATGGGCGAGTGCCCACCGGAGCCTCATAAGCTCTGACTGCCGGGCGCGACTCCCGGATCCGCGACTTGCAGGCCATGCGATTGCTTGCGATCCGCTTGCCTGCTTTTTTAGCTCGATGGTGAAAAGGACATCATCCTTCGCTTCGAACGAAGGGTTCCGGGTTCGAGTCCTGGTCGGGCTGCTCTCGTTGGAATGCAGCGATCTCGCATGGTGCCGGTAGTGTAGCGGACTCTGCACACCTGGCTGTGACCCAGGAAGTATGGGTTCGACTCCCATCCAGCACCCTTTTTGTCAACTCATAAACCGCTGCTTCCCGGGCTGCCACTGAGAATCTGCGAATAAGCTCGCAATCGCCCGCAGGGATATTTCGATTCGCTCTTGCCGACTGCCACTCACCATGCGCCAAGGGACCGGCTGATTGGCGAGGGCTGTTTCGAACCAGCGGTGCATCTCGTGGCGAATGTCTTCGCCGTCGCGCAGGCCGTCTTGAACGAAGGGGATCTCGTCGCCAGTGAGGAGATACAAATCGCACTTGCCGGCCGCAGCGATCGCCTCAACGGTGGAACTGCGTGAAGCCATGTACCGGCGGTGCCAGAACGTGGTGGCGAAGGCGTTGGTATCGCAAATGAGAATGCGATTCGCTTGCTTCGCCTGTTCGTTTTCGCGGCGGGATTGCTCGCGGGCAATGTCGACGAACTCGCTCGTCTGCCAGGTAGTCTCGCCGCGAGCGTGCTTCATTGCGGAGTACTCGCGGCCATACTCGGCCACCCAGCAAGTTTGCAATGTGGCGGCAAGGTCTTCCGCAAGCGTGGTCGTGCCGGTCGATTCCGCGCCAAGCACGCAAACGCGTTTGGAGAACCAGCCTCGAACGGGCGGCGCCAGAAACTGCCACTGGGCATACGGATCGCGACGAATCATCGTGCCGGAGCATGGTACGCGAGCGCGAGCCTTGTCGACTTGCACATGAGCACAGTTCATGTGCCGCGCATAGGCATCGCCATAATCTTCGGAAGTGAACACTACCTCCGGCGCGTGACCCAGCCAGCGAATGGTGTTCTCGGCCCACACGCGCGAGTCGTGTTCGTCGTACCGGTCATCAATCACCATGACGTCGGCGGTAGGATGAACCTCGCGCAGCCAATCGCCGCGCAAGTCACCGGGAATGGTATCGCTGGGCTTAGCACACACGATGACATGCACGCGCGCGGAAGTTGCAAATGCGGTCTCAATGAGAAAGTGATGGCCGCGATGCGGCGGATAGAACTTGCCGATGACAACGGCCGTTTGATACTTCATACGACCGCCCCTCGCGGCACAGTCTTTCGCAGACTGGTTCGCCATTCGAATAGGCCGACGATGCACATCACCAGGAAGATGCCGTACAACGCCGCCGTCAGTGGCAAGTTGCGGCTGAGATACAGCGGCACGTAGATGATGTCGGCGATGATCCAGAAGTACCAGTTTTCGATTCGCTTGCGGCACAGCAAGTACTGCGCAGCTAGGCTGATCGCCGTGGTGAGCGCATCCCAAAACGGCGCAGCACCGCTGGCCCAGAGCAGAATCTGCTGCATCAGCAGCGTGCCTGCGGCAATGAACACCAACGTGCCCACCCATTCCCAGGCCCGCATGTTGGTCGGCTGCAATGGTTCTGAATCGGGACCGCGCCGCAGCCAATTCCACCAGCCATATAGTCCGAGGCCAAAGTACACGACCTGCAGTCCCATGTCGGCATACAGGCGACTCTGCCAGAAGAGCACCAAGAAGACCGCATTGTTGGCCAGCCCAATCGGCCAGTTCCACACGTGCTGCCGCACCACCAGCCAAACGCAAATACCCCCGGTGATGAAACCGAAGACTTCGTCGTAGCGCAGCCAACCAACGAGCGCCAAAACCAGCAGGCCGATCGCCGCGAGCACCATCACAGCCCACTCGGGCCAACGGATACGCGGGTGCAGAGAAGATGCTTCGCTGGTCATAGCTCACAAGGTGACACGTTTCACGGCGAATTAGTTCGCTGAGTGTTTGTAAGCATTAGCTTCCGTGACCGCCAGACGACAATCATGACCACGATTCCGCCAACGAAGCCAACCAGATAGCTGGCCGAATGAGCCCACAGGTCCGCGAGGAAGGCCTCGTGCCGATCTGCGGGAACTCGTTCGGCGATCTCGCCGACCAGGAAGACGGCTCCTGCGCGAGCCAACAGCCAGCCGATGATGCCCGCAGTAAGGGCACACACGGCCATGACTATCATCAGCGTGGCCATCGGTCGCAGCAGCGACGCGAGCGATCGCTTGGGCCGCGAACCGGCTCTCGCGACGATGGCGAGAGGAATGCCAAGTCCCAGGCCGACCCACCAAGTTGCAATCACGCCCCAACCGAAACCAAGCAGCGTGGGATCTTCCGTGCCAAATATCGGCGGATGTCCGATGGTGAAATATTCGACGCAAACGCGCGCTGTGACTTGGTCATGCACAATGCCATACGCTATCGCTGCCGCCACACAGGTCAACACAATTCCCAGCGACTGCATCGATGCCTCAGCCGTTCAGCAGGAACATGATCAAAATCATGCTGACCAGCACGATACCCAAACCGCCCCAGGCGTAACACCACCAGACGCGTTTCATGCCGCGAACCTCGCCGTTCGACTCACGAATCAGGCGATGCGCTTTGGCAGCGAGATAGACCGAGTAAAACGAACCGGCACCCATGACCCAGATGATGGAAAATATCACGCCGCGATTCAGCAGCCGATTGACATATCGCTGCTGCGACTCCAGCCAATCGAGTTCCTCCGCCGAAATCTCCCGCGTCGCTACTTGCGCCTCGGCAGTAGGGGATGCATATGGGTTTTCGATCATCGTGTCGCACCTTCGCTTGTGTTGACCAGATGCGATTGTCTGCCTTCAATGTTGCCTCTGTCAAACTGAAAGTGAAGATACAGTGTGCGTTATCTTTGACACCTCTCGAAAAATGAAAATGAAGCCTACTCGGGGGTCGCAGAATTCAGCGGTCTGAAGCGTTTCACGGCGACTCCGCTCCCAAAAAAGACCTCTGCCCGTACAAGCAGCAACTTGCGAAACTGCGGACCAGCATCTTCGCTCTGGGGCGAGGGTGAATGGCGGGTGACGAGGGCTCCCTGTTTCTTATCGTATCGCCAATCGGTGCGACTGATGTCGATGACGGCCGTCTCATCGGGTGCGAGGCTTAGCAGAGGACCGTTCAATAACTCTCCATCGTCCAGGCTGGAAGTCATCACCGTCAAATTCACGGCACTTAGATTCGCTTTCACGACTGGCCGAAAAGCGAGTTGGCTCAGTCTTTCGGACTTGCCAGGGGTGGAAAGCTCCAATTTCAGTTCCACAGGTTGGAGGTTGTAGGCCATGAGTTTCGAAAACTGTGCATAATGCCTAGCATCTTTATTCAGCAGCAAAGCCACTGCTTGCGATTGGAGAGGCGTGTAGCCCCACCGTGCGTCAACGCAATTTGTCCAAGCAGAGTGATCGTTCGATTCGGAGAGGGCCCGCCAGTCTGACTCAGGAATCCAGACTTCTTTCAGGCTAAGTACCACCTTTCCATTGCGCCAACGTTGCATCTCCTCTAACAAATCGCTTATTCGGGCATGCACGTGTTCGTATTGCGTCACAATCAGGCTGCTCTGATCGGCAGCAAGTTCGATCGAAACGTCCTTGGCATCGAAATCGACCCAGCTTTGAGGTTCGATCGTTTGGGTGATGAATTCAACAAGAGCTTCGCCGTCGAACTTCGAATCCTGCTTCTTCAATTGCACCACACCACTGGCCAGTAGCGACGCTTGAACGGGCGGAATTTCCGCTTGAGAGTTGAGCATCAACAGCGATGGAGCAAGCTGCGAGACGTCGTAGACCTTGGTAACAATGTCGGGCTGAATGCCACTGTCCCGCGGAACTTGTATTCCAGGAATATCCGGAAACAATGCTCCCGTCTTGTCACTCTTCTTTGCGTTCGGTTCTACCAAGGGCTCGTCGATTTGCTGCACTCGGACGAGGATCCAGAGCGGCTCGCCATTTTCAGCGTTGTCACTTACTGAATCCACGCCGCCGATGACGAGCGTTTGTCCCGGTGTCAGTTCCGCGCGGGTTTGCACACGACTGATGGCCACTTCGGGGATTTGCACATTGCCGAGCGGCAGTTTAGCCACATCTACTTTGCGGACCTCACTCTGGGCGAGAGCAAAGTCGAGTTTGATTTTTCCCGATTTGAGTCCGGTGGAGCGGAGTCGCAGTTTCCAGCCTTCGGTGACGGTGCGAATCAAGGGTTGCACCGACTTGTCGGGCAAGCCCTTGAGGCCAACCACAAAGGGTCGCATCGTTCCCGATTCCACGCGGCAAGATTGGCCGTTGATCGTAGTGACTTTGGGTGCCGAGAGGATTTGCGTCCGCTTATCGCTTTGAGCTTTCCCGAGCAGCGCCTTCACCTGGGCATCTTCGACAATCGTTGAGATCGCCGGCGGACGACGTTGAATTATCGATTCAGCGTGACTGCGATCGTCGGGTGAATCCAGCCAGGCGTCGAAGTTTGCATCTTTATCCTCGGTGTCGGGAGCGATGGTTTCCCATTTCGTCGCGAACACCGTTTGCAGATCGTCAGCGGCGCGGAGGATGCGAATTTCCATGGAGTACTGCTGAAAGCCCGTTTCGCGATAGATGGCAATTTGCTCGGCCAGCGCTTTGTGCCCCGTCGCAGTGGTGCGTACGACCAGTCGGCCATTGTGCCAGCCAAACTGCTTTTCATTTCCAGCTTCACCGCCATTCGGCAAGGCCACGCGCAGTAGATCAATCAAGGCTACTTGCGCAGCAGGCTGGTTATCGACAACTTCGTTTTCGAGTTTGGCCAGCAAGTCGATGATTTCATAGGTTGCGACAATCGCCTCTTCGCCTTCTTTGGTCGAGGTGGCTGCCTCGCCAAAGCCTGCCGTGAGGCTGATCGAGTCGACGTTAAGCGAGTCAGCAAAGCCTGTGGCTGCTGGTTTTTCTTTCGCTCGCACCAGCAGGGCTGCGCCGGGCAGTGTGACGGCGGCGAGAGCGATGAGAATCGCCCAGCACCACCAGGGAGTGCGACGGTGACATCCTTGTCCCAATTGCATGATTCTCTCCAAGCGTTGTCTCGTGACATCGACCGGGCGAACGCCGGGAAATGTAGGCACGGGATGAAGTTGTTGTTTCAGTTCGAGCACGCTCAACAAGCTGCGGGCATAGGCCGCTGGGTTGCAGCCGACCGTGGCGATGACTTCTTCGTCGCAACTACGTTCGGTCTCGCGGGTCAGCCATTGGTTGGCCCAGCGAACCAGCGGATGGAACCACCACAGGCAATTCACGAGCATTTGCAACAGGGCGATCCATAGATCGCCGCGACGAATGTGCACCAACTCGTGCGCTAACAGCAGTTCCAGATCGCTGGCCTGTTGGTTGGCGACAATCGCTTGCGGAAGCACAATCGTCGGTCGCCACAGGCCGACCACGGCCGGGCCGACGGCGCTCGACGTGATGAGCAAACGCACCGGCCGACGCACGTTAAGTCGAGTCTTGAGTTCGGACAGATGCTGAGTCAGTTCTGGAGAAGCAGCCGTTTGCAGAATCTGAATGTCACGCCAACACTTGCGCCAGCGAAATGCGACGAGCAGTCCATAGAGCAGCAACCCGCTGAACCAGCTTGCCGAAAGGACGATTGCCAGTGAGGGGAAGAACGATTGAGTACGCGCGGGGGACTCGGCGACAACAGCGAACGGCGATTCGGTAGTATCGAGATTCGCGGCCGCTTCTTGCGAGCTTAACTGCACGACGACGGCATCGGGATCTTGCAAGCGATCAGCACGCGGAAGAGTTGACTGCGGTGAATCGTGCGAAGCTTGAATGATCGAAGCAGGCTGCAGCCAGCAGAAGACGCCGCTCGGACTGCTCCAGACAGGCGGCGTGACACACTTGAAGATGACGAGCAACCAGAGCACGCTGGCCAGATGCGGCCGCGACTTGCCGAAGAGCCACACGAGCACGCTCACGAGGACGATCAGCAGCGTGACTTGCCAACACTGCGTCCAAGCTATTTGCAAAAACTTGCTTAACCATGCATCCATTGCCGCTCTCCTTGGCAATCGGCCGACTATTTGCCTTCGTGATCCATCCCGTCGATCAACTTGCGCAGCTCGGTCAAGTCGTCCGGGGTCAGCCCCCGTTCTTCAATCAGGTGCCGCATCAGCGGCAAGGCTTCGCCGCCAAACAGGCGGTCGATCAAGTCGTCGATCGTACGGCCGATGACTTTGCGAGGCTGAACCTTGGGCGAATAGACGCGCGTCCGGGCCACCAACTTGCCCGAGATATAGCCCTTGGTTTCCAAGCGGCGCAGGTAGGTTTGCACCGTGGCGAAGTCGATCTTCCGGTCCTCCGGAAACGCTTCGTGCACCTCACGGACGGTCGCCTGCCCCAGTTCCCAGAGAACTCGGGCGACTTCCATCTCCCCCTTCGACAATTCCGGCCGATCCGTCATCCGCAGACTCCTTCAAGTACAACTGTACGCGGATTGTACGTACATCTGTACTTGGGTCAAGGACAGTTTTGTAGTGGGGCAGCCTCAATCCAGAACTCAGTATCTCAGTGCAATCCACTCGAACTACCTCTAACCGCACAAAGAACCTTATTTGTAGAATGGCGACTCTCAAAAAGGTCACCTATGCCCGTTGAAGCCAAACCGCTCTTTCGTCCCGACGTGCTGCGCTCGCATCTCTCGGGGTTTCAACTGCCACCTCTCCAACGCAACAAGTTGCAGCATTGGGCAGATGAAATCTCATCGGGCCGAGTTGATCGCTTTGGTGAGCAAGAGATCCTGCCTCAATTTCTCAGCGACCTATTCATGGAACTGCTGGGCTACCGTGGTCCGGTGGGTAACGACCGCTACACCATCGCCGTCGAGCACCACGTGCAGGTCGATGGCAAGTATGCCGATGCCGTGCTGGGCGAATTCAACGGCCACAAGCGATTTGTGGTCGCTCTCGAAGGGAAGGGCCCGCGCGATCCGCTCGACCGCCCCTTTGCCGGCCGCCGCATGTCGGCTGTCGACCAAGGCTATCGGTACGCCATCAATCTCCCCTGCGATTGGATTCTCGTCACTTCCATTCGCCAGACCCGGCTCTATCACAAGGGCTCCGACCAGCAGACCTACGAGCGGTTCGATACCGAGCAACTGGCCCGCGACGAAGAGGCCTTGCGCCGGTTCTACTTTCTGCTGGCTGCCGAACGCGTGGTGCCGACCGAGGGACCGTGCCACTTTTACAGCTTGCTGGCCGAGTCGGAGAAAGTGGGCCGCGAACTGACGAAAGAGTATTACGTCAACTATGCCAACATGCGGCAAGATGCCTTCGAACATCTCTCGCGCGACAATGCTTCCTGCTCGCGCCACGAGGTGCTGGCCAGCACCCAAAAACTGCTCGATCGGGTGTTGTTCATTGCCTTTAGCGAAGACCGCGGCCTGCTGCCGAGCCACACCATTCGCAAGGCCTACGAGCATCGCGATCCCTATCATCCCCGCCCAGTCTGGGAGAACTTTCGCGGCCTGTTTCAGGCGATCGACCGGGGCAATGCAGCCCTGGGCATTCATGCTTACAACGGCGGCCTGTTCGCTCACGATCCGATTCTCGACGGCTTTCAAGTTTCGGACGAGGTGTGCGGCTACTTTCGCGAACTGGGCGAGTTCGATTACAGGCCGCCACACGTAGCGAGCGGCGAAACCAAAGTCATCGACGTCGATATTCTTGGGCACATCTTTGAGCAGTCGATTACCGACCTCGAACGTCTCCGCAACGAACTCGACGGCCTCACCGAGCCGTTGGGTGCCGACAAGCATAAGACACGGCGGAAGAAGGAAGGGGCCTTTTATACGCCGTCGTTCATTACGCGCTACATCGTCGAGCAAGCCCTCGGCGGCGTCCTGAAGGACCGCTTCGAACAACTGCGAGCGCAGGAAGCCAAGGCAGCAAAGGGAACCGCCAAGACGGCGCTCGCCGATCCGCTCGTGTATCAACTCGACAAGTTAACCGCGCCGGCCCGGGCGGCGCTCGTCAAGTTCTGGGAGGCCTGGCAGGACGAACTGGCCACCATCAGGCTGCTCGATCCAGCGTGCGGTAGCGGCGCGTTTTTGATCGAAGCCTTCGACCAATTGCATGCCACGTACGAACGCTCGAACGACCGGCTGGCCGAACTGCGCGGGCATCGGACCCTGTTCGATCTCGATAAGCGGATTCTCGAAAACAACTTGTACGGTGTCGATCTGAACGAAGAGGCCATCGAAATCTGCCGGCTCAGTTTGTGGATCAAAACGGCCGAGCGGGGCAAAGCCCTCACCAGCCTCGACCATCCGATTCGCGTCGGCAACAGCGTCGTGGCCGATCCGGCCGTCCATCCGCGTGCCTTCCATTGGCAAGAAGCCTTTCCCGAAGTGTTTGCCCAAGGTGGCTTTGACGTGGTCGTGGGAAATCCGCCGTACGTGCGACAAGAATGGCTCAGCGATTACAAACCTTATCTGCAAGCTAACTACCAGTCGTTTCACGGCATGGCCGACTTGTATGTTTACTTCTACGAGTTGGGCTTGAACGTCCTCAAGCCTGGCGGCTTGCTATCGTTTATCGTCACCAACAAATGGATGAAGGCCGGCTACGGCGAACCGCTCCGCCGCCTTTTCGCTGAGAAGTCTTGGGTCGAATCGGTGATCGACTTTGGTCATGCCAAACAGATCTTCGCCGATGCCGATGTCTTTCCTTCGATCATCGTCGCTCGCAAGCCGACGAAAGCGGCGAAGCCAACAACCGCCCGCCTTTGTTCCATTCCCCGCGAGCAATTGCGAGTCGATGATTTGAGCCGACAGATTGAAGCTGAAGGTGTGGAGTTGCCACTAGCACAGTTGGGCACAGAGAGTTGGCAACTGGAGCCAGCCGGCGTGACGCAATTGATGGCCAAGATTCGCGCCGCGGGCATTCCGCTTTCGGATTTTGCGCGAACCAAGCCATCGCGGGGAATCCTTACCGGATTAAACGAAATATTCTTGATTGACAATCAAACCCGCAACCGGCTCGTACAAGCTGATGCCAACTGCTCAAACATCATCAAGCCCTATGTTCGTGGGCAGGATATTGATCGCTGGACTTCCGACTACGCAGGACTTTGGATGATCGCGATTCGCTCAAGCGGCGATTTCCAATGGCCATGGTCAAACGAACACGATGATTCCGAGGCTCTGTTTGCGAAGACGTACCCAAGCGTGCACTCTTGGATGAAACCTCGTGAAGCCGACTTGCGTAAGCGTCAAGATAAAGGACGGAATTGGTGGGAATTGCGAGCATGCGCATATTGGAATGAGTTCGACAAGAGAAAGATCGTCTACCAAGAGATTCAATTTCATCCATCATATGCGATTGATTTAGTAGGCCAGTACGGGAACAACAAGACGTTCTTTATCGCGTCCGATGATCAATACCTGCTTGCGGTGTTGAACTCGCCGCTGATGTGGTGGCACAACTGGCGGTTTTTGCCTCACATGAAGGACGAAGCACTTTCGCCCGTTGGATTTCTCATGGAAACTCTCCCCATCGTAGAACCGACTAAAGCGATTCGCCAACTCGTAGAAAAGTGCGTCACTCGTTTGCTTCTGCTCACCGACAATATGCGGGAAATGCGTCGTACAGTCCTTGATTGGTTACGTGTGGAGTACGACATCGAAAAGGCAAGTCTCAAGCTGCAAGCGCTGACGGAACTTGATTCGGACGCCTTTGTCGCCGAAGTGAAGCGGATTCGGGGGAAGAAGAATCCACTGTCGGCGGCTGCCCTCAAAAGCCTGCGGGACGAGCACGCGCGGACCATCGAACCGGCCCGCGCCCAAGCGGCAGAGGCTTTGCAACTTGAACGCCAATTGAGCGACCTCGTGAACGAAGCATACGACCTGACGCCGGCTGAGGTTGCCCTGATGTGGGAAACGGCACCTCCCCGCATGCCATTCACGCCACTCGCCACCTGAAGCATGGCCACGTGAGCCATCGCCATCAGGGGGCTCGCCAGGTCTAAAGCACCGATGGTGCTGGACGTTGGTCTGAGGTGAATGTGAAGATATCAGAGTGATGTTATGGTGTTATGGTTATTAAGTGCAATGAAGTTGCTTGACAAAGGATCATCAATAGTTCATCTATAGATTTGTAAAGGTGACCGAGCAGGTGGCCAAGGGAGTTGTTGAACGAGAGGTGAACTGGGAGCGGAGAAGTTGATTGCGAGGTGCGGGGCTGTGTCTGAGAATCGAGACACGGCGGCGCTGGAAATGCGCAGTGAGGGAGGCCGGAGCAAGGAGGTGGCTGAGTGGTGGCGAGGGTCTGGTAGTGCACAAGCCAATGAACCCCCGGGGCAGGCCCGGGGGCGGGAGGACAATGCAGGCGAAGCAGGCCGGGGCGGAGAGGACAACGAATCGCGGGGCAGGCCCGGGGCGGATAGGAGAAGGTGCCGAGGGGCAGGCCGGGAAAGGGAGGGGGGATGGGCGAAGATAATAAATGGTTATCAAGAAACCATCGAAATTCGCGCATATGTTGACGGAAGTGGTTGGCGGGGAAGGGTTAGCGGCAAAAGGTTATCAGAAAAAATGTCGCGAAAAGGTTATCAAAAGTGGTTATCAGAGGGAGAGCGACGGGGGTGGCTGAGTGGTAGCGAGACGTCTGGTAGTGCAAAAGCCAATGAACCCCCGGGGCAGGCCCGGGGGCGGATAGGAGAAGGCGCGGGGCGGGTAGAAGAAGGGAGTGAAGATGGGGAAGGGTCGGGGAAGGGTCGGGGAAGGGAGTGAAGATGAGGAAGGATTACGAGTGGTCGTCAAATGGTTATCAAGAAACCATCGAACTTCGTGAATATATTGACGGAAGTGATTGGCAGGGAATGATTAGCGGCAAAAGGTTATCAGAAAAAATGTCGCGAAAAGGTTATCAAAAGTGGTTATCAGATGGAGAGCGACGGGGGGTGGCTGAGTGGTAGCGAGGCGTCTGGTAGTGCAAAAGCCAATGAACCCCCGGGGCAGGCCCGGGGGCGGAAGGAAGAGGGAGGGGAGGCAGGATGATCTGACCGCCGCCTGCTCGCAGCGCGAACCGGCTGCGGAGTACCAAGGAGAGGGAGTTCGGAAGGGAGGAAGAGACGGAAAAAGGGACAGGTTTGCGTTGCCTTGTGACCCATCGGTGGGGCGGTACAATGGGCAGTTTGGGTTTTCATGGAAGCAGTCGCGGCGGGAAACGTCGGCAGCGGGAGCTGTGGACGGTGAGCGCGGCGAAGTGTCAGCCGTTCTTGGGCGGGGAATGAACGAATGTCGTTCTTGGATTGGATTAGTGGGCGAGTTTTCAAGTTCGTCCATGGCAATAACCTGGTGTACAACACCTGCTGGGAAGATCCCCGGCTGGACCATGTGGCGCTGAACCTGGGTCCGCAAGACAACGTGCTGGTGATTACCTCGGCCGGTTGCAATGCCCTGGACTACGCCATCAAGGGCCCGAATCACGTGCACGCGGTCGATATGAACCCGCGGCAGAACGCGCTGCTCGACCTGAAGAAGGCAGGCATTCGCGGACTGGAGCACGAAGACTTTTTTCAAATGTTTGGGCAGGGTTATCACCCCAACGCCCGCAAGCTGTATCAAGACAAGTTGCGGAAGGACTTGCCGCAATGGTCGCAAAATTATTGGGACCGCTGGATTAAGTTTTTCGCCGATCGGAGCCGCAGCTTTTACTTTCGCGGCACCAGCGGGCAGTTCGCGCGAATGATCAAGATCTATACCGATCGCGTGATCGGTGTGAAGCCACTGATTGAACAAGCGCTCAATGCCAAGTCGATCGAAGAGCAACGCGAAATCTACGATAAGCACCTGAAGGCCAAGTTCTGGTCGCGGCCGATGAAGTTCGCGATGAATCGCGATACCACGCTCTCGATGGTCGGAGTCCCGAAGGCGCAGCGTCGACAAGTGGAGAAGCAGTACGAAGGTGGCATCTTGAAGTTCGTGCAGGACAGCGTCGAAGCGGTCTTTCGCGACCTGCCGCTGCAAGACAACTACTTCTGGCGCGTCTATATGACCGGCAGCTACACGCCCGAGTGCTGCCCGGAGTATCTCAAGCCTGACAACTTCCAAAAGCTGAAGGGTGGCTTGGTCGATCGCGTGACGACGCACACCGATTCGGTGCAGGCGTTTCTCGAACAGCACAAGGGAACCATTTCGCGGTTCGTGTTGCTCGATCACATGGATTGGCTCAGCGACAAGTTCTTTCCGCTGCTGGAACTCGAGTGGCAATCGATTCTCGAACGGGCCGAACCCGGCAAGACGCGCATCATCTGGCGCAGCGGCGGTCTCGAGACCGACTTTATCGAGAAGGTCAGCGTGACCGTGAATGGCAAGCAGCGGTTGCTCTCGGAGCTGCTGCGGTATCATCCCGAACTGGCCGCTGAGTTGCATCAGAAGGACCGCGTCCACACCTACGGCAGCTTTTACATTGCGGACCTGGCGGCTTGAGTTGGTGGCGAAGTTGCACCTTGATTTACCTCACCTCGATGGAAGCGGAAGTTCAACATGGGTTGGTGGTCCGATCTGAAGATTCTCTATCACCTGGCGGTGAAGCCGGTGCGCGGCAAGGATCATGCTGCGCGGCTGGAGAGCTTCTACTCGGGGCAAGCCGATGCCTATGACGACTTTCGCAAGCGGCTGCTGAAGGGTCGCCAAGAGATGTACTCGGCGGTGCCCGTGCCCGAGAACGGCCTGTGGGTCGATATGGGTGGCGGCACCGGCGCGAACTTGGAATACATTGCCGATAAATTGCCGAAGCTTCGCAAGGCTTACGTGCTCGATCTGTCGCCGTCGCTGCTAGCGGTGGCGCAGAAGCGAATCACCAGTCGCGGTTGGACGAATGTCGAAACCGTCGAAGCCGATGCCACGACCTTTCAACCTGCCGATGGCCCAGCTGACGTGGTGACGTTCTCATACTCGCTGACGATGATTCCCGATTGGTTCGCGGCGATCGAGAACGCGCTCGCGATGCTCAAGCCGGGTGGCACGCTGGGCGTCGTCGATTTTTATGTCTCGCGCAAGTACCCTCGCGATGGCCTGAAGCGGCACAGTTGGACGACGCGCACGTTCTGGCCGAACTGGTTTGCGATGGACAATGTTTATCCGTCTTCCGATCACGTGCCGTTTTTGCATCGCCACTTCGAACCGCAGCGGTTCGACGAAGAGAAGGCCAAGGTGCCGTACATTCCGCTGATGCGAATGCCGTATTACGTGTTTGTGGGAAAGAAGCGTTGAGCTGACATTGTTCTTGGCAAAGAGGCAGCTGGCGAGCAAAATAGAACCACGTTGTCCTGCGATGGATTTGCAGGGAAATATGCTTGCTTCTCTCCCAAGCATGCAGGCATGAATCGCTTTAGGAGTCCTTCGCATGGCCACGTTCAGTCGTTCGCTCATCCTCTGCTGCGCGGTCGCGTTGGCTGGTCTGAACTTGTCGGCCGCTTCGGGCCAATCGCTCGAGTCGCTGAAGAAGGCCCAGGAGCAAACGCACAAGCATCTCGACAAGATGCTGGCGGCGACCATTGGAATTCACCTGGAAGATTCATCGGGCAGCGGCGTGATCGTTAGCGAAGATGGCTACATCCTCACAGCCGCGCATGTGATTGCCGTGCCGGGGGACATCTTCGAAATCGAACTGAGCGACGGCCGCAAAGTGAAGGCGAAGTCGCTGGGGATGGATCACGATTTTGATGCTGGGATGGCCAAGATTCTGGGCGAAGAGAAATGGCCCTTTGTCGAGATGGCAAAGCAGGCTCCGAAGCCTGGCGATTGGTGCCTGGCCACGGGACACCCTGGCGGCATCTTCACCGATCGCAAACCGCCGCTGCGACTAGGCCGCGTGCTGGTCGCGGGGGATGGCAGCGATCCACTCGAAGGCATTCAAACCGACGCGACGGTTTATCCCGGCGACTCCGGCGGCCCGCTGTTTAACCTCGATGGCGAGGTGGTTGGTATTCACTCGAACATTGGCTACGACGTGCTCGAAAACCAGCACGTGCCGGTCGAAGTCTATCGCCGCAACTGGGAAGATTTTAAAGCCAGCAAAGAAACAGGCGACCCGATCTCGCTGGGCGAAGAGGATTTCTTTCTGTTCGATTTCATTCCGCAATCGGTCCTCATTTTCTATGACACGATTGCCAGTTGGTTCACCTCGACCCCCGACTGGTATCGCCTAGCGAAAGATAGCGCCGAAACGCTCGCCGGGACAGAGACAATCACGCAGCCTTTGAAAAAAACGATTATCGATGTGCTCGCCGACGAAGTTCCCGTCGCCATGGGCGTCGCGGTAAATCGGCGCGGCCTGGTGCTGACGAAAGCCAGTTCGCTGAAGGGGGAGATTCTGTGCGTCATCAACGAAGAACCCTTCCAGGCGAAGATTGTCGCCCGTGATGAAGTCCACGATTTGGCCCTGCTGCAGATTGTTGATTCACCGCGACTCAAGCCCGTTGTCTGGGCCGACCATTCGCCGAAAACGGGCGATTGGCTGGTGACACCCGACGTCGATTCTTCGCCGCTCTCGCTGGGCATTATGAGCAATGCCGTGTGCAAGATTCCCGGAGCTTCGGCTCCGCGTGGGGCGATGAAAGTCGAAGTGGGGGATGCCATCGAAGGGGGCGTGCAGATCAAGCGAGTCCTGTACGGAGGTCCTGCGGCCCGCGCTGGGATGCGTGTGAACGACTGCGTCGTGGAGTTCGACGGCAACAAGATCGCCGACGCCGAAGCTCTGTTCAAGCAGATGGAAAAGACCAAGCCCGGCCAAGAGATTGCGGTGAAGGTGAAGCGCGCCGAGCAAGAGATGCAGTTCAAGCTGAAGCTGGTGTTGTTCGTCGACGAGGACGAAGAATACTCGGGCAGCTTGAGCGAACGGCGCGGTGGTTTTCCCGCGGTGTTTGCTCACGATACGGCAATCATTCCTGAAGCCTGCGGCAGTCCGGTGCTCGATCTGAATGGCAAGGTCGTGGGGCTGAACATCGCTCGCGCGGGACGTGTAACGAGCTATGCCATTCCCGCCGACGAACTGAAAAAAGTAGTGCCCAAGCTGGTGAAGAAGGCCAAGCGAAGCGAGAAGAAAGAACTGGCCCAAGCGAAGGCCAAGGCCGAAGCAGAGAAGCCGATGCCGGCCAGCGGTGAGGCAGCCAAAGAGACACGACCGGCCGTAACAACGCCAGCCCCAATGGCACCTTAAGGGACTGCTCGGTACAACGGAGACATGTCGCCATCCACGGGCTCCAGCCAACCGAACAGCAGTTTTGCTAGTCGCCTTGTCGACCTCTACCTGCGCGGTCGCTGGATTTGGCTGGCCATTGCCATCGTGATTGCGGCGATTGCCTATCCCGCTGCCCAACGCGTCAAGTTCGACCGCAGCGTCGAGCGGATGTTTGCGTCCGACGATCCGTTACTTCCTCCCTTCGAACGGCTCAAGCGGCAGTTCGGCGGCAACGAAGTGGTGCTGGCCGTTTATCCAGATGACGGACTGTTCAACCCCGATGGCAGCGGGTTGAAGCGAGTCGCTGATGTTCGCGCGCGACTGGAAAAAGTCGACGGCGTGCTGGACGTGCTGAGTCTCGCCGAGATCAACTCATTGGTGGAGCAGATTGGCGCGGCTCAGAACTTGGGTGGCATCTTTAACTTGGGTAGCAAGCCCAAGTGGAAGGGGCCGCCGCTGCTCGATCCTAACAGCAAGGTCGCCGCCAACTTCCTCCATCTGTTTGAGGGCTATACCCACGGGCCTGATCACAAGACCGCAGCCTTCGCCTGCATGCTGGAACCGCCCAAGCCGGGCGAACTGCTCGACGCTCAACGACGAGACCGGACGATCAAGGCCCTGCGCGAAGTAGTGCAAGACTTGCCCAACAACTTGAAAGGTGGCGTGCTGGCCGGTGAACCCGTAATGGTGGTCGAAGGGTTCAACATGCTGGAGAAAGATGGCCGGCGGCTGTGGCTATGGTCGACCATCATGCTGGCCGTCACCGTCGTGGTCTGCTTCTTCAGCTTTCGCTGGCTCCTCGCACCGCTGGCCGTCGTGAACTGGGCGTTGCTGCTGACGCAAGCGACGCTCGTTTGGTCGCAGCTGGAATTGACGATGGTCAGCTCGATGCTGTCCGCCATCATCACGGTCGTTGGTGTCGCCAGTGTGGTACACCTGATTGTCCGCTGCCGCGAACTGGAAGCCGAAGGGATTCACCCGTACAACGCATTTCGCACCTCGATCCTCGCTCTCGCGATTCCCATCGCCGGTGCCATTGCGACGGACGTGGGCGGCTTCGGCTCGCTCTGGTCCGCCAAGGTGGGGCCGGTGCAAGACTTCGGTACGATGATGTTCATCGGCTCGCTGATGGTCATTCCGGCGATCTCGTTGCTCCTCCCGGCGATCTCGCTCTTGGGCATTCGCTCACCGACAAGTTCCAACGAATCCGTTGCGGTGAGTTCATCGGCGGCCCATACGTCGTGGATCGACAAGCGGCTGCATGATGGCCTCACCTGGTTGCTGCGAACGATTCGCGGCCGGCAAGGCGCGGTCGGCATCGTCCTCGCGCTGGTGTCGGTGTTTATCGCTTTCGGAGTTTCAAGGTTAGACGTGGAGACCGACTTCACGCGGAATTTTCGGCTCGATAGCCAGGTAGTGAAGTCGTACGAGTTTGTCGAAACAAGGCTGGGTGGTGCTGGCGTTTGGGACGTCATCATTCCCGCACCACGCGAACTGAACGAGGCCTATCTCGACCGTGTACGTAAACTGCAAGCGCGACTGCGGGCGATTGAGTTCCCAGCTGTTGATAAACAACCCGCGCGGCCCGGCCTGACGAAGGTCATCAGCTATGTTGATGCGCTGGATGCCATCAAGGTCGAAGGTGTGCTGGCGGCCGTCCCGCTGACGATTGAATTTAAGTCGGCGAAGATGGCGGAGGAGTTGCCGGTCTTCACTGCGGCGCTCCGCTCACTTCCAGCTGACAAGGAGCAACCGAGCCACCTGCGCATCATGCTGCGTGCTCGCGAGCGGCAATCGGCAGAACAAAAACGCTGGCTGATCGAGCAGGTACGAACCATCGCTTTGGAAGAGTTTCCGCTGACGCAGGCCAGCGATCCGACGACCGGTGCCGAAGTGACCGGCTTCTTTGTGCTGCTGACCAGCCTGATCGAAAGCATGCTGCGAGATCAGTGGATGACGTTTGCCGTGGCTACGGCGGCGATGGGCTTCATCATGCTGGTGCTGTTTCGCAGCTTGAAGCTGGCCTTGATTGGAATTGTGCCGAACGCCGTACCGATCCTACTGGTGATGGGCTTGCTAGGCTGGTCCGGCCTGCGAATCAACATGGGCGCTGCTATGATCGCCGCGGTTTCGATGGGGCTCTCGGTCGATAGTTCGATCCACTACCTCGATACGTTCTTGCACGCGACTCGACGCGGCCTTTCGGTAGACGCGGCACTCACCGAAGTGCAAAGCAGCGTTGGTCGCGCGATGCTCTTCACCACGCTCACGCTCGATCTGGGATTCTTGGTGCTGTGTACGAGCGAGTTCATTCCGACGGTCTATTTCGGGGCGCTAGTAAGCCTCGCCATGATCGGCGGCCTGGCGGGAAACCTGATTATTCTGCCGCTGCTACTAGGCTGGTTCGTGAAAGATCGACCAGCCTAGATCAGGCAGGACTCACGCCGCTGGCGAGCAGCACCGATTCTTGCACGGCCAGATCGTGAGCGTAGGAGTAGTCGCAGGCCTTTTCGCCGCGAATGATTGCCGCCATATCGGCGGCATCGCCCTTGTAACGCGGGTAATTGCCGAGCTTGATCTCGTGCGTCCCCTTCTTGTACTCGCCGCGATCCTGGTCGAGCGTATAGCGGATATTCGGGGCATCCAAGGGCTGGATGTGGAACGTGCCCGCGGTGCCACACACGGTGAATTGCCGCCGCGAGCCGCCATCCACTTCCACAGCCGAAGACTTGACTGTCGCGATTGCTTTTTTGTATTCAAACGTGGCTAGCATATTGTCGACCAGCTTGTCTTCGCGAGCTGAAGCATGGCGTCCGACGGCATGCACCGCATCGGGCCTGCCAAGCGTGCTAACTACCAGATCGATGACGTGGCAACCCAGTTCGAACATGATGCCGCCAGGAAACTCGGCGAGGTTGTCGCGATCGCCCGCTCCCACGACCTTGCTCATGACCGTATGTACTTCGAAGAGCTCGCCGAGCCAACCTTCGGCGAGAAACTTGCGCATGACGAGCACGGCCGGGCTGTAACGAAACATATAGCCCATCTGGACCATCAGCTTTTTATGCTCCGCCTGCTTGAGAATCCGCTGGTAGTGCGACAGCGATTCACCCGCCGGCTTGTCGAGGTGCACATGCATGCCGGCGTTGATTGCCAGTTCTGCGTTGGCGAGCAAATCCTTGACTTTCGTCTCGACGAGAACGACCTGCAGACCGGGGGTATTCAGCAGTTGCTCGGAAGTCATCCAAGGCAGGTCTTTGTAGACATCTTGCTTCTCACTACGCCCACGCAGCTTTTGGTCCGGCTCGCAGATGCCAACCACTTCGTAATCGTCCGAAGCACGATAGACGCCCAGCTTACTAGCGTGCGCATGTCCGGTGCCGATTTGAGCCACCTTGATGCGCGGCTTCTTCGCTTGCGCATGAACGGCTGGTGCGCTAAGAACCGCTGCGCCGATAGCAGCGGTCTGGATAAAGTTGCGACGGGATACTTCGCGAGGCATCGGATTCAACTCCGGTGATCAGCTCGCAGCGACGGCCTCGAGCGAGTCGCTCGTAACACTCGCGTCGGTTTGCGGCATTTCGAGCACCACCTTAATGCCTTCGCCGGACTGCATCAATTGAAATCCCTTTTCGAACTCGCGCATCGGCAACTTGTGGGTGACGATGTCGTCGAGTTCCAGCCGGCCGCTGAGGAGCAGGTTCTCCATTTGGTACCAGGTTTCGAACATCCGCCGACCATTGATGCCGAGCACCGTCGCGCCCTTGAAGATGATGTCGTTCGGCAAGTCGAGCGCGACCGGTTCCGCAGGCAAGCCCAGCAGTGCCGCTGTCCCACCGTTTCGTAGCGCGGTGAAGCCTTGGCGAATGGCTTTGGGGTGGCCACTCATTTCAAGCAACACTTCCGGCCCTTGATCGTGCGTCAACTGACGAGCGGTGGCTGGCCAGGTGTCATCCGAGGCATCGAAGATGTGGTCGGCACCGATTTTTTTGGCGACTGCGAGACGTCGCTTGTCGCGGTCGGTCACCAAGATCAAACCGGCACCAGCAGCTCGCGCGACGGTCACTGCCATCAAACCAATGATGCCCACGCCGGTAATGAGCACGCTGCGACCACTTACGCCGGCCGCCATCACCGTGTGCACCGCATTGCCAAGCGGATCAAAGACGGCCGCGATGTGATTCGGGATCTTGGGGTGAACTGGCCAGACATTTTCTTCTGGCACGGCGACATAGGTGGCGAAGCAGCCGTTGCAGTCGATGCCGAGAATATCGACTCGCTCGCAAATGTGGCCGTTGCCAGTGCGGCAAGGCTGACACACTCCACAGCCAATATGCCCTTCGGCACTGACCCGCTGCCCCAGTTGTGCACGGGTGACGGCGGATCCCAGAGCAACGACCTTCCCGACAAATTCGTGACCGGTCGTGATGCCGACGGCCACGCGACTTTTGCTCCAAGCGTCCCACTCGTAAATGTGGCGATCGGTGCCGCAGATGCCGGCGTGAGTCACGGCAATCAGCACCTCGCGGGGGCCAATGCGGGGGAGCGGCGTATCTTCCTGCAGCCACAAGCCGGGCTTGTCGTAGAGTTTACGCAGGGCAGGCATCGTTTCGGGAAAGCGGGCGTTCATCGGCAATCTCATGAGAAGATGGACGTGAATCCGCAGTTTCGTGCCGTGGATCACGCCGCAGAAGATGAAGCGTTCATTGTAGAGGAGCGGTGGCAACCAGCAGCAGGGGGCGTCATAGACCGCTGAAGGCCTTTCGCAAGCACGCGGTCGTGAACACAATGGAGGATTCTGTGTCTTACCTTGCGCCTTGCCGCACTCGCCGCCCGCGTATTATTTTCCGATGACGATCCCTCTGCAAATCCAACGCATCAATGCCCGCCGTGAGAACGTGACCGCCGCCCTCGATGCGCTCCGGGCCAAGCTGAGCCCCAGTGGCAATGTGGTAAGCGAAGCGGGCAAACGTCGCACGCTGGAGGTCTTTGGCGAAGCTCTCTCGCCCGTGCAGGTGGTGGAGCGAATCTGTGCCGACGTGAAACATCAGGGATTGCCGGCTGTTCTCGATTACAGCCGCAAGCTTGATCGGGCCGAACTGACCGCCGAAACCATTCGCGTTTCCGCTGCGGAACTCACCGCTGCCCATGCCGCAGCAGACCCCAAATTGCTCGCTGCGGTTCGCCGCGTACGGGCGAATATTCTCGAATTTCAACAGGCGATTCTGCACCAAGACAAAGAAATTCGCCGCCCGGGTGTGATGCTCGCCCAACGATATGTTCCGCTCAATCGCGTGGGTGTTTGCGTTCCCGGTGGTGCCGCCGCTTATCCGTCGACTGTGCTCATGGCAGCAGTTCCCGCGCAAGCTGCCGGTGTGAAAGAAGTGGCCGTAGTTTCGCCGCCAACGGCATTCGGCGCGAACAACCCGGTCGTGCTCGCTACTTGTCACGAGATTGGCATTCGTGAGGTCTATCGCATCGGCGGAGCGCAAGGGATCGCCGCCCTTGCTTACGGAGTTCAGGGACTGCCCAAGGTCGACAAGATCGTCGGGCCTGGCAATCTGTTCGTGGCATTAGCGAAGCGGCATGTCTACGGCGAAGTCGATATCGATTCGATCGCCGGCCCCAGCGAAGTGGTCGTACTTGCGGACGACACCACACGAGCGGACTTCACGGCGTCCGATCTGCTCGCCCAAGCCGAACATGCTCCCGGCGCCAGCATTCTGATCACCTGGAGCGAGCGACTGCTAGAAGCCACCGCCGCCGAATTGCAAAAGCAAGTGCAGCAGTTGTCTCGCTGCCAATTGACACTCGATTCGCTGCGAGATTTTGGCTGCTTGATTCTGGTGAACGATGCTGAAGAAGCTTGCCGGCTGACGGACCTGATCGCTCCCGAGCATTTGCACATTGCCACCGACAACGCAGCCGACTTGCTGAAGAAAATCCGCAATGCGGGCGCAACCTTCCTGGGCAACTACAGCCCCGTCGCTCTCGGCGACTATGCCGCGGGGCCATCGCACGTGCTGCCAACCGGCGGCACTGCCCGCTGGGCCAGTGGCCTTTCCGCCAATCACTTCCTCCGTAGTAGCAGCGTCATTCAATACGATCAGTCAGCGTTGAAAGACATTTCGGCCGAGATCGAATTCCTGGCCCAAGTCGAAGGGCTGACGGCTCACGAACAGAGCGTGGCAATGCGTACCCGCTGATTTGGCCTTTCAATCTGCAATCTCACCTCCTCCATCTACAATTTCCCATGTCGTTCTTTCGCCCTGAAATTCTCGCGATGGATGGCTACGTGCCGGGCGAACAGCCTCAGGCAGGTAAGTTCATCAAGCTCAATACCAACGAGAATCCATATCCGCCCCCGCCGGGTATTCGTCGCGCGATTGAAGAAGTGCTCGATAAGGGACTGCAGCGTTATCCCGATCCGATGGCGAATGCCTTTCGCACACGGGCAGCGGAACTGTACAAGTTGCCGAGTAAGGACTGGGTCCTATGTGGCAACGGCAGCGACGACATTCTCACCATCTGCACTCGGGCCTTTGTCGGTCAAGGCGAACTGCTGCGTCTGCCGTACCCTAGCTACATCCTGTACAAGTCGCTGGCGCAGATTCAGGGCGCGCAATCGCAGGAAGTGAAGTTCAACGCCGATTGGTCGTTGCCAACGGAGTTCGGCGAGGCAACTCCCGGCCTCAAGCTGGTCTTCTTGCCGAATCCTAACAGCCCGACGGGGACGATGATCTCACGCGAGGCAATTCTAGAACTCGCCGACCGGCTACCCTGCCCGCTGATTGTCGATGAAGCCTATGCCGACTTTGCGGAGTTTAACTGCGCAGACCTCGTGCAGCAGAACGAAAAAATCATGGTCTCGCGGACGCTTAGCAAGGCCTACGGCCTCGCGGGACTGCGGTTCGGCTTCTTGCTCGCTCAGCCTCAGATGATTGAGGAATTGATCAAGGTGAAGGATTCTTACAATTGCGACGCCTTTGCGATCGGCGCCGCGACTGCCGCCATCCACGACGAAGCGTGGCAAGCCGACAATCGCCGCAAGATCATCGCAACCCGCGCACGGCTGGTCGCCAGCTTGGAGCAACTCGGTTTCGCAGTCATTCCATCGCAGGCCAACTTTGTGTGGTGCGACCATCAGAAGCACGCAGCCCGGCCTTTGTACGAACAACTCAAAGCCCAGAAGGTGCTGATTCGATATATGAATTATGCGGGCTGGAAAGATGGCCTGCGGATCAGCGTCGGCACCGACGAACAAACCGACGTCCTCCTCGCCCTGCTTGGCTCGCTCTGTAAGGATTGAAATGGCTCGCACCAGCGTGATTGACCGCGAAACTCGCGAAACGAAGATCCACCTCGAGCTCAACCTCGATGGCACCGGCCAGGTCAAACTGAACACGGGCGTCGGTTTTTTCGATCACATGCTCGAACTCTTCGCGCGGCATGGCTGCTTCGATCTCACCGTCGAAGCCAAGGGGGACCTGCACGTCGACGCCCATCACACCGTCGAAGATGTCGGCATCTGCTTAGGCCAAGCGATCAAGAACGCGCTCGGTGACAAGAAAGGCATTCGTCGCTACGGCCACTTCACCTTGCCCATGGAAGAAACGCTCTGCACGACCGCCATCGATCTCTCGGGCCGTTACTACCTCGTGTTTCAGGCACCCATGCCCAGCCCCAAGATCGGCGACTTCGATAGCGAACTGGTCGAAGATTTCTGGCAAGCAGTCGCCGCCAACTCGCTCTGCAACTTGCATGTCCTCATTCATTACGGCCGCAACACGCACCACGTGAGCGAAGCCATCTTCAAGTGCGCTGCCCGCGCCCTTCGCATGGCCGTCGAAACCGATCCGCGGCAGCCGGGGATCCCGAGCACCAAGGGCTCGTTGCTGGGGTAGTGCGGAATTTGGAGTGCGGAATTCGGAGTTCGGATTGCGGAGTGAAATACAATCAGCGGAGTGAGGGAGTATGAGTGCGGGGCAAAGCAAACTCGTTGATCGGACCAAGAAGTTTGCCTTGCGGGTGATTCGAATGGTTCAGAGTTTGCCGAGCAACCCAACGAGCCGCGTGATTGGAAATCAGTTACTACGCTCAGGCACCTCTGTAGGCGCCAACTACCGCAGCGCCTGTCGCGCGCGAAGTCGCGCCGAGTTCTGTGCGAAACTCGGCATCGTCGAAGAAGAACTCGATGAAACGCTCTACTGGATTGAACTGCTGGTCGAAAGCGAAATCGTTACGCGCACGCGAGTTGACGACCTAATGCACGAAGGGGATGAAATCCTTCGTATGGTCGTCTCCTCAATTGTCACTGCCAGGAAACGCAAAAGCTAACTTCCCGCTCCCTGCATTCCACTCCGCATTCCGCATTCCGCAATCCGAACTCGTGACCTATTCATCCACGTATGTTTCCAAAAACCGCGCCAGGCGATGGAAGTCGCTGCTGGTTTCGATGTAGCGGACGACGGTCACGAGCGTTTCGGGGTCAATCAGCTTTTCGAACGGCACATAGTGCAGTTGCAGTTGGCCGATGACCGAAACCATCACGCCGTTCTGCTTTTCTTCGACCAGGGCGCGATAAGCACCAACACCGAGTTGGCTGCCGAGCATCACGTCGAACGCGTGAGGCCGGGCACAGCGCGATTCGTAGCCCAGTTGCAGCCCGGTCACCTTGCGGCTGCGGCCGGTCTGCTTCTTAAAGGCTTCGGTCACCAACTTCGAGAACATACGGCCCAGGTTCACGTGCGAAATGCTGATATGGCCGTGATCGTCGCGGGGAATGCCTTCCAGGTACTTTTGCGGCAATAGTTCAGCCAGGCCTTCGGCCATCACAATCACGCCGAACTGTTTCCCTTCGTCTTCGCGAGCCACCATCGTCTTGACGATCCGAGCCACAACTCGATCGACATCCATGATCTCGCGCACTTCTTGTTCGCCCGATTTGGCGTTGGTGACGGTCTCTTTCAGGCGATAGCTGCCGATGATGTCCTCGACGCTGATTACCAGGCTCGCTTCGCCGGCGATCGCGGCCCCGTACGAGAGCCAGCCCGCGCTGCGGCCCATCGTCTCGGTCAGAAAGTACGAGCGGGAAGCTTCGGCGTCAGCCAGCAGGTTGCGAATCTCGGAAGCCAGTGTTTCGACCGCGGTGAAGTAGCCGAACGTAAAGTCGATGCCCATGTAATCGTTGTCGATCGTCTTGGGCAAATGCACGACTGGAATCTTCTTCGAACCAGCAGGAAGCCGATCCTGATACATCTTAAATTTGTTTGCCGTCTTTAGCGTATCGTCGCCACCAATCGAGATCAGCGCGTCGATGCCCAGCGAGCAGAGGCCTTCGTAAACTCGCTTCAGCGGAGCGCTCAGCTGAGGATCGTCCAGGTGAGCCGGGGCCCCAATCATCTTGCCCGGGTTGGCCCGCGCGGTGCCAATGAGAATGCCTTGCGAATTGCGGCTCCGCTTCAGAGCCTGAGGCGTCAGCAGTTTGTAGTGCTTGTCGGCTTCGAGCGGCTTTTCGGGCGTATATTCGATCAGGCCCGAGTAGCC
The DNA here is from genome assembly GCF_049819085.1 of Anatilimnocola aquadivae. Lineage (GTDB taxonomy): Bacteria > Planctomycetota > Planctomycetia > Pirellulales > Pirellulaceae > Anatilimnocola. Next base: position 6,591,598 of record NZ_CP187419.1, read on the forward strand.
GTACATGATGCCGTAGACTTCGATGCCGGCTCGCATGAACGAGTTGGCCGCGGTCGAAATAACGGCATTCGCAGCTGGGGCCGGACCGCCAGCGAACAAGATTCCCACTCGCTTGAAGGTCGTTTCGCGGCGTGTAGGTGCGGAGAGAGAGCCGCTCGAAGTGTTTTTGTCAGCCGAGTTTTTGTCAGCCATAGTTGCTTGAATCCGTATCCACCGCCAGGGAAATCGCCCGCTGTCCAATGCAGCCCAAACCGCGATTTTAGAACTCTTATGCAACTTGGCCAAGGTGTTTAAAGGGAAGTCTGACTTGGCACCGCCCCCCTTCTGGCATTCAACCTCCGCGAGAGTCCCTAATGAGGTTCTATTTCCCGCCAGGGCCGGTCAGCGGTGATCTGAGCCACCTTGCTGCTAATCGGCTCCAGGCGGCAGGACACTATTTTGGCAGGTAGTACAGCAGCGCCATGGCACCGACCACGATGCAAATCACCAACCAGGCATCTGGCTCAATCAGGCTGACACGGGATTCTGAACGGTAAAGCTGCCCCATGATCACCACCATCGTGGCGAAGATCGCCGCCGTGCAGGTCAGTACGTGTTCCTGCGACACCGCAGCAAAGAGGGAGTGAGGTAGGGCAAGGTCCAACGGGGCCAGCAGCAAAATGTTGAAAGCGTTGCTGCCAAATACATTGCCAATCGCTAGATCGAGGGCCCCCATTCTCAGGGCGGCGATACTCGACACCAGCTCAGGCAGCGAAGTGCTGATCGCGACGAGTGTGGTGCCAACAAATGTCTTGCCCAGCCCTGTTTGCTCTGCCAACTTTCCCGCAGCCTCGGCCATAAACGGTCCGGATAACAGGATCACGCCGGCACAGGCGGCGAAACCGAGCAAAGCCGCGGTTAAGGTCATTCCGGGCGGTGATTCGTGCTCCGGTGGCTCCTGAGCCCGCTGTTCTTGCGCAGCAATCCGCTGATCGAGATACACCAGACGCACACCAAATAAATACGCAACGATGATCAGCAGACTAAAGATGCTGAGGCTTACGACTTGATAATCCGCAAACGCCTTTCCGGTTAACAAGCCGATCGTGACAAGTGACAAGAGCGCTGCACTCAGCGAACCAGAAAGTGCATGCGCCGCAGCCTGCTTCGAGAGCATCTTGCCGCGCGAGTAAGTCGATAAGTCGAGCAGGGCCAGAATCAATAAGTTTGCCAGGCAACTACCAAGGAGGTCGCCCACGGCCAGATCCGGCATATTCATGCGAATCGCGGAAATGTCGACAGTCAATTCTGGCAGCGAAGTGGCTCCTGCCAACAGTACGCTGCCCACCACCAGTCGACCAAGTTTGGTAATCTCTGCGATAGCATCTGCACAAAACGCCAGGAACGTCCCCGCCACGATAATCACTGCCGCACAAGCTAGGAACTGAAGCAGGGGCCCAAGCATTCAACAGATCCTTATTCTTGGAGGGGAGCATCGTCGGCCGAGCGTAGTATAACAGGCTGTACAGCGCGAGTTGTTTGCCTACCGGACCTAGAATTTCTCTAGAAAATATGAATCAACTGTTGCGGTATTACTGGGAATCTCTGCGCACCAGCTATTGGTTTTTGCCGGCCTTGCAGGGCTTAATTGCCATTGTGGGCGCTTTGGGAACGGTATATCTCGATCACATCATTCACGAGCACGCGAAGTGGGCGATACCTTGGACCTACACAGGCTCGCCCGACGGAGCCCGCGCGGTACTTTCCACCATTGCCGGTTCAATGATGACGGTGGCTGGCGTGGTCTTCTCGATCACGATCGTAGCTCTCTCGCTCGCCTCAGGACAGTTCGGGCCTCGGCTGCTGCGCAACTTTATCCGCGATCGCAACAATCAATTCGTCTTGGGCACATTTACCGCCACGTTTCTGTACTGTTTGTTAGTGCTTCGTACGGTTCGCAGTGCCGAAGACGTTCGCTTTGTTCCCGGCATCAGCGTGACCATTGGCATTCTCTTGGCGGTTTTCAACCTGGGAATCCTGATTTACTTTATTCACCACGTTGCCTTCTCGATCCAAGCCACCGAGGTTATTCGCGCGGTGACAGAGGAACTTCACCAAACGATCGATCGCTTGTGGCCCGATCGACTCGGCCAACCACCTCCGCAGCCAGAGGGCATGCCACTCGATCAAGTTCCCCCGACTCCTCCCCAGCGCTACGTACACGAAGAGGCGGTACCCATGGTTGCGACGCACAGTGGGTACATCGATGTCATCAATGGCGAAGCCTTGATCAAGCTGGCTCGGGAACACGACTTGATCTTTCGCCTGGCGTATCGCCCTGGGCATTTCGTCATTGAGGGTACGACGCTCGCCTGGGCCTGGCCAACTCAACCCGCGACCGAGGAAGTCTCGAGAAGCTTGAATCGGGCGTTTATTTTTGCCTCCCAGCGTACTCCCTTTCAGGACGTTGAGTTTGCTGTGGACCAATTGGTCGAGGTGGCCATTCGCGCCCTTTCTCCTGGCATTAACGATCCCTTCACAGCGCTCAATTGCATCGACAGGCTCGGTGAAGCACTCAGCCAATTGATGCAACGGGCAGTACCTCCAGCGCTACGGTACGACGAAGACGACCAGTTGCGGGTCATTACCAATCCGGCCGATTTTCGCGCGGTCACCGATGCGGCCTTCAATCAAATTCGCCAATATGGCTCCGGGAGTGCGGCCGTGTTGATTCGCATGCTTGAGACCTTTCGAAAAATGGGGACGCTCGCCTGCCGTGAAGACGATTTGGTCGCCCTCGGACATCATGCCAACCTGGTGGTGCGGGCTGCAAAGCGTGACCTTCCCGAGCCGGCCGATCTGTGTGACGTGGAGGAGCGATACGCTGAATTGCAACGAGAATTCGCCCTCCGTAAGCGAGTCGCTGCCCCCACGGTATAGCTCCCAGTAGATCCCGCTGCGTCCAAAGGCCGCTAGCACTTCTCTCCGGAATCTTCACAGTTCGTATTGGTGTTTTCGGGGCCGATTATTATCCTACCTCTCGTTGTTGGCCGCCCTGCGGGATGCGACAAATGAATTGTCGTTCCGCTCTGGTGCCAGTGATCGCCTGTCAAGCGTTCAGTCCAGCCAATTCGCCCTCGTCGACTTCGGGAAGGAACCCGCCATGACTGCCTCCGCCAAAACCCAGGCGCCCGTCCATATTCGCTGGATGATTCGCCGCGACATGGCCGAGGTGTTGCAGATCGAAGGCAGTAGCTTCGAATTCTCCTGGTCCGAAGAAGACTTCATCCGCTGCCTGCGTCAACGCAACTGCATCGGCATGATCGCCGAACACAACGAGCGGGTCGTGGGCTTCATGATCTACGAGTTGCATCGCAATCGCCTGCACGTTCTCAACTTTGCCGTCCATTCCGACTTCCGCCGCCGCGGTGTGGGCTCCCAGATGCTTCGCAAACTGGTCAGCAAACTCTCGCCACAACGTCGCAGTCGCATCATGCTCGAAGTTCGCGAGACGAACCTCGAAGCACAACTCTTCTTCCGCGATCTGGGCTTCCGTGCGGTCTCGCTGCTGCGAGATTTCTACGAAGACACGACCGAAGATGCTTACCTGATGCAGTTCCGGTACACGGCCGCCGCTGTCGAAACAGCCGCCACCGAGCAAGTCCGCCGCATGGCCGGTTAGCTTGTGCCGGCAGAAGGCGACCTGGTCGAGGTTTGGATCGGGTAGTTGCTCTGCTGATGATCTTCGGCAGCCAATCTCTGGTGGCTGCCTGTTGCGACCGACTGATGTTGAGCAATCGGTATCGCCATTTCTATATCGCTCGGCCCGCTGGATCGTGTTGTGGCCATTCTGCCTCGCTTGGCTTCGTTGGGACGGAGCGCAGGCGCGAGCAACGACCAATAAAGTGCTAGCAACTAATCTGCTATCGCATCATGAATCATTCTTGATAAAATGTGTGCTAGCCAGTTGAAAGCGCTTACGCAGTCGTTATAGTTGGGCCTGTCGGAAAAGCACCCAATGAATGGGAAGCAGCCGATATCCCCGCTTGTTCGATCCTGTTTTGGAAGGGAATCCCGTCATGAGCCGTACCCGCATTCCGCTCAGCCGTCAGGAAGAAACCGCTCGCCAGATGAAAGAACGTCTGGAAATGAGCACCGCCGAAATTGGTCTTTCGGTTCGCACGACCAACTGCCTGGAAGAACGCGGCATCTTCACCGTCCGCGATCTGCTCAACAGCACGCCCGGTCAATTGCTCAGCATCGCCAACTTCGGCGAGAAGACGCTGGACGAAGTCTACAAGTCGCTGGAGAAGTTCGGCTTCTTCCGCGCCTCGCGCACACCAGCGTATGCCCGCTAGGCAGGCCTGTCAGGTTCGCAAACGCCATTCTCTGGAGGGTGGCGTCGAAGTCGCGCCAGGTGACTCGACCTGTTGATTGCCGTTGCCGCGACGAGGCCCACCATCGATCGGTGCTGGCGCGCAACGAGAGCCAGCCAAGTCTCCCGCCCCTCGTGGCAGTCGCGCGCAAGACGACGCAAGTCAGCACGACGCCCATTCAGGGGGTGTTCACAAACCTCCGCGCCCGTCGCCTGAAAATGGCGATATTCTTCGGGAATGGCGCGTATCTTGGGTTTGCCGAGACCGCGGTTTGTGAACATCTGCAAGTCGGGGCACTTCTGCGCCGAGCGAGTTACGACGAAATGCCAGGCATCTAGCGCCGGCAGGAAGCTCGCGGGAAGAAGCTATAGTTTGAGCTGCGTGCGGAGCCAAGTGCGGACGTTGCGGCGGGGTTCGATGTCGCGGAGCACCCAGGTATCGGTGTGGTTCGCGAAGGGGAGTGAGACGAAGGTGAAGTCGCCGAGAGGCTTGGCGCCGGCCGGTTGAGAATCGGCGAGGAACTTCTCGGTGGCCGCAACGCTTGACTCGTGCGAGATCCACTGCGGGCGGCCATTCAAGCGAGCGAGTCGCGTGCGGGCAGAGGCCGCGTCACTATCGTCGTACGGCCAACGGCGGACGCCGTCGTAGTGGCTGTGAACGACAAAGCAGTTCCAGAGTTTAGCAATCTTGTCGTCACGCAGGCCGATGTAGTTGCAGGCAATTGCCCCTCGCGAGAAACCGCAGAGAATCAGCTTCTCGACGTCGCCACCAAACTCTTTACAGATCAGCTCGATGGCCTGCAGGCAGTAGGCAACGGTCGCGGCGGGATCGCCCCACCATTGCCGTTGATGTTCGTGCGTCTCGCTGTTGACTAAGGGCAAAGTCACGCAGATGAATTCTTTGCCACCACTCAGGCCGTAAGCCAGGTTGCAGTCTTCGACCAGGCCGCTGTTGGTGTCGCCCAGTTGGTTCGAGTAGGGGCCATTGCCTGGATACTCAACCAGGACTGGAAAGCGGCGATCGGGAGCCCAGTCGGTGGGCAAGTAGAGAGCGTGATAAAGCTTGGTCCCGCGCTGGGCGGGAACTTGCTGCTTGACGCGTTTGCCTGAAGCAGGAGGAGCGTCTTCGAGCGGTGGCGGCTTGAGATCGACGGGCGTCGATTTCAGGTCAATCGCCGGCTGCTTGGCTTGTTGCCGAGGCTGAGTATCGTCGGCAATGAGCGAGACAACGACCGACGAGAACAGGACAACGACCAGCAGACCGACTGCGGTCACCGCGAGCCTCAGGGCGTACCAGTGAATTCGCAATCGCCGCTGGGCTGGGGTGAGAGACGTCTGCATCCTTGGCTTCTCTTCTGCGAGTGGGCAAATAGGCCCGGCAGGCTCGCTTATCGCCACATCTGCGAACCGCCTTCTGGCAGGTCGCGACGTGTCATTTGTGCGGCAGCGGGCGACGCATTGACGGCAGCGTCGGCTGCAACTTCGTTCTGCGGATTCCACGGTTCGCCGGCAGGCCGCGACCATTCCATCATCACGCGGCGATTGGCGGGAGGAGCGACGTTCGCTCGTTCTCCGCCGAACTGCGTTGGCGATTCTACAGGAACGGGAGCGGGTGGAGGGGCCAGCGACTGCTCATTGTGGTAATTCGCGGCGGAATTTTGGTCGACAGCGGCAACTGGCGACTGATCTCGCTGAAAAGCCTGCTTGGAGTACCAGCCATCGGTGGTGGGGCGGGCTACATTGCTGGCACCGCGAGCGGCAGCCTGGTTCGACGATTGGAAGTCAGGTCGCGGCGGCGAAACCGCGCTGGCCGGGTGAGCGTACGAGCTCAGCTTGCCGCTGGGGCCACCGGCAACCGGTTGCACAGGGACAGCGTTTGGCATTGAGGATTGGCGAGCTACTTGGGCCTCGGGAGCAGGCGAGGCGACAATCGCCTGATTGGCTGGGGCGATGTTGGTGGTGTTGCTGGCGACCATCACGTCGCTGCGGCCTTCGACGGCTTGCAGCATCGGGCTGCCCATGCGAACCCAATCGAGCCAGGTCACTTGCAGGTCCGAGAGGTCTTTGTGGCCATAGTACTTGCGAGTTACAGCTGGCCAGTTGTCGGTTTGCATCCCTTCGCCCACGTACTGCACATACTTCTGCTTGCCCCCCTGCATAATCAGGTAGCGAGCCAGCGAATAGCCTTGGGCGTAGAGCGGAAGCATGTCGGCCGGGTATTCCTTCATGGCAAACATCTTGTTGAAGGGGATGCCCCGTTCTGTCATCAGGAATTTGATGAGGGATTCTTCCTGCTTTCGCTTTTCGACGGTGTGTTCGACGGTCGTACAGCCACCTTCGTCTGCCCAGCGTGGCAGCGGGCGGCCGAAGTGCGTGGCAAAGATGGTGTGGGTGATTTCGTGCGGCAGCACCGAGTCGAGTATTCGCTCGCGTGAGCCTTGTACCGACATCGACCAGCCAAACGGGACGCCATTGCGGCTAAAGCTGAACTGAGTCGCTCCGCCGGCACCGAGGTCACGATGCACCTGGCATTCGATGGGGCACGGTTGCGACCAAGGGGCTAACTCTTGGCCGAGCCATTCGATGGCCAGTTCGCGGCGTTGTTTTTCGGCCGCTTCGCAAATCTCTTTGGCGAGTTCGCGGGTGGGAGCGCTCACGATGAAGTTCTGTGAGCGGGCGCTGGCCCCATGAGTGACCACGGGCAACAGCAGCAGTGTAACCAGCGCGAGGAGCGCGGCACCTAAACGGCGAGCTTCCATGCTCTTGGATCCTTCCAGAGTAGTGTGATCATTCACAAGTTCGGATTGGGCGACAACAGACGTAGTGCAACGGACTAACTAGAACAGACACTACGGCTGAGGCAGGCATCCGAGTCGTGCTGACCCTAGGTCGGTCTCTCGCGTCGTGCGAAGGACCTTGATTGGCCTCGATCACCTTCCAATAGCAATCGGGGGGCCACATTCATCCAGCAATCTCACTGAGTTTTTGAGAGCGAAAGCTAACTTGCGGCGGGATAACGCTTTCTTGCATTTTGCCCGCTTGTCAGTTACCTCTTGCTGCCCATCGACGTTTGTAAGATATACAAAACGTACCGTGGGTTTCTACATTTTTGAAAGAGGAAAACCAGAGAACTTGAGTCAACTTGCGGGGAAATGCGGAAATGATGCAGCGCTGTGCTAGCGTCCCGTTGGCCGTAAACGAGGGGTACTTTGCGCTGTTGCTGCGTTGCCTGCTGACGCACATCCCTTACAGAGAATGCCGGAACTGCGTGAGTACACTTGTTGCCGGCGGACGCTAACTACTTCAACTCATTCAGCAGGCGCTGGCGGGCTTGTTCTAGCGGGAACTTGTCGTAGGTGCTGAGGGCGGTCACTTGCGAGGAGAGAGCAACAGTTCGCGTCGAACTGGCTGCAGGAGGGCGCTTCGCTTTCTTCTCTTCGATGTCGGCCCGCTTTTCTCGCTTGCCGAGCAGCACCAGTTCTTTGTTGGCGCGGTCGATCTGACCGCCGAAGTTTGCCTGAGCCTGAGCCTGCCGCTGGGCGAGTACGTTCCGCTGATTCTGCACGTTATTCGCTTGGCGAATGATCGCGGACAGGTCGTTGTCCAGCCGACTTCCCACGAACGAAAGTTGGTCGATATCGCGGCGAATCAGGTTGCGGATATTTGGATCTCGCTCGCGCATTAGCTGCCCCTGCAACCGATCGATTTGAAAGTCGGTGTTCGCCAGATCGCTGCGGATGCCACCGGCTCGCACATCAAGCCTCGCCAGTTCCGCGACGAGTGGGCGATCGAGCTTGGCAATTTCATCCAGTTCGCTCTTCAACTCATTCTGCAACTTCGCACCCAGGGCTTCGAGCTCCTTCACCCGGTCCGCGATGTCTTGCCGAGTTGCCTCGACATCTTCGAGCGTCTTCGCGGCTTCGGTCTTGCGATCTTCCACGTTCTTCTTTTCGGTATCGACCTTGGTATCGGTCAGTTCGAAGAACTTTTGGCTGACGCCATCTCGAGCCTGCTCGAAGATCTGTAAGCGACCTTCGGTCAGGCCCGTGGTAAGGGTCTTTTCGAGTTGCTTGCGGGCTAGTTGATCGACGGTGTCACCCGCCGGCCCAGCCAGATAGCCGCAAATGCGACCGAGAAACGCGAGGTGCTCGCGGGCTTCATTTTCGAGAGCCTGGTCTTGTGTCGACTCGGCTGGCAAGGCAGCACGCAGTTGCTCGGCCGCGATCATTGCACTGCCAAAGTTCTTCATGGTGGTATCGAGCCAGCATTTGGTCCGCAGACCAAGAATGTTGTCGCTATCTTGAGCCAGTAATTCGTCGAGCCGCTTGCCGGCCTCTTCGTACCGCCGTTGTTGCAACAGGACCAGTGTTGAAGCAGTGAGCAAACGAGGATCGCCGGCTGCGTTCGCTTGCAGTTCGCCATACTGGGCGTCGGCAGCGGCTCGCGCACTGGGGGTGACGCTCCAACCCACGGTCATCATGCGAGTGATGCCTGCTTTGGTGGCAGCTTCGTCGGCCAACGCCAAGGAGCAGGTCGACAACAGACCGAGAGCAACGTATAGACCCCGGGACAAGTGCAACTGCATGGCAGTGCTCCTCCAACCGCTGGTTAGCGGTGAATCTGGCAATAGAAATCGATCAGCCCCGGCAATTGGCCCTTTCACGAAGTTCATCGTATCGGTCGGCGACGATGAGAGCAAGAAATTCAACCCACGAGGATGGCTTCCACTGCAACGTGCCTGGCTCCCGGCAATCCTGGCAATAATTAGCCAGGGCCACGCATCTTCTGATTGAGTGCACAGTGATCGGCAACCGTGATTGAGGTGGGAAATGACAGGCGGCATCTTTCGACGCATGACGCTGGCGAGCGTCTGTATCGTTATGGTCTTGGGGAATGTGGCTTTCGTCGCGGCACAGAATAAGAACCAGCCCAACAAAAAGAACGACGAAGCCGAAATTCGCGCCGCGCAGGAGAAGCTCGAATCGGCGAAGAAGGAAGTCGCCGATGCGCAGAAGGATCTGCAAGCAGCGCGGCAGCAGGTGGAGAAGGTTCGCAGCAGTTTGATCGCACTGCGCCGGAAGATCGAAGACCAGGTTGAAGGTTCAAGCAAGCTGGCCCGCCTGCGCGAGCGAGTCGACAAAGCGAGCGCCGGTTTGCAGCCCCTCGTGCAGCCAATTCTGGCCGAGGTTCATCAGTCGCCCGACTATCTGGCAGCTGCTAAATCTCGCGACGAACTGCGCACTCAATTGCAAAACCTGCCCGCGGCCGATTCAGCCTTTCGACCGGTTCTGGCTAAACAAATTGCCGACGCCGAAGCTCAGCTACGCAAGTTGGAAACGGCCGCCATCGCGCAACATCCACAGGCGGTCCAGGCTCAGGAAGCGCTGACGCAGGCGAAAGCCGAACTGCAAACAGCCATCGACGACGCTGATGAAGTGCTCGGCAAAGACCCCAAGTATGCCGCAGCCAAGCGCGAACTGGACAAGGCCGAGAATCAGGCAGATCAGGTGCAAGCTCGGCTCGCGAGCAAGCAAAAAGCAGTCGCTGCTGCCCAAAACAAAGTGCAAGCCGAAATCGCCGAAGAGCGCCGCGAAGATGCCCGCGAGCGCGAACAGAAGCAAAAGAAAAAGAATGGCAAGAAGAACTAAGCAAGCCCGCTACGGCATCGACTTCAATTCGAAAGTGGGCAAGTCGACATTGGCTTCCTTAATCGGCACCCTCAACGGGCTAGTCGCCTGGCTTGTGTACAAACCGGGAACGACCTCCACCAGGCCACCCATCGCGGTACTCGAACCTGCGCCATTTGACGGAGCCTGCTGTTTGCTCACCAACAGCACGTAATTGCCAGGCTGAATCGGGTTATTGGAACTTCCCTTCTCCGCAAACTGAAATCTGCCGCTCGAATCCGTTTTGGTCGTATGAACGCCCAGGTTGTTGTCGCCGTCCGGCACCAGTTGCACCGTCGCGTCTGCCAGTGGCGCGCCGTCCATCGTCACCGAACCACTCACGGCAGTTGCCTTGCCTCCACCACAGCCTAGCGAGCCGAGCATCGCCATGCTCAGACAAAGCACGAAGCAGCAAATTGAAGAGTGTGAGCGCATTTCAATCCAGTAGTCGGTGAGAAGTGAGGATATCGGCGAGTGAGGACCAGTGGCCGGCAGGCGATTAGGCAGGCGATTAATAGTCGCCCGGGACGGCACCATCTTGCGGATCGCAAATGGCGGCCCAGGTTGCCGGCAGAATCGAGCCACTGATGGCACGCACGCTGCCATCGCCCATGCCGACATTCATCACGCCAGGGTGAGACGACTCGCCACCGCCGATGGCACCGTTTCCGAGGTCCCATTTCACATCGACTTGAAACTTGGGACAGGCGACGTAGCCAGCCACATTGTTGCCCGAGCCGAGCGCGCGACAGATCTGCGGACTCCAACGATTCTCCGAGTTGGCCCACAAGCTGGAATAGGTATTGGGGCCATACCAGCCGGTACGTTCGCCGAAGAACACCGTGCTGGAAGTACCATCGGTAAAGGTTGCCATCTTCGAAGCACCCTCTTGCGAAGTTGCCGAGGGATCGCCAAACGCCAGATAGTTGGCTCCGTAGTTCGAGAGGGCGTGCGTCGCGTCTGGCCCCTTCGGATTGCCAAACTGGGTGTTCAAACCGGGGCTCTTATCCGACGGGCAGCGAAACGACTTGAGGTGATACTTGTAGATGGGCTGGCCGTTGTACGAGGTATCCATCGAAGTGGGCGGAGTCGATGCCGACATCACTCCCACAGCGCCGTTGTAGAGGGCGGTCTGCTCGATGTACGGCAAAATATGAAAGAAGAATGACCCTGGCTTGTCAAAGAACGGGCCTTGGCGAGTGACCTTGCCATTCCAGCCATTTCCCTTGGCACCGGCAGGCGGAAACACCAGGTAAGTATCGTGAATATTGTGCGAGGCGAGCGCCAACTGCTTCACGTTGTTGCTGCACTGCATGCGTCGAGCAGCCTCGCGGGCGGCCTGAACCGCAGGCAACAACAGCGCGACGAGCACGCCAATAATCGCGATCACCACCAAGAGTTCTACCAGTGTAAAACCGCGCCGAACCGTCCGTTGCCAATACATCATGAGCCCTAATCGCACCTGGAGAGAAAGTGCCCGGCGATTCAGGGAGGAAGGAACGCCGGTCGAATGCAATACTGAAGCAGCCCCTCAGTTTAACACAGAGCGCAGGTTGCCGAACTGCCAATTCGCGGAAAGTGCCAATCACTCACCGCTCGTTTCGAGTTCCGGTGCTGGTCCACCGGCATCGAGCAAGATGGCCACTTGCAGGTCGCCCATCACGTTCACGGCAGAGCGGAGGCGGGCGACGATAAAGTCGATGCTGTACACGATGGGAAGCGCGTATTCGATGAGCGCGTCGGGAAGCATCGCCGCTTTAAGCACCAGCGACAGGATAATCAGTCCGGAGTTCGGGATTCCGGCAATGCCCATGCTGCCGACAAGCGCGGCGAGCAGAATCGTAATCTGCTGCGTGAGCGACAGTTCCATGCCAGCTGCCTGGGCGATGAAGAGCGCCGTCATCGCTTCGTACAGGGTAATGCCATCGTTGTTGAAGTTGGTACCGACACAGGCCGAGAGCCGCGCCGAAGAATCGCTGACCCGAAGTCGCTCGAGGGCAGCTAAGGTCAGCGGAACCGTCGCGAGACTGCTGTTCAACGAGAAGCCGGTGAGGATCGCGCCGACCCCTTCGCGAAAGTACAGCAGCGGACTCTTGCCGCCGATCAACCACGCACTGAGCGGATAGTAGATGAACGCGTGAATGCACAGAGCCGTAGTCACGGTGAGAAAGAACACGCCGACCATCTTGAAGGTTTCGATACCGACCATACCCACCACGCCAATCACGGCCAGGCAAATGGCATAGGGGGCTAGTTCAATCAGCCACATCAGCATTTTCACGATGATTTGATAGCCCGCGATGATCACGTGCTCGGTAGCCACCAGCGAAGGATGCAACTCTTCATCGCCGGCGGTCTTCAGCGAGCGCAGCGCCGCACCGACCAGAATTGCGAGCACGGCAACGGTGAGCACGGTGTTCTCGGCAAAGGGCTGCACAAGACTCTTCGGCACGTACTTCTTCACCATCGCCAGGGGAGAGAGCGACGTTCCTTCCACTTGCTTGGCCAGGTCCGATGCAGGTGCTTTGGGCTTTGTTGGTTCTGCCTGCTCGGTCTCTGCCGGTTCCGCATTGTTGGCGAAATACGCCGCCACCTTCGATTGCCAGGCCGCGCCAGGCTGGAAGACATTGAGAATGGTCAGGCCAATGGCAAACGCCACTGCAATGTTGACCAGGCAAATGGCGAACATCTTCAGACCCTGGCGGCCCGTGATGTTCGTTCGCACAAATGCTTCGACGACCGCAAAGAAGACCAGCGGCGTCGCCAGCGCCGTCAGCAACTGAATGTAGAGCGTGGCGATGGAACCCAAGTCCTGCGTCGTCCAGCCTATCGAGAATCGGCCGATGGCGATCACGCGTGGCGTCAGCACCCCGTCCTTCATTTCGGCCGGAAAGAGGTACCCAATCACCGCCCCAATCATCACCCCCAGCACCACACGCACATACAACGGCCACGAGAGCGGCGACCACCACGCCGCCTTCGGCTTTGGTTCGTTGGGTTTCGCTTCACCAGCAGACATGCTTCACCGCTTCAATGCGCTGAGGGGTTGGAGAGATTGCCCAGCATAGCATCGGGCGCATCGCTCCACCGTATTCATCTTCACCGTAGTCATCTCGCTCCGCCGAGATGATGTGCTTAACTTCTTAAAGCAAGTCTCGCTTCTACCATCTCGGCAGAGCGAGAAGGCTACGATGTCGACGAGTAGAACTTGTTCACAAGTCGGCCCAGTTTGTGAACACGACCTGCCATATTCCTCGGGCGCCACGCATGTCAGTGTTCACAAACCTGCCCGGTTCGTGAACACCCCCTGAACGAGCGTCGCATCGGTTGCCTTGTCATTAGCACACGCTTAACTCCGTCTGTTAGGGGGCTGCCCCGCAATTTATGTCCCCTTTTTGCGCAAAGTCGTTTGAATGAAATGCCAGCCATTGTTACGCTGGCAGTCAGCAGTCGCAGATTCCTCTCTCCTCTGATTGATCCGCCATGTCTAGCAGCTTGTCTCGCTTTCGCGCCCCGCGGCGTGGTTTTACGCTTGTCGAACTTCTGGTGGTCATCGCCATTATTGGCGTGCTGGTAGCGCTCCTGCTCCCCGCTGTGCAAGCCGCCCGCGAATCGGCTCGCCGTACCCAATGCTTGAATCATCTCAAGCAATGGGGCCTGGCGATGCACAACTATCACGACAACTTGCTGCAGCTGCCACTCGGCGCTACATCGACACCGCGACGCACCTACGTCATGTTTTTGTGGCCGTACATTGAGCAGGGGAGCATGGATGTTAAGAATGACTACACCCAGCCGTTTTACCTGCCACCGTGTTCGATTCCAAACACGATGGACGGTCTCTGTGGCGTCCGGTTGAAGCTGTATAACTGCCCAACCGATCAGGGCGGGGTCGACCAAACCAATCATTACTACGCCCGCGTCCGCGGCAATTACATGATCAACTGGGGGCAGGTCACTTATGGTGCAGCTTCTACGGTTGCCAATGCTCCTTTTAGTCACGAGAACGGGAATCGTGCGACCCCGCTGCTCACTCGCATGAAGAACATTACGGACGGCACCTCCAACACGCTCTTATTTGCAGAATACTTGAAGGCCAAGGACACGGGGGACGTTGATTGGCGCGGTGACATTCATAACGACGACGGCGTATTCAAATTCATGACTTTGAGTACCCCCAACTCATCAACATTGGACGTCGTAAACCTCTCCGTGCCTAACAATGATCCCAAAATGCCCGTCACCACCTCTGGTGCCCAATTCAACGCAGCACGCAGTCGGCACCCGGGTGGAGTAAATACGGTGCTGTGCGATGGCAGCGTGCGATTTGTCACCGACAGCATCATCCTGTCGACATGGCAAGCACTCGGCACGATGGACGGCGGCGAGGTCGTCCCTTCCTTCTAGTTTTTGCAAAGCACAAGTAGTTGGTAGTTAGGCTGTCCTTAATCTCGCTATTCTGCTGGAAGTTTCTTACATGTCTCGCATCGGCGTCGTGAATCGAAGTCTCTTGGTCCTTGTCGCTGTTTTGTTGGGAACGATCGCCGGCTGCGGCGGCGGAGCTGGCGGACTTACCACGGTATCTGGCACCGTCAAAGTCGATGGCGAGCCGCTGAAGAAGGGAGCCATTTCCTTCCTGCCTGTCGATGGTCAATCGACCACTGCCGGCGGCGCGATTACGGACGGTACCTTCACGGTGCAAGTGCCCAAGGGGATGCAGAAGGTTGTGATCAACGCCCCCAAGGTGACCGGCATGCGCAAGCTGTACGACACTCCCGATAGCCCGACCATGGAAACAACCGCGGAATCGTTGCCTGCAAAGTACCATAGTGCCACCGAGCTGACGCTCGATGTCAAAGGTGGCAGCGTAAAGCAGGACTGGGATCTTTCTACAAAGTAGATCCGCGAACATTAGCCGAGGCTGTCCCCTCAGCGACTCCCTCTTGTTGCAGTTCGAGCACCCAGCTTGGCAGAACCATCTTCACGATCGGCGGGCTGGCAACTTCGGCTTCGAAGAACGAAAAGAAGCCGAGCGACTTCTTGATCTGCGGGCGATGAAACTCGTCCCAGGGAATGAACAGCGGGGCGTGCCCAAACCGGAAGGGCGCGATCACCGAGATGCCCAGCCCTTGGGTGCAAACCCGCAGCTTGAGACTGCTGCCATAGTTGCAGGGCAGGTCGATTCTCGCGATGGGAGTGACGGCTCCCGATTGAAAGCGATACAGCTTTCCTTCGTGCGTCTGGTCATCGGGAAAGCGGCGGGCCAGTTCTTTCCAGCCACCGAGATAGGCAATCAGGTGCAACAGCAGCACCCAAAAGATCGCGAAGCCGACCATCGCCAGCGGAATGATGAGTTGGTCCATAGCAGGATTCCTATCGCTTATTTTACCACAGCGCCCGTGCACACGGCTCTCCATCTCAATCTGATATCTTAGGTGCATGCCTGTACCCGTTCATTACCTGCGCCTTGCCTTGCTGGCCCTCGTGCTGATGCTCCCTGCGCTGGCTCTTGCACAGGACGATGCCGCCGAATGGGTCTTTATCGAAAACGAGTCGCTGCGTGTTGGTGTGAAGAAGTCTTCCGGTGGCGGCATTGGCTGGATCTCGCCCGCCGGGAGCCAGCAGAACCTGATCAACCATTTCGATCGCGGCCGGCTCGTGCAGCAGTCGTATTACGGCGAGGCCGATGGCTCGCTGTGGAACAAACAGCCTTGGCGGTGGAACCCCGTGCAAGGTGGCGACTGGAAAGGCACCGGCGCGAAGTTGCTGGAGTTGAAGTCGACGAAGGACACGCTGGACGCGACCACCCTTCCCAAGCACTGGGCCAGCGGAAAGGACCTCGATGAATGCCGGATGCAACAGAACTTGCGGCTGGACGGGAATCTGCTGCGAGTCCACTATCGCTTCGACTACACCGGCACCGTAAAACATCCTCGCGCCGATCAAGAGCTGCCAGCGATCTTTCTGCAGCCTGAATTTGATCAATTGGTTTTGTATTCCGGCGCTCAACCCTTCGAAGGCAAGGAACTTTCAAAATCGAAGCCGGGCTGGCCGAACGATTACAAGCCAATGACCGAACACTGGGCAGCCTACGTCGACAAAGCCGGCTTTGGGCTCGGCGCGTATGTTCCCGCAGCCAGCAAACTCACCTGTTATCGCTTCGGCAATGGCGACGCCGCGAAAGGTGCCTGCTCGTACTTCGCTCCGCTCGCTCAGTTCGCCATCGAACCTGGGCTGAAATGGGAATACGAACTGATCATCACCCTCGGCAGCGTGGAAGAGATCCGAGCCCGCTTCAAAAAACTACATTAACGCCCCCGGGCCTGCCCCGGGGGTTTAATGGCTTTGGCACTAGCTACCGCGAACGATAACATGGCTAGCCCAAAAGCCGCTAAACCCCTGCCGCAGGGGCAGGGGCGGGAGTTGCAAGAAATATAACGATGTCTGAACTTCCCTCGCGTGACGAACTGGCGAATCGCTATCTCGAATCGCTTCCCTATGCGCCCTATCCGGTGCAAGAGGAAGCGCTGCTGCAATACTTCACGGCGAAACAAGGCGTGCTCGTCTGCGCACCGACCGGCACCGGCAAGACGCTCATTGCCGAAGCGGCTCTGTTCGAAGCGTTGCATACCAACACGGTCGCCTATTACACGACGCCGCTGATTGCCCTGACCGAACAGAAATTTCAGGAAATGCAGGACGCCGCCGAACGCTGGGGCTTCTCGCGCGACGACATTGGCCTGGTAACCGGCAATCGCCGTGTGAATCCCGAGGCGACGATTTTGGTCGTCGTGGCCGAGATTCTGCTCAATCGCTTGCTCCATACCGAAGCGTTCGATTTCAGCTGTGTATCCGCCGTCGTCATGGACGAGTTTCACAACTTTGCCGATCCCGAGCGAGGCATGGTCTGGGAGCTCACCCTCGGCATGTTGCCACCGCACATTCGCGTCCTGCTTCTTTCGGCGACGGTGGGCAACGCGTTCGAGTTCTGCCAATGGCTGCGGCACAGTCATCATCGGTCGATTGAACTGGTGCAAGGAACCGAGCGCAAGGTACCGCTGTCGTATCAATGGGTCGGCGACGAACTGCTCAATGAGCATATCGAAAAGATGGCAGAAGGTGACGATACCAAGCGGTACACCCCGGCCCTCATCTTCGCGTTCAATCGCGACGTATGCTGGGCTATCGCCGAGCAACTCAAAGGCAAAACACTCCTAGCCGATGGTCAGCAAAAACGTCTCGCCGCCGAACTCGACCGCTGCGACTTCTCGGACGGTGCCGGACCCAAGCTAAAGCAGTTGCTGTTTCGCGGCGTGGGTGTCCACCATGCCGGCATCTTGCCCAAGTATCGCCGCATCGTCGAGGACCTGTTTCAAAAGAAGCTCCTCTCGGTTTGTGTCTGCACCGAAACACTCGCCGCGGGCATCAATCTTCCCGCGCGCAGTGTCGTCCTTCCCACGCTCCTCAAAGGTCCTCCCGGCGATATGAAGCTGATCGAGCCCAGCACGGCGCATCAGATTTTCGGCCGCGCGGGGCGGCCACAGTTTGACAACCAGGGTTACATCTTCGCGCTGGCTCACGAAGACGATGTGAAGCACTTGCGCTGGAAAGTGAAGTACGACCAGATTCCCGAAGACACGAAGGATCCGAATCTGTTGCGGGCGAAGAAGGACCTCAAGCGAAAGATGCCCACCCGCAGCCAGAATGTGCAGTACTGGCAGGAGTCACACTTTCTGCAATTGCAAAAAGCTCCAGCCGGCAAGCTGACCAGCCGTGGCAATTTGCCCTGGCGATTGCTCACGTACCTGCTTGATGCCTCGCCCGACGTCGATCCGCTCCGCAATCTCGTCGGCAAGCGACTGCTCGATTCGGCCAAGCAAGTGCAGGGACAAAAGCAACTCGACCGGATGTTGATGACGCTCTGGGCAGCCGGCTATGTCACGCTCGAGCCCCCTCCGCCGCCGAAACTCACCCCCGCCGAAGCGGCTGCCGAGAAAGCGGCTCAGCCTACGGTAAAGAAACAGACGGAAACCGAACGACTGATGTCAGCGGCCCTGTCGCAACTGGCCAAGAGCAAATCGCCTGACGGCCTCGCGCCTGTCAAGGTCGAAGCCGCGAAACCCGTAGAAGTAGTCAACGAGTACAAGGCTCACAAGGCCTTCCCCACGCCCGATATGAAACGGCTGCTCGGCATTCGCAGCATCAATCCGCTGTATGCCGTGTATCTCGTCAATCAACTGGGGATCGCCGACCGCACCGAACGGATTCAAGCCTTCGAAAGCGTGCTCGAAATGCCAGGCACTGCTGCCCGCATGGCGCGCATTCCTTTTTACGAAGACATGCCGCCGGGACCACTCGCCACCCAGCGCCTGGATATGGAGATTGTCCAGTTGGGACTCGCAACGGTCCAGCAACTCGGAGCACCGCTCACACCGGAAGAAAAAGAAGAACAACGCAGCTTGCCCTACGAGCAGCGCATGAAGATCTATTCCCTGCCAGAGAAGCTGCGGCTGCTGTTCGATGCCCAATTTCCCGACGTGCACACGCTGTACACGACTCCCGTCTGGGCGGTGGGAGAAGTGCTGGAGTTCGGCGGCAATTTCAACAAGTACATCACCGCCCGCGGGCTGCAAAAGCAAGAAGGCGTTTTCTTTCGCCACTTCCTGCGGATGATTCTACTCGTCAAAGAACTCTCTTCGCTCCATCCGCCCGAACTGACTCTCGACGAGTGGCAAGCCGACCTCAAAGACATCGCCGGCACCCTGACCGAGTGCTGCCGCCAGGTCGATCCCGAGAGTACCGACAAGACGCTCGAAGATGCCGAGAAAGCGGGGCTGTAGGAGGCAGAGAGGAAGGGGCCAGAGGTTAGGGGCCAGGGAAGTTTGGAAGGCGAGCCGCAGCGTCACTTCGGCGATGAGACTTCGAGAGTCAAAGTGCCCGCAGAAGGCTTTCCCTTTTTCTCCTTGGTCGAGGTTTTGACCACGATTGTTCCGCCGGCCGCCGTAAACGCTCGAACGAGTTGATCCATCGAAACGTCCGCTGCCGCCCGTTCGATCTTGGCCACTCGAGGCTGGCTAGTCTTGAGCCGGGCTCCTAATTGCTTCTGCGATAAATGGAGAGATTCTCGCTGCCTGCGAACTGCCAACGCGAGTTCCACGCGCGCATCGAGTAGCTGGCGTTCCTCAGAACTCATCTCCAAAAAGTCAGCTGCATCGCCGACTTTCCAACCCGCTGCTTCAATTGCCTTCCGTTTGGTAGCGTCCATTATTCCGCCTCCGTTTCTGATCTGTTCTTCTTCGCCACCTTGATGGCCGCGTCGTAGTGGCTTAGCCGTTTCTGGCAGCGAGCGATGACTTCGTCCGGGATCTTGCGAGTCTTTTTCGCATACACTTCGAGGACAAGAATCGCATCTGAATCAATTCGATACATAATCCGCCAGTTATGCTGCGAATCGCGCACCCGCAAGGCTCCGCACCGCGCCCCAACATCCGGCAAGGCCTCGGCATGGGGCATCGACAATCGTAGTCCTTCTTGGAGCAATCGCAGTAGCATCCCGACTTCTTGCCTCCCCTCCACGGTGAAAGGAGGCGTTTTCACCTCTCCTTCCAACCACACCAAGGGCTTGCGGGGCGGCTTGTCTTGCTTGGCTTTGGCCATTGAACGCTGCTCCTCGCACGCTGAATTATATATCGGATACGATATGTCGTCAAATCAGCAAATAGGGGCAGTCGAGGCGGAAAATTTGCTCTCACTGTCGCGCGATTTCCGGCTGGCTTTGTTTTACCCAAAACGCACACTCACTACCACGACAGCCTCCGCAGAGGATGGTTTCCATGCCGGCCCACACGATTGAAATTTTCTGCCTCTCTTGTGACCTAACTAGTCACGGACATCCATAGAATGTAGACGCCGTTTTATGCGCACATATCGACCATGTCCGACGCAACTTAAAATCACATGCACTATATTTCATTTATCAATGGCGCAACAAATCAGAGCCGACACATGAGCAACAATGCAAATCTATCCGCCGTTGGGGAGAGCGAACGCGGCGGCTGTGGCCGGGAATCGCAGACTGTTCAGGGGGTGCGAAAGTGGTTATCAGATGGTTATCGGCAAGAGGGCGAAATAACCATCAAATGGGCCGTTTCCCGAAACCCAAGAGCTTGGCAGAGTTCAGCTTCGAGCAATCGAATCGAAATGAAAAAATCGCGCGAAAAAGTTATCAAAAACGGGGTGAACAGGGCTGTTCACGACAATGACGGAAGCGGGCGATGAGGAAAATAGTTAGGGAACAATGAAGACCCTTGCTCAAAATGAGACGAATGCCTATAGCGGCGAAAGAGGGCGAGACTGGTCGCTACCTTGCGACTGGTTGGCCGTGAGCGATACGATGGCGGACAGTTAGTTTGGTAACTTGAAACACGAAGTCCGACAAAAAAGGAATTGATTTATGCAACGCGGAACCTGGTTGGCTCTGTTTCTCTTCACGCTCGCTGCCTTGTGCGGCACAGGCTGCAAGAAGGGTGACGAAGGCCCGAAGATCAAGCCGGCCGAGACCGGTCACGAAGAACACAGCCATTCGCACTCGGCGAAGGGTCCGCACACCGGCAAGGTGCTGGCAATTGGGGCGGAAGAGTATCACGCCGAGTTCACGCATGACGACGGCAGCGGCAAGGTCGCCGTCTATCTACTCGACAAGGACATCAAGGTGAATCCGGCCGCGGCGAGCCCCGACGAGACGATCTCGATCGAGGTAACTGCCAAGGGAGAGACCAAGAAGTACGACCTGGCGGCCGTCGATCGCACGACGGGCGACATGCCGCTGGCCACGCAGTTTGAAGTCGTCGACAAGGAACTACTCGGCTTCCTCGAAACCCTGGGCGGCGAAACGACGGCGACGCTGAACGTGAAGATCGGCGACAAGCAGTTCAACCAGAAGATCGATTTTGACGATCACGGGCATGCTCACTAAATCGTGAATGTCCTTGTTTCCTGAGCCGGAAGCGTCAGCGCCCGGAGATTAGAAATCGAAAAATGCGGAACTCTCCGGGCGCTGACGCTTCCGGCTCAGATGAAGGTAAAGGCAAGTCCACGGAGTTTGATGATGAACGCGCTGCGGCTGGTTGGGTTCTGTGGGTTGCTGCTGATTGCTCAGGCGTCGAATGGCTTTGCAGCGGATCGACCGCCGAACATCGTGCTGGTGTTTTGCGACGATCTGGGTTACGCCGATATTGGTGCGTTTGGTGCCAAAGGTTATCAGACGCCGAATCTTGATCGGCTCGCAGCGGAAGGGGTTCGCTGCACCGACTTTCAAGTGGCAGCGGCCGTATGCAGTGCCTCGCGAGCCGCGCTGCTTACCGGTTGCTATCCGCAGCGGGTGGGCATCCTCGGCGCGCTCGGTCCAGCGGCTAAGCTTGGCATCGCCAAAGCAGAGAAGTTGCTGCCTGAGTACTTGAAGGATCAAGGTTACGCGACGGCCATCTTTGGCAAGTGGCACCTGGGGCATCATCCGCAATTCTTGCCGCAGCAGAATGGCTTCGATCGTTACTTTGGCTTGCCTTACTCGAACGACATGTGGCCCAAGCATCCCACGGCGAAGAACTTTCCGCCGTTGCCGCTCTTCGACGGCGATAAGACCGTCGAGCACGATCCTGATCAAACGCAACTCACCACGTGGTACACCGAACGGGCGGTCAAGTTCATCGAAGAGCACGCCAAGAAACCGTTCTTTGTCTACTTGCCGCACAGCATGCCGCACGTGCCGTTGTTCGTCTCGGACAAATACAAAGGGAAGAGCGAGCAAGGCCTGTTCGGCGATGTGATCAGCGAAATCGATTGGAGCGTCGGACAGATTCTGGCCGCGCTGAAGAAGTTGAACCTCGACGAACAAACGCTGGTCCTCTTCACTTCCGATAACGGCCCTTGGCTCTCGTACGGCAATCATGCGGGCTCGGCGGGCATCTTTCGCGAAGGCAAGGGAACGACCTGGGAAGGTGGACATCGCGTCCCGTTCGTCGCACGTTGGCCGGGCAAGATACCCGCTGGCAAGACATGCACGGAGCTATGCAGCACCATCGATGTGCTGCCGACTTGCGTCAAGCTCGCGGGCGGCACGGTCTCGGCCGATCGCAAGCTCGATGGCAAAGACGTGTGGCCGCTGTGGTCGTCGCAGCCTGGGGCGAAGAGTCCGCACGAAGCCTTCTATTACTACTGGGACAATGGTCTGGATGCTGTTCGTAGTGGCGAATGGAAGCTGCACTTTCCGCACGCCTTTCGTTCGCTCACCGGCAAGCCAGGAAAGGACGGCATGCCCGATGGCTATACGCAGGGAAAAACTGGGCTTGCCTTGTACAACCTGAAGTCCGATCCTGGCGAGACGACGGACGTCGCAGCGGCGAATGCGGAAGTCCTTGGGCGATTGCAACAACTAGCAGAAGTCGCCCGCGAGGATTTGGGCGATTCATTGACGAAACGAATGGGGAAGAATCGCCGGTCGGCAGACAAACTCAGCGAGTGACTTGATGAAGACCTGCCAAAGGATTGTCTTGAGTTTACTTCTGGCTGCCAGCACCGGCTGCAGTCAATTCAGCCGCGCGCTTTACACCACCGCCAATGTGATGGGAGATCCAGACTCGCTGTATTTTGCCAAAGAGCGCGCGGGCATTGGTACTTTTCCAGTCAAGGAACTAACGCCAGCTCAGGACGCGCCCCGCCTGCTAATTACCTACAACGATGAAGACGAAGATGGCGTGATTTACTTTGCGCACACCAATCAACGACTTCACTACAAGCAGTGCATAGCCCGCATTCAAGAGATTCTGCAAAAGACTTCTGGCCCGGTGAATTTGGAAATTCGGAGCGGCAGGCGCGATCAACCCTGGGAACTAGACTTTGGTTACGAGCTGCGCGGCATCAAAGGATTCGAACGATTGCAAATCACGACAACGGAGGCGATATCGAGCGCTACCCCGTAGCCAGTGACTCGGCCCGTTCGAGCGTGGGTTCGAGTTCGTCCCAGATGATGGCGAGCGAGATCTGGTCGAGACCGAGGCCGGCATAGACGGAGTCGGGAGGTGACTGCACGTTGTGCACACCCAGCGAGGTCCAGCCGGCCCGGCTGCACAGGTAGTTGGCGACGGCGACGACATAGACCAGGTCTTGATGGGGGCCCGTGTATTCGCCGCTGGAGTGATGGTAGGCAATGGCGTCGATGACGGGTTCGGCGAGGTTCCACTTGCTGGCTACAAAGCCGCCTAGCAGGGCATGGTCGAAGGAGAGAATGCGATTCTCGGCTTCGCAGGTGGGAATCGTGGGACCGACCGACGAGACCACCTGGCAGAAGTGACGGCGGAGCGATTGGTCGATGAGGATGATGCCCAGGTCGTGCAGCAGGCCAGCGATGTAGGCCTCTTCGGGTACACCGCGGCCACAGACCCGCGCGACGAGTCGCGACGCCGCACCCACGGCCACGCTGTGTTCCCACAAAGCTTCGCGACGATAGGTGCCGTGATGGCCGGGGGTCTCGAACATGCGCGAGACGCAGACCGTCATGGCCAGATTGCGAATCTCACGAAAGCCTAGCAGGCTGATCGCGGTCCGCAGGTCGGTGACCTTCGTGCTGAGCGCGTAGTAGGCAGAGTTGAGTCGCCGGAGAATGCGAGCGACGAGGATCGGATCGTTCTGAATCGCTTCGCGCAGTTCGTCGGTCCGCACGTGCTCGGAGTCGGTGAGTTGCAGCACGCGCTGGGCAATGCCTGGCAAGGCAGCCACTTGTTCCATCCGCGCAAACAACCGCTCGAGCGATTCGCGCCGGGCCGGCGGAATCGAAGAGATGGTCGTAGATCTTGGCTGGGTTGTTTGCGTCACGCCTGCCTCGCCCTTGCGTCGCGAGCCACTACCAATCGGCCGGCAGTGGCGGCACTTGCGGAATTGCGCAACTGCCTCAGAAGAAAGGTATGTCAAAAGGCGCTAGAAAGCTGGGAATTCAGAAGGCGATTGACCAAACGTGTCACGGACAACTCGACAATACAGTTGCCGTCGCTACAACCGCCGCGACCCACACTTTTGACTCCCCACCGCCATTTGACCGTTGACGTTTGGCAACCTAAGGTTTGGCGGGAGAGGGTCGAGACTTATGACCAAAACAAACGACAACAACTTGATGGCTCTGCTTGGCAAAAAGGCCGGCGGCACCGACACGTGGACTGCGCTCGCGGCGAAGACTCCGCAGCACGATCCTGCGGAAAGTCGCTCGCCCGAGCAAGACGCCAAGCTCGCGCAGTTGCTGCAGCGCATCAATCACCTTACGACCACCGATCCCAAAAAGACTTCTGCTCCTTCGCCCGCGGCGCCAAAACCAGCCTTGCCGGATCTGGGCGCACCGCCAACCGCAACACCTGTCGACGCTGTGGTGGAAGATGAGTTTCTGCCGATCGAACCGCCGACCATTCGCGATGCGGGCCTGACCGAGAGCGAAGTCGAAGCGCTGGTGCTGAAGTTTCTGCTCGCTCGCGGCGATCTCACCGGCCGTGAAATGGCCGATCAGGTTCGCATGCCGTTCGTGCTGGTCGATGCTTTGCTGCGTGCGTTGAAGCAAGATCAGTTGCTGATCTATCGCAGCAGCGCGCCGATGAACGACTACGTTTATCAACTCACCGATCTGGGCCGCGAACGCGCCCGCCGTTACATGGAGCACTGCACCTACTTCGGTTCGGCTCCTGTTTCGCTGATGGACTACATTCTGGGCATCACCGCCCAATCGCTCACCAAGCAGCATCCTTCGCAGGATGACTTGAATCGCGCGTTCAGCGACATTCTGGTCAATCCCAACATGCTGCGGCGACTTGGCCCCGCGATCAACAGCGGCCGAGGTTTGTTCCTGTATGGTTCGGCCGGTAACGGCAAGACGACCATCGCGGAGCGGGTTACACGGGCCTTCGGTCAATACATTTGGATCCCGCGGGCGATCGGCATCGATGGCGAAATCATCCGCCTCTTCGATCCGGTCAATCACGAAGAATGTCCACTGCCACAGAACACGGGCCTGCTCGATCAATCGCGACTCGATCGCCGCTGGGTTCGCATTCGCCGCCCCACGATCGTCGTCGGTGGTGAATTGACGATGGACAGCCTGGAAGTGACACTCAATCGCTCGACCGGCATCAGCGAAGCTCCGCTGCAACTCAAGAGCAACTGCGGCACGCTGGTGATCGACGACTTTGGTCGTCAGAAGATGAGTACCGATCAGCTGTTGAATCGCTGGATCGTGCCGCTCGAAAAACGCTACGACTACTTGAACCTGCCTAACGGCAAAAAGATTCAGGTCCCCTTCGATCAGCTCATCGTCTTCTCGACGAACCTGGAACCGAAGGATCTGGTCGACGAAGCGTTCTTGCGACGTATTCCGTATAAGATCGAAGTGCTCAATCCGTCGGAAGAAGAGTTCCGCAAGCTCTTCGAGATGATGTGCCCGAAGCTGGGATTCACCTTTAGCACGCCGCCCATCGATCACTTGATTGAGAAGCACTACCGCGCAGTGAATCGCCCGTTTCGCGCCTGCCAACCGCGCGACCTGTTGTTGCAGGTAAAGAACTTCTGCCTGTATCAGAAACAACAGCCCGAGTTGACGGCTGAGTTTCTCGACCTGGCGGTCGAGAACTACTTTGCGGTGATGTAGAGCTAGCGCGAGCCGAAGAATCCGCGGCCAGATTCTCGACCGGGTTCACGGCTCGACTCTCGTCCTGGCTCGCGACTGCCTGAGTCCCGGCTTGGTTCACGAGTTGAACTCTGGCCGAAGCTGCGACCCGAATCTCGGCTGCTGCTGCTGGACGGAGCCGTTTGGCCAGTCGAGCCCAGAACCTCCGTCGGGGTGATGAAGCCGTCACCATCCAGGTCGTACTTTTGGAACTCCGCAGCGGTGGTATCGCTCCACGAGGCTGAGTATTCGACCATAGCAATCTGGCCATCGGCGTCAGCATCGTTGCGCAGGAACCAGTCGGGCAATCCCTTGGGCAACTTGTCGAGGGCGGTCGAGAACTTGTAGCTCTTCTTGTCGCCAGGCTTGCCACTGGTCGTGCTGCCCCTGCTACCAAACGATGAGCGGCCGGATGAGCCATAGGAACTGCTGCTCGAGCTCCCTGTATAGGCGGCCAACTTGGCGGTCAATTCATCGAGCGTAATAACACCATCGTTGTTGGTATCAGCCAAGCGATGCTCCGGTTTCAAGTCGCCCCATTCATCCTTCTCCAGAGACCCGCTTCGGTTTTTGTCGTACTGCCGCATCATTCCCTCGGCCCACGAACGGAACTTTGCAGCATCGCCCGACGAAGAGGAAGAGCCTGGAGTCGAGGAGGAACTACCGGAGCTGTTAGATGAACCACTGCTACTGGCGGGACTGCCAGGAGGTGCTGTCAAACCGAACCGCTTCGCAATACGCTCGCACAACTCTGCCTTGCTGAGCTTGCCGTCTTTGTTCGTGTCGGATTCTTCTGGGGGAGTGGACCACTTGCCTTCTTTCCACTCGTTGCTGTCGACAAAGCCATCGCTGTTCTTGTCGTAGTCACGCAGCATGCGATCGACGTATTCCAAGACGCGAGTGTCATAACGACTCTCCAGCGGGACGGCCGTATTTACGGAAAGTGGCACATCGAAGCCGGCCACGCGCGGCGTTTTGTCGTCGGCCCCAAAGCCCATCACTTGCGGTGTGGTTGGTTTGACACTGCTGCTAGAACTGCTCCGCTCACGGTCTCGATCGCGATCCCGATCGCTGCTGCTGCGATTGTCGCTGCTCGAAGAAGAGCCGCTGGACGAACCCGAAGAACCGCTGCCGGAAGAACTACCGTCGCGACCTTGCTGGGCGGCGCTCACAAGTTTGTCGACTGGAATGGGTTGGTTCAAATCGAGATTGGCTCGCTTGGCCATTTCGCCGATGAAGCCGCGTGAACGGTCCGACATCTCATCGGCCTCGATCATGCCGTTGCCGTTTCGGTCCATTCGCTTGACCCAATCGGACGGGTCAAAGCCACCGCGACCTCCTCGATCGCTGCCACGGTCACCTCGATCTCCGCCGCGGTCGCCGCGATCACGATCACCTCCCCGGTCACCTCCAAACTGAGCTTGGGCAGTGATTGGCAACAGGCTGCAAGCAGCCAGCGACAAAGTGGCTAGCCAAGGGCGAAGGTTCTTCATGGGAAAGCCTCACGGCGGAAGAGAATGACGGCTGCGATCGGGGCAGATTCCAGTGTATCTACTTCTAACCCCCGGCACGAGAGAAAGTATCGGCTGCGGCAATTTCCTCTGGCTCTCGGGGCGGTGTTAACTCCCGCTGTTGGTTGATATTAGGCCGAGCCTGTGATAGCGTGGCAATGTCCGCGAAAACCCTTGCCAAGTAGCCTCTCCCACCCCGCTTGCAACTGCTGATAGCCGAGGGACCTATGCTGCGTTTGACCGATGTCGGCACTGCCCATACCTGCGATGGCGTCACCCGCCGCGATTTCCTGCAAGTAGGTGCCTTGGGTGCCATTGGGCTCGGCCTGCCGGAACTGCTGGCGGCGAAAGAAGCGGGCCTCGTCAGCAAAGAGGACGACGACCGCGCCTGCATCATGATTTTCAATCTCGGCGCGCCCAGCCAGATGGACACCTTCGACCCGAAGCCCAACGCTGCGGCGGAGATTCGCGGCCCCTTTCAGCCCATCTCGACGAAGGGCGATTTTCAGATCACCGAGATCCTGCCCCGCCATGCTCAGCATGCCGACAAGTTCTCGGTCGTGCGCAGCTGCTATCACACCGCTGCAGCGGTCCACGATACGGGCCATCAAATGCTGCAGACCGGCCGGCTCTTCTCTGGTGGCGTGAATACACCTCACGCCGGTTGCGCTGTTGCCTATCTGCGCGGTCGCAAGACCGACTTGCCCGCCCATGTCATTCTCCCCGAACCCATGGGTTCGACGGGGGGCAACTTGCCGCATGGTCAAGATGCAGGATTTCTCGGCAAGGCTTTTGACCCCTTCCTGTTGATGGCCGATCCCTCGCAACCCAACTTCAAAGTGCCGGACCTGTTACCGCCGGCCGATATGGGTGATGCGCGCATGGATCGCCGCCGCCGCCTGCGAAACATTGTCGAAGACCAGGTGACACAGTTCGAAGCCAGCCCGGCCGCCAAGTTGATGGATAGTAACTTCGAATCGGCTTATCGGCTGATGACGAGCCCGCAAGCTCGCTCGGCCTTCGATCTGTCGAAGGAACCGAAGGCTGTGCGCGAAAAGTACGGTATGACCCGCTTTGGACAATGCTGTCTGCTCGCTCGCCGGCTGATCGAAGCGGGAGTGCGGTTCGTCACGGTAAATACGTTCCTTACGGTCTTCAATGAGATCACCTGGGACATTCACGGCAGCAAGCCCTTCACCAGCATCGAGGGGATGAAAGACATTGTCGCGCCGATGTACGACCAGGCTTATGCGGCCCTGCTCGAAGACTTGCAAGAGCGCGGCATGCTTGAGAAGACACTCGTTTGCAACCTGGCTGAGTTCGGTCGCACGCCGCGGATCAATCCCGCCGGCGGTCGCGATCACTGGCCGCAGTGTTTCACTACGTATTTCGCCGGCGGCGGCATTCAAGGTGGACGAGCAATCGGCAAGAGCGACCCGACCGGTGGCTATCCTGCCGAACGACCGACGGAACCCTCGGAAGTCGTAGCTACCATTTACAAGAGCCTCGGTTTTGATATCGAAACCGCGCTACCCGGTCCTGCCGGACGTCCCTTCCCGCTGGTCGATTTCGGCAAGCACGAAATCAAAGAACTGTTTTGATCCGTTTACGCGCAACTGAATTGAAACTCGCGGGCTTCCCGCCTTCCGCTTCAGCCCGGCGAAGAATCTGGTGAATCCGATGTGGCGTTCCTCTCTCTCCGCGACATTGTTCCTGCTTGCGCTGACTTCAATCACCGCAGCGAACGAGCAGCCAAAACTTGTCTTGCTACCAGCGACCATTTCGCTCAGTTCGCCCGAAGCGCGGCAAACCCTGATTGCGCAGCAGCAATCTGGCGAACAGATACTGGCCCAAGTTCGCGAGGGCCTCAAGCTCACCAGCAGTGACGAGAAGGTCGTGCGAATTGAAGAGGGCGTGGCGATTCCCGTGGCCAACGGTAAGGCAACGATTATCGCTGAAGCCGGCGGACAGACCTCAACGGCGGAAGTAACGGTCTCGCAGTTGGAAAAGCCATTTCAGTGGAACTTTCGCAACCATGTCGAGTCGGTTCTCAGCGAGCAAGGTTGCAACGGCGGCGCTTGTCACGGCGCGCGGGCGGGTCAAAAGGGCTTTCGACTCACCCTGTTTGGCTTCGATGTCGATGCCGATTACACCTATCTCACCCGGCAAGCCGTTGGCAGACGAATCGTGCCGAGCGATCCCGGTCGCAGCCTGATTTTGACGAAGCCGACGGGCCTGCTGCCACACAAAGGTGGCGTGAAACTCGATCCGGCATCGATCGAGTACCGAGTCATCGCCGAATGGATCGCCGCGGGCACGCCCGGTCCGCGCGACGACGATCCGCAGATCAAACGGCTGGAGGTTCTGCCGAAGATCTCACAACAAGTGCCGGGAACAACGCAACAACTGGTGGTGCTCGCCCACTTCAACGACGGCCATGTGGAAGACGTGACGCGCTGGTCGAAGTACGTTTCGACCAACAGCAGCGTGGCGTCCGTGGGCGAACATGGCCAGGTGAAAGTTACCGGCAGCGGCGAAGGAGCCGTCAGCGTTTGGTATCTCAACTTGACCGAGATGGCTTACGTTTCGTCGCCCTATCCGAATCAGGTGCCGGCCGAAGTCTACGCCAAGGAAGAGCGCGCCAACTTCATCGACGACCTGGTTCTCGCAAAGTTGCAATCGCTTCGTATTCCGCCATCACCGCGCTGTGACGATGCCACGTTCCTCCGCCGGGCCTATCTCGACACCATCGGCACGCTGCCGACATTGCCGGAGACACAAGCCTTCCTCGCCGATAGCTCCAGCGATAAACGAGAAAAGTTGATCGACCATTTACTCGGTCGGCCCGAGTTTGTCGACTTCTGGACCAACAAATGGGGCGACCTGCTGTTGCTCTCGGGCGAACGCCTTCGGCCAAAAGCACTGGAAACCTATCACAACTGGATCCGTAAGGCGGTTGCTGAGAATAAGCCCTGGGATAAGTTCGTTTACGAGATTGTCACGGCCACTGGCAGCACGCATGAGAACGGTGCCGCGAACTTTTACGCGTTGCATCAAGATCCGGAGATTATGGCCGAGACGGTATCGCAGGCCTTCATGGGACTCTCGATCAACTGCGCGAAGTGCCACAACCATCCGTTGGAAAAATGGACGAACGATCAGTACTATGGCATGGCGAACATGTTTGCTCGCGTGCGAGCCAAAGGCTGGGGCGGCGATTTTCGCAACGGCGATGGCATGCGCGTGGTCTACAGCGATACGCAAGGTGAACTGCTGCAACCGAGTCGCGGTCAGCCTCAACAACCGCGACCGCTCGATGGCGCAGCCGTCGAGTTCAGCGACACCGCCGACCGCCGCATCAAGTTGGCCGAATGGCTGGTTTCGCCGAACAATCCTTACTTCACCCGCTCGATCGCCAACCGCGTATGGGCCAGCTTTTTTGGCATTGGGCTCGTAGAAAAAGTCGATGACCTGCGGGCCAGCAACCCGGCGAGCAACGAAGTGTTGCTGTCGGCCGCTGCAGAGTACTTGAAGGAACATCGTTACGACTTGAAGCAGCTGATACGAGCCATTCTGCAATCGAGCACCTATCAGCGGAGCAGTCAGCCCCTGGATGGCAACGCAGCCGACGATCGCTTTTACAGTCGCTACTATCCCAAACGACTCAAGGCCGAAGTGCTCCTCGACGCTTTCTCGCAAGTCAGTGCCACCCCATCACAATTCCGCGCGATGAAGCCCGATGGCAAACCTGGCGATGCCGTGAGTGCCAAGCGAGCCTTGCAATTGCCCGATGCCTTCGTCGACTCCTATTTTCTGAAAACATTCGGCCGGCCTGATCGACTCATCACCTGCGATTGCGAACGAAGCGACGAACCGAGCATGACGCAGGTCTTTCACCTGCTCAACGGCGAAACGCTCAACAACAAACTGAAGGCAAAAGACAACGCGATTGAACAAGCCGTCGCGCAGGACAACTCGCAAATGCTCGACCAGCTCTTCCTGAGCGCTCTTTGCCGGCTGCCCACTCCGCAGGAAAAAGAGCGGGCTCTCAAAGAACTTGCCGATGTCCCGGCCGAGGAACGCCGTGCAATCCTGGAAGATGTCTTTTGGAGCGTACTGACCAGCCGCGAGTTTGTGTTCAATCACTAGGCTGCGTCTGTCTTCGTTTGGCTGCTTATTCCCTCTTGGGATTGCGAATATGCGACTCTCTACTCTCTCTCCCGCGATCATCCTCCTGGCGGCATGCGTGGCCACGTCAGCGGCCGAAGCGCCGGACTATGCCAAACAAGTGCAGCCGGTACTGAACAAATACTGCACCAGTTGTCATAGCGACGACGAACCCGAAGGCAAGCTCTCGCTGCAGAGTTATGCGTCGCTGCTTAAGGGCGGCGCCAAGGGAGCGGCCATCACACCCGGCCATAGCGAACTGAGTCGCATGATTCTGGTGCTGACCGGCAAAGCTCAGCCGGCAATGCCGCCTAAAGATAGCGATCCCCCGTCGAAAGAGGAGTTGGCAATCCTCCGTTCGTGGATCGATGCCGGAGCTAAAGGACCAAGCGGCGCAGCTCCCGATCCGACGGTCCTTGTTGCCCCACAAATCAAATTGCTCGCCCCTGCGCGGCAAAGTGTGAATGCGGTTGCTGTTTCACCGGCAAATGCTACCGTCGCACTCGCTCGCCACGGCGAGGTTGAACTGCAAACGGCGACGGAAGGTGACTCAAAGCCGACTTCACCTGGAAATCTCACTGGCCATCGCGGCAGTGTGAATGCGGTCGCCTTTTCGGACGACGGCAGTTGGCTCGTTGCTGGTGCCGGTGAACCAGGCTTGTTCGGCGAAGCGCGCATCTGGAACGTCGCCGATGGCTCGCTGCTGAAAATGGTGCAAGGGCATAAAGACAGCATCTATTCTGTCCAGCTCAGTCCCGACCGCAGCGTGCTAGCGACCGGAGGCTACGACGGACTGATCTCGCTGTGGGAAACCAGCAGTGGCAAGTTGCTGAAGAAGCTCGAAGGCCACAGCGGCGCTGTGTTCGAACTGGCCTTTCGCCGCGACGGGCAGATTCTGGCCAGTGCCAGTGGAGATCGCACCGTCAAGTTGTGGAACGTCGCATCCGGCGAGCGGCTGGATACGCTGAAGGAGTCAACGAAAGAACTTTACACGCTCGCGTTTCATCCGCACGGCAATCAAGTCGCAGCCGCCGGGGTGGACAATCGCATTCGGGTCTGGCAGATCAGCGCCGATGCGAAAGAAGGTACCAACCCGCTGCTCATTTCGCAGTTTGCTCACGAAACACCCGTACTGCGGCTGGCGTGGTCGGCCGATGGTAAGACGTTGGTCTCGACCGGCGAAGACCGGCTGATCAAAGTCTGGAATGCCGACAACCTGACCATTCGCCAGACGCTTGCTAAACAACCTGATTGGGCAAGTGGTGTCGCGATTCTGCCGTCAGGAAATCGCATTGTGGTGGGACGCATTGATGGCAGCACTTCGATCTTGCCGATCGAACCTCCGCCGCAGTCAACCATCGCGTCCTTCGTTCCCGCTGACGAAACGCCACCGGAAGTAAACTATGGCGAACAAGCGGCAATCGATAAATTGCCGACTTCAGCCGAGAACGAACCCAATGACGAACCAGCTCAGGCTCAAGCGTTTAAATTGCCTGGCATGGTCACTGGCAGCATCCAAAGCAAAGCCAATCAAACCGATGGCGACCTGTTTCGCTTTGAGGCCACAAAGGGCGATCAATGGATCTTCGAAACCAACGCGGCCCGCACGGGTTCGCCCCTCGATAGCAAATTGGAGATTCTCGATGCAGCCGGCAATCCTGTGCCGCGCGTGCTACTCCGCGGTGTGCGCGATACGGAAATCGAGTTCCGCGGCATGAACAGCGACCAGCGTGGCGTGCGGCTGAAGAATTATGAAGAGATGCTGCTGAATGAGTACGTCTATCTCAACGGCGAAGTCATCAAGCACTTCCAGCAACGTCGCGGGCCCGATGCCGATGCTCAGTTCTATCCCGAGAATGGCAACCGCATCACGTTTTTTGAGACCACCGGTCGTGCTCACGCGCTTGGCGAACCTGGCTACATTGTGGTGCCCTACGCCGTCGGTACGCAGTTGCCGAATAATGGCTTGCCGGTCTTCACGCTCAACTACGAAAACGACGATCAGGCCGCGCGCAAGTACGGCAAGGATTCGCAAGTCACCTTCGTCGCGCCGGCCGCGGGCGAGTATCTGGTTCGCGTTAGTGATGTGCGTGGCTTCTCGGGCGACAACTTCAAATACCAATTGATTGCCCGGCGGCCGCAGCCCGACTTCAAGGTGACCGTCACGCCGATGAACCCCACAATCAACGCCGGCAGCGGCAAAACCTTCACCGTGAAGGCCGAACGCATCGATCACTTCATGGGGCCGATTCGAATCGAGATCACCGGCCTGCCACCTGGCTTTCAAGTCACTTCGCCGGTCGTGATTGCCGCAGGACTTTACGAGGCACAAGGCGTGATTAACTGCACCGCCGATGCTGTCGCTCCAACATCCGAAAATGAGAAGACCTCGAAGCTGACCGCGATTGCTACCGTTGCTGGTGAAGAACGAACCAAGGACGCAGGCAGCTTAGGAACCATTAAGCGGGCCGATAAACCGAAGTTGCTCGCCTATCTGGAACTTGCCGATCCGACGAAGGCCCAGGAAGCAAACTCGGCTATTCCCGAACTCACCTTGCTGCCTGGCGGCACCGTGACCTGCAAGCTTCGCATCGAACGCAACGGATTCAAAGATCGCGTGGCGTTTGACGTAGGCAACTTGCCGCACGGCGTGATCGTGGACGACATCGGCCTCAGCGGCGTTTTGATTCCTGAGGGTCAAACCGAGCGGACCATCTTCCTGCGAGCGGAGCCTTGGGTGAAACCTCAAGACCGGCTCTTTCACGCAACGGCCAACGTAGAAGGTAATCAAACCGCCCTTCCAATGCTGCTGAAGGTGCGTGTGCCGGATGAAAAGGCGACCGCTTCGCTAGCA
Source organism: Anatilimnocola aquadivae (assembly GCF_049819085.1). Classification (GTDB taxonomy): domain Bacteria; phylum Planctomycetota; class Planctomycetia; order Pirellulales; family Pirellulaceae; genus Anatilimnocola. The sequence continues at coordinate 6,625,847 of NZ_CP187419.1, forward strand.
CCTGCAGGAAAGTAGCGACAGCAGTCTCGTTTGACTGGAGCGATTAGGCGGAGTTTGACGATAAAGCCGACACTGCGGACGTCGCGCGCTTGGATTGCACCCTGGCGGCGGCATTCTGCGATCGAAGGCTCAAGATCGATGCCCGCCCGCTCACTAATCTCCGTCAACCTTGCTGTCATTGCCTTGCTGGCGATGCTCTGCACCGGCTGCGCGGCGATTCCGAACCGGCATGTGCATCCCGTCTATCACAATCCATTTCCGCAACTGCACCGCGTTGCGATCCTGCCATTCTTCAATCAAAGCAAAGAGCCCACCGTCGATGGCGACGAGCTAGCGATCGCGTACTACAACGAATTGCAAAGCATCCCGGGTTTTGAAGTGGTTCCCGTCGGTGTCACCCGGCGATATCTCGAAGCCAGCCGTCTGCAGCCTCGGTCGGGTGCGGACTTTCAAATGCTGGCTCGCATGATGCAGGTCGATGCCGTCATTGTGGGCTCGGTTACCGAGTACTCGCCGTACTATCCGCCGCGCATTGGTCTCTCGGTCGACTGGTACTCTGCCAATCCGGGGTTTCATCCGATCCCCGCCGGCTATGGTTTGCCTTGGGGTACTGCGGAAGAAGAGTTCATTCCCTCTTCGCTGGTGCGTGAAGCAGAGTTCGCTCTTGCGCGCGAGCAGCTGAAGACACAAACACCCACCTTCGAAGATCCCGCTCTAAGAGCAGAGCCAGCAGCGCAGAATGCCAGCAGCGCGACAAACAAAACAGCCTCGCATTCAGCAGCTTCCGCAGAGTCTGCCATCAAGCCACCGAGTGCCACTAGTGGCAACGATGTGGCGGCGTTCGGCGCTCACGAACCAGTGCCGCCGTGGCCTGATCCGCGCGGCTTCATTCCGCTTGCGCCTGGTGAAAAACCGCCTGTTTTACGCCCTCAATACGATCCCATCATCACGCACACTCGCATCTATCACGGACAGGACGCAGAGTTTACCCAGCGGTTGGAACACTACTACGAAACGCGTGACGATGCACGCTTCGGCGGCTGGCAAACATATCTTCAACGTCCTAGCGATTTCATTCGGTTTTGTTGTTATTTGCACGTGACGGAAACGCTCGCAGCGAGAGGTGGGGCTGGAGAGTCCCGAGTGGCGTGGCGCTGGCCGATTAGCCGATAGGAATGCGGTAACCGGCTTCCTCTTTTGTCAGTTTCAGTTGTCGCCGCGGAATCGTTCTACCGCAGCAGTGACAGCGCTGGCAGCCACCAGGAGTTCCGCTTCGTGAGTCAAGATATCAACGTACTGGCGCTAGTGAAGGGTGAAGAGCGGTACATCTTCTTGTTTGATGATGACCGCCGAGCGGAAGCGTTGCGTACCTTGGGTCGCTTCGCCTCGAACCCAGAACTCAGCTTCAGCTGGTACGACGCCGCGGTGCTCAGTCAGCGAATTCGCAGTACGGTTCCCGAGAGTGAAGCTCCTGCGGAAGCGAAAAAATCAACCGCACGCGTCGACGCTCCTTCGGGAAGCGTACCGGCTCCGCATCGCCCCCGCTTCAAGCTTTCGCTGCCCACCGACACCGCTGCCGATAGCAACAGCGACGAAGTCTAAGTGTCCCGTCCGTTAGGTTGCCGTTAAAACGGGCTCGTTCCCCTGCGGAGGGCCGCTGATGCAAGCCGCCATCGAACTGTTCCTGCAATTCTTGACGGTTGAGCGCAATGCGGCTGATCTGACGATCAAGTCCTACCGCGAGGACTTGATCGCACTCGACGAGTATCTCTGCCAGGCCTACAGCCGTTCAGCAGATCCCGCAGAAATCACACCGCTCGATCTGCGGGGTTACGTCTCGGCGATGCACGAAGCGGGCTATGCGAAGACCTCCATCGCTCGCCGCCTGGCTTCGCTGCGAACCTTCTTCAAGTTCGCCCAACGGGAAGGCATCGCTCAGAATAACCCCGCCAAACCCCTGCGCAACCCACGCCCCGACCGCAAGCTGCCGCACTTTCTCTCCGGCGAAGAGATTGGGCAACTGCTCGATGCCCCGCCTGCCGGCCAGATGATGGGCCTGCGGGATCGCGCGATTCTGGAAGTGACTTACTCCGCCGGTTTGCGCGTGAGTGAAGTCGTGGGGATGAACAGCGGTGATCTCGACCTAACAGAATCGATCGTCCGCATCCGTGGCAAAGGTCGCAAAGAGCGGCTCGCTCCGCTCGGCTCGTTTGCCATCGCGGCCCTGCGCCGCTGGCTGAAGGTGCGAGTCCTCTCGCCAAAAGAGAAGCAGGGCCCGCTCGCGCCGATCTTCACCAACAAGTTTGGCCGGCGGCTAACAACGCGCAGTGTGGCCCGCATGCTGGAGAAGTACCTGCAGACCACGGGGCTCGATACTCGCACGACGCCTCACACGTTGCGGCACAGCTTTGCCACGCATCTGCTCGACCGCGGAGCCGATATCCGCAGCGTGCAGGAACTGCTCGGCCACAAGAGCCTGGTGACGACCCAGATCTATACCCACGTCAGCACCGCCGGCTTGAAGGCCGTCTATGAGCGGGCTCATCCTCGGGCTCGCGTCAGTTAGGCCTCCGCCCAATCTTCGCGACGCGCAACAAAAAAGCCTCCGGTTCAATCGGAGGCTATGCCACGCTCTTCTGCCTGTTCCGCGTGGATTCAGTTTTGATCGGTGGTCGTCTTAGACCAAACCCTTCTTCACCGCCCATACCGCTGCTTCGGTGCGATCGCCGGCTTCAAGCTTGCGCAGGATGTTCTGCACGTGCTCTTTGACCGTTTCGATGCTGATTTCCAGCGAGCGACCGATTTCGCGGTTGCTTAGGCCGAGCGCTACATGACGCAGCACCTGGACCTCGCGATTGGTCAGCGGGATGTCTTCGTCGTAAGTCGGCCGACGACGGGCCATCGTGTTCTTCACGCGTCCCATCAGGCTTTCGCCATCCGGCGGCAATCCCGTGTGAGCGCGGTTAATCGCTCCCAGGATGGCGTCCCGAGACGAATCCTTCAGCAGGTACCCGGCAGCCCCCAGGGCGACTGCTCGAGCGATGTACGTCGAATTGTCGTGACCGGTGAGCATCACAACCTTCGTCCTCGGCGAACGATCGATAATCCGCTCGAGTGCCTCGAGGCCATCGGTCTCGGGCATCCGCACGTCAAGCAGCACCACGTCCGGGTGGTGTTTCACGGTTTGTTCAATGGCTTGGTTGCCGGTCGACGCTTCGGCAACAACCTGAATATCCGAACCTTCCAGCATGGACTTCACGCCGGTGCGGATAACCTCGTGGTCGTCAGCGATAAGCAAACTAATGGTCATAAACGGCCCTTCATTGCCCCGTACCCTCGATTAGAAACGCAAAACTCCCTCGCGCTGAGCTTTAGGTTTGGTTCTGCCCCTGAAACCGCTCCGTTCGGCGTTTTCGCTTCCTAAAGACACTAGCGACAAATCCTAAAATAATTCTTACTCACGTAAATCCGTCAGACGAGAAAAAGTCGGCTCATCCTCCTAGGCATCCTAGCCTTTCGTGGGGGACGAGGCGAGCAAAATGCTGATCATAACGAAAAAATGCGGTCTCCCACCGTTCGAACGCGGAATCACAAGTAGCACAAGCGCTTACGCAACTTTTGGCAGTCTCGAAAAGTTCTCACGTTGCTTTTCAACAACTCACGTGGGATTTGACCGACGCCAATGCTCAACCTAGATATCCATCGGACGAACTCATTGTTCGTCAGTCCGACGATGGCAGCAAGGGATGGTTATCCCCCTTCCCGCCTATCTGCGGTGAATCGCAAACCCGTATCGATAGCCGAGATCTGCTTGACGTCTGCCATTCCATCATTTCGCTCGCTGGACAACTCGCCATGAAGTCGGGACGACTACTACTAATTGACGATGATTCCCATCTGCTCGACTCGATGGCCAGCTGGCTCCGCGAACAGGGGTATTTTGTCCTGACAGCCCGCTCGTGCGCGGCCGCGATCGAACAACTGCGGAAGGAACAGCTCGACCTCGTCATTGCCGACATTCGTCTCGATGACGGCGACGGCTTCGATGTTTTGGCGTGGGTACGCCAAAACAAGCCGGAACTCATGGTGATCCTGCTCACCGGTTACGGCACTGTCGAGACGGGCATCGAAGCCCTGCGTGCCGGCGCTTTTGATTTGCTGACCAAGCCGCTCATCGACGAAGAACTGGAGATGTCGATCCAGCGCGCCCTTTCACAAAACAAAGTGCTGGTCGAAAACCAGAGCCTGAAAGCACAACTAGATCTGCGCTTTGGCCTCGAGAGCATCGTGGGCCACGACCATCGCATGCAACGCGTCTACGACATGGTCGACCGCATTGCCGACACTCGGGCCACCGTCCTCATCACTGGCGAAAGCGGTACCGGCAAAAGCCTGCTTGCCCGCGCCATTCACCGCCGCAGCAGCCGACGCGATCAATCATTTGTCGAAGTTGCCTGCGGAGCCATGCCCGAAGCCCTGCTCGAAAGTGAACTGTTCGGCCATGCGGCCGGTTCGTTCACCGGCGCTGTGGGCGAAAAGGTCGGTAAGTTCACTCAGGCCGACAAGGGCACCATCTTCCTCGACGAAATTGGCACTGCCTCACCCAGCTTGCAGGTGAAGTTGCTGCGTGTGCTGCAAGAGTTCCATTTCGAACCTGTCGGCAGCACCAAGACAATCAAAGTCGACTCGCGCGTGATCCTCGCCACGAACGAAGACCTGGGCGAAGCGGTCGCCGATGGCCGCTTCCGCCAGGATCTGTTCTATCGCGTCAACGTCATCAACATCGAACTTCCCTCACTTCGCGAACGGATCGCCGATATCCCCCTGCTGTCCGCTCATTTTCAACAAAAGACCTGCGAAGAAGCTGGCCGCCCCGCGGAAGGTTTTGCCGAAGATGCGATGCAAGCGATGCAGCGCTATAACTGGCCAGGCAACGTGCGTGAATTGCAGAACACCATCGAGCGAGCCGTGTTGCTCGGTCGCAGCAACAAGGTAACCCTCGAAGATCTGCCACCGCAGATCGCCGCCGGCCAGCCTGTGTCGCTGGAAGCACTCAGCGGCAAAGCCCTCAAAGAAGCGATGGCTGCTCCCGAGCGGGCCATCATTCTGGAGATGCTCGAAAACAACCGCTGGAACCGTAATGCGACCGCTGATGCCCTCGGCATCAATCGCACCACGCTCTACAAGAAGATGAAGCGTCTCGGCATCGACAAACTGCCTCAGGCACAGATGTAAATGTCCAACAACTGGCCGGTTGTTGGACAGCCGCTGGTTTCCGAAATCCGGCCAAAGCGACTGTCAGCAAACGACTTGCGTCGGACCGGGCAATTCTCACACACGCCTTCTTGTCCAATAACCTCCCGGGTTGTTGGACACGGGCACCTTTTTGGGTCACCCGAATCGTCAACAAGACGAGCAAGCGCGAGACAAAGAACGGAAATCTTGCGCAGTTCGTTCGCCCCGACACCGGCCAGACGTCGCTGCGCAGTTCGATCCACCAAATTATTGAGAGCAGCCTGCCATTGTCAAACATGTGCGATACATTGTCAATATATTTGCATATACTTTTTCCGACGTCATCACGACAATAGCCAGCTAGTCGCCGCTGAATCACGCTGGTGCTCGCGAAACGGCAACCATCTTTCGCAGCAGGCGAATTTCTCCTTTGTGCGAAGCCTCGTCCTGAAACGCATGCAGAATGACTTGCCGCACGGTGCTGCCCGGCTGATCGACGGCCTCTCCCTTGAGGTCAATCTCACTCAGCCCGGCATACAGCTCTTTCAATCTCGCTTGTTGAGCCTCTAACTCAGCCACGATGGTTGCCAGCTTCGGAAACTTCTCGACGGGAGTCGCAGCGGGGCGGCTCTCCCAGCTGAACATTTCGAACCAACCAGCGGGAGCCTGTGGCTCAAGGCCGAGAGGCCCCGCAGTCAGCCACTCGACAACGACGTAGGCATGGCCAGCGTGCCAGACGATGTGATTCGAGAGGCCAGGCGGATGCCATAGCGACATGGCTTCGTCAACATTCTGCAACGAGCGCAAGAGAGCACGACGCACTTCAACAAACATCGCTAGCAAACTTTGATCGACCACCGCAGTCTCCCTCGGCATAGGCAGTTTTGGATTTAGCAGGACCAGCTTAGCACCGATTCCGTCATGGGAGCGGGCCACTTACAATCGTGGCATCTCTTCTCTCTCGGAGCGCAGTATCTTGGCCAGCCTGACGATCGAAAACTACGTCAAAACGATCTACCAGATCAGTTCGTTGCAAGCCGATGGTCCGGCAACGACTGGCCAATTGGCTGAAGCGCTGCAAGTCTCGCCTAGCACCGTCACCAGCATGCTCAAGACGCTCAGCGAGTCAGGTCTGGCAACGTATGTTCGCTATGGTGGAGCCGAACTAACCGATTCCGGCCGGGCACTGGCCCTGCGTGTCTTGCGCCGTCATCGGCTGATTGAATTGTTCCTGTCGCAAACACTGAACCTCACTTGGGACGAGGTTCACGAAGAGGCTGAGAACATGGAGCACGCGGTGAGCGATCTGCTCATCGACCGAATCGATGCTTACCTCAAATACCCGGCCTGCGATCCGCATGGCGACCCCATTCCCAAAGCCGATGGAACGGTCACGCCTTCGCCAACGGTCCGGCTCGCCGATTTGCAGGAACGCGACGCGTTTCGCATCGAACGCGTGCTCGACCAAACGCCCGAGTTTCTCCGCTATCTCGCCGAAACGGGCCTCAAACTGGGGGCTCAAGGCGAGGTGGTTTCCAACCGCCAAGAGGCCGGCGTGATCACCCTGCGCGTGGGCGAGTCCGTGGCAACCCTGAGTGTGTCGGTCGCGCAGCGCGTGCTGATCAATCGAACCGCTTCTTGATCTGAAACGCCGCCACATTTGCCAGGATGGCGTTATAATTGGGGCATGGAAACTCTCGTACAAGCTCGTCTCGACAAACTGGCCCCTGCCTCGCTCAAGCCGTATAAATCGCTCTCGAATGAAGAGCTATCGGCCCGGATCGAAAAAGTCCGCCGCGAGTTCGGTCCACGTCTGCTCATTCTTGGTCACCACTACCAGCAGGATGAAGTAATCGCGCACTCGGACCTGCGCGGCGATTCGTATCAATTGAGCCAATTGGCTGCGTCGAGCAACGACTGCCGGTACATCGTCTTTTGCGGTGTGCACTTCATGGCAGAGACGGCCGACATTCTGGCGAACCGCCCTGAGAAACTGGCCGAGCGAAAAGGCGAGCGTGTCACCGTGGTGCTGCCCGACTTGGGAGCAGGCTGCTCGATGGCAGACATGGCGGCGATCGACCAGGTGGAAGCCGCCTGGCAAGACCTGGGCGAGGTGATCGACACGAAGGACATCACCCCCGTTACCTATATCAACAGTGCCGCCAGCTTGAAGGCGTTCTGCGGTCGTCATGGCGGCATTGTCTGCACCAGCAGCAACGCCCGCGCAGTGCTCGACTGGGCCTACAAGCGCACGAGCCGCGTCTTCTTCTTTCCCGATCAACACTTGGGTCGCAACACGGCCCTTAAGATGGGCATCACCAACGATCAGATGCCAGTCTGGGATCCCTATGAACCGGAATTCGGCGGCAACACCGAAGATGCGATTCGCCGCAGCAAAGTAGTACTGTGGAAAGGGCATTGCAGCGTGCATCAGATGTTCAAGGCCGAGCACGTGGCTCTGTTCCGGCAACATCACCCGGGCATCAAGATTCTCGTCCACCCTGAGTGTCCGCAGGAAGTGAACGACATCGCCGATATCAGCGGCAGCACGAGCAAAATCATCGATGTCGTCGACAAAGCTCCTCCCGGCAGCAAATGGGCCATCGGCACCGAACTGCACCTGGTGAATCGCCTCAAGCAAGAACATCCCGAGCAGGAGATTCACTTTCTATCGCCGGTGGTCTGCATGTGCGCGACCATGTACCGCATCGATCTCGCCCACCTCTGCTGGAGCCTCGAACGACTCGCCGCGGGTGAACCCGTCAACATTATTCGCGTGGACGAAACCACTACCGAGCAAAGCCTGGTGGCACTCAGCCGAATGCTGGACGTGAAGTAACAGCTACGAACTCAATTTCTCCTGAATCAACGCCCAAGTTGCCTGCAGATTCAACTTGGCAATCCAGTCGGCAAGGTAGTCGTAGTCGATTTCGCGCTTCGTGATTCGCAACATGCTGGCGATATCGCGCAGGTGCTTCTCTGAGCCGCCGAGTTGATAGTACTCCATCTTTTTCAGCATCACGTCTTCGGGCGATGCGACCCAGGCATATCCCGATTCGCCGACCTCCACCCATTGGCGGCGATCGAGTTCCAAACGATCAAAGCCATCGTTGGTCGGAATGATGATGTCGGCTTTCACGCCTTCGGCGCTGTGAATGACGTTGAACTGAAATCGCTTGCGAATTGCCGATTGCATTGCTTCGCGACTGCAATAGAAGTCTGGCCCTGGGAAGGCGCTCAGGAAGGGCTCGACGTGTTCGAGTTGCAAGTCTGCCACCACATCGACATCGTTGGTAAACCGCGGTTCACCATAGGCGATGGAGGCAACCGAACCCACGATGGCGTAGCGTATTTGCAGTCGGTCGAAGAAGGCGACTAAGTCGGCGATCAAACGATCAGGTGTCATGTAACAACCGCTTCGCTGCTTCTCGATAGACCTGATCCTGCGTCCAGTCGGGATGTTCCGCCGCCACACGGCGACGGAGCGTATTGCGAGCGAAATGCCAAAGGCCAAGGGCGATGTTGACTCGCTCGCCCTCCGTCTTCGCACGTAGGACCTCAGCCATGTCGTCGTCGACAACTTCGACCACCGGCGCGCGAGCAGGGCCAATGATTTGTCGCCACTGGAGGTCATCGTTGGAAGGCATGGTTACCAGTTTATCAACTTTGGCCCTACGCCGGAATCTTCACTTCCTGCAGCACCTTGCCGTCGAGCGAGCGCATGGAGAGGATCAACTCCTTCCCGTTGGCGTTTCCTTCGATGATGGTCGCCGCGGACAACTTCGGTCCGCCGCCAATGAGTTGGCCAATGGGGCGATCATCACCAGCGGGGAGCCAAGTGGCGCGATGGGTGTGGCCAGAAACAACGAGCTGAATCTTGCCTTCCTTGAGAAGGGGCAGCCAAGCTTCGCGGCAGGGTTTCGCAAACAGGAAGTAGCCGGGGTTAGACGTTTCGTCGGTCCACCAGAGCGGAATGTGGCAGAACAAGATGCGATAGGGAGCCGAGCGGAACCAGTCCTCGCGAATGGTGCTCGCCAGCCACTTGGTCTGGCGTTCGCGCATCGCAGCAAAGCCCGCGAGTCCGGCGAATACTGGATGATCGTCGGGCTTGTCTTCCCCGGTGTCCATGACGAGCGCCGCCAGCGGTCCGCTGCGAAAACCGTAGTAAAAGCGGTCGTCTGGCGTGCCGGTGAATTCGGGCAGATGCCGGGCGGCGGGACCACGGACATCGTGATTGCCCCGGGCATAGGCGAGCGGCCACCGAGCGGCAACATCGAGTCCGCTGGGAGACAAGTACTGATTCGTCATCTTCAGCGGATCGTACACGTCGTTTGTTTGATCGCCGTTCCAGAGCAAGAAGTCGGGGGCTTTGTCGCTCGTCACTTTGTGTAGCGCGCGAATCGTCTCTTGGTTTTCGTGCGTGTCGTTCCAGATCAGAAACCGAGTTTCTCCAGCCGCGGGATCGAGCGTGCGGAAGGAATAGGTCTCTGAGACTTCGACCGGACCTTGCACGATGTTGTAAGCGTTCTTGAATTCGATCGAACGAGCCGTGATCCGATACTTGACTTCCTTACCGGCTGGCAAAGGTGGCAGGCGAAACTTCAGAGCGTACTGCTCCAGCGGCAGCAGACCATTCGACTCGGCATCGACTCGCTGAAACTCACCATCGCCGATAGCGAATTCAAGATAGCCAGCAACAGGACCAAACACGCCTTGCAAGATTGTGATCGATTCAGCGGCCGGGCCGCTCACCACGGGCCGGCCGATCAGCACCACTTCTGGTTCGTCGGGCTTGGGTGCCGCGGCCGTCGGTTGCAAATTCGTCGTTGCCGAGATGCCAATTCCAGCTGCCAGCGAGGTCGAAAGGAAGGAGCGGCGTTGCATGGTCAGCCTGCGAATCGGTGGGGTGAAGGCGAGAAAGTGATCGTTTCATCAATAACAGGTCGTTGCGGCGTGGGCAACGCGGCAACTATCTTTCAGAGGGTGAATCAGCTGATCCATTGCCTGGAAGAGGAAAACCAATGACGCTCGCGTTCTCGCGCCGCCGACTGCTCAAAGCCGCTCTCGCAACTCCAGTGGTCGCTGCGGCAGCAAGCGTTAGTCGCAGCACTCGCGCCGCGGATCGACCCAAGTTCAACGCGTCGATCGATGCTTCCTGGCAAGCAGGACTTGAGGCACTCAAGCCTTCGCCCGTCGAACTCGAACGTGGCCTGCGACTGCATGCCGAGTCGCTCGTGTTCGATTGCTACGGTTTTGCCCCGCGCTGCGCCATCGATGGAGAAGTGATCGCCAAGGCAGTGACAGCGGGTGCATCCGATGAAGAACTGCAGGACCTGCGCGAAGAAATGGGCATGACGCGTTGTGTGAACAGCGATGCCGAACGGAAGGAATTCGAGCTGGCGTGGCAAGCCGCGGGAGTGACTTGCATTTTTCAGAATGCCGGCGAAGAAGGGCAGGATCCGGTTCGTTTGCTGAAGCGCCTGGGACGATTCACCTACCTGACCGATCATCTGCGCGAGTTCGTATCCAAGGCCGTGACGCCCAGCGATATTGAGCAAGCCAAGCGAGCCGGCAAGCATTGTCTCTACTTCACCGGGAACGGGGTGCCGATTGCCGGCGAATTTAACTCTGTCCCCGACGAACTGCGACACATCAAGCTGTTCTATCAGCTGGGCATCCGCATGATGCACGTCACCTACAACCGCCGCAACTTGCTCGGCGATGGTTGCGCCGAGCCAGCCAACGGCGGCCTGAGCGATCTGGGACGGGCTGCGATCGCGGAGATGAACCGCGTGGGCGTGATTGTCGATGTGGCTCACAGCGGCTGGCGAACCAGCTTGGAAGCGGCTCAAACTTCGAAGTTGCCGATGGTCGCCAGTCACACGGCCTGCGATGCCGTGAATCATCACATTCGCGCGAAGCCAACGGAAGTGATCAAAGCAATCTGTGATGGAGGTGGTCTGGTCGGCATTTGCTGCATCCCAAACTTTCTCGGCGGCAAGGGCGACATCCCCGCACTAATCGAGCACATCGACTACGTCGCGAAACGCTTTGGCACGCAGCACGTCGGCATCGGCACCGATATTGCTTACTCGTCGAGCAACTCCGCCGCCGAAAGTCGCAAGGTTCCCTCACGTGGAACGCGGCGCACTCGATACGAAGCTTTCTGGCCCGAAGGTGCGCTCGGCCAGCGCTTTCCCGGTGAGAAGTCACTCGCCTGGACCAACTGGCCACTCTTCACCGTTGGTCTCGTCCAGCGTGGTTACCGCGACGACGATATTCGGCAGATATTGGGGCTGAATATGCTGCGAGTTTCTAACGCGGTGCTGAAGGGACGACAAACTTAAGATTTATCTCGCGAGCGCGGAGATAGCGTAGTAGGCAACTGCGGCGAGAGTTGCACCACAAGGCACGGTGGTGAACCAGGCGAGGAGGATCTCAACGACTTTGCGCCAGTGAGCTTGCCCCGTGGTGATGCCGATACCGAGGAGCGAACCAACACTCACGTGCGTGGTGCTGACCGGCATCCTGTGAAAACTGGCCGTCATCACCAGCCCAGCGGTGACCAGACTGGCGGCGAAGCCTTGGCCTGGACTCATGTCGGTCACTTTCTTACCCAGCGTTTCTGCCACTTTGTCGGCATCGAGTAGACCACCGAGGGCGATGAAGACCGCCACAATCACCACGGACCAAGGGCCGCTGAGCCCTGGAATCGCCAGCAACAAGGCTGCCATTTTCGGCGTGTCGTTCAAGCCGCGCGCAAAGCTGGCCGCACCAGCGCTCAAAAAGTGCAAGACGTCGAGCGTGCGATTGGGCTGGTCCGGGGCCAATCGCAACAGCCTCAGCAGCAGGTACGTAACTCCGCCCAGCACCACAGCAACGACCGGGCTGAAGAAAAGTGGATAGAAGAAGTTCGTGCCGAGGGCGGCCAGATTCACTCCGGCGGTTCCGCTACCAGCCAAGCCCGCGCCCAGTAGTGCGCCCACCAGAGCATGAGTTGTGGAAACCGGAAAGCCCAAGCGGGTTGCAAGAAAACTCGTCAGCGCGGCACCCAGCGCGACTGAAGTGAGAAACACCGGCGACTGCGCGAGTGTATCGGGGACAATCCCGCGTCCACCAAATGCTGTGATCAAGCCACCCGCCAGAAAGGCGGCGGCAATCGAGCCCGCAAAGGTGGTGGCAGTTCCCCAGTAGAGAGCGGTTCGCAGCGAAACAGTGCCACTGCCGTAGAGCGAGGCTACGCCTTTGAAATTGGCATTCGCGCCGTTGGTGAACGCCACAAAACACGCGGCCAGAAACAGAAGGATGGTGAGCACGCGTTCGCCTCGGTTCGCCGGCTTACACCGAAGTTACTTGATGACGTTCTCGGTCAGTTCCGCCGGATGCTGCTTGAGCGATGCGTACTCCTTCCACGAACCTTCGTACAACCGCACGTTCGGATACTTGGCGACATGCTTCAGATAGAAGCGCAGCAAGCTTCCCTCACGCGATGTTCCGCAGTAGACAAAAATCTCTTTGTCGGGAGTGATCCCGGCTTTCGCCAGTTCCGCTTTCGCCTGTTCGAACGGCAGAAACTTGTGCGTGTTGTCCTCTGCCATCAAGCGAGCCCAGTGAAAACTAATTGCACCGGGAATGTGCCCCTTCCTGAGCCAGACGTCGTCTTTGCCCAGATACTCGTTCTTCGGACGTGCATCGACGAATACCACGCCGGGCTTACCTTGGCGGCTGAGCAAGTCGTTCACGGTCGCAGAGATCTCTGGATGCATCTTCGCGGGCAGCTTACCGGCTGGATTGCCAAAGTACTCCTGCGTGACCGGAAGTTTCGCTTCTGTCCAGGCGGGCAGACCGCCATCAACGATGCGAATATCCTGCACGCCAAACTTTTCGAGCACATAGGCAACCATACTGGCACTCAGGATCTCGTCGTTCGGCAACTTCTCGCCCGTGGCATAGATCAGGTGCGTGCGGTTGCGATCGACCCCTGCTCGAACGAGCAGCGCCTTCGTCAGATCGTCGGGCAAGTACTGCACGGGTACGCCGTTGTCGGTGCCGCGGAGCGTATCGAAGTTGATGTGGTGCGCCGTCGGCAAATGGCCGCGAAAATAGTCCTTGTATCCGCCGCGGGTATCGAGCACGACGGGCCGCTGGCTCGCCTCTTGGGCCTCGATCAGCTTGTGCGCTTCAGCGGGCGAAATGATGCCGATTTCGGCGTGAGCAGACTGGATCGCGATGACGGAAATGATCGCGGCGACTACGATTCTCATAGTTTGCATACCATCAGAGAGTGGGTGGGTGCCGCGAATTCTACGGTGTTAGCAGGTAAGTAGCAAAGGGTAGGACGGTGGCCTGCTACGCCAGAATCGGTTTCACCACATGGCCGTGCACGTCGGTCAGTCGGAAGTAGCGGCCCTGGAACTTGTAGGTGAGCCGCTCGTGATCGATGCCGAGCAGATGCATGAGGGTGGCTTGAAAGTCGTGAACGTGGACGCCATCTTTGGCGACGTTCATGGCAAGGTCGTCCGATTCGCCGTAGGTGATGCCGGGCTTGATACCGCCGCCGGCCATCCAGACGGTAAACGCATACGGGTGATGGTCCCGGCCCCATTTCACGCGATCGTTAATGTTCCCTTGAATGAAAGGCGTGCGGCCGAACTCGCCGCCCCAAACCACCAGCGTATCGTCGAGCAGGCCGCGAGCTTTCAGGTCCTTCACAAGTGCGGCCGAGGGTTGATCGGTATCGCGGCACTGGTTGTAAAGCTCAGTCGTGATGCTGTTGTGCTGGTCCCAGCCCGCGTGCATGAGTTGCACGTAACGAACGCCCCGCTCGATTAGGCGGCGAGCCATCAGGCAGTTGTAAGCAAAGCTGCCGGGCTCTTTCACGCCGGGGCCATACGATTCCAGCGTAGCGGCCGTTTCGTCGGAGAAGTCAGTCAGTTCGGGCACGCTCGACTGCATCCGGTACGCCATCTCGTACTGCGCGATGCGCGTAGAGATCTCCGGATCGTTGAAGTCGTTCAGTCGCAACTCGTTGAGCTTGGCGAGCGCATCGAGCTGCGTGCGGCGAGTTTCGCGCGAGAGGCCGTCAGGATTGGTGAGATAAAGAACCGGCTCGCCACTGCCGCGAAACTTCACACCCTGGAACTTCGAGGGCAAGAATCCGCTGCCCCAGTAGAAGTCGTAAAAGATCTGGCCGCAGCTGGTGCCCTTACTGATGGAAGTCATCACGACGAAACCCGGTAGATTCTCAGTCTCGCTGCCGAGACCATAGCTGAGCCACGCGCCGAGCGAAGGTCGCCCGGGAAGTTCGCCGCCCGTGAGAAAGAATGTGATAGCCGGCGCGTGGTTGATCGCCTCGGTGTGCATGCTTTTGACGAAGCAGAGTTCATCAACAATTTTCGCCGTGTGAGGCATGAAGTTGCTGACCCAAGCGCCGCTGTTGCCATGCTGGGCGAAGGGTTCGATCGGCGCGAGCATGAGCTTGCCTTTCGGCGAGCCGGTCATGGTGCTGAAGCGTTTGCCAGCCGTGTACTCTTCCGGTACAGGCTGGCCGTGCAATTCTTTCAGCTTGGGTTTGTAATCGAACAGATCGGCATGCGTAGGAGCGCCGTTCTGAAAGAGATAGATCACGCGTTTGGCTTTCGGCGCATAGTGCGGCAGGTTTTCTAGCCCACCGACTCTCTTTGCTGGCCCAGCAGCGACATTCGGATCGGCTGCCAGTCCATCGCGCGCGAGTAACGAAGCGAGCGCAGCAGTGCCCAAGCCACAGGCCGAGCGCCCGAAGAACTCGCGGCGATTCACATGCAGTTGATGTTGAAGGTAAGGATGCATGGCTTATTCTTTGGAGAGTGTTTCGTCGAGATTCAAGAGCAGATTGCAGAACGCAGTTAGTGCTGCATGCTCGGTAAGATCGAGTTTCTCGTCACGGGGCGAAGCACCGATCGCGAGCAGCTTCTTGGCACCGTCATTGTCGGCTTGATACTTTTCGCGAAGTTCAGCGAGTGCACCGATGAGAAGCTGCTCTTCCATTGCTGTTGGTACCCGCGAAAGCAGTTGCTGATAGGCGAGCTTCACTTGCGCTGGGGGTGATGAGGCCTCGCTCTTCATCAGGCGTTCGGCCCACGTGCGCGATGCTTCGACATAGGTCACGTCATTGAGGGTGGTGAGGGCATGCAGCGGGGTGTTTGTGCGAGACGATTTTACCGAGCAGGTCTGCCGATTGGCGACATCGAAGAAGACGGTCGGACCGACGATCCGCCGCCAGAACTGATACACACTGCGGCGGTAGAGAGCTTCTCCTTTGTCTTCTTCGTAGCGAATCTTGCCAAAGGTAGCGTCTTCCCAAACACCGCTGGGTTGATAACCCTTCACCGGTGGACCACCGAGCTTATCGACAAGCAAACCGCTGACCGCGAGAGCTTGGTCGCGAATCATCCACGACGGTAAGCGAAAACGTGGTGCACGGGCCAACAGGCGATTGGCCGGGTCTTTTTCTTGCAACGCCGGCGTCGATTTCGAAGATTGCTGATAGGCGGCGCTCGTGACGATCAGCCGGTGAATGTGTTTTACGTTCCAACGATTCGTTTCGCCTTGGTGGGCAACCGTCGGCTGCGAAACTGTCGGCTGTTGAAACTCGCAAGCCAGCCAGTCGAGCAGTTCGGGATGAGAAGGTCGTTCGCTCTGCACACCAAAGTCTTCGCTCGTTTTCACGATGCCGGTGCCGAAGAACGACTGCCAATAACGATTGACCGTGACGCGCGCCGTGAGTGGATGCTCGGGAGCCACAAGCCAGCGGGCCAGTGCTAGACGATTGGTCGGAGCATCGGCAGGGAGCGGTGGCAGAATCGCGGGTGTGCCGTGCACGACTTTCTCTTCAGGCTTGTCGTAGGCACCGCGAGTAAGAATAAATGTTTCGCGAGGCTCTTTCCGCTCGCGCATGACCATCGTCCGTGGCAATGACTTCTCGAACTGATCTCGCTCCTTGCGCTTATCCTCAGCCCGCTTTTCAGCAGCGTTCCAAGGGGCGTGACTGGCGCGGAAGTGATCGGTCAGTTTCTTTTTGTCGCCATCGTTGCGCTGGCCTGCTGCGGTTTTGGCGATAGCCAGCACGTCCGGGGGAAGCTCTTTCAACTGCTGCGACGTGGCGGAGGTTGCAAGTAAACGGAAACAGCCGAGCGTATGTTGGCGGCCGAATTGAAAGGAGAGTTCCACCTTCAGCGATTGATCCGCAGCGAGCTTCACTGGCTTTGCCAACAGGAGCGTGAGCGTGTGAGGCTTGCCGAAGGCCGGCATCACCGCCCAGCCCGAATTGGGTTTGCCATCGATGGCTCCCGCGGCGGCCCAACCATCTTGTGAAAAATCAGCCGTCGCAGAGGTGATCTTTATTGGCTTGCCGTTGGCAGTAACCGAGATTTCGGAAAGGACAAAGTTGCCGTTGTCGGCGCGGCCTGGGCCTTGATTCACGAACGACTCATGCGGCAAGGCTTCCAGTTTCATCGCCGAGATCGTCATCTCTGCCGGGGCAAACTCAAGCGTGTACTTGCTTCGCTCGGCATTTTCGCCGCTCGCGAGAATCGTGGTCTCGTCAGTCGTCTTCAGTTCGATTCCCTCGCTGGCTTTCAATTCCTTCGGTGTGAGAGGTGGCCAGGCCACTTGTGTCGCGGAATCACCGGACAGCGTCTGCTCCCACTCAGCTTGCAACTTGGCCAACTCCTTTTCGAGTTCATCCTTCGCACTCTTCGCCTGCTGCTCTTCCTTCTTCAGCGAGTCGAGTTTGAACTGCTGCTCAGGCGAAGCAAAGCTCAGAACCGGGTTGGCGAGGCCGCCGGCGTCGTTGCCACCCGTCTCTTCAATCGAATTGAAGTAGGCCGAGAGCTGGTAGTACTCGCGCTGTTTAAGCGGATCGAATTTGTGATCGTGGCAACGGCAGCAGTTGAAAGTAAGAGCCATCCAGACCGCGCCGGTGGTCTCCACACGGTCTTGCACGTAGTCGACGCGCGACTCTTCCGCGATGCGGCCCCCTTCGCCGTTGATCATGTGGTTGCGATGAAATCCGCTGGCAATCAGTTGCTGCTGGGTGGGATTAGGGAGCAGGTCGCCAGCCAGTTGTTCGATGGTGAATTGATCGAAAGGCTGATTCCGATTCAGGGCCTCGGTCACCTGATCTCGCCAGTACCACATGGCCCGCGTGGGATCCCCTTGATAGCCATTCGTATCGGCATAGCGGGCAGCATCGAGCCAATCCCAAACCATCCGCTCGCCATAGCGGCGCGAGTTGAACAGCCGGTCGGCGACTTTCTCATAGGCTTGCGGCGAATCATCTTTCAGGAAGGCTGCAACCTCTTCTGTCGTGGGTGGCAAACCGGTGAGATCGAGCGTCACGCGGCGAATGAGCGTTTCTTTGGGCGCTGGCGGCGATGGTGACAGGCCTTCGCTTTCGAGTTTGGCGAGCAGGAAATGATCAAGCGGGTTCTTCAGCCAGGCAGCGTTCTTCACTGCTGGCAACGCCGGACGCTGTGGAGTTTCGTAGGCCCAGTGCTTGCCCCATATGGCTCCGCTGTCGATCCATTGCTTGAGCAGTTCGATCTGCTGCTTCGTCACCTTGCGGTTCGACTTCGGCGGCGGCATTTGCAAATCGGCGTCGGTCGAAATGAGCCGCTGGTACAGCTCACTCTCGGTGCTCTTGCCCGGCAGAATCACCGGGCTCTCGGTTCGTAGCGCCCCCGCTTCGGTATCGAGTTGCAGATCTGCTTCACGCGTCTTGGCGTCGGGACCGTGGCAGTGAAAGCAATTGTCGGAGAGGATCGGCAGAATATCGCGGCTGAAGTTGATTGCCGGCTCGGCAGAGTTTGCCAATACAGGCAACAGCGCCAACAGTGCTCCCATGAGCAGGGCGAATCGGAGCGGCGCGAGAAACATTCCTGGCATGAATCAGCTCGGGTTGGGAGGGAATGAGCGAAGCAGGCGGGTTGGTCGTGATTGCCACGACCACAGTATCTTCACCTTACTGTGAGCAGGTAGCAACTCTCAAGTAATTTGGCTCACCGATACATCTGCGTGGGATCAACCGTATCGGGCAACGGCGCTGGCGGAGGAGGTGGCGGCGGTGGAGCGGGAGTCATGGCGGGATCGATGTACCAGAGCAAGCGGCCCAGCAGGCGGAAGTACAGAAATAGCGGCGTAACGAGAAACAAGGCGCTCAAAGGGGCCACGATCACGCTCCCCATGCTCCAGAGGGCCACGCCCATCGAAGCGATTAGGCCGAGGATTAGCGTTTCCATATAGAACAGAATCCAGCCATCGCCAGTGAAGCGAAAGCTCTCCCAGAACGTGGGCGATTGATGAGCACCGAAGAGCGACTTGTGCAGCAGGATCGGCAGCCAGGCGATGGGCATGAAAACCATGGCCGAAACAAGCAGGATGATGGGCCCGCGAATGGTGACCCCTTCCCAGCCCAGGTAATAGCCCAGCCACACCGTCAGGCCGGGGAGCATGCCGATGAGCAACGACACCGGCAGGTAGATCGGATTTCCTTGCGGGACAAAGCCGCCAACGGGCCACTTTTCGATGGCGTCACAGCCCCGGCCGGTATCTTCGACAATTGCTTGCATATTGACGCAAAACAGCGCGAGCCAGACGAGTCCTAGTCCACTGGCAACCAGGGCAAAGAACGAGCCCGAAATGGTCAGGGCTGCTTCACCTTCGGCCGAGGTGCTCGCGGCCGCCGTAAGTTCGATGGCGAAAATCGGCGCGATGGCCAGGGCGGTGAGCATTAGCCAGCGACCAATGGTGCCAGGATAGAACAAGAATTCAGCAATGCCGACGAGAAACGGGCTGCGATGAAAGCGAGGCTGGTTGGGATCCACCGGCGCGCCCCACAATTCATCGCCGTATGACTCTTCGCGACGAACTCGTCGCCGCGGAGGTACCAGTGGTGGATTCGCAGTGTTGGCAGTCGGCCGCATACTCGGCGGTGGCGGATTGGCACCGGGCAACGGCTCGGCAGTAGGAGAGAGGCGATAGTCGGGCGCGAAACTACGCGGCGGCGGGGCCGCTGGCGATAACTGCGGTGCCGGCAGTGACTTCGCCGGTGGAACTGCTGACTCGGTGGGAGGTGGGCTGCCATGCAGGGCAAAGACATCCACCAGCCCGTCGTCGGTCTTGGAGCTATTCGTGCCAGAGGTCGTTGAAGTAAGAGGAACCGGTTCAACGGGCAGCGGAGCGAGCCGGAACTCGTCTTCTTCCTCTTCATCTGGACGGGCCTGCTCGACAGGCGAAAACTTCGGCCGTTCAACCGGCGCACTCATCCGAAAATCTTCGACACCGACCAGCGAAGGCCTGTCCGAGCTATCGATCTGCACCTTCGGCAGGCGCACTTCATTCTCGGCATGGCAGTCGTAGCAACGGACCGTCTGGCCAATCTGTTCTGGCCGGGCGTGCAACCGCGAGCCACATAGGAAGCAATGAAAGCCGAACTCGTTTCCTTGTTTGGCGGGCTTTGCCGATTTCGGCTCGTCGGGAGCCAGATCCTTGTCGTTGGGCGGTGGCGGCTGCGCCCGTTCGTCGGAACTTTCTTTCTTGGCTGTTGGTGCGACTGGCTTTGGACTAGCTTGCGGCGCTGGTTGCGGTTTGGCGGGTTGAGCCCGTTCTGCTGTAGTGGCCGGAGAAGTGGCAACGGGAGCGGGCTTCTTTGGCTCGGCACTTCGAGTTGGCTCGCTTTTCTTCTCAACTGACGGCGGAGCAACCGCTGCGGGCTTCGGTGCTGCACTTGGGGGCAGAATCGCCTCGCCCGTCGCATTCAGCGTGAAAGGCTTGCTGCATTTGGGACACAAGCAGACCTCTCCCGGCGGCAGCGGTGGTCTCTTCATCGTCTGGCGACAATGCGGACAGGTAATCCGTTCGGGAGCGCTCAAGCGAAGAACCTTATCGAAGTGAAGCAGCGAGTGCCATAAACCGAGAAGCTGACCCACTATTGTAGCAAGGGGCGGGAGCGGTTTTGCGACTGAACCGCGCCTTCACCGTCGCCCGCCAGAAATCGGTGGACAGCATCTCTCTTCTCGACCAATAATGCCGCTATCTCATCGCGACCCTTCTCCTTCTGAACAAGTGCCTCATGCGTCGCTGGCGATTCTCGCTACGAAGCTTTTTGCTATTCATCGTGATCATCACCGCGGTGACATCGCTTGTGGCAATGCGTGTTGGTCGGGGATTGCGGGCTTATCGGTCGCATGAATGGCTTGGGGCACACGGAGTAATTTGCTGCGTTCCAAATTCAGATCAAATGCCAATGTCCCTTGTCTGGAGAGAGTCTGCAGGCGTGTGTGTTGACGTGACATCAGCCGATTTGACGGCCCAACCCGAATGCTGGACGCACATTCGGAATCTCGGCGCTCTTCAGGAACTTTGGGGCGTGTCCGGGGAGGAGGCGAGTTCCAGAGAATTCATTGAGTGCTTAGGCCTGAATCAAGCGACGATAGTTAGTCTTGGAGTTAGCTGGGCCGAATTAACTCCTGATGCGTTAAGGGCAATCGGCGATTGCAAAGAGCTTACCAGACTTGCATTGATTGATCCGCCATCCGGCGTAATTCCGTTTCAGTTCACTCCACTGCCCAAACTGGAAAAAGTTTGGATACCTAGCATTCAGAACGAACTTCGAGATGCCGACCTGGTTTGGCTCGCGCATCAACCGGCCCTGAAGGAGATCATCCTTTGGAACCGAGATCTGTCACCATCGATTGTTGGGATACTCTGCGAATGCCAGGAACTGGAGACGTGCAATCTCGCCGGATGCACCATAGATCGGCCAGAACTTCAGAAGTTCGTTGTTTCAGCCAAGCGGCTGAAGAAGCTTGTACTTCCTAAGATCGCCTTCACTTCCACAGACGCCGAAGCAATCCTTCAGTCTTCACTCGCCGAAATCGATGTTCAGTATGCCACGCTCGATGCAGCTGCCTTTGAAGCGCTCCTCCGATGCGAACACATCGAGCGGCTGACGATCAAAGCTGAGATGCTCCAAGACGTAACTCTACCCAATGATCGCGCCACCGCACTGACTATTGTCGTTGATCAGGGGCAGCTCTCACTTGCCAAGTGGCGCGAACTGCGCGATCTGAAACGCCACAATATCACTATCGATTGGTGGCGATTTGGCATCGAAGGCATGGACCACGCACCGCTAGTGGAATGACCTCTCCTCCCCGTTCTCAGCCTGCGGCGTATCCGTTCCAATAGCAGAATGTTGAAGCACGAGATTTGAGGAAACGGACGGCGGGAGTAGCAATCGGATGACTGCGGCTTACGAGCAACTGTGTGGGCTGGCGCGCGAGGCGGCGCTAATTGAATCGGTCGAAGCGCTGTTGGGCTGGGATGAGCGAACCTATTTGCCCGAAGGTGCGGGGGAGTATCGCGCCGAGCAGATGACGTATCTGACGGGCCTCGCGCATCAGAAGCGAACGCAGCCGAAGTGGGGCGACTTGCTCGATGAGCTGGCCGATAGCGACCTGGCGAAGGATCCCCATAGTGACACCGGCACGACGATTCGCCAGCTGAAACGCGACTACGACAAGAAAGTGAAACTGCCGCAGTTGCTGGTGGAGGAACTGACGCGGGCGTCGGTGCTGGGACAACAAGCGTGGGTGAAGGCGCGGGCCGCGAATGATTTTGCGATGTTCCAGCCTCACTTGTCGAAGATCATCGACCTTAAGCGGCAACAGGCCGAAGCGGTAGGCTATGCCGATCAACCGTACGATGCGCTGCTCGACGATTATGAGCCGCATGCCAAGACGAAGGATCTGACCAGCGTGCTGGGCAAGCTAAGGCAAGAGCTTGTTCCGCTCGTCCACGCGATCATGGAGAGCGGCAAGCTTGCGCCGGTCGAGATTGTTTCGCGACATTTTCCACGCGATGCCCAGGAGGCATTCGGTAAGACAGCTTCGGCGAAGATCGGGTTTGAGTATCAACGCGGCCGGCTCGATGTGACGCATCATCCGTTTTGCACGGAACTGGGGCCCAACGATTGCCGGATCACCACTCGCTACGATGAGCGTCATTTCAACGGTGCGTTCTTCGGCATTTTGCACGAAGCGGGACATGGCATTTACGATCAAGGTCTGCGGAGCGAGCTGTTTGGTCTGCCGCCGGGGCAGTTCGTGTCGCTCGGCATTCATGAATCGCAGTCGCGGATGTGGGAGAACCTGGTCGGCCGAAGCAGCGCCTTCTGGCAACACTTTTTCCCGCAGTGGAGAGAGTTCTTTCCCGTCGCATCCCAAGGGGTGACACAGCAGGACCTGTTCGCCGCGATCAATCACGTGCAGCCTTCGCTGATTCGTGTCGAAGCCGACGAAGCGACCTACAACCTACACATCATTGTGCGGTTTGAACTGGAGCAAGCCCTGCTCAGTGGTGATTTGCCTGTCGCCGATTTGTCGGCCGCGTGGACGGAAAAATATCGCGAGTATTTGGGGATCGCCCCGCCCAACGATGCCAACGGCTGCTTGCAGGACGTACACTGGTCAGCAGCCCTGTTCGGTTATTTTCCCACGTATTCGCTGGGGAACTTGTATGCGTCGCAGTTGTTCGAGCAGGCAGACGAGGATCTGGGCGGGCTGAACAATTTGATGCAACGCGGCGAATTCACACCTCTCAAACATTGGCTTAACGAAAAAATCCATCGCCAGGGGCAATGCTATTCGGCAGCAGAGTTGGTGAAGCGAATCACCGGCAAGCCGCTCAGCAGCGAACCCTTGATGCGGCACTTGCGCGGCAAACTGTTGCCGCTGTATGGGCTCGCGTAGAGCGGGTGGCATTTTCGACAGAAGAGGTCGTCATGAAGAAACTGCGAGTCTGCGTTGTCGTACTTTGTTTGTTCACGCTCATCGTGCCGCCAGCACAGGCCTGGAATGCCGTCGGGCATTCGGTGGTCGCCCGGATTGCTTACGCGCAACTGACACCTGCCGAGCGTGAAAAAGTGGTGGCGCTGCTGAACAAGCACCCGCACGTCGACAGCTACCTGAAGGACAAACGGCCGGAGAGCGTGACTGAAGGGGAGTGGATGTTCATGCAGGCGGCCATTTGGCCCGACTGGGTTCGGCCGCCCCGCAACTTTCAGGGCAACCCGGCCGACCATCCGCGGCACAAGTTTCATCGCGGTCCCTGGCACTACGTAAACCGCGTCTACAAAGCTCATCAAGTTGAACTAACGCCGGGTGATCCACTGCCCGCCGAGACCAGCATTCAACAGCAACTGCCTCTCTCGGTCGACATTGCTTGCCAAAAGATGATGGAAGACCCGGGCATCGCGAAGGAAGTGACCGCCGAACAGAATCGGGCCGTGCGACTGGCGTGGGCGTTTCACCTGATTGGCGATATTCACCAGCCTATGCATGTAGCCTCGCTCGTCGACCCCGTCCGCTTGCCCGGCGGCGATGAAGGGGGAAACAAGCTGGCCCTGCGCGTCGATATTGGTGCCGAGCCTACCAAGCTCCACACATTCTGGGATGCCGTGCTGGGAACCGATGTCGATCCCGAGACCATTCAAGAACTGGCCGATTCGATTTTGAACGACGAGAAACTCAAGCCCGAGAAATTGCCCCAAGCAAAGAACGGCGACGTGAACGTCTGGATCGCCGAAAGCTACAAGCTGGCCGCTGAACATGCTTATCTGAACGGCGATTTGCCCATCGTACTGTTCGACGACTTCAAGTCGAATGCTGTGCAGCAAAACGATGTGCCGATTTTGCCAATCGGCGCCGAGAAAACCGCCCGCCGCCTCGCCCGGCAACAAGTAATGGTTGCCGGGTTGCGATTGGCTGAAAAACTGCGATTGGCGATCCAGTAATCGCCGGGAAAATGGGCTTCAAGAGAGTTTTTTCAGGCATATAATTGTGGTCATCATTGATCATTGCGGGTCGGAGCAAATCTTGTGTATCTAGTTGAAGACAAGCAACACGGCATCACCAACCTTGTGTTCACGTGGCGAGATCCACGGCGAGCTGGATATTTAGGACCCGTTATCGAAGGCGTCGAACTCGATTACAAAATCGACTCAGTTCACAGCTGGCCGCCAGGTGAGGATGCACCTGAAGATATTGTTGGGCACGCTCCCAATAACCCGAAACGCTACAAAGTGTTTCCCAGTAGTGATGACCTACGGCAGGCGGGATACGTCCCGGTTGATGGAACGGCCGAAGTATTTGGCTCATGGAAGGACTATCTCAAGCTACGACATGCCGCCGAACTTCCAGAAGAAGATTGGTTTCAGGAATTAGATCGACTTGACGAAGCGACTCGCAAGCGACGCCAGCGTTTGCGAGCCCCTGAACCTCCGGAAAGCAAAGATAGAGATGCTGTTGCGTGTTGGGTTGCCCAGAAGCATTTGGTTGCCGATTCAAGCATTCGCGAAATCTGGTACTTGCCCCGGGAGTCGCCCTCCGAAGAAATTCGATTCTTGGAGCTAAACGATCAGCTTGCTGGTGGCGACTCGAAGCCTGAGCCAATCGATTTCGGCCTTAATGTTGAAGGAGTGCGATTTCGGTTGCTGGTTGCGGATGTCACTACGGAGCAATTGGATTTGATTAAACTCGACCCCGCTCGGTTGCCCTCTGGCTGGGTTTTGGAGGGAAGCCAAGTGTGGAGAAGAGGGGCATGACCGACTTTCAGCGGTTGTTCCTCGTTCAAGGTTGCACCGACTTCGTTGTTTTCAAGCTATTGCGTGGGAGGAGTGACTTGCCGCCGTGCCACGCCCTGCACTACTTACAAATGGCTACCGAGTTGCTGGGCAAAGCACATGCGTGGAAAGACGGACCAAGAAAGAAAACTCATCGCGCGTTTGTCGCATTTCTAAGGAGCTTGTCTACGAATCGATCTGCGCAAAGGCGGCTAGGATTTGAGGGGCAAAACGAGAACTGGGAACACATGATTCGAAAGAGTGTTCCCTTGGCCGAAAAGATCGAAGATCTCGCCCCTGCCCTTGCCCAAGATGGCCCAAATCCGGAGTATCCGTGGCCGACCGCTGCTCCAGCAGTAGCACCTGCGGAGCACGAGTTCGAAATCTGGCAAGAATTACAAGAGACTGCGGCTGGGCGCCATTTCCTAAAAATTGTCGATGGGCTTTTTACGAGCGCGGACGCTTTTTTGTGACTCCGCGCTTTCGAGCCAACTGCAATTGAAGATGATTACTTGCTGGCCTTCGTCAGCACGATGTCCTTGAACTGAATCGTCATCGGCGGGCCAGCGTGGAGTTGCAGGGCGAGAATGCCACTTTCCTTGGCCTTGCCAACTTGGCCATCGGTAACGTCGACGGTGACGAAGCCGTTGATCTTCTGCACGAGGTGAGTTCCCTTCGCCGAGACTTCCATCTCGTTCCAGTCTTCCTTCTTAATGCTGGCGAGAATCTCTTTGTTGTCGGCTGTGGTGCCAGTGACGGTTTTCTTGCCATCCGAAGCGATTTCGACTTTTTGAGTCCGTTCGGCGAGGATGCCGCGGCCACGCTCTTCGTACAGGATGCCGATGTACTTCTCGCCTGCTTCGATATCGGCCTGGTAACCGCCAACCACGTGATTGCCGTGATCGGTGCTGCGGTACTGAATGCCGCTATTGCCGCCAACGATCTTGAACTTCAACTTGAGATCGAAGTCGCCGATCTCGCCACCTTGCCAAATGAGAAAGGTGTTTCCTTTGGTGGGATTGTCGGCAGTCGTCTGTCCGGTGATCGCGCCATCCTTAACCGACCAGAAGGCATCATTTCCCTTCCAGCCTTCGAGGGTTTTGCCATCGAAGAGTTTCTGCGGCTCGGCAGCTGTTGCTGCCATGCTGAGCAAGCCCAAACCGGCGAGCAACAAGGTGCTGAAGAGTCGAGATGTGTAACGCATGAGTGACCTTTCAAGATTCAGGGAGAGACAGATATAGATCGCAGCAGAGAATATAGTCTCTCGCTGTTACGGAAAGTTGCGACGAACGATGTCGAGCCCCGCGCGAATCGCTTGCCGCATGTCGCTGGTCAAACCCGTAATGAGGTAAAAGCCATTTCGCCACTCGGGGTCGACTTGTTCGGTCAGAATGCGTTTGTCGGCGATGTCAGCCAGATGGTCGTCGAGCCGCTCGTAGTGACAGGCGGTGAAAAACAAAATGCCGGTATGCCGGGCGACGATGCGCCGCTTCTTGCGGTGCTTTTTCGGAGGAATGGGGATCAGCACGCCTTGATCGTCGTACGTCGGCGTGATGACCGTAAACTCGCGATAGTCGCCCGTCGAGTTTGATGGCAGGTCGCCAAACCGGTCGCTGAATTTCTGGCCGTCAATCGGCTTGCCATCCTTCCCAGGATAAGGAAACGGCCCGCCACTGATGATCGCCTGAATCGTCTTGTGGGCTTCGGGCGGCAAGTTGGAGTAGTCGATCGCATAGAGCGCGTTCCCCATGCTACTGCCACGCCCGAGCAGGCCATACTTGCGCATGGCCACTTCTTCGACAGCATGATCGATAAACTCAGGCATGGCGGGTTCCTGTAGCGATAGGACCGATCACAGCGACTTCAAATACTCCAGCAAATCGGTCATGGTCGCTCGGTCGATCTGCTTTTCGAGTCCCACGGGCATCAGCGATTGGCCGGTGCTTTTCAAGTTCTCGATGTCCACTCGCAAGATGGTGTCGGTGGCGTTCTCTTGCCGGCGCAACGTCACGCTGGTGGCCGATTCGGCGGTGAGCATGCCGTTAAGTGCGCGCCCGTCGGAAGTGAGCAGCAGATAATTCAGGTATTGCGGATTTACCTCGCGATTCGGATCGAGCACGTTCACCAGAATCGCTTCTGGCCCGCGATTCTTCATCGCGGCCAGGTTCGGGGCCAGCGGATGGCCAACACCCTCCAACTGATGGCAGGCGGAACAGTTCTTCTTGAAGGCAGCCTTGCCGCGAGTGACGTCTCCCTTGGCGTCGAGCACGCCGCGATAATCGGCCAGCACTTCCGCTCGGTCGCTAGGGCGACTGAGCGAAGCGAGGGCCAATGCCCGCCGACGAACTTCGTCGGCCGAGCTTTCGCTCAAGAGCTTCAATCGCGATGAATCGAGATCGGCAGCGGCTACCGTTTTGCTTTCGATTCCCTTCAGGAGTTCCAGCGACCAACCGGGACGCGAGCAAAGAACATCGAGCGCACGGGCCTTGAGGTCGGGCGTGAACTGATCGAGTCTCGCGAGCAGAAACTCCGACACTTCCGGTGAATCGAATGAGCCAACGACACTCAGTGTCGCTGCTTGAACTTCTCCGGGTTCCGCGGGGGAGAGCAACTCTGTTGCCAGTTGCTTCACGAGCGGGAAACCAGCCAACCGCAGTTGCTGAATGCTGGCGACGCGGTCCTTCGGCGTTGCTGCGCGATTGAGGGCACTCTTGGACGCAGTACCGAGCAATTCCTGCAACCACTCGTCGGCCTTACCGCCCGTGGCCGCGGCAATCTGCTTGCCGAGTGGCGAATCCTGTCTCGCAGCCAGGCTCTGCAAGGCGAGAGGCAGCAAAGGCGACTTACCCGTCGACCATTTGCCTATTGTGCTTACGAGGAGCGCGATATCTTCCGGTCGTTGCTGCTTACCGATTTGCATTACCAGGTTGCTAACAAGTTCCGTGGCGTTCTTCTGTTCGGCAAGCTTGCCATTCGCGGCCAATTGCTCCAGCATTAGGCCCGCACCATCTCCCAGCGACGAGAGGACCGCAATCCGCAAATCGGCGTTGGCAGGATCGGCTGCGATGATCTTCAGCAGCGGCGGAACCCGCTCGGCGGCAGGTAGCGCGCCTAGAGATAAAGCGACCTGAAAGCGAACTCGCGGATCTTCATCGCTGACCATTTGCACCAGTCGCTGACGAAGCGCCGGTGACTTGTCCGCCATGGTTTCTGCCAGCTTGGTTGCCTGCGCACGTACCGCAGGATGCCTATCGAGCAACCGCGGCAGCAGAACTTCGTCCGACAGCAGGTCTAGGCCGCGTAGTGCCCAGAGAGCTTGCAGTCGACCTTCGGGGGTTTTGCCGTCGGCCGACAAAGCCTGCAGGGCTCCAGCAACAGACATATCTTGCCGTTCGTAGAGCAAACGTGCGGCAGTCTCGCGGTGCCAACCATTCGGATGGTCAAGCAGCGTGACGAGGGTCGCTGTTTTTGCGCTACCCAATCGCTGCGGACCGCGCTGGACCAGTTCCTTCTCCGGCACCACGCGATAGATTCGACCTCGATCGCGTCCGCTGGTCAGATCGACATGCTTCTTGATGACCGGCGGAATACTGGCCGGATGTTCGATTGTTTCGCGATACATGTCGCAGATGTAGAGGGCTCCATCAGGAGCGTTCGCAAACTGTACCGGACGGAACCACGTATCGCGCGAGGCGATGAACTCCCGTTTCTCATCGACACGTTGCGCCGTAAAGCTGACCCCGTTCGGCTTCACCGTTTTGCGATGAATGATGTTGCTCCCCACATCGCCGACAAAGGCCATGCCGAGAAACTCGGCGGGCAAGGCATCGCCGTTATAGATGGTCACACCCGTAGCGCTGGTGAAGTAACCCGCTGGGCGTCCGCCACCTTCGACCACACCCGGCACAATCTTGTTCGCTCGCAAGCGAGTGCGCACAATTCGCCACGGCTCGATCGGGCTAATGCGAAATACATCGGCCTGAGGACCTTCAACGGCGATGCTGCGGCGCACACCAGGCGCGGCGAGATAGGGATTGCGAGCCAGATAGCGATCTTCGAAAACCGTGTGTTGAATGTGATCGCTGTTGCTGCAGACAAAGCGATTGCCCCAGCGGTCGGTTGTCGCGCCGTGCTGGGCACCACCACTGATGGTCTCAATTGCCAGTGTCTCGGGGTTGAACGAAAAGTCGCGCCCGCGAATCGAGATCGGCTCTTCATCAGCCGCAGCGGGCTTGCGTAGTTCTGCTCCGCTGCTGCTGATCGCACCGACGATGCGATTCTCGAGCGACCATTGAAACGTGTTCACGAGACCCTGCACGTTGCTGGTACCAAAGCCCGTGAGGACGACCTTGCGCTCATCGGCAACACCATCGCCATTGGTGTCTTTTAAGTAGAGCAGGTCGGGGGCATCGGCAACGAACACGCCACCTTTCCAACAGTGAATGGCTGTGGGCCAGTTCAACTGGTCGGCGAAGATCGTGCTCTTGTCGAACTTGCCGTCGCCATCAGCATCTTCCAACAGGCGAATGCAGCTGAGCTTTTCGCTCTGATTTTCGGAATAGCCGCGCATCTCGACGACGAACAAACGACTGTTTTCATCAAACGCGAGCGCAACGGGATCACACACCAGCGGCTCGGCAGCGACCTGCTCCAGGCGAAAGCCGGGAACAATCTCGAACGAGCCGAGCGCCTCGGAGGGTGAAAGGGGATCCAGCCTGGGTAACTCTGCCGAATAGTCTTTGTCGACCGAGTCGGGGACAGCAGGTTTGGAAGCGGGATTCGCTTCTGGTTTCGAGGCGGGTTTCGTTTGTTGGGCAACAAGCAACGCTGGGAGAGTAACGCAGCAAAAGGCCAATACGAACGGCAGACGGGAGGTATAATCCGAAGCCATCAGGTCTCTTTCGCGGGTTAGGAGGTAGGACGGGACAACGCCATCTTCGCAACCCAGCCCGCAGAATTCAACAAGTGGACATCAACAACTCGAACGCGGGATCAACGTGTACGCTCTTGTCACCGGCGCGAATGGATTCTTAGGACGGTACATCGCCGAGCAATTGCTCGCGCGGGGTGATCGCGTGCGGGCACTCGTGCGCCGCGCCGAACCAGAGTTGGCTGCCAAAGGGGCTGAGATTGCTCGCGGCGATATTCGGGATCTGACTTCGCTGAAAGTGGCGGCCGAGGGCGTCGATGCGGTGTTTCACGTCGCGGCGATAGCCGGCATTTGGGGACCGAAGGCCAAATACTGGGATGTGAACGTCACGGGCACTGCCAACGTGCTCGAAGCTTGCCTGCGGAACAAGGTGCCGCGACTCATCTACACCAGCAGCCCGAGCGTGACCTTTGCCGGTGGCGATCAAAAAGGTGTCGACGAAAGTGTGCCGTATCCCGAGAAGTTCCTGTGCTACTATCCGCAAACGAAGGCAGTCGCGGAAGAATTGGTCCTGGATGCCAATAGCTCCGACCTGCTGACCTGTTCACTCCGCCCGCACTTGATTTGGGGTCCGCGAGACCAGCATCTCATTCCCAGGCTGCTCGACCGGGCCCGCAGCGGCAAACTGCGTTATGTCGGTGATCGCACCAATCTCATCGACGCCGTGTATGTCGAAAACGCCGCGGCCGCCCACTTGCAGGCCGCCGATGCCCTGCAACCCGGTTCGCCCGTGGCTGGAAAGGCTTACTTCATCACGAACGACGAACCAGTGAACTGCTGGCAATGGATTGACGAGCTACTGGCACTCGCCGGTCTGCCGCCAGTGAAGAAAAGAATCAGTTTGCGAGGTGCCTACACGGCTGGTGCACTGATGGAAGGTCTTTGGACACTCCTGCGCCGTACCGACGAACCGCGGATGACCCGTTTTCTCGCGCTGCAGCTTGGCACTTCCCACTACTTCGATATCTCGGCCGCCAAACGCGACTTTGGCTACGCCCCGGCCATCAGCATGGTGGACGGAATGCGCCGGTTGAAAGCGTCGTGGGACACTACTTCGTGAATTTTTCCGCTGGAACTCACTGACGTCCTTGTCGCCGGGGGGAAGTGCGTATAATCATTCGTTTTCCAATTCGGAAATTCTGTTCGCGAAGTTTCGTCCTTGGGGGACTGCCTGAAATGCTGAAAGATGCCGTCGAGCGTTGGACCATTACCGATGCCAGCGAAATGTACGATGTGCCGCGCTGGGGTAAAGGTTACTTTTCCATCAACGCTCAAGGGCACATGCAGGTCCATCCCAACAAGGATCCCGCGATCGGCATCGACATGAAGGAACTGGTCGATCGCCTGCAACTGCGCGGGCTCGACTTGCCGATTCTTCTGCGGTTTAACGGCGTGCTGAAGGATCGCCTGCGCGAGATGCACGACGTCTTTGCCCAAGCGATCAAAGAGCACGACTATAAAGGCCGCTACACCTGTGTGTATCCCATCAAGGTGAATCAGCAGCGGCACGTGGTCGAACAAGTCGTGCAGTACGGCAAGCCTTACGGTTTCGGTCTTGAAGCGGGCAGCAAGCCCGAACTGCTGGCGGTCGTCGCCATGACCGACGCCGTCACGCCCATCATCTGCAATGGCTTTAAAGATGCCGAGTTCATCGAAATGGCGATGCTGGCGCAGAAGATCGGCCGCAACGTCATTCCCGTCGTCGAAAAGTACACCGAGTTGGCCCTCATCCTGAAGTATGCCGAAAAGGTTGGCGTGCGTCCGCAGATCGGCATGCGCATCAAGCTGGCCGCCAAGGGCTCCGGCCGTTGGCAGTCGTCAGGGGGTTTCCGCAGCAAGTTCGGCCTGACGGTCGGCGAAATCTTGAAAGCCGTCGATGAACTGAAGAGCCGCGACATGCTCGACTGCTTCAAGCTGTTGCACTTCCATCTCGGCAGCCAGATTACCAATATTCGTCAGATCAAGGGCGCGATGACCGAAGCGGGCCGCGCGTATGTCGACCTGGTGAAGCGCGGCGCGGGGCTCGAGTATCTCGACGTTGGCGGCGGCTTGGGCGTCGATTACGACGGCAGCCAAACGAACTTTGAATCGAGCATGAACTACACGCTGCAAGAGTACGCCAACGACGTGGTGTATCACCTGCAGAGCGTGTGCGACGAAGCAGGTGTGACGCATCCGAGTATCATCTCGGAGAGCGGTCGCGCGGTCGCTGCTTACCACGCGGCGCTCGTGTTCGGCGTGCTGGGTGTTTCGGGCCAAGGGAACCAAGGCCAGAACGGCGAAGAGACTCTACCCGAGGTCAACCAGGAATCGGAGCAGCCCCTGCACGACCTGATGGATACCTACAAGGGAATCACCGCTCGCAATGTGCTCGAAAGTTTTCACGATGCCCAGCAAGCCATGGACGTGACCATGACGCTGTTTGGCACCGGCTACCTTTCGCTCGAGCAGCGGTCGATCGCCGAGACCATGTTCTGGGCAATCTGCCGCAAGATTCGCCGCTTTGCCGAACAACTCGACTACATGCCGGAGGAGCTCGAAGGGCTCGACCTGATGCTGAGCGACACCTACTTCTGCAACTTCTCGCTGTTTCAATCGATGCCCGATAGCTGGGCGATCAAGCAGTTGTTTCCCGTGATGCCGATTCATCGGTTGGACGAACGTCCCAACCGCCCAGCGGTTTTGGGCGACATCACTTGCGACAGCGATGGCAAGATCGACCAGTTCATCGACCGCCGCGACGTCAAACGCACACTGCTACTTCACCAGTACAACGGACAGCCTTATTACTTGTCCGCGTTCCTCATTGGTGCTTACCAGGAGATTCTCGGCGACTTGCACAACCTGTTTGGCGATACCAACACGGTGCACGTCGACTGCTCGCCCACCGGCGAAGTGATTCTCGAAGCCATTGTGAAGGGTGACACCGTTCGCGAAGTGCTCGACTACGTCGAGTTCGATCACAGCGATCTCGTCACCCGCCTGCAAACGGCCGTCGAGAACGCCGTTCGCGAAAACCGCCTCGACCACCAGGCCGCCGGTCGTTTCATCAAGTTCTACGACGACGCCCTCAACGGCTACACCTACCTGGAAGAACCGGGCGATTAATGTTGGACGCGAGGGTCGCAGTTGGGCTACTGTGTTTTGTACTCAAAACACAGTAGCTGGAGGTCACACGGGCGCGCATTTCCTCCCTTTCCCCAGTACTCTGGGGTAAAGGGCTGAGCTGCGAGAAGACCTTGCGAAATGAACAAGCCCCGCAACTACAATTTCCGGATGACTCTCTCGGCAATTTTTTGCTTTTCCTGTTGGGGCTGGTTTTTCCTCTATCTGCCGGTGTTTTCCAGCCCCTCGCACGGGCCTGCTGGCGATTTCGGCATGCCCTGGGTATTCGCGGTTTACGTTGGCGTTGCCTTGGGATTGATACAGCTAGGCTGCGTGCTCGTTGCTCTGCGCGGTGAATGGGATTGGTTCAGAAGAATTGCGCTCGCAGGGCTCGTCGGCGCGTATTGCTTTCAACTGCTGTGGGCCACTGATCTGTTCTTTGTGGCCAGGCTCTATTGCTCGTCTTACAGTCTCAGCGAGTTTGTTAACGAAGCGAGGCAATCCGCCACGCTGCCTGCGACACCGCGTCGCGTTGGTTTGTTTGCCGTCGAAAGAGTAAAGATCGCGAAGGATGGATCCGTCTATCTCGTGACGGAAGTTTACCCCGAGTGCGAATATGGAATTGGCTGGGTGCCGCGGGACGTGGATCGGACCAATTCGCAGGAACGAGTATTCAGCCATTGGTACAAGTTTTATAACTCTAGGAAATAGCGTTCAGCGCCTCACACAGCGGCGATGCATCCCATGAATAGCGCCCTGCTTCTGATTAATTCCGTTGTCGCTTTGGTTGCGTGGTTTCTGCTCTTCGAGCGCACCCTCAAACGCTGGCAAATGTCGCTGGCCTCACTGCTCGCGCTGGTATCGTTGCTGGCGGCCGCCCTCGGCTCTTCCTTGCGTTAAGCGATTGGCTTTCCGTATATCGCAGGCTATACTACAATGCCGAGCCCTGTTCGATTCGCCGAGGTTCGAAAGCTGCTCGAAGAGGCTGGCTATGAACTGGCGCGGATCAGCGGGTCGCATCACATTTTTGTGAAAGATGGCTCCGATCTGGTTTCGATTCCCGTTCACAAGGGATTGGTGAAGTACGGCTATGTCCGCAGGATCCAGAAAATCATCGATGCCGAGCAAGCCCGCGAAGAAGAGCCCGAAGAACCATGCGACGGAGAGTAAGCCTGCAGTGAAACGCGGGGCATTCAGCGCGACGGTCAGTAAGGCAGCGAAACAGTTGGTCGCACAGTACCAGATCATTCTGAATTGCGAAGAGGGAGAGTGGTTCGGGCGAGGACTGGAGTTGCCGAATGTGTTCGGGGACGGTGCGACAGCAGACGATTGCGTTGTCTCAACGCGAGCAGCTTTGGTGGCCGCCGTGAGTTTTCTGCTGGAGAACGGCAGGACGCCTCCCGCACCTGCACAGCAAGGTCTGCGAACTCAGCAGGTAAATGTTCGCCTGACTGCGGAGGAGAAGGCTCTGCTTGAAAGTCGCGCGCAGAGTCGAGGGTTCAGCGGGCTTTCGGATTTCATTCGTGCAGTGGTGATCGACGCGGCGCGTTAGTTGGATTGCGAAATCACATGCCGATAGGCGCGACGTAACCCGACAGCCGCCTCGACCACCAGGCCGCCGGTCGTTTCATCAAGTTCTACGACGACGCCCTCAACGGCTACACCTACCTGGAAGTACCAGGGGACTAGTGTTGGAGTTCCGGCTTTAGCCGGCTATTCTGAATTGGTTCGAAGAAAACCGGCTAAAGCCGGAACTCCAACCGTTTGGCATTTGAAGGCGACTGCATGGACCCTGACCGTCCTATGTATCGCTGGCGACAGCTGACGCCGGAGCAGCGGCAAGCGGCGTTGCTGGAGCGGCAGAACCACCGCCTTCCTTGGCATGGCCCGCCGCACTACGAAAGCGAGAGCCAACTGTACCTTGTCACGGCGGCCTGCTACGAGCATCGACCGCTGATCGGTGCTCATCCGCAGCGCATGAGCGAATTTGAGGCAGAACTATTGAGCGTTTGCAGCGAGTAGTGTCAACAAATCTTTGCCTGGATCATTCTTCCCAATCACTACCACGTCTTGCTGCATTCGCTTCAGGTCAAGGTGCTTCTCAAACAACTGGGGACACTGCACGGCCGCAGTTCATTTCGTTGGAATTCCGAGGACCAGCAGCGAGGCCGTCATTGTTGGCACCGCGCGGCAGAAACTGGAATGAAATCGGAGTTGCACTTTTGGGCGACGCTCAACTACGTACTGAACAACGCCGTCCGGCACAGGTATGTTCACCATTGGCAAGAGTGGCCCTACTCAAACGCCTCGCAATATCTGGCTGATGTAGGGCGAGAGCTCGCCGAAGAACGCTGGCGCACTTATCCAGTCCTCGACTATGGCCAAGACTGGGATCCGCCCGAGTTGTAGTTGGAGTTGGTTGGAGTTTCGGCTTTAGCCGGTCTTGTATTGGGTAGGAGAGGGGCGAAGGCAGAATGCCCGGCTAAAGCCGGAACTCCAACGGGCTACGCTCCTTCAGGGGGCGCTCACAAACCAGGTTGGTTTGTGAACAGCAATGTGCGTGGCGCCCGAGGAATACTGCAGGTCGTGTTCACAAACTGGCACTGTTTGGGGTCAAGTTCTGTTCGTTGACGTCACGCTTTGTGACTCACGGAGCGGCAGGCTTGGTGGGAAGCATCGAGACGAGAGCCTCTTCAGCTTCGCGCACGCCGGACCAGTCGGTTTGGTAGCTGGCGGGGACGAAGCGCGACTGGTTGGCGGCCGTATAGGCCTTTTCGAGCGAGGTTCCGGCCCAGGGAAATTCCAGAAACGCGGCTTTGATCTTGGCTGCCAATTCGGGCTGCAGTTGATGAGCATGCGCGAAGCAGGCAGGAGGAAAGGTCGCCGACTGATAGATGGAACGGACAGAGTCTTTGGGCAGATCGCCACGGCTCATTACCCGCTGATAGAGATCGCTGGCCACGGGGGCAGCATCGCCACGACCGGCCGCGATATCTTTGATGGCCTGCTCCTGCTTGTTGACGAACACGGGCGTGTAGTCCCGCTCGGGTCGCAGGTTGAACTCCTTCCACAAGATCATCAGCGGAGCTTTGCAGCCGGAGTGGGAGTAGGTATTGGTGAAGAGGATCTTTTCGCTTCCTTTGAGATCGGGCACTTGCTGCGCGGCACTCTTGGCCGGCACGATCAGTTCCATCTGGTAACCGAACTTGCCCTCGGCATCGGCCATGACGCAAAACGGCACTGCCCCCCCTTCGTTCACCGCGAGCGAGACGGCACCCGTATTCAAGCAGGCGAGATGGATCTTCCCCGCGCGCAGATCGCTGGCTTGTACGACCACCGGTGGCAGGGCATCGCCGGGCGAAACGCCTTTGGTTTCGGGCCGAATGCTCAGGTTCACCTTCTTGCCGGTCGCTTTTTCCAGATGAGCGACGAAGTCGGCCCACTGCTGTTGCTCGAGTGAGAGATCGCTGCCGAGCACTTCAAACTCCAGCGTTTCGGGGTCGAGCAGTTGATCGGCCGCAGCGGGAGCATCGGCGACCAGGTCGCCATTGCTATCAGAGAGACCGGTGGCCAGCTTGGTTGGTGCGCGAAGTGCTTGGCTGACGCTCGCGAGAAAGTCGACTGGTTCGATGGCTCGTTGGGCTTGCAGATAAACGCCCGAGAAGACGGCCACCACGACAAGCCCCAGCGGGATCGCCACCTTCAACACGTTCTGAAGAGAAAAGCCAGGCTGGGATGGCTTCGGCGCAGACTGGGGAGCGGGAGCGAGACTCGTGGTCATGACGGCACCTTCGAGAGGCGGATGACGGGATGTTCTTACGACTCGATCGCCCGCCGCATTCTAGCAGAACCACGGCCAAGGGAAGCATTTTGGCAGTACACTATCACGGCCTCCAAAGTCCATTCCTACACGAGCGCGATATGTACACGTATGCAGGGAAGACCGCACTGGTAACGGGCGCTTCGTCGGGGATCGGCGAGGCGTTCGTCAAGGAACTGGCGCGGCGCAAGATGAACCTGATGCTGGTGGCTCGCGACGAAGCAGCGCTGCAAACGCTGGCGGCGAAGTTGACTGCCGAGCAGGGGATTCGGGCCGATGTGGTCGCGGCCGATCTGAGCCAGGAGGCTTCGGCCACGCGGATTGCAGCCGAAGTTGCCAGACTGGGCGTCTCGATCGATCTGCTGGTGAACAACGCCGGGTTCATGACCTATGGGCACTTCGAAACGAACGATCCGGCCACTGAACGTGCCGAGGTGATGGTCAATGTTGCGGCCGTTGTCGACCTGTGCCACGCCTTTGTGCCGGGCATGCTGAGTCGCGGCGAAGGGGCGATTATCAACCTGGCGTCGATTGTCGCCTTTCAGCCTGTGCCCTACATGGCGGTTTATTCGGGGACCAAGGCGTTTGTCGTGTCGTTTTCGATGGCACTCGCCGAAGAACTGCGCGGGCGAGGCGTCCGC
Source organism: Anatilimnocola aquadivae (assembly GCF_049819085.1). Lineage (GTDB taxonomy): Bacteria > Planctomycetota > Planctomycetia > Pirellulales > Pirellulaceae > Anatilimnocola. The sequence continues at coordinate 6,663,238 of NZ_CP187419.1, forward strand.
GTCGTCACGCTTTGCCCGGGACCAACGGCTACCAAGTTCTTTGAACGCTCGAACTCGGCCGAGGTGATTCGAGTCGGCTCGCACAAACCAGATGCAGTGGTGAAAACCGCCTTGCGAGCACTTGAGCAAGGGCGCGGCCTGATTGTCGATGGCTGGAAGAACACGCTGATGACGTATTGCTCGAGTGTGCTACCGCGGGCCTTTACGGCCCGAATGGCTGCGCAGCAGACGAGGCCTCCTGCGAAGTAAACAGCATGCAGGTCTACTTTCGGGCTTGATAGAGTTTTTCGGCTTCTGGCATCCAACCGCTGAGATCACGAATGCGAGTTTCGTGGCTGGGGTGCGTCGCCATGAACTCAGGCTGCCCTTTCACATTGCCGGTCGCTTCCTGCATGCGTCCCCAGAACTCGATCGATTCCTTGGGATCGAATCCAGCGGTTGCCATCAGGAACAGGCCCAGGTGATCGGCTTCAGATTCATGCTTGCGGCCGTAGTGCAAAATTCCGTACTTGGCTCCGGCATTCAGGGTTCGCAGGATCCCCTCGCGCTGAGCGGGATCCAAATCGGAAATCGAAGCACCGGCAGAGTTCACAGCGATTTGTGCCATCTGTGTACTGGCCATCCGTTCGGAACCATGGCGACCGAGGGCGTGCGAAATTTCATGCCCCAGTACCGTGGCCAGACCCGCTTCAGTCTTGGCGATCGGAATGATTCCCGTATAGACCACCATCTTGCCCCCCGGTAGGCAAAAGGCATTTACCTCGGGACTATCCACCACTTCGACTTGCCAGTCCATATCTTGTGGCTTCAAACCAGCGGCCTGGAGAAATGCCGGATCTTTTGTGGCGGCGATCAGCCGCGCCGCGATGGCCTTCACTTCCTCGGCCTGCATGCCCTGCACGACCTTGGCGTCGCTGAGAGTTTCCTCGAAGGCTTGCAACCCGAGTGCCTTCTCCTCTTGGGGGTTCATCCCCACGATTTGCATCCGCCCGAGCGGGCCGCGCTGGCACCCTTTCACGGCGATCCAGCCGATCATTGCTAAACCAATCAGGATCGGAACAAACCGCATCAAGAGCGAACGGCCCCCGCGACGCATCCCTTGATTATCGTAGCCAGCGGACATAATAGGCCTCCCGTTGTTTCAGGTGGATTGTGAAAAGGTGAACTATCGCCTGCCAGCAAAATCCGTTCCTACGTCTTGCCGCCAATTATGCCACTTGGCTCGCGCAGCTGGTATGGTATGTCTGGTTGATCTGCCCGCCTCTCTCCTCCGAAATCTGCCTTTTTTCATTTCGTCCCAGGAGTCCCACCATGAGTCGTCCTCAATCAGCGTCGCGTCGTACCTTCCTGAAGGTTGCTGCCGCGACCACGATCACCGCCCCTTACTTCGTTCGCAATCTGCAGTCGGCACCACCGAGCGAGAAGGTTCGCCACGCCAGCTTTGGCGCATCGGGAATGGCTGCCGCCGATTGGGGAGCCATTTCGCGAGTGCCCAACGTGCAACTGGTATGCATCGCCGATGTCGACATGGACAAAGCGAATGCCGTGAAGGCCAAGCAGCCCGACCTGCGCGTTTATCAGGACTGGCGAGAACTTCTTGACAAAGAACACAAGAACCTCGACAGTGTGAATGTGTCGACCCCCGACCACATGCACGCGCCGATCGGCCTGAGTGCCATGCACTACGGGCTGCACGTGTATGGGCAAAAACCATTGGCCCACAATGTGAGCGAGTGTCGCCAACTGACAGAAACTGCCAAGGCGAAGAAACTGGTCACTCAAATGGGCATTCAAGTTCATAGCAGCAACGAGTACCGCATGGCGGTGCATCTGGTGCAGGCCGGTGCGATTGGCCAGATCAAAGAAGTCCACACTTGGAGCAATAAGAAGTGGGGCGATTCGTCGCCGCTCCCTGGCAAGACGGAGACTCCGCCGGCCTCGCTCGATTGGAATGGCTGGTTGGGGGTGGCTGCCGAGCGGCCATTCATCGGCGGCGGCTACTATCACCCGGGCAACTGGCGGAAGCGTCTCGACTTTGGCACGGGCACCTTCGGCGATATGGGCTGCCATATCTACGACCCCGTCTTTGCTGCCTTAGCTTTGACAGCGCCCGTCTCGGTGAAATCAGAAGGTCCGGTACCGACGGAAACGAACTGGGCCAACGATGCCAAGGTTTTTTACGTCTTTCCAGGCAACAAGTTCACTGCCGGTAAAACGGTCAATGTCACCTGGTACGACGGCGATCAACGTCCACCTGCCGAAATTGGTGCGATGCTGGGTGGCCGCGAGTTGCCCGGCCAAGGTTCGGTGTTCATTGGCACCAAGGGGCTGATGATTCTGCCGCACGTCGGTGCGCCAATCTTGCTGCAGCCTGACGGCAAGGAAGAGTTGGCTTTTGAACGCCCCGCGCTCGAAGGCGTGAATCACTGGCAGCAATTTGTCGACGCTGTTCGTGGCATCGGCAAGAACTCTGCCAGTTTCGATTACTCCGGCCCGCTTACCGAGTCGGTCCTGCTCGGCGGAGTCGCTTCGCGATTCAAGGGCGAAACGCTCGAGTGGAATGCTGAAAAGCTGACCTTCACGAACAAACCCGATGCCGACCAGTTCCTGAAGCGGGAGTATCGCAAGGGCTGGGAAGTGATTGGACAGAAGGCGTAGCCCCCGCGACCAACCAGCCGAGTGACCAACTTGTTACCCGACTGGCAGGCGTGCAAGCACACCTGAGAATTGTTCCGAGTGGTGGCCGCATCTATACTTGATGTGGCCGCCACCCACCCTGGAAAAGGATTGCACCCTATGCCGCTGCCAATTTGTTCGCTCCGCCGCAACTCGTGGATCGTCGCCTTGCTGGCAATTGGCTTACTACCCATCTCTTTTCCCGCCCTCGCGGAAGATAAGCCGACGAGCGACAAGAAAGAAGCCACGGCCGAGAAGAAGGCGGACAAAGACGCGCTGGAGTACGAGTTACTCCGCCTGTTTACCGATTCGCTCGATCAGGTCGAGCGGAACTACGTGAAAGAGATTGACCGCCGCGAACTGCTCGAAGCGGCCATCAAGGGCATGCTCACCAAGTTGGATCCCTACTCTTCGTACATCCCGCCGAGTGATCTGGAGAAGTTTCGTAGCAGCGTCGAGAACGAGTTTGGTGGTATCGGCATCACCGTGTCGGTCGAAAGTGGTGAACTGACAATCATCACACCCATCTTCAAAACGCCGGCCTTCAACGCGGGCCTGCGCGGTGGCGACATCATTCAGGAAATTGAAGGGCAATCGACCAAGGGCATCAGCCTCGATGATGCCGTCAAGCGAATGAAGGGAAAAATTGGCACGCCGGTCAAGATTAAGGTCAAGCATGTCGCCGAGGATCGAGTCGCGGAACTGGAAGTGAAACGCGAACTGATCCGCGTGGATTCCGTCCTGGGCGATCATCGCGAAGCCGACTTCACCTGGAATTACTTTCTCGATGACGACAAAAAGATCGGCTACGTCCGGATCACCAATTTTGCTCGTCATACGGCTGACGACCTGCGGCAAGTGCTGGGCGATTTGACCAAAGCGGGTATGAGTGGGCTGATTCTCGACCTGCGGTTCAATCCGGGCGGTTTGCTCAGCACCGGCATCGATGTTTGCGATCTGTTCGTCGAAGACGGCAAAATCGTCAGCACCGCCGGTCGCAATACGCAGGAACGTGTGTGGAAGGCGAAGAAGGAAGGAACCTTCAGCGATTTCCCGATGGTCGTGCTGGTGAATCATTACAGTGCCAGTGCCAGCGAGATTGTCGCCGCCTGCCTACAAGATCACGAGCGGGCCACCGTCATTGGCGAACGCAGCTGGGGCAAAGGGAGCGTCCAGAACATCGTCGAACTTGAATCCGGCAAGAGTGCTCTCAAGCTGACAACAGCTGGCTATCTGCGCCCTAGTGGCAAGAACATTCATCGCCATGAAAGTGACAAAGACGGCGACGAATGGGGCGTGAAGCCCAACGAAGGCTTTGAAGTGAAAACAACCAAAGAAGATGACAATCGCTGGTCGGAAGATCGGCGCGAGCGCGACATGATCAAAATCAAAGTCGCCAAAGAAGCCGATCCGGCTGCGAAGTCCAGCGAACCGTTTGTCGACAAGACGCTGGAAAAAGCTCGCGAGTTTTTGGTCGAAAAGACCGCGAAGATCCTCGCCGAAAAGCAGGCCGCGGCCAAATGACCGAGTCTGCTGAACCGCGGTATTTGTTAGCGATCGAAACCACTTGCGACGAGACGGCTGCTGCCGTCATTACCGACGACTTGCAAGTTTTGTCGTCCGTCGTCGCCTCGCAGGAAGAGTTGCATCGCCGCTATGCGGGCGTCGTTCCCGAATTGGCAGCACGAGCGCATGTCGAACGGATTGTGCCGGTTATTGATGAAGCGATTCGACGAGCATCGTTGAAGCCCGCCGATCTCGACTTGATTGCGGTGGCTCACACGCCCGGGCTAGCCGGTTCGCTGATCGTGGGAGTGTCCGCTGCGAAGGCCCTCGCGATGGCTCTTGAAAAGCCGCTGGTTGCTCTCAATCACTTGCACGCCCATATCTATGCTTGCCGACTCGCTGCGGGACGAGATGTCTATCCTTGCTTGGGACTGATCGTCAGCGGCGGTCATACGAGTCTCTATCATTGCCGAACCTCAACCGATTTCGAAGCACTGGGGGGAACGATCGACGATGCCGCCGGCGAAGCGTTCGATAAAGTGGCGACGTTGCTTGGCTTGTCGTATCCGGGCGGCCCTGCCATCTCCAAGGTAGCAGAAAACGGGAATCCGAAAGCGTATCGATTCCCTCAAGGCTTGCGCGGACAAAAAGAGCGGTTTGATTTCAGTTTCAGCGGACTGAAGACGGCTGTGCGTTACGAAATCTGGGGACCCGGCCAGCCCATCGACGGGCCGCCACCACTCAGCGCGCAACAGGTCGCCGATATCGCCGCCAGTTTTCAGGCGGCCGTCGTCGCCAGCCTGGCAGAGAAAACGAAAGCCGCTCTGCAACACATACGCTTGCCGCGCTTGTGCGTCGGTGGCGGCGTCGCGGCGAATCGCTTGCTGCGAACCAGGTTGCAAGAAGTGTGTCAGTCACTGCAGGTTGAACTTCACTTCGCACCGCCCGAGCTTTGCACCGACAACGCGGTGATGGGTGCCATCGCTTGGGAAATGTTTCACGCGGGAAAGCTCGCGGACCTTGGTCTGGATGTGCTGCCTGGATTGGTGAGAGATCGTTAGCGCATCATGAATGCGAGAGCACCAACACGCGCTGAGTGAATGCGAATCACGGCGCGATTTTTGCGCGAAGTGAAGTCAGTTGTTCTGCGACCGCAGCGCTGGCGAGACTGCCAATGGCTCTTTGTCGCGCCGTCACAAACGGCAGCAGTGGTAAAGTGTGCCTCCTGCGGTGGAATTTAATATTGGCGAAGCTTTGCGGACGATAGTTGTCTTGTCAGACGGTTGCGTGATAGCACTGCAGTCGCTGAGCTCACCGGTGCGGTCGCCCGGTGAGTGAAATCGAGAGGTCGGCCCGCCGAAGCTGTCCGCTCGATTTACCCAGCCGCGAGAGTGAGCGCTCGCCGGCACCAAGAAGAGCCCGCTGCCATCCCTATTATCCATTTATTCCGCAGATCATTCGCGCCCGCCCCCCGCGGCGACGTCGTGTAGAGGAAGGAGCCACCGATGTTGGTTTTGTCGAGACACCGTGATGAGAGCATCATGATCGGCGACAATATTGTCGTGACGATTGTTGATATTCGAGGCGATAAAGTTCGGTTGGGGATTGAAGCCCCGTCCGATATCCCCGTGCACCGCCAAGAGGTGTACGAGGCTATTCAACGAGAAAATCGCAAGGCCAGCACGCTGCGGCCCGGCGATACGAAGGATCTTGGTCGCGCCAATTCTGCTGGTGCGTAAGTAAGTCTGTTGGTCTCTGCCGCTGGCTGCTTGGGTCACACACCTCTTCGCGGTGACCCAAGTTCGGGCACAACCAACTGCGGAAGTTGTGCCAGCCGAATCTGAAGCTGGGCTGCCAATCATGGAGGTGGGGTCGGGATTCTTTCTCGCGGCGAACGATCATCCCGGCCCCGGTCAAATTTTCTCGTAACAAGCGGCCCCTGGTCGCTTTCTGTGCGCGATGCTCGCGTCCTCCTCCTAACGGCGGAGCAGCCGACAAGCAGGCTAATCCGGCCGCAATTTGCCGTCCCATCTCTTCCCCCACGCTCGTGCGGATGAAATACTGAAGCTCTGCCTCTCCCTTCACTTTCCGCAAAGGTCGCTCATGAACGACGTCCCTCAAAACAAGTCTGGCGCTACCGATTCTCGTCGCAGCTTTCTGAAGACGACAGGCACGATGGCTGCAGCAGCGACGCTTACCGGCGCGATGGTCCCCCGCGTGCATGCCGCGGGCAGTGATGTGGTGCAGATCGCGCTCGTCGGTTGCGGCGGTCGCGGTACAGGCGCGGCCAAGGATGCGCTTGGTGTGAAGATTGGCCAGACGAAACTCGTCGCCATGGCTGACGTCTTCGAGAATCGCTTAAACATCAGCCATCAGGGTTTGAAGAACGCAAACAAAGACAAGGTGGAAGTTCCGGACGACCGCAAGTTCATCGGCTTCGATGGCTACAAGCAGGCCATCGATTGCCTCAAGCCGGGCGATGTTGCCATCTTCGCGACGCCGCCAGCTTTCCGCTGGGTCCACTTCAAGTACGCCATCGAAAAGGGCGTGAACGTCTTCATGGAGAAGCCGATCACCGTCGATGGCCCCAGCACACGCAAGATGCTGGCCCTCGGAGAAGAGTCGGTCAAGAAGAACATGAAGGTCGGCGTCGGCCTGATGTGTCGACACTGCGAAGCCCGCGGCGAACTGTTCGACCGCATTCAAGCCGGCGAAATGGGCGACTTGATTACCCTGCGTGCCTATCGCATGCATCCACCGGTTGGTTCCGCATTTTCGGATCCAAAGCCAACGGACATGAACGAACTCGATTACCAGATTCAACGCTTCCACAGCTTCTTGTGGGCCAGCGGTGGTCTTTTCAGCGATTTCTACATTCACAACATCGACGAATGCTGCTGGATGAAGAACGCCTGGCCGGTTCAAGCGCAAGCCGTGGGTGGTCGTAACTATCGGGGTGACAAGATCGACCAGAACTTCGACAGCTACGCCGTCGAGTACACCTTTGCCGACGGTGCCAAGCTATTCATGAACGGCCGCGTGATGCCAGGCTGCCACGATGAATTCGCCAGCTTTGCTCACGGCACCAAGGGCTCGGCGATCATCTCGCAAGCGGGGCACGCTCCGTCACGTTGCAAGATCTACAAGGGTCAGAACATGACCAAAGAAAACATCATCTGGCAGTTCGGTCGCCCCGAACCCAATCCATACGCTCTGGAATGGGAACACCTGATCGACGCCATTCTCAACGACAAGCCTCACAACGAAGTGAAGCGCGGTGCTGAAGCCAGCCTGGTCACTTCGATGGGCCGCATGGCAGCTCACACCGGCCAAATCGTTACCTTCGACGAGATCCTCAATAGCAAGCATGAGTTCGCGCCCGATGTCGATAAGCTGACGAAGGGTGGCGATGCGCCGATCAAGGCCAACGCGGAAGGGAAGTACCCGATTCCGATGCCGGGCCTGAACACGACGCAGGAATACGCGTAAGTCGAAGGCTCGCCCTCCCGAAAGCGGATGACTGACTACATGACGGAACCCATTGCAAATCTCAACGGCCAGTGGGTTCCTCAATCGCAGGCGGTCATTTCCGTTACCGACGGTGGCTTCGTTCAAGGGGTAACCGTGGCGGAACAACTGCGCACCTTCAATGGCCAGTTGTTCGAATTGCCGCGGCATTTGAAACGGCTCGCTCGTTCGCTCGAGATCGTCGGAATTGATCCCGGCGTCACACTAGCGGAACTAGAATCTCGCGCCCGCGAGCTGGCCGCACGCAATCATGCCCTGCTGCAACCGGGCGATGATCTGGGCCTGTCGATGTTCGTCACGCCGGGCATTTACGGCACTTTCGTGGCTGCCGGTGGACACTCCGGTCCCACCATCGGTATGCACACCTATCCGCTGCCATTTGGTTCTTGGGTGAACAAGTACGAGCAGGGAGAAGCGCTCGTGCTGACCGATGTGCGGCAAGTCCCCAATGATTGCTGGCCAGCAGAACTGAAGTGCCGTAGTCGGATGCACTACTATCTGGCCGATCGTCGCGCGCGGCAGATCGAGCCGGGCGCGCGAGCGGTCATGCTCGACGAACGAGGCTTCGTTTTGGAAGCTTCCACAGCGAACCTGCTCATCTATCGCCAACGTGAAGGGATCGTCTCGCCTCCTCGCGCAAGCATTTTGCCCGGCGTAAGTGTGGCAATTCTCGCCGAACTGGCTGCGGAACTCTCGATTCCCTGGAGCGAACGCGACCTCACCGTCGCCGATCTCTCGACCGCCGACGAAATCCTCCTTTGCAGTACCAGCCCGTGTGTTTGGCCCGTTACTCGTTTCGCCGGCCAAGCGGTTTCCCGCGGCAAACCTGGCCCTATCGCCCGCCAGTTGCGCGCCGCCTTCAGCAACCGCGTAGGGCTGGATATTGCCGCGCAGGCAGTGCGGTTTGCGACGCGGTCTTAGCATTCGGCCCGAAGGGCCAGAGCTTGATAGCCCAGGGCAACGCCCTGGGGAATGGTTTTGTACGAGCAAGGCACCCGGAACGGGTGCGGCGAAGTTGGCCAACGATGAAGTGGCTCGATATCCTAAACGCGTACTCGCAAATCTCACGTTTTTAGGATGCGTTAGCCATGCCGCAGTCACATGCCAGGATCCTGATTCACCTGGTCTTTAGCACGAAGAATCGACAATCACTCTTGCCCGCCGACTTCTATGAACCGCTGTGTCAGTATTCATACGGCATTCTGCAGGAAGAGAAGTGTCACCTGATTGAAATGAATAATGTCTCCGATCATGTTCACGTGCTGTTCGACTTGCATCGGACAGAAGCGCTTGCCGATGTGGTAATGCATCTTAAGAAGGGGACTTCGCGTTGGCTCAAAGAGCAAGGAAGCCAGTTCCGCAATTTCGACTGGCAGGATGGCTACGGTGCCTTCTCGCTCGGCTTCTCGCAACGCAAGACAGCCATCAACTACATACGCAAACAACAAACGCATCATGGCAAGATTTCGTTCCAAGATGAGTTTCGCGATTTTCTCAAACGCTACGAAGTGGAATTTGATGAAAAGTACGTCTGGGGCTGATCTCGCCGCACCCGTTCCGGGTGCCAGATCACTGCGAGATCCCATTCCCAGGGCGTTGCCCTGGGCTGACACGCGCGAGCCCTACGGGCTGGCTGAATTGGCCCCTTTCTTTTGGCCAGTTTGCGTTGCCTTGGACAGTCGCGTTGCTCGCAAGTCCGCTGTAACGTCTCCCGCCCCGGACACGCGGAACCCGGTTGTGCGATACAATAGTATTCCTGCTACGGACCTCTTCAACTCTTGAGCTGGCTCGCATGAAACCCGATGACTTTTTGCCGCGGCCGGATCGACTGCAGCCGCTGGCGACGCAACCACACGCCACGCCCATCTATTTGACGAGCGTCTGGGAATGCGAGTCCCCCGCCCAGGCCGATGCGATGCTTGGCGGGCAAGAGCCTGGCTATGTCTATCAGCGCGATGGTCATCCGAACGCGGTCGCTTTGGCGGCGAAGCTGAACGAACTCGAACAGGCACCGCATGGCGCGGTGGTTACCTCGGGCATGGCTGCCATTTCTGCGGCGCTGTTGGCCACGACGGGCCAAGGCGATCACGTCGTGACCGCGAGTCGCGTGTACGGCAAGACGCTGCAGTTATTGAGTGCCGAGGCTTCGCGACTGGGAATCACATTGACCATCGTCGATACCAACGATCTGGCTGCGGTCGAAGTGGCCATGACCGATAAGACGAAGCTGGTTCTGGCCGAGACCATTGCCAATCCGCTTTTGCAAGTGGCTGATCTTGCCGCACTGGCCGAAATTGCTCATCGCCGCGGAGCCAGGCTGCTCGTCGATAATACGTTTGCTTCGCCGCTCGTCTGCAAGCCGATGGAACTCGGGGCGGATTTTGTCATGGAAAGCCTCACCAAGACGCTCAACGGCCACAGCGATGTGCTGCTCGGCTATCTCGGCGGCCGAACCGATATTTGGCCGCGCGTGAAGCAAGTCATTAGCGCTTGGGGCTTCTCGGCGTCTCCGTTCGATTGCTGGCTAGCCGCGCGCGGCCTCGCTACGGCTCACTTACGATCGGAACGAGCCTGCACGAACGCGTTGGCAGCGGCCGAGTTTCTGACGAAGCGGCGAGAAGTCAGCCGAGTGGAATATCCGGGCCTGGTCGCCCATTCGCAGCATGCACTCGCGCAAAAGCAATTCAACACGCACTTCGGCACGATGGTAGCGTTTGAACTTCGCGGCGGGCGACCTGCCGCCGACAAGTTCATTGCAGCAGCGAAAGACATTCCGTTCTGCCCGTCACTGGGCGAACTGTCGACAACGCTCAGTCATCCGGAAACGACCAGTCATCGCGGCCTATCACCCGAAGGTCGCGCTCAACTTGGCATCACCGGTGGGACGATTCGCCTGTCGGTCGGCACCGAAACCCCGCAACACATTTGCAGTGCCCTCGCCAGCGCTCTCCTGCAAGTGTAGCGTGGAAGGGTGGTATTTGCTGAGCCGGAAGCGTCAGCGCCCGGAGAGTTCACGCGAGCAGACTCAGCAAGTGTTCTCCGGGCGCTGACGCTTCCGGCTCAGGTTAAGATGTTTTATTCGTTTGGATTCGATTGTGAATAGCGGAACCATCGTTAACAAAGGGACCTGGCGTGAAGCAACTGTCGGCGGGCATCCGTGCGATGTCTTCGAACCGGCGGTGCGCCATGAGAAGGGCTTTGTCGTCCTTTACTTGCACGGAGTCCATTTGAATCGGTTGGTCGACAAACAGCCGTTCATCGACGAGTTCGCTCGCCACGGACTGACCGTGGTCGCCCCGTTCACCCAACGAAGCTGGTGGACCGACATCATCTGCCGCGAGTTCGATCCGCAAGTGACCGCCCAGCAACACTTGCTCACGCGCGTATTGCCTTGGATCGAACAAGAGTATGGTGCCACGCCGGGCAAGCAAAACCAACCGACCAGGATCGCGCTTCTGGGCACCAGCATGGGTGGCCAGGGGGCGCTACGTCTGTCGTACAAGTTTCCCACGATGTTTCCCGTTGCTGCTGCCATCTCGCCGGCCATCGATTATTACCTGCGGTACAACGAAGGTGACGAGACGCTGCCCGAGATGTATAGCGATCCGGAAGCCGCGCGGCAGGACTCTGCGACGCTGCACATTCACCCGCTTAATTGGCCCCGCAATCAATTTTTCTGCTGCGACCCCGAAGACTTCCGCTGGTGGAACTCGGCCGATCGCTTGCGGATGAAGCTCTACTCGCTGGGCATTCCACACGAGTGCGATATGGAAACCAGCGGCGGCGGGCATGGCTTCGAGTATTACCATCGCATGGCTCCGCGGGCAGTTCAGTTCATTGTCGATCGCCTGCAAACTGAGCATCGCCGACTTCTTTAAGTAGCCCGACGGACAACTACCAAGCAATGACCACCGCCCCCGAGCGCGCGATACCGAAGCTGTCGATTACGGCTGCGCGCGCGGTGGATGAGCGGGAACCCGATAAGCGACCCCTCGATATCGGCCTGATCACCAGGCTGATCGGCTACATGCGGCCGTATGCGTGGAAGCGGAATGTGCTCTTTGTGTGCGTCGTGCTGCGGGCGATTCAGTTGCCCTCGATTGCTTGGACGATTGGCTGGGTCATTAATGGGCCGATTGCCAATCACAAGAATTACGACGATCCTGTTCAGGCTATTCTGCTCGGAGCCCTCGGGCTCGGATTGCTGGCACTCTCAACGCAGGTGGTGTTTCACTTTCGCCAGCGATTGGCGCTCGAACTGGGCGAAGCGGTCATTCACGATCTGCGCCGGGAGATTTTCGCTCATCTGCAGAGCATGCCGATGAGCTTTTACAACAAAACGAAACTGGGGCGAATCATCAGCCGCGTGACCAGCGATTGCGAGTCACTGCGGGTGGGCGTGCAAGACGTGCTCTTCGTCAGTCTCGTTGGCATTTTGCAGATGGGAGTAGCCGGCGCTTTCATGCTCTACTCCGATGCCGCGCTCTTCAGCGTCGTGCTGGCCATGAGCCCGGTACTCTGGATGTTGAATCGCATTTTTCGCAAGAAGCTGAGCAATGCTTATCGCGTGGTGCAAGAAAGCTTCAGTCGGTTGACCGCGACACTAGCCGAATCGATCAACGGCGTGCGAGTGACGCAGGGTTACGTTCGACAGGACGTCAACGCCGAACTGTTTCGCGAATTGCTCGACTGGCACGGCGAGAATGTAGTCAAAGCGGTTCGCCGTGAAGGATTGCTGTTGCCGCTGCTGGAACTGAATAGTCAGATTTTTATCGTGGCACTGTTGCTCGTCGGCGGCTACCGCGTGCTGAATCCTGCGACGCAAATGCCGGTCGAGAATCTGATCTACTTTTTCTTTCTCGCCAACAGCTTCTTCAGTCCGATTCAGATTCTTGGCAATCAATACAACCAGGCACTCACGGCGATGGCCGGGGCCGAGCGCGTATTTGCCCTGCTCGATCGCCAGCCCGAGTGGACCGATGTTCCCGATGCCCAGCCTCTGCCGCGGGTCGTCGGTCACGTGGAATTGAAGAACGTCACCTTCGGCTACGATCCCGAGCGGCCCGTGCTACACGAGATTAGTCTCGCCGCTGAGCCAGGCCAAACGATCGCACTCGTGGGCCGCACGGGCAGCGGCAAGAGTTCGATCATTAACCTCATCGCGCGGTTCTATCTGCCGCAGCAGGGGCAAGTGCTCATCGACGGCCACGATATCAGGCTGGTGAGCAACGAATCGCTGCATCATCAAATGGGGCTCGTGCTGCAACAGAATTTTCTGTTCAGTGGAACCGTGAAGGAAAACATTCGCGTCGGCCGGCCGGAAGCTACCGACGAAGAAGTGTTGACCACCACGTTGCAACTCGACTGTCTGGACATGCTGGCTGATTTGCCCAAAGGGCTAGAGACGCAGGTCGGCGAACGTGGTGCGCAACTGTCGCTGGGGCAACGTCAGCTGGTCTGTTTCTGCCGAGCACTCCTCGCCAACCCGCGGATTCTGATTCTCGATGAAGCCACTAGCAGCGTGGATACGCTCACGGAGTTGCGGATTCAATCGGCCCTGGCCAAGTTGCTCGCCGGGCGGACCAGCTTTGTCGTAGCTCACCGTTTAAGCACGATTCGCAATGCCGACCAGGTGCTGGTGCTGGAAGATGGCCGCATCATCGAGCGCGGCAATCACCTGGAGTTGATCGCGCTCGGCGGTGCTTATGCCGGCATGGTGCGACAGTTCAGCCACGGATAGATGTGGAATGAAGCCGTGCTTCGTCTTTTGCTGGGAAAGGGCAAGGACGAAGCACGGCGTTATCTTACGAAAGCTAGCGCAAGCCTCGTTTGGAGCGTGTGGCGGTGCGGGCAGGGAGCGGGACGGTGCCGCCACTCAGATCGACCGGCGGAGAGTCGGCGTCGTCTTTCAGCTGGCCTTGCTGCTTGGCCGCGATGGCCCGGGCGATCTTATCGGCAGGCTTCGGTTCGTTCGAAGCTTCCTGACCGGGCGGATTGCCCCATAAGCAGCGGCCGCCGTTGCGCGTTTGCACCTCGTAGCTGATGCGACCATTCGTATCTTCGGAAACGACGATACGATACAAGCCGACGTCTTTCCATTGATCGGACCAGGCTGCCGCGATCTTGGCGGCGGCGGTCACGCGCGGGCTGCCCCAATCGGTGCCGTAAGGACCGGCTGGAGCGGTATCTCCGGCATCGATCCGCAGCATGTCGGGCAAATTGCGAGCGGCAAATGCTTCGGACGGAGAAGGGAGCAAAATTCCCTGCTCATCGACGAGCAACAACTCGGGACGTCCCCGGTAAGCAACTTCCACCGAGGCAATCGGCCGGCGATAGACAAGGTCGACCTCAACCAGCGCGGGGTACGACTTGCGCACCTGCTTCACTTGCGCCACCCAGTTGTGTACCGCGAATGCTCGGCGAACGCGCTCGAGCAGCGTGCGATCGCGCAGGTCGAGCTTGGTGAGACTGCCGTCGCGAATCGCTTCGAACTTGACGTCCCCTTCGATCCATGGAGGCTGAGAAGTGACGATAATCTGCTGCGCGGTGACTTGATACGGCTCCGATGCCAGCGAAGGCTCGCCCCAACGACGCCAGGCTTCTTGAAAGCCCCACCAACAACCACCCAGGAGCAACAGAACGCCTAGCAGGCCGCGAATTTCTTTGCGCAGCAATATCTTTAGAAGCGAGACTCCCGGAGGAGTCTGCGGTGGCGGCACCGCCGGTGCCGATGATTTACTTTTCATATCCCTGAACTCCATTTCAGGCGTGATCGTCGCGGCTGTGCTTACGCTTCAACCTGCCGGCTTACCAGATCTCAATCGCCAGCTCTAAATCGGTCCCCGATTTCTCGGCGACGACTTTCTTCACATGATTGATCAAGTCGATCACTTCAGCCGCTTTGGCCTTGCGCCCGGCGATCACAAAGTTCGCGTTACGATCACACATTTCGACATCGCCACGTCGCTCACCCTTCAGGCCCGCTTCTTCGATCAAACTCGAAGCACTGCGGCCACCGGCATCTTTAAACACGCAAACGGTGTTTTGTTCGGTGAGCGGCTGGCCCGCCTTCTTCAAAATCCATTGCTGCTGCATCTGCTTCGTCAGCCAGGCTGGGTCGCCCGGTTCGAGCTCCAACTCAGCTTCGAGAATCACCAGGTCGTCGAGACTGCTGGCGCGATAGCCGAAGCGCAGGTCTTGTCGCTTGCGTACGAGGGTCTCGCCAGTGGACGTCAACACGGTGGCCGAGGCTACCGTCTGGCCGATATCACCGCCGTGGGTCCCGACATTCGTATGCAATGCGCCGCCGAGCGTACCGGGAATGCCCGCGAGCATTTCCAAACCGGCCAGACCTTCTCGCACCGCAGTCGAAATGACGTGGCCCAGTTTCGCGCCGCCGCCCGCGGTGATTTTCTTCCCGCTGTGGGCGATGTTCGAAAAGGCAGCAGCCGTCAGATGGACGACGATCCCTTTCACTCCTTCATCGCGGACGAGCAGGTTCGAGCCGCCGCCGAGAATTCGGAGCGGCATGCCCGCCTGATGAGCCCGCTTCACAAGCTGAATCAGCTCGGCCTGCGAAGTGGGCTCGGCGAAGTATTGCGCTGGACCGCCCACGCGCAGCCAGGTGTAAGGAGCCAAGGGCTCTTGTTCGCGGACGATGTGTTCGAGACCGGTCAACATACTCATACCCGGCAACTGCTCCGTTAGGGATGCTCGCCGCGACAGATTGCCTCGCTCTGTGGCTGGCCAGCGACCGGCATTCTAACTAAAACGGCCGGAGCCGTCAGGACCGAAGCCCGTTTGCCAGCAAGCCGCTGCCAGCAGCACTCGCGAGCCGTTTCGCCCGGGAAATCTTCATGCTAGCTTCACGGGCTGCTTGCTTGAGGCAGTCCGGCGGGCGAATTATAGTCTGTGTTCTGGCCTCCCCCTTCCTCGCTTGAGCCCACGCTCACCCCACCCCTCAGCACATCTCACTCTGCGAGCACTTTCGCCAATGCAATTTTTCCTCCGCTGGTTTTTGGCCTGCTGCGTAGTCGACATTTCCCTTGGCTCTTCATCGACGGCCATTGCTC
Source organism: Anatilimnocola aquadivae (assembly GCF_049819085.1). Lineage (GTDB taxonomy): Bacteria > Planctomycetota > Planctomycetia > Pirellulales > Pirellulaceae > Anatilimnocola. The sequence goes on from NZ_CP187419.1 coordinate 6,679,020, forward strand.
AACCGCCGGCAATGCAAACCAAGCTGCTCGTCGTCGTCAGCGTCGATCAGTTCTGCCAGGACTACCTGATTCGCTTCCAGGACAATTTCCCCGCAGCTACCGGCGACAGCCTGTTTCAAAACGTCTTGCAAACCGGTGCTTACTTTCCCCATTGCCACCACTCGCACGCCTTCACCATTACGGCTCCGGGGCATGCCGTACAGCTGACGGGAACTTACCCGGGTACGCATGGTGTGATTGAAAACGACTGGTTCGACCGTGAAACCGGCAAGACGCGTTACTGCGTCTCGGATCCCACGGTGACCGTTGTCGGGCTCCCTGCCAGCACCAAGCCCATGTCTCCCCGCGTGCTGCTGGTTGATACCGTGGGCGATTGCTTGAAACTGGCGACGGGCGGCAAAGCGAAGGTTTTTGGCGTCGCCATCAAAGATCGCGCGTCGATCTTGATGACGGGGCACAAAGCCGACTGCGCTTTTTGGCTGGAGAAGAATCAGTGGGTAACTTCGACCTACTATCGCGACAGCCTGCCCGGCTACATGCGGAATCTGAACGATAGCAAAGCCATCGAGCAGTATCGCGGCAAGACCTGGGACCTGCTGCTGGCCCGTGACAAGTATCACAACAACGGCCCGGACGATAACCCGTTCGAGAACCCGCCCACCGGTTGGACCGCTGCCTTTCCACACAAAATGGCCAAGGCTGGCGAACTCACTCCCGATAAGTTCGGCGACCACGTGCTTTTCTCACCCTTCGGCAACGATTACACGCTGATGGCTGCGCGGCAGATCATCGAAAACGAAAAACTCGGCGCCGATGACGTCCCCGATTTGCTGGCGATTAACTTCTCGTCGAACGATTACGTCGGCCATGCCTTCGGCCCGCTGAGCTTCGAAGTCGAAGACATGACCTATCGCACCGACCGCCAGTTGGGCGAGTTTGTGCAGTACCTGGATGCCCAAGTAGGCAAAGGTCGCTGGACGCTGGCCCTCACGGCCGATCACGGCGTCGCTCCGATTCCGGAAATGGTTGCCGAACGCAAGCAAGAAGGCGAACAAGCGTTGCCCGCCAAGCGGAACCCGATTGGCGACTTGAAAGTCGTCAAAGAAAAGCTGGAAGGTTTTCTCAAGCAAGAACTCAAGATCACCACGGAAAAGACCAAGCTGATTCTCGACCTCGACTCGAACCAAGTCTATCTCAATTACGATCATCCGGAGTTGACCCTGCCGCAGCTGGTGAAGGCTCGCCAACTCGTCCGCGATTGGCTGCTGAAGCTGCCTTACGTCGCAGCCGTTGCCACCCGCGAAGAATTGATGGGGGGGGGCAGCGCTCGGTTGCTGCATCAGATGCGGCTCAGCTTTAACCCGGCTCGCAGCGGCGACGTGCTCTTTTGCTATACGCCCTATTCGATTCCCGGCTACTCGGCGAGCGCCAAGCCGAAGGGAACCACGCACGGCAGCCCATGGCATTACGACACGCACGTGCCGTTGTTGCTGATTGGCCAGGGCATCGTTCCCGGGCGACACGATCGCCGCATCAGCCCTGCGTTTTTGGCACCGACCGCCGCGCGCCTGCTCGGCGTCAATTCGCCCGGTGGCTGCAACGAAGATCCTCTGGCGGAAGCCCTCGTACCAGTCAAGAAGTTTTAAGCCGGACTAAATCACTTCCTTCAGCGGCTCGACGCCAGGATCGACCAGGTACTGGGGTCGGCCGCGCAGGTCGAACTCGCGTACAGCGCTCAGGTTCAAGCCCAGCTTGTGATAGAGCGTGGCCCACACTTCCTGGAACGACACCGGGCGTTCGATGGCGTGTTCGCCCAGGCGATTCGTGGCACCGATAACCTGACCGGTTCGCATACCGCCGCCAGCGATCAGCGCGCAACTAACTTGTGGCCAGTGATCGCGACCACCTTGCGGGTTGATCTTCGGTGTACGACCAAACTCGCCCCACACCACGACGGAGACATCGCGGTCGAGTCCTCGTTCGTGCAGATCGGTAATCAGCGCTGCCACCGCGCGATCGAGCAGCGGACCGTCCTGGCGAATCGCATCGAAGTTCTTGCCGTGGTGATCCCATCGGCTGAAGTTGAGCGAAACCATTCGCGCGCCAGCTTCGACCAGGCGGCGAGCAATCAGAAAGTTCTCGGTCAACTTGGGGGCGCCGTCGTCGCGGAACTTCTTATCGCCCATGCCGTACTTGGCGACGACTTCGGGTGATTCTTTCGAAATGTCGAGGGCATCGGCCAGCGTCGACGAAGTAAGAATTCCGACAGCCTGCGACGTGAAGGTATCCAGACCAGCCATCTTGCCGCTGGTGTCGAGATCGCGGCGGAGGTGATCGAGCGAAGCGAGCAGGTTATTGCGATCTTGCAGGCGATCGAGCGTGATCCCCTTCAGGACCATGTTGTCGGTCTTGCTGGTTTCTTCTCGTCCGCCCACGAGTTTGAACGGCGCATGTGCCAGGCCGAGGAAGCCGCCGTCGCCATCGTAGCCCCAAGGTCCGTGGTCGGTCTTGTAGCACATGCTCAGGTGCGGAGGGATCGCCTGGTTCACCGGCCCCTTGAGCTTACTGATCCAAGCACCCGCAGCGGGCCAACCGCCGGCAGCAGCCGGATTGAGCGGGCGGCCGGTCATGCACTGGTAGGCATCGTGTCCACCCGTCGCGCCAATCATCGAGCGAATGAAAACGCACTTATCCGCAATCGCGGCGATCTTGGGGAAGATCTCGCCGATTTCGATACCGGACACGTTGGTGCTGATCGGTTGAAACTCGCCGCGAATCTCGCTGGGGGCATCGGGCTTCAGGTCCCACATGTCTTGATGAGGCGGACCGCCGGGCAAAAAGACGTTGATGATCGCCTTGTGGCTGCGGCCCACACTTCCCTGCGCTTCGGCCGAGAGCAACTGCGGCAGCGTCAGGCCGCCGAGCATCATGCCGCCAATGGTGAGAAAATCGCGGCGGTTTTGGCGATCGCAAAAACCGGTGGTCTGCGAATGAGCGCGCGACGAACCGAAAATGGTAAGCATGGTTTTGGCTCCTCCAGGACATGCGGGGGTGGATGGCAGGGGCGACGGAGATTCGCGATCGTTGCGTACTCCGTCAGCACAGCCCACTGGTAAAGGGAGCCATGCAGGTTTTCCACAACAGAATCGTATCCGCGAGGGAGGGGTGGAGCAAGACAAAAGGGAAGGGAGAAGTGAGAACGCAGAATGCAGAACGACGGGAAGTAGTTCATCTGCTTCATTTTCATTCTGCATTCTGACTTCTACGTTCTTCGTTTCCCTTGACACGCCCGTGCCAGCCGAGCAGAAATAGAGGATACTTCTGCTACCGGTCCCTCCTGCATTTCAGCCCTCAAAGGTCTCCCGCCATGTCGCATCGTTTGGTTGGCATTCGTCTCTGCTGGCTTGCCTGCAGCATCTTGCTAGTGAGCTCGCCGGTATTGCGCGCGGAGAACTGGCCGCAGTGGCGCGGCGCGAAGATCGATGGCATCAGCCAGGAGAAGAATCTGCCGACGACGTTCGGTCCGACTGAGGGCGTGGCCTGGAAGGTCGATCTGCCTGGCGCTGCCGGCAGCACGCCGGCCGTGTGGGACGACCGCATCTATCTCACGAGCGTCGATGGCGACAAACTGGTGCTGCTCTGCATCAGCACCACTGGTAAAGAACTGTGGCGACAAACGATGGCCACGGGCAACAAGGACGTGCGCGGCGACGAAGGGAACAGTGCTTCTCCTTCGCCCTGCACCGACGGCCAGCACGTGTGGGCCTTCTTCGCGAACGGCACCCTGGGCTGCTACACCAAGGACGGCAAGGAAGTCTGGAAGATCGACGTTCAAGATCGCTACGGCAAGTTGAGCATCGCCTTCGGCATGACCAGCACGCCGGTACTCGATAGCGGCAAGCTCTTCCTGCAATTGATTCACGGCGAGGGAGATCCCAAGACGCGTGAAGCGGTCGTGGTCTGCCTCGATGGACTGACTGGCAAAGAACTGTGGAAGCACGACCGGGCCAGCGACGGCAAGGCGGAATGCGAACACTCGTATGCCTCGCCGATCCTGTATCGCGATGGCAAGCAGGCTTACCTGATTTCGCACGGTGCCGATTACGTGACGGCTCACAGCTTGGACGATGGTCACGAACTGTGGCGCTGCGGCGATCTCAATCCCAAGGGCAACTACAACAACACGCTGCGATTCGTCGCCTCGCCCGTCGCAGCCGAAGGGATTATCGTCGTACCCTCCGCGAAGAATGGTCCGGTCTATGCCCTCAAGCCTGATGGTAAGGGGGACGTTACCGACAACGACGCGGCCTATCTTTGGAAGCGCGACAAAGAAACTCCCGACGTCCCCTCGCCGCTGATTGTCGACGGCCTGGTCTACTTGTGCCGCGAGAACGGCAACCTGATTTGCATGGACGCCAAGACCGGTGAGGAATACTACAACCAGCGCACCACCGCCGACCGACATCGCGCTTCGCCCGTGTACGCCGATGGCAAGATCTACCTCTGTGCTCGCAAAGGAGTTGTCACCGTGGTGAAGGCTGGCAAGGATTTCGAAATTCTCGCCAAGAACGATATGGTCGACACCATCTCGTCGTCCCCCGCCATCTCGAACGGCAAGATCTACTTGCGAACCTTCAAGGCTCTGTATGCCGTGGGCAAGTAACTCGCGGTCGAAGCTCTTGGCCTGCGACGGAAACCGAATGACAGGCAGGATGCCTGTCCCACGGAACAAGCAAGGTGGCTCGTAATGCGGACGCAGATTGGTTTGATCGCGCTTGTCCTGCTGGTTGCGGCGGTGGGGCTCTACTTGATGGGGGCCATCGCGGCAAACATGGCGGGGACGGTTGGCGGACTGTTACGCGTCGGGCTGGTGATGGGCGCGCTGTGGCTCGCCCTACCTCAACTCACCTCGCTCTTCTCGCGCATGCCCAAATGGCTGCTAGTTGTCACGGGCATTGCCATCATCTTGGTGGCCATTCGCCCGGCGATCATCCTCTACGTATTCATCGGCCTCGTCCTGCTCTGGTTCTTCGGCCCGCGCCTGGCCACCAAAGCTGATCCCACGATCATCCCCCGCCGCCCCAAGCGGAAGGGCTGAGAAATAGCTGGCGACCAAGACCTGCGGCGTACGGCCACTCGCCCAAGCGTAGAAAAGCGTTGCCGACTCGCTCCGCAGAATTCTCGCGGAATTCTCGCCAGCTGAGGACCAGACTAGTCACGAGGCAAGCGTCTACTAAGAAGGGGACTGCTGCGCGCGGCGGTCGCTCGTTCTTTGACAGCCTGGTGGAAACGCACAGCGAAAATCACTCGCGGTGAATCGGGAAGCGAGTTGCGCTGTGGAGTTGCGCTGTAATCGAGGCTTGATCGCTGTAAGTTCCAGCGGGGGAAATCGGTGGGTATTCACAAACCGGTAGGGTTTGTGAACACGCAGGCGCGCCGCACCCGAGAGATACTGCAGGTCGCGTTCAAAGACCTCTCCGGTTTGTGAACACAGTTTTCCCCAGCGACGTAGCCGAAGTGAAGACTTACGTCGATTGGAAGGTAGGCCGGCAACAAGCGGTACTCCACGATGTTCCGGTAGAGAAGATAACGGCCGCAGCTAGTGCAAAAGCCAATAAACCCCCGCCGCGGGGGCGGGGGCGAGATGGGCGATGCGAGCGATGGCGCCTAGTTGCTGCTCGTTACCGGGCTACTCTCAGAATTCCCGTCGACCGAGAATTACGATAGTCACTAATGTTCATGTAGTTACATAGGAGATTGTCGTGTTTGTCGACGGCTCAGGGTTGTAACTGCGGAGCGAGTGGCGAGTAATTCGGAAATTTATACTGCGCACATATGTTTTTGTAAGTCGTTAAGTGCGCAATGTCGACTAGGTGGCCTTAGGGCAAATAGTCCGCCGCTTGTCAGGAGCAAAATCGCGAATCAGCCCCTGTTCAAAGGCGAACAACGGGGCCCAAAGCGGTTATCAACCGGTTATCAAGAAATCGGTCGCTTTTCAGTTATCAGCGCCCTAAGCCCAAGAATGCCAAGCGATTGTGGCGAGCAGTTATCGTGACAAAAGTCGCAAAAAAGTTATCACCCCACCCCCTGTTCAGACCGTTTTGCGAACAAAAACAAGAAGGGAGCCGAATCCACCTTTGCAAAAGATAACGCAAACGAGCGCCCTGGTCCCTGGTCTCAGCAACCTCAGCCAGCGAAATATTCGTCGCTGCAGCCGATCTGGCGGACCGCTTCGTACATGGCGATGCCAGCGGTGACGGAGAGATTGAGACTGCGGACCTGCGGACGCATCGGAATGCGGACCAGGTTGCTGGGAAATTGCGCCATGATTTCCGGCGGCAGGCCTCGGGTCTCGCAGCCAAAGATCAGGACATCGCCCGGTTGATACCGAGGCTGGAGATAACTTTGGGTCGCCGTTTTGGTGAAGAGCCAGACTCGCCCGGTGCTCAGCGGTTGGTGCAGTTCGGTGGCCAGGGTTTGCCAATCGGGGACGACGCGCAGGTCGAGCAGCGACCAGTAATCGAGCCCCGCCCGGCGAACGGCTTTTTCGCTGATGTCGAACCCTAGAGGCTCGACCAACCACAGGCGACAGCCTGTGGCGACGCAGCTGCGGCCAATGTTGCCGGTATTGGGAGGAATTTCTGGTTGATACAGAACGATGTTCAGGAGCGGAGTGGTCACAAAGAAACCGGTGCAACGAGAGTAACGCTGGTGGATTTGGCAAGGCTGGCGGCGAGCCGATTCGCCCCGGCATTGTACCGCGCCGATTCCGGGCTCAATGGCTCTTGTGAATGTGTCGCCCGTGGTGTTTATTGCGGGTAGGAACTAGCGAACCTTCACTCTCCCTTTTGATCGATACGATGACGAACACCAAAGTTGCCCCCTATCCGGCCGCGCTCGATTTTGCCGAGAAGCAGGTCGCCACGCTGGCCCATCAGCACCCCGACTTCTTTCCGATCTATACGGTCGGCGGCAAGTGGCATCACGGGGGCGAACTTTGGACCGATTGGACCGGTGGTTTTCTCGCGGGCATGATGTGGCAATTCCATCTCCGCGAACGAAGCGAAAAAGGTACCCGCCAGCTGAGCGATGACGCGCTGAAATCGACGGGCTGGCGCAAGCGAGCCGAGCACTACTCAAAACTACTCGAGCATCGGCAGCACGACCGCGATGTCCACGACCTGGGCTTTATCTTTCTCAGCACGTACTTGCCCTGGTACGAAATCACCGGCGAGAAACATCTGCACGAGGTGCTGATTCAGGCGGGGCGTACGCTGGCAATGCGGTTCATGGAGCGCGGGCAGTATCTGCGGTCGTTCGTGGCTCCCGAGTCGCTGTTCATCGACATCATGATGAACGTGCCGATCATCTTCTACACGGCGATTGAAACGGGCGATCGCGAATTGGCTCGCATTGCCACGGCTCATTGCCGCACGACCGAGGCCACGATTGTTCGCCAGGATGGCTCGACGGCTCACGAAGGGCTGTTTGATTTGGCCACCGGCAAGTTCCTCAAGGAGACGACGCATCAAGGCCTGCGCGATGATAGTGCGTGGGCGCGGGGTCTGGCCTGGTCGCTGTATGGTTACAGCAAGTGCTATGCATTGACCGGCAACACCGAGTTTTTGGAAATCGCTGAGAAGAACGCCGACTACTGGATTTCGCACCTGCCCGAAGATCACATTCCGCTGTGGGATTTCAATGCGAACCCGAACGATCCGCCACCTTATGGCAATCAAAAGGAATCGAGCGCCGCGGCCATCGCTGCCAGCGGGTTGCTCGACCTGGCACGTTTGACCAAGGACGATGCCCGCGCTTGGAAGTATGAAGCGGTCGCGCTCGGCACGCTCGACGCGCTTTGCAAGCCCGAGTATCTCGCCCGCGAAACTCCGGGCTGGGAAGGGATTCTCAAGCACGGCGTGTATCACACCGCCAAGAATCTGGGCGTCGATGAATCGGTGATGTGGGGCGAGTACTTCTTTGTGGAAGCGCTCACCAAAGTCGCTTGCAGCCAGTTCAACCGCGTCTCTGCCGACACGCTCGAGCGCAACAAAGAGCGGTACGATGCATTTGGGCTGGGAGAGAAGTGATCTCGCTGTTGCAGCATAGCTCGCACCACCGAGGCATACTCGGGTGGCGTCGAAATTCGGAAGTTACTTGAATCAGTTTCGTGCTTGCTCCTGAAATGAACATCCCTCATGGTCTTTCCCATCTCCGACGACAATCGCGACCGCACAATGTTCCCCTATGTGAACATTGTCTTGATCGCGATCAACATTTTTGTGTTTGTCGTGCTGCAAGGGATGGGGGCCAATGAAAAGTTCACGATGGCCTTTTCGACGGTGCCAAAAGAGATCATCACCGGCAAGGATGAGTCGGGCGATGTTGTCGCCAAGGTGCAGACGGTAACGGGCCAAACGGAGGTCGTGAAAATCGGCAAGCTCGAGCCGCTCCCGTTCGGAATGTCGGTCTATATCACGCTGCTGACCTCGATGTTCATGCATGGCAGTCTGATGCACATCGGCGGCAATATGTGGTTCTTGTGGATCTTTGGAGATAACATCGAAAACGACCTGGGGCGAGTTCGCTACCTGGCGTTTTATCTGCTGACGGGCGTGCTGGCTTCGCTGACGCATGTCTTTGTAAGTGCCTCGGGCGATGCGGCCTATATTCCCAGCCTGGGAGCGTCGGGGGCCATTTCGGGGGTGATGGGAGGCTACCTAGTGCTGCATCCCCGGCGGCAAGTGACGGTGCTGCTGTTTCGCTTCGTCACGCAAGTGCCGGGCTTTGTGGCAGTCGGCTTGTGGTTCGTCTTTCAAATTGTGAGCAGCCTGCAAGCGCTGGGTGGCAGCGGTGATGGCGTTGCCTATGGGGCGCACATCGGCGGTGTCATTGCCGGCGCGGCACTGGTGAAGGTATTTACGCTGGGACTGCCGCAGAACCGGCCACTTACCGAGACTCGCGGACCTGCCAGCTATGGCCGGCCGCGCGAGACCGATCGCTACTACGGCTAGCAACCGCGGGGTTGTTACAAACAAGTGATCGGGCAAGTGATTGTGAAAAGCGCACGGGGTCCCTACGATGCGCGGTGAATGGATTGTCTGCTTCACCTGCGCGACTTCGCTCGCAAAAAAGGGATTCGGAAAATGAACGCAACTCGCCTGTGGTCGATTGTGCTGCTGATTGGCACTGTGTTACCTGCTGTGAGTCAAGGAGCCGATCCGGCCGCGGAGTGGCCGCAGTTTCTCGGTCCGCAGCGGAATGGCATTTCGCAGGAGACGGGCCTGCTGGAGAAGTGGCCCAGCGGTGCTCCCAAAGTCGTTTGGCGGCAAGCCGGTGGCGTGGGAATGTCGGGCCTGGCAATCAGTCGGGGCCGCGTGCTCACGATTATCGAACGGGCTGGCAAGCAGCAATTGATTGCCCTCTCGGCCGACAAAGGAACCGAGCTATGGGCAGCGGAACTGGCCCCGGCCTTTCGCAATGCGATGGGCAACGGCACGCGAGCCACACCAACGATCGACGGTGACCTGGTGTTTGCCTTTACCGGCGAAGGCCTGCTGGTTGCTGTTGATTTTGCCAGCGGCAAACCAGTGTGGACCAAGAACACCCTGAGCCTGCTGAAGTCAGAACAGGCCGAGTACGGCATGGCCTGCTCGCCGCTGATTGTGGGCGACAACGTCGTGGTGACCGCAGGCTCGGCGAATCAAACGGTGGCGGCCTTCAACAAAAAGACCGGTGAGCTCGCGTGGTCGGCTGGCAAGGATCCGATTGGCTATTCTTCGCCCGCGCTCTTGGATGTGGCCGGCAAGAATCAGCTGGTGGTCTTCACCGGAGCCTCGGTGCTGGGGCTGAATCCCGCGACCGGCAAAGAAGCCTGGCGGTATCCCTACGAGACCGAGTATGCCTGCAATATCGCCACGCCCGTCAGCTACAAAGGCCAGGTGTTTGTTTCGGCCGGTGAGAATCACGGCAGCGTGCTGCTGTCGCTAAAGCCCACCACTGCGGGCTTTGAGCCCAGCGAAGTCTGGTCGTCGCTCGGACCGAAAAGCGTGCTGCGTACCGAATGGCAGACGGCGATTTTGCTCGGCGATTACCTGTATGGCTTCGACAACGTCGGCGGGGCAGGTCCGATCTCGCACTTAACCTGCGTCCACGCCGCGACCGGCGAAGTCGCCTGGCAAAAGCCCCGCTTTGGCAAAGGAAACATGATCGCAGCCGACGGCAAACTCTTTATTTCGACCATGCTGGGCGAGCTTGTCGTCGCCCGCGCCTCGCCGAAGGCCTATGAAGAAATTGGCCGGATGGAAGTCCTCGGCAGCACGCGACAAGCCCCATCGCTGGCCGGCGGCTTGCTGTACTTGCGCGACGATAAAGAGATCGTCTGCCTGGATGTGCGGAAGTAAGGTCCTCGTGCGGTTTACTTGCCAGTGGGCAGTTCAATCGTGAGCTGATTGTCTTTTGCTTCGATCACAACTTTTTGCGGCAGCGAGATCGGATCTTGGTGAGCGATGGTTTGATCGACAACGGGCGGCATATAGACGACGGTGTATTCGCCAATGGGCGCACCGTCGCGGCGCTCGCCCTGGGTATCGGTGGTGCGAACGGTGGTGAGTTTGAAGGTGCCGTCGGTCTCGACCAGGCTGTTGATGATGAACTCCTGCTTATCTGGAATTGGATTGAAGCGGACCATGCCGCCGCCGGCGGGCATGCCACCGCGAGTCAGCTTGCCGGTGACGGGATGAAGAGCATCGAAGGCTGGTTGTTCGACGCCGTTGCCGCAACCGAGGGTCCACGAACTGAGGAATGCAACAGCCGCGACCAGCAAGAATCGTCTGCACATGGTTCGAACTTGTGACCTTTTCAAGGTGATGGTTGCCAATCGGCGTGGTTACCAGTCGGAGCCGAGCGTTTCGCCATCGCGAGGATCCACAGCTCGCTGCCAGGTGAGATCGGTCATGCTGCCCGACAGGCCGCGAACGCTGCCGTCGCCACAGGCCACCATGATGATCGTCGGGTGAATGCCTTGCGGCGTCTGCGAGTTGCAGTTGTTGAAATAGTGCGGCGTGATTTGAAACTTGGGCGAGGCTGGGTACGTCGTGACGCTGGTGCCTCCCTTGCTCGTCCCCAAGTTGAACGCGGGGCGCCAAGTGCTGTTAGCATCGGACCAGAGCGTGCCGTCGGCCACAGTCACGCTGCCGGTGTTACCGCAGGTGCCGTACATTTCGGCCAGGAAGATCGTGTTGGAAAGGCCGTCCGAGACCACGCGTCCCATATCGCGTTTGTCCATCGAGAAGGTTTTGCCATTCGCAGGATCGCCAAACACGTAATTGTTGACGCCGTAGTTTGTGATTCCCCAGCTTGAGGCACCGCCATAGGGTGTGAGGCACTTGCCTCCCTTGTTGGTGTTGTCCGATGGGCAAACGAGCCCCTTGATGACCGTGGGATATTGGCCGCCACCGTAGCCGGTAATCGAGAACTTGCTCGAGAGGGCGGTCTGCTCCATGTAGGGAAATATGAAGTGGAAGGCCGTGTAGTTGTGCTTGCCAAAGGGGCTGGTGTCGGGCGTGAAGCAACCGGCCACCGCCGGGTCTGCACAGGGCGAGCAAGTTGGCGGAAGCGAGCCGATGGAATCGTTGTGATTATGAATCGCCAGGGCCAGTTGCTTGATCTGGTTCGAGCATTGGGTGCGGCGAGCGGCCTCGCGGGCACTTTGCACCGCTGGCAGCAAGAGCGCTACCAGCACGCCAATAATGGCAATGACGACCAGCAACTCGACCAGCGTAAAACCCGCTGGGAACTGGCGAGAAACATTCGAAGCGGAACCGAATCGCAGACGCTTCATATCATCCTCCAAGCAACCGCCAACAATCGACGTGCAACAGGAGAGGTGTGGTAAGGATAGTCAACCGACGCGGTTGTTGCCAAGGGCTGAAATTTACTTCCCAGGAAAATCTCGTGAAGCTTCAGCGCTAACGCGCCAAATCACGGCGTGGCGACCTGGCGTCTTCGCGCCACGAACTGTTAGCCTTTTGGAACATCGCCTTTCTTAGCGCTCGTGCGCTTTCGTTTGCAAACGATTCCGGCAGTTCCTGAAACATCGTGAAAGATCACTCAGCGATCGCTCCTCCAGATGTTCAGCTTTCTGAACATTCTGTTCAGGTCGTAAGCGCCGAGCGCTAAGCAGGCTTTACATCGGCTGAACAGATTGCTCCGCAACTTGAACAGAGGCGAGCGCTGTTATCTCTTTACAGCGTTTCATTTTAGGAGCACTTTGCCAAGAATTCTTCGCATCTGTTTTGCAATTGGTACGGGTTCTGCCAATGATAGTGAACAGGCCGGTTACACCGGTTAACACGAAAAAGCAGGTTTCCTCGAAGAGTCGCAACTTACCGCCTGGAACGTCTCCAGCCCGGCAAGCGAGCGGCGAGCAGCATGAGCGAAGGAGTTCGGCCGTGAAGAATTTGTTGTGGAAGATGTGGCACGAGACGGACGGCGTGCTTTCGTTTGAATGGACGCTTCTCACGTCGCTCTTGACGGTTGGCGTGATCTCGGGCGTAACCGCGGTTCGCGATAGCACCGTCGACGAGTTCGGCGACGTTTCGCAGGCCATGCTGAGCCTCGACCAGTCGTACTTCATCGATGCTCCGCTCGTCACGGGCGTGCATGATGGCTACTACTTCAATCGCTACCCAACTACCGCCAGCAGCTCGCAGTTTGTCGACGCTGCCGCCTTCGGCGACTGCGCTCGCGGTGGTGTGAAGGTGCAAGAGTTCAACTGGAAGGCTGGCGGCCCTGGCATCACCGGCCCTGCGGGTCCTGCCGAAGTGACCCCAGCCCCTCAGTAAAGAAACTGGACCGGCTTAGTCAACAAACCAAGCCCCCGAAAAAATCAGGCCGCGAAATCGAAACAATCGTTAACTTCCGACAACATTCGGTTAACAACGAAGAGTGGCCAAAAAATGATGTATAGTTCCCTGAAGTTTCAGTAAAGTTCGCAGTGATCAAAAGCTTCGAAACACTGAACCAAAGCTGACTCCTTGAAGATTCGTGATCTGGACGCTGCATTGTCAAGCTACGGTGGGAGTGCCCCCCGCCCGGTTTGAACCCAACTCACCTTATCTCTGTACCAGGAAGTAAGGCTCGACGCGGCGACAGGTTCACGGAAAGCACGCTCCGCTGTTGATGACCTCAACAGCGGAGTTTTTTCGTTCTTGGCTGGCGTGATCACGCCTCGAAACACACGAAGTTTGTGTCTCGTCTTTTCAGCTGATTTTGCCACCGTTTGGCGGCAACTTCGCTGCTCTCGTTTCGAAACAGATGTTGCGTTTCGTAAACATAGTGCGCCAACTCTCGTACCTGTGATGTTTCGTTGCCACAACGCACTCGGCACTCACTTCGCTCGGCAAATTTCAGCCTAGCTTTCTCTAAGCTCAATCCAGGCAACATCTAATTGGCAGTCAAGGAAAAAAAGAGAACGATGGATTTTCTCCCGGCATGAGGAGTGCAACAGCGCTCGTTACGAGAAAGTCGGCGCCTGGGCACAACTTGCGTCGACGGGACCGTTCGTATTCGAACAGTTCCACACGTGTTTTCCGTGTTCCTGGTACAAGGAGTTTGGGATGAAGAAAGTTTTGGCTCGTGTTTGGAAGGAAGAGGACGGCGTCCTGTCGTTCGAGTGGATTTTGTTGGTGACTCTGTTGACGTTCGGTATCGTTGGCGGCATTGCAGCTGCTCGCGACGCCATCATCGACGAGTTTGGCGATGTGGCACAAGCCATGCTTTCGCTGGATCAATCGTATTCGATTGACTTCCCGCTGCTGGTCGAAGTCCACGCCCCGTCGACGAGCGGTGGAAGCGATTCCTTGTTCATCGACGCAGCATTGTTCACCGATTGCGCTCGCGCTGTGCAACCGATTGGCCAAGATCCGGCCTTCGGTCTCGACGCTCCGTCGTAATGGATTGCTTGATCGATTGCGAACTTGCCCGACCACTAGGGGCGGGCGAGTTCCTGTCGGCAGTTCGCAGCATGGCAGCTGTTGAAAGATTGTTCCAGATTGTCTCCACGGTAAGGAAACAAGTAGATGCATCGCATTGCAACAAACATGTGGCGTGAAGAAGACGCCGTTCTCTCGTTTGAGTGGACGATGGTGCTAACGCTCGTTTGCTTCGGCATTGTCGGCGGGCTCGTTGCTGCTCGCGATGCAGTCATTGATGAACTTGGCGACGTGGCCCAAGCGATGCAGGCCCTGGACGGCTCCTTCTCGATCGACTTCCCCTTGGCTTTTACCATCAACGATACGGCATCGGGTGGCCCGATTTACGAGTCCGGTGGCGGCAGTGATAGTGGCTATACCGACTTCATGCTATTTACGGATTGCGATCGTGCTGCTGCCCCCAGTGGCCAAGCTCCAGCGATTGGTGTCGACTCTCCGTCCTAGTCAACGCACAAAACAACTGAATTGCTGGGCCGACAGTCATGAAGACTACGGCGATCGAAACAGGCGATTGAGAAAGCCGCTTGTCGTCCTTTGATCCTGCTCGATGCGTCCTCTCTCTGGAGAGTGATGCGAACTTTGAAGATGGAAATCCGATGCGCACCATGCAAGACAACCTGAAGCGGATGTGGACCGAACAAGACGGAGTTCTGTCGTTTGAATGGACGCTGCTAGTGACCCTGCTCACAATCGGGATTGTGGGCGGCCTGACCGCAGCCCGCGACGCCGTCATCGATGAACTGGGCGACGTGGCCGAAGCGGCCCAAGCAATCGACCAGAGTTTCAGCCTGGCAGGCATTGAGATCCCGGGAATCTTTGAAACGCCGGATAGCGAGTTCGAAGAAGGCCCCGAAGACACCGTCGTCACCGACTGTGCTCGTGCCTTGGACCCATTTGGCCAAGGGGCCGAAACCGACGACGGCGCCTAAGAGAGAGTTCGCGCTGGCGAGTTCTCGGCATTGGGTTTGCTTCTTCGCTCGGGTCTGTTCACCACCAGGGGATGTGCGATGCAGTATTTGATCAAGGCCATGTGGCACGAGGACGATGGCGTCCTCTCGTTTGAATGGACGATTCTGACAGTGATCGTCGTATTTGGCATCGTCGGCGGCTTAGCCGCTGGTCGCGATGCCATCCTGGATGAACTGGGGGACGTCGCAGAGTCGTACCTCAGTATCGATCAAAGCTATTCTTTCGCCGGTATTCCCGGCGTCTTGGCACCTTCGGAATACACCGACGTGCAGGCGATCTTTTCCGAATGCAGCCGAGGTGCTGTGTTTGGTCCTTTGCCTATCGATGACGGCGAAAACGGCGCCTAGTGCCGGCCGTATCGACTGTAGGGTTTGAACTGCTGATTTTCGGGAGTGAGCGTTGCCATTCGGCAACACACCGGCGAGGGAGCAGCATGAAGCTGCAACTTCCCCGGTAGGACGTAGAGTTGCAGACGAGATTTCACGTTCGCACAGTCGCGCACGCGCTCACTTCGTTCCCGATAGCAGGTTCACCCATGATCGTGGGATATGACTACGTTGCGCTGGTTGGTGCCTTTGTCACTGCCGCAGCAGTCACCGATTACCGCACTCGCAAGATTCCCAACTGGCTCACCGTGCCCGCTGCGATCGTAGCGCTGGTCTACCACTCGTTCGCGCCTGGTGGCTTTGGCCCCCTCATGGCCCTCGCTGGTTTTGGCGTGGGCTTTGTGTTGTTGCTGCTGCCTTGGCTCTTGGGTGGCGGTGGCATGGGCGATGTCAAGCTGCTCGCCGCTCTCGGAGCCTGGTTAGGCCCGCAATACATTCTCGCCGCCTTCGCCCTGGGCGTTGGATTTGCCGCGGTGATGGCCGGGACACTGATGATGACCAGCCTGGCAAACAATGGCGTGGGCGTGACACAACGCAAGTATCTGGCTGCGGGAATTGGCGGCAGCAACGTCTCCGGCGATGGCACTGCTAAGAAACCGAAACGCTTTCTCCCATTCGTTGTTCCCGTGGCGATGGGAACGTGGCTGGTTTTGGCCTGGATGTTGCTTCGTAACCAAGGACTCTAGTTTCTCAGCATGAATCGAGGACTCGCCTGTTTCTTTGTTGACAGAACACAACAAATTGTTGTCAACCGTTGACACGATGCCTCACGATCTTGGAAACCGACTGCAGATTGAGTAACACGATGAAGCCATTCGGAAAAGCCTGCCGTTCCATTCGGCGACGATCTCGGTTGGGAGCTGTGCTCTCGATCGAGTTGATCATGGTATTGCCGATTCTGCTGATCGTGCTGCTGGCGATGGTCGAGTTCGGCATTCTGCTGATGTCGTCGCAAGGCGTGGGCGCCGCGGCAGCCGTCGGCAGCCGCAACGCAGCCTTGCCCAGTTCTTCGCGATCGAGCGTGGCTGCGGCGGTCAATACAGCCCTCAGTGGCTACATCTGGAAGAACAAGACCGAACTGGTTGTGTACGTCGACGCCGACGGCAACGGGCCCGGCGACTTCGTCGAGGACACCGCTATTCCAGGAACTTTACTGGCCAACGCACCATCCGGGGCCATCGTCAGCGTGACCGTGAATCTGCCGATGGACGATGCGGCACCAAACTTGCTTCGATACTTTGGCATCGACCTCGCAGGTAAAGAACTGACAACAACCTACGTGACTCGCAAAGAATAACCCGACTTTTCAGAACTTACGGCACTCGCAGTGGTGAGGAGATCTTGACGTGAAGCGTATCAGTCCCGCAACCGTGACTTTCGGCTTGATGGCCATCGTCCTTGGCCTCGTGGCCGCATACATCGTCAAACAGGCGATGCATAAGCCTGTCATCGTCCAAAAGCCCCCCGTGATCGTCCCCCAGCCGGTCGATCCCGGCGTAAGGGTGGTCGTGGCGCGCGTCAACACTCCTATGAACGCCCGTCTGCAAGCGAGCGACCTCATGGTGCTGAACGTGCCCCGAAACTCGCCCATTGTTAAGGGGACGATGTCGTTCACCAATCTCGCCGAAGGCCGAATCACCAAGCAGCCTATCAAGGCGGGCCAGGCGATTCGCGACGAATACCTCCTCGGTGTTGGTGAAGGTTTGCCAGATCTGGCCGAGCGTCTACCCGCTGGGATGCGAGCTGTCACCGTCGCCGTTCAAGGTGCCGAAGCAGGTGGCAAGCGTTTGACGGAAGGTGACCACGTCGACGTGTCGCTGACAGTCGAAGGAACCCATCCCGATCTAGGCGAAGTAGCCACTCGCACCCTGCTGCGAAACGTGCTGGTTGTCGATGCAGCTGCTGGCAAGCCCACGACTCGCGGTGCGCGTACTCGTGATCAACGCGAAGTCAGCACGTTGACCCTAGCAGTCGGCCCCGCCGAAGCCAACAAACTGATCGTTGCCCAGCGAACCGGTTCTCTGACTGTGAATCTGGTCGCTGCGGCCGATGTGCAGGCTCCCGCCCTGGATGCCAACGACGCCATCACTCGTCGTCAACTGCTCGGGCTGAAAGAAATCGTTCCTCCTGCCCCGGTTGTTCCTGCACGGAAATTCACCGTCGAGAAGTGGTCGGGCGGCAGCTTGCGAGTGCTCGAAATGTCGGATGACCGCGTTCGCGAAGCTCGCGACGTGACGACTCAAACCAAGCCCGTTGTGGCACCACCAGCACCGACCGCTGACCTGCAAACCAGCTACATCCCCAGTGGCGTGGTTGACCCAGGTGTTGTGACGTTTGAGTCGATTCCCGCTGATCCCACGACCCCCTAGTTCCATTTTCACCAGCGTCCGTCAACCCGTCCATCGTCTCTGAATCATCGCCATCATGCCCCACACCTTTCTTTCGCCGAATCGAGTTTCAGGCTCGTCCGCTCAGCGGTCGAGTTTGGCCGGGCGAAGGCTGCGCCGGGGCTATGTCTCGGTGCTGGCGATCATGATGATCATGATCGGCATCGTGACGGTAATGTTGGTGGTGAACTGGACGTACCTGGTGCTGGTCAGTCGCCACACCTTGCGTTTGAGCGACACGCTCGCCCTGACAGCCGTCAATCAACTGCTCGATGAAGAAGTGCTAGAGGATTCCATCGGCTTCAATCAGGTCGATGATATCGACGCTACCGAAGACGAGATCCTTACTCCCGTCACCGGCTTTCTCGCCCGTAACAATGCAGCTTCGGGTCCGACGCTACGACCCACTGCGGCGCAAGTGATGGTTGTGCCAGGACGAATCGAAAACGCAACAGCGGCTGTCGGTCTGTTGAATGAATTCAACAAAACGCCATTGCCTGCAGAGCCCTTCAACACGCTACGAGTAGAAATCTATCGCGATCCAAATCCGCTCGGCGACAATCCCGTGCAACTGATGTTTCGCGGCCAAGGCTCTCCGGAGACGGCCAAGATCACCAGTGCCTCGCTGGCCACGCTCGATAGCCGCGTCGTGGGTTTTCGGCCCACCAGCCTCGCAACCGCTCCTGTCGCTCCGCTGGCCCTCGATAGCAACGCCTGGTTCACCACGCGTCCGGGCGGTGGGCTCGACAGCAATGGAGACAATCGCCTGGAGCTGGATTTCACCCTACGATCGACAAGTGGCATGGGAACTGCAAACAGTGCCCTCATCAGCTTGAACGACCTGGCGGCCTTAAACACGGCAGACGTTCCCGCTCAAATTTCGCTGGGCATCGGCCCAGCCGACGTAAACGGAACAACCGGCACCCTCGGTCCACTCTCGCTGGCGGACCCTTTGTCTTTCGATTCCACCAACATCAGTCCCATTGCAGATGTCTCCGACATTGCGATCGCTTTCCAAGACATTGCGGCGAGCAACAATCCCCGCCGAGCCTTTCCGGTTTACTCCGGTGGCTTTGCCGATCCCTTGAGCATCGTTGGTTTCATCGGTGCTCGAGTGATTAGTGCGGATGCCGCGAATGCTGGCGATGGTCCCCGCTTGCGAGTTCGCCTGCAACCTGAATTCATCGTCCACAGCACGGTCGAAACCCGGTACGAACTGCCGGCGGCGACCATCGTTCCTGAAAACCTGTACATCCACAAAATCCGCCTCACGCGATAAATAGCCGCGATAAAACGCCGCGATTAGCCAATCACCTGCTGACCGCCCGAAGGAGCCCTGCGAATGTTTTTGCAATCGTCCCGGCAGAGCATTGCCGACAAGACCGCCACCGGCGCTGCCGAACCGATGTTGCACAGCGACACTGCAGAAGCTGATTTTCAGCGCATCAAGACGGGCATTCACCGCGAACTGCTCGACTCGCTCGATCTGTCGCGCATCTCCGGCCTGACCGAAGACGAACTGCGCGAAGACATTCGCCATCTGGCCGAAGGGATGCTGCGAAATCGTTCGCGCAAATTGCCGCCGATCGACGAAGACCGCCTAGTGGAAGAACTGATTGCCGAATCGTTCGGCCTCGGTCCGCTCGAAACGTACATGCAAGACCCGGACGTCACCGATATCCTCGTGAACGGTCCCGGCGAAGTGTATGTCGAACGCCTCGGTCGCCTGCACGAGACGAACACAGTCTTCGCCGACGAAGACCACCTGCTGCAAATCATTCAGCGCGTCGCAGCTCGCGTGGGTCGCCGCATCGACGAGCACTCGCCGATGGTCGACGCTCGTCTGGCCGATGGCTCGCGCGTGAATGCGATCATTCCACCGCTGGCGCTGGGTGGCCCGGTACTTTCGATTCGGCGTTTCGGCCATCGCCCGCTACAAATCAACGACATTCTCGTCCGGGGCTCGGTTTGTCCCGAAATCATGCAGGTGCTGGAAGCGGCCATCGAAGGCCGCATCAACCTGATGATCAGCGGTGGTACCGGTAGCGGTAAGACCACGATGCTCAACATCTTGTCGCGTTACATCCCCGCTAACGAACGCCTGGTAACGATTGAAGACTCGGCAGAACTCAACCTGCAACGAAAACACGTCGTCAAGCTCGAAACTCGCCCGAAGAGTCCCGAAGGGGCGTCGGAAGTCACCCAACGAGATTTGGTTCGCAATGCCCTGCGTATGCGTCCCGACCGGATCGTGCTGGGCGAAGTTCGCGGTGGCGAAGCGCTCGACATGCTGCAAGCCATGAACACCGGTCACGAAGGCTCGCTCACCACGATTCACGCCAACGACACGCGAGATGCTCTCTCTCGCCTCGAAGTGATGGTGAGCATGAGCGGATTCGATCTGCCTGTAAGCGTCGTCCGCCGCTACATCGCCTCGGCTATCACCGTGGTCGTGCACTTGGCTCGGCTCAAGGGTGGTGCTCGCCGCGTGATGAAGGTTTCCGAGATCACCGCTCTGGAGAGTGGCGACTACACCGTTCAAGACTTGTTCGGTTTCCAGCAAACGGGCGTGGATGAACGGGGCGTGGCCCGCGGTCACTTCTATGCCACTGGCAATAAGCCGAAGTTTGCTGCTCGCCTGGCTGAGACCGGCATCGAACTGAACGAGCGTCTGTTCACCGCCCGCAAGCTGACGGCCGATGCGGCCATCGGCCCGATGAGCGTCGCCGAAGGCGCGCAAGCACTCGCGCTGCAGGAGAACCTGGCATGACCGCAGAGTTAGCATTAGCAACCATCACTTTCGCCTCGGTCTCGGCCGGCATCGCCGCCGTGGGCCTGTTCTTGCGTGACATGTTCACGCGAGTTCAGACCGGTCGTCGTCGCCTGGAATTTGCTGCCGAAGAACCGAAGGACGGCATCGATGGCTGGTTCTTCCGTCTGATTGAACAATCAGGCGTGGCGATGGATACCACCACCGCCATGCTGGTCGTTGTTGCCTGCGGTGTCTTGGGTCTCGGCATTCCGCTGGTATTGTTCGAAAACCTGCTCGGCGCGGCAGGTGGCATGATTTTGGGCGTCAACTTGGCGCTGCTGTATTTCGGTATTCTGCGATTCTTCCGCCTGCGGACGATGCAAAAGCACTTGCCCCAAGCGTTGCAAGCCATTTCGGATTCGATCCGCAGCGGTCAGACGCTGTCGGAAGCTTGCGACCTGGTGAGCAAAGAAATCAAAGGTCCGCTGGGCGCTGAATTTGGATATGCGCACGAGCAACTCGAATTGAGTCACTCGCCGGTGAGCGTAATGAATCGCATGGCTCGACGCATTCCGCTTCCCGAGTTCCGCATCTTCTCGACAGCGGTGGTCGTCCATCGCCGCGCGGGTGGTAATCTCTCGCTGCTCAGTGAGCGCATGAGCAAGGCCGCCCGCGATCGTCAAGAAGTTCGCAGCCACTTGATGGCCGTGACCTCGGGTGGCCGCTTGTCGGCAATCGGCATGGCCGCCGTCACCGTGCTGGCCATTTTTCTGCTGGCTTGGATCAATCCAGGTTTCATGAGCAAGTTCCTGTCGAACCCGAAAGGCCCGTGGCTGTTAGCCACTGCCGCCGGTTTGCAGATCGTGGGTGCCATCTGGGTGTGGCGAATTCTCCGTACTAGCTACTAATCCAGCGCCAGGTTTCGACACACAACAAGCCATTCATTTCACGGACTCGCTATGATCGAAGCAATTCAAACCTGGCTGGCCGACCGCAACGCTCCCGAGTGGCTGCAAAGTCCCTTGGCGTGGCTGGCCATCGCTTGCGTCGTGTTGGTCGTTCCCGTGATCTTGCGGATGTTGTTCGCTCGCAAAGAACAGCAACCCGAGCAACCGTCCGATCCTCGCCGGCGTTCGTCGGGCGGTGTGTTCGGTCCGCTGACCGATGCTCTCGCGCAGCAAATTCCGGAATCAGAGAAAGAACGTGTCGAGTTCGGCCAGATGTTGCGGCAGGCTGGTTTGTACAGCCCCACCGCACGCTCGAGCGTGTACGCCTACCGCTTTGTGCTGATGGTCTTCCCGCTGTTCTGCACAGCGCTCTTGATCATCTTCTCGCCACCAGAACACACCTTTCGCATCGCGATCGCGGGCGGCATCATCACTGCGGTGCTGTCGATCACGCCTCGTCTGTGGGTGTACTTTCGTCGCTCCAATCGGATTGCCGAGATCAACGCTGGTCTCGCCGACATGCTCGATATGCTCGGCATGTGCCTCGGTGGCGGTATGCCGCTCTCGCAAAGCCTCGATCACGTTTCGAAGAACCTGACCGCATATCCAGCCCTGGGTGAAGAGCTGCAAATCATGCGGCGGCAATCGGATGTCGGCAGCATGCGGATGGCACTCACCGATTGGGCTAATCGCGTCGATACTCCGGAAGTTCGCCAGGTGGCGACGCTGCTCACCCGCGGCGACCAACTGGGTGCGAGCATCAGCGGTTCGCTGTTGGAACAGGCCGATCACTTCCGTTCGACGCGCAAGAATCTCGCCAACCAGCAAGCGAATCGCTTGCCCGTGTTCCTTACCTTCCCGCTACTGTTCTGTTTCGCTCCGGCCGCTCTGATCATCCTCATGAGCCCCGCGTTTCTCGAACTGCAAGAGTTCTTCGATCCCGATAACGGCAAGAACCCGCTGGCCAATAACCAGACGATCAGCACTCAGCGGATCGTCGATACGCTGAATCAGCTCGATCAAAACGTCGATCCCGTCCAGAGCATCAACAATATTCGCCCCGATCTAACCGGCAGCCCGCTCGGTGATGAACGCTTCCGCCGTCCGCAAGTGCCGCAAGGCAACTACCAGCCTCGCAATACGGTCAATCCGTACCTACCGCTCGATTCCGACTAACTCACCTCGACTTGAGCTCCCTCGCTCAACCTGCTGTCCCCTTGAAGCCCTGCAAAGGATTTTGGGGGGACAGCTCTCGGTTTCTTGAGGTGATTTCCTGCTCTCCGTTTTTCTGAGCCGGATATTACCGCGTGCTTAGATCAATCACACGTTCGGCAATCAGATGCGGTTTGCGAATGGCTTCGACCATGCCGCGCTTGCCATAGATGCCCACGGGCTTATTTTCGTAGCGACGCAAGTTCATCCCTGGACCGGGAGAAACGAAGGCGACGGGGTTTCCATCCGCATCGACAATGGCATACGGTGCGATCGAGGCCTGCCCTGCACGGCTGACAACGACCTGCAGGATGCCGACGCCGTCATAGCGAGCATCGGCAGGCGAAGCAGGTCCGCCTCGTGCTGCCGCAATTAGCGGATCGTTCGGTAGATCAAACGTCTCTTCAAACTTGCGAATCTTTTCGAGTAGCAAGCGAGCCTGACCACGTTCGTTCGGCGATTGTCCCCCATCAACGATTTTTTGTACCTGAGCCCGAATCGGTTCCAGGTTCCACGTCGAGCGAGGCTGAGCCACTCGCAGTGAAAGCTCAAGATCCAGTTCCGTCAACTGCTGCGTGGCCGAAGCGGCATCGAAAGTCGCGCCAGCATCGCGGGCAACGGAAGCTCGCGCAACGGGCAAGGGTGCCAACGTGCGTGTCGGTGCGGCGGCGGGAAGCGAACTGCTGCGGGGCTTGTCGTGAATGCTGTTTTGCAGTCGTTCGCTGCTGGCCATGCGCAACTCGGTCGAAGGGGCAGGAACGCCGGCGGTGTTATCGATCCGGCGCGGCTTGCGTGGCACGAAGCCATCGGGCGAAACTGCGTTCTCGCGAGTCAGCTCAATTGCCTGCTGGTGCTGCACCAGTCGCATTTCATCTCGGTCAGCTTTGGTTTCTTGTACGACCGGCGCAAGATCTGTGAGTACGATTTCGTGCTGGACGGGCTTGACGGGACGTTCGATCGCACTGCTCGCAGCGGTCAGCGCTGCCAGTGAGTCCTTCGCGCGATTCACGCCCGTGCCTATGGCGGCTTGAACCTCGGGCAGTTCGCGTCGAGTCGGCAGGCGGGGCGAAGCGGCCAGTTCTTCCGCTCGCGGGGGCGTGCGCGAAACCTGGCTCGTATGAATCCAGCGAAACTCACCGGCCGGTGGAGCAATCTTCAGCCAGGTTTCGTTTCCTTCCGCCGTTTGGACCGTTTTTTGACCCGTCACTTCGATCAGTTCGCCCGGACGCAGTTTGACCTGATACTTGTGTTCTTTCACGGAGGGAAAGAGTGTACCAATCCAAGATTGAGTTTCGATCAAGACGCGAAACACACCTTCATCATCGGTCTCTTCCACGCAATCGGCAGGTACCCAACTAAAGCTGCCTTGCGGCGGTCGCACGCCGAGCCAACTGGTCCCTTCGCGGCGATAGACCTCGACCTCATCGCCAATAAACAGTTCGTCCGTTGGATAGAACCGCTTGGATGGCCCGCTATGAATGTTGGTCCGCTCGACGGTCACATAGGCCGTGTACGGATAGTCCTCCGCAGCCCAGGCGAGGAACGGATTGCCGAGAGTGCCCATCACAATGGCAATTAGCAGGTAATAGCGCATGACCGGGGCCCACCAACAAACAGCGACACATCTCGCGCAGAACGTCCGCACGGAGAATCATCGCGGCTTGTAGCGAAAGCACTAACCCAGGGCAAGATTGATGTAGGCCTACTTGGAAGCAACCACGCTAGCGTCGAGCGAGCTAAGGGGGGATGTCAATTCTTGCGCGGGTGCGTTCTTACCAGCGAGGTAGCCCTGCATTTTGCCGAGAAAGGCATTCCAGTAGTAGCGAGCCCAAAAGGGGCGCAGGCGAAGTGCCATGAATGCGCTGCCGGCGAGAGAGCGGGCGAGAGTCTTCGCTACCATCGTTAATGGAAAATGATGCTTTCGCAGCAAGTAGCCACGGCCACGGCTGTACTTGAAGTTGCGTTGCTGCAGATTCTCGTCTTCCGTCTGTAGCGGGTTCGGATGATGAATGATCATCTCCGGGTGATAGTCGGTCCGCAGCCCTCGCTCCATCATCCGCAGAAGCAGATCAGGCCCTTCATCGCTGTTCCAGGGAGTGGCGCAGCCAATGCCCATCCGCTCGTCGTACCGAATATCGCCCAGTCGTTCGCGGCGGCCAAAGAAGGCGGCTTCGATGCAGCGATACAATACATTGTCGCGCGTGATCAGTCCCCCTTCGGTATCAGAGCGGCCGATGAACTCGACGGTCGCCGAAATAGCGTCGACCTGGGGATCGTCAAAGCATTCGAGCACTTTGCGCAGGAAGCCGTCTGGGTAGTGAGAGTCGTCATCGGGAAAAGTGAGAATCTCGCCCTGGGCAAAGCCCCAGCCATAATTGCGCGCTCGCGAAGCGCCGCGACCACTCATGGGCAGGTGACGAATTGAGAACTCGGCTTGCAAACGGGCTACCAGTTCGCCGGTGTCAGGCTTCCCACTTTGGTCGACCACGATCAATTCCAGTTCGCGCAGTTTGACCCGGTCGTCCCCCTGACGTTGCAGGTGATCGATGAACCGCTGCAACTCTGCAGGCCGGCCAACCGTGGGGACAACCAGGGAAAACTTCACGGGCGAGGTTCCTGCGATGCGCTCGGGGCACTAGCTGGCGCGGCCGCGGTCAGCGTGGCTGGCGAAGCATGGCACCAAATACCCACATAGTAGCGGACGGCGAGCCACTCCAGAACAATCTGCGCTGCTGTGCAACCCGCGGCGGCCACTGCGAGGCCAAGCATGCCACCGTAGTATGCGCCGAGTGCACCCAAAATGATTGCCGAGCTGCCGCATACGGCGGTAATGACTAGCACGGTCCAGCGCCTGCCTGTCATCAGCAGCACATAGCCGCAGGGCCCCAGGTAGTTGGCTGTTACCTGACCAAGCGCGAGAATCATCAAAGCGGCGGCCGCCACTTTGTATTGCGGTCGAAAGGCCACTGTGAGAATTTGCTCGGGAAACAGCAGCAAGACCAAACAAGCGACGACGGCTGGAATTGCCGCGAGCGTCGTTACTTTGCGAATCAGATGCTGTAGTTCGAGCAGTTTGCCGCGAGAATGCAGGTCCGGAATATTCGCGATGATCGTGAGCATTGCCAGTTGCTCGGGAATTCCGAGCAGCAGCACGAGGCGCTTGGCGCTGCCGTAATAGGCCACTTCGTCGATTGCCAAAAACTTACCGGCAATCCAAAGATCGGCTGAGAGTGTGCAAAAGGCAGCGACCTGCGAAAGAGCAATGGGCAAT